>CALYAY010000038.1 GCA_944393695.1 uncultured Alphaproteobacteria bacterium | reverse complement strand
CCTTAGATATCACAGACTTTATTTCTCAAAATACCGTCTGCGTATCCCCTATCCCTTATTTACTCCTCTTTATAACTACCGCTTTCAAAACCTCAGTGGCTTTTCATCAGCCGGTGAGCCGTTTTATAGAACAACCTTTTGCATCTGTCAACACAAAAAATAAAAAAAATTGATTTTTTTTGCGATTATTTTTTAACTCATTGAATATATGTATAAAAAATGTGAAGCTAAAAATAACGTGACGGGAGCCGGCATAATAAAATTTGTTTTCTATTTTTTAACCATAATCTGGTAGAGTTGAAGAAAAACAAGCTTTTATTTATGAAACGAAGAGAAAATGAAATGATAAAAAAATACATATTTACAATGGTTTTGCTTTTATTTACGGCGGCATGCTCACAAGAACGGGCGCCGATTACGGGTATTGACGGAACGGCGATTCCTCCGGCATTTGCAAATTTTCCGGATATGCCGTTTCCGAATCAGGCCTATATTGACCTGAGCGAAACCAAAGCTTTGGGCAGCGGGCATAACTGGATCGGAAGTCTGGTGTTTACCGCGCCTTATACCCCGAGCGAGATTTTTGACTTTTATATGTCGGAAATGCCTAAACTGGGATGGACTGAAGTTGCAACAGTGCGCGCACGGGTGAGTCATATGACTTATATTCAGGCCAAACGCGCCGTGCAGATTCTGATAGAAATGGATTCTTCTGATACATCAATGGTGACGATTACCGCAATTCCGAATGAAAATGTGGTTAAAGGAAAGGCATAATGAGCTTTAACTTTTTCACTTTAGGCGGCGGACAGTTTTGGGAGGACGTGTTCTTTTATCAGAAATGGCGAATCCAGCGTAATAGCAAGACAAAAGAATTTCGCCTGCTGGACCAATGGGATATCCGGCGGTATGAAGGCGGATTTGAAGAATGCCGCCAGGCCTTTGTGAAATATATAAGTCTCTATCAGCTGCCCCGGCAGAAAGGACATATGATTATTATGATTCACGGACTGGGGCAGACCAAAAACATCTTCCGGCCTTTGTGGCGGAAGGCTATCGAATCCGGATATATGGCGGCGGCGATAAATTATCCGTCTATCCGTCGGAGAATCGATTCCCATGTGAAACAGTTTAATTTTTTGCTGAATCATCTTGAGGATGTGCAGGAGGTTTCTTTTGTGAGTGTGGGAATCGGTGGAATTATTCTGCGCAAACTTCTGGCTTCAAAAGAGCCCTGGACAACCAAGCTGAAAATCAACCGGGCAGTGCAGATTTGTCCGCCGAATCAGGGGGCTTACCGCTGGGCACGATGGGGAAAGAACAAACTTGTGCGGCGGATTTTCGGGCCGATGGTTGATGAAATGGATGAACAATACGCAGCCGCTACTTTTCCCAAGCTGCCCAAAGGGCGCGAGCTGGGGATTATCGTTACCAATAAAAAAGGCTGTGGGTTGTTAAGGTTTTTGCCGGAGAAATGGCAGCGTTACTTCAACACGGCAGAAGAATCGCAATTGGAGGGAGCGAAGGAAATGATTTATATCCCCAACAGGCATTGGAATCCGCTCAATAACCAAAGAATCGTCAATGCCTGTATTAATTTTATTAAAAACGGGCAATTTAACGGGAAGAAAAAATCATGAAATGGATAATGATGAACTTCGGCCTGATGTTCTTTGTTATTTTATTATATTTCAGCGGGGTATTTAAATTTTTTACTTACAATTCAGTTTTGTGGACGGCGGTCGGGGTGATTGTGCTGCTGTTTATCGCAGCGATATGGCTGGTGGGGCTGCCGAAAAGAAAGGATTAAAAAAAACCGGGGCTGTCTGTTGAGCCTCGGTTTTTTTGTTTCTGTTTCAGAATACGCGGACATTGTTCATTCCCTTGATTTTGTCATTCAGATTATCAGCTGAAGATTTGGCCGGGGAATTGGTCGGCGTGTAGAGAGGCAGGATACCAAGATTGAATTTGTAAACAGCGTTGGGATCCGTGCTTTTTCCCTCGAATTGAATAAAGCGCACTTTCTTGCCGTTTTTATCCTTTAGGATTATATTATCCTTAATGATTTTATAATCAGCAAAGGTTTGCGCGCTATGTTCGCGAATCAGAAGCAGGATGTGACCATTGGTTTCAAGGGCTATGCCGACAGTGGGATAATCTTCGGCAAGACCAAAAGAGCCATCCATATAGCTGCCGAAGGGAGCAATCTTCTGCTCGCCAAAATCGGTGGCAAACACGACATCCCCATATTGGGCAAGATTGTACTTCTCGGCAAAAACAAACGTCTGTTCGCCTTTAGGCCCTTTACAGGTAAACGCACTTCCTTCCGGTGTTTCCCGATAACTCCAGAAAGAGGCATCTTTCGCATCTTTTTGGATATCATCATGATAATTAGATATCACGATGATTTTGTCGGATGTCGTCCTGATGACGTTTTCATTACCGGCGGCAGAGGTTTCGGACGTTTTACTGTTTGCATTGCCACAAGCCGCGAACACTGGCATTAAAGCCAAACTCAAAATAATACTTAATTTTTTCATAATACTTAATTTTTAGTTAATAATATGTTTTCAATCGTTTATTTAACATATTTTTATTTTTTTGCAAGATGTTTTTTGTCATTTTTCGAAAAACAAAAAAAACGGGGCTGTCTGTTGAGCCTCGTTTTTTTATTTCTGTTTCAGAATACGCGGACGTATTCTCCTTTTACAACTTCATTTACATTATCGGTTGAAGACTTGGCCGGAGAGTTGGTCGGCGTATAAAGAGGAAGCAATTCTTTCCATTCTCCTTGGACCGTTTCACCTTTTTCCCAGTTTTTCAATACAAATTTATATTCAACAAAGCGCAATTCTTTGCCGCTTTTGGTTTTTACCACAAAATTTGTATTGGTGATCCGGTAATCGGAAAATGACCTCTCTTTACCGGGCTGTTCAGCCAATAAGAGCAAAATATGTCCGTTGGTTTCAATGGCTATGCCCCTTGAAGGACGGGCAAGCATAAACTGGCCGAAAAACATCTGATATTCCTGGAAGGGAATGATTTTTGCTGCAGTTTTTTCCTCAACATCCAATGTTTCGGTGTCAAACTGAGAAAGATTGTACTTTTCGGCAAGGGCAAAACTTTTTTCACCATGGTCGCCTTTGCAGGTAAAAACACATCCTTCCGATGTTTCCTGATAACTCCAGACATCTGATGCTTTCCACTCATCATCGCCGGTGCCGGAACGTTCATAGACAATGATTTTGTCGGATGTTGTCCTGATGACGTTTTCATTACCGGCGGCAGAGGTTTCGGATGTTTTACCGTTTGCATTGCCACAAGCCGCGAACATAGGCATTAAAGCCAAACTCAAAATAATACTTAATTTTTTCATAATACTTAATTTTTAGTTAATAATAATAAAATTTCGTACAAAATTTAGCACAAAAATTTTATTTGGCAATAAAAAAGTGCATAACCTTCTGATTGTAAAGGTAAAAGTCAAGGAATGAAGCGGCTGATTTGTTTCGACCTGGATTCCCGGTGTAAATTCCCATTACAGGGTAATGGGCCCCTTTCGTCTCGTAAGCTTCGAACTGCGCCTTCGGCTTGTTCTTAGCAACTATCGACTCCAAGCCGGGAATGACAAAAGAGAAGAAGCCCGAGGATGACAGAGTGGGAAAAGGGTGAAATGGAGAATGCAAGTTTGGGAAAATGAAGCGGCTGGTATTTTACCCCTCCGGCTCCCCTTTCTAAAGGGGAGAGGGCAATAAGGAAGATCCCTTGACGTTCAGACTGGCGCTGAACGAGGGATGACAGGTTTTTATTTAGATATGAAACCCTCCCCGACCTTCTGGCTCCTAAGCTCACTACGTTTGCTAAGTCGCTGCGGTCACTCGGTTTGTAACGCTCATTTCGCGTTGCTGTCGCTAGCTTATGAGCTAACAAACTCTCGCCTGTCGTTGAAAATATCTCCACAGGAGATATTTTCTGCCTCCAGCCCTGAGTTTTCAGGGAGGGGGATATAGAGGGGAGAACTTGCGGAACGGAGTGACGCGGGTGAGGGTGAGAAAGGTAAGGCTGGTATTTTACCCCTCCGGCTCCCCTTTCTAAAGGGGAGAGGGCAACAAAGAAGATCCCTTGACGTTCAGACTGACGCTGAACGAGGGATGACAGGTTTTTATTTAGATATGAAACCCTCCCCGACCCTCCCTAAAACTTTAGGGAGGGAGG
>CALYAY010000037.1 GCA_944393695.1 uncultured Alphaproteobacteria bacterium | reverse complement strand
ATGTCCGTTTAACACTTCTTTCAGCTATTGTTTGGACTAAGGAGAACCACCATGAGATATTATTTAGCAATCACCACTTCAGTTTTAGCATTTACTTCGGCTTCTCTTGTCCGTGCACAGGATTGTGCCATAACCGACTGTTCGGCTCTCGGCTACACCGAATCATCAAACCAGGGTAACTGCCTCAAATGCCCCTTCGGCAACGCCTGGGCTTGTCCGGAAGAGCAATGCTCACCCGATTATCAATATACCTGCACTGGCACCGGCTATACCGGCGGTTCCGGCGAAGCCTGCGGAGGAAAATACAAATCCTGTAATTGTGCAAGCGGTTACGAATGGAAAGACGGAACCTGCCAGAAAGAAATTCTTAAACCCGAATGGGGAAAATGCAACGGTTCGGCCAAAAACTGCAATATCGGTGATATTCTGTATAGCGACGGAACCTGCAGTCCTCAAAATATTTCCGGTAAAACCCCCATCGCCGTTGTTGTCTATAAGAGCGACGATGGCAACTGCGCCCAGGCTATGGCGCTGAATAGTGTGGGCAACTACATTTGGGGGCCATATGGTACGGATATTTCACCCCTTCAAAATTATGTATCATATGCTGCTGTTTCTCTAGATTTTGCTAGTTGTAAAAATACATCTAAAATTATCGTTAACGGTAAAAATGAGTTTCAGGCAGCTTGGGCAGCACACGAGTATAAAACCGAAGGGACTAGCACAGGCAACTGGTGCTTGCCAGGAGGTGGTATTATGGTCAGTATTAAAATTAATATGTCAGCTATTAATAATGGATTTAATCTTTCTGGTGGTACTCCGATAATAGAGACAAATTCCCACCTCTGGTCATCTTCCGAGTACAGTAACATCATTTCATGGTGCTCTTTTTTCGCCATTAGTGGATTGGACGAATGTTATAAGGACAGCAGCCTCGAGGTCCGCCCCGTACTTGAATTTTAACAAGGAGAAAAGCAATGAAAAAATATTTGATTATCACCACCGCACTGACCACCATCTGCTTTGCTCCTGAGATTATGGCGCAATGCACAGAAAACACCGACTGTGCCTCCCTCGGCTATACCGAAACTTCCTGCCCCGACGGCGGCCTCAAATGTCCTCTCGGAAATTATTGGTATTGTCCGGGAGAACAATGCTCGGATGATTATAAATACACTTGCTCCGGCAGTCATGAAACCGGCGGTTCAGGTGAAGCCTGCGACGGAAAATACAAATCCTGCACCTGCGCCGACGGCTATGAATGGAAAAACGGAACTTGTCAAGAAATCCTTAAACCCGAATGGGGAAAATGCAACGGCTCTGCCAAAAACTGCAATATCGGCGATATTGTCTACAGCGACGGAACTTGCAGTTCTCAAAATATTTCCGGCAAAACCCCAATTGCCGTCGTCGTCTATAAGAGTGATGACAGTAATTGTGGACAGGCTATGGCACTGAATAGTATAGGACGCTATATTTGGGGCGCATATGACATAGATGTTCCTGATTTAACAAACTTTGCAACTAAAGAAGAAGCCGCAACAGATTTTCAAAGTTACAAAAATACAGCAGTTATCATAGCAATAGGAGATAAAAATTATCAGGCAGCCTGGGCCGCTTATGAATACCAAACCGAAGGAACTAGCCCAGGCAACTGGTGCCTGCCGGCTGCCGGTATCATGACCAGTATTTATGATAATATATCAACCATTAACAATAGAATTGACCTTATCGGAGGATCCCGGATAGAAAAAAATTCCTATTATTGGACATCGTCCGAAAGAAATAAAAGCTACGCATGGATTTCAGATTTTGCTCTCGACTATGGATTAATCAACTTCAACTATGCCTACGACGGTAAAAATGACACTCTCTACGAAGTCCGCCCCGTTATTGAATTCTAAAACAAAAATTCCCGGAAGTTTATTACTTCCGGGGGTTTTCTATTTGCCTTCTGCTTCAAATGCCGCGACGATCATCTTAAAATAATCGCGCTCGGTTTCATCTTCCGAATTTTCCCATTTCTGATGCGCTTCGGCAAGAGTGATGTCTTTGTCATGTTTGATATATTCCGAAGAAACTTTGCAGACATTATCGGCCACATCCGCCACGCCGCCTTTAACAAAATAACGCGCTTCCACGACATTATCCGCGTTTAAAAGCCTCACTTCTCCGTTGCGCAGCAGCAAAGAAGTCGGCGCTCTTTCCGGCAATACGGTCAAATCTCCCGCTGCTGCCGGCAGCACAACCCGTGCCGCAGACAAAGGTCCGGTCAGATTATTCGGGGCATAAAGCTGTAAAGTTACTTCGTTCATATCTTAACCTCGTTCTGCACGACACCGGAGCGGCCACCCCGGCGCCGGACTACATCTTTTTGGCTTTTTCCAAAACGTCTTCAATGGTTCCCACCATATAAAACGCCTGTTCGGGAATATCGTCATACTTGCCTTCCAGAATTCCCTTAAAGCCTTTAATCGTATCTTCAAGCTTGACAAACACGCCTGGCGTTCCCGTAAATACTTCCGCCACATGGAAAGGCTGCGACAAAAACTTCTGGATTTTGCGGGCTCGGGCCACGGTCAGCTTGTCTTCTTCCGACAGCTCATCCATACCCAGGATGGCGATAATATCCTGCAGTGATTTATATTTCTGTAAAACCTCCTGCACCTGACGTGCCACCTGATAATGTTCGTCACCGACCACATCCGGAGACAAAACGCGGCTGGTCGAATCAAGCGGATCAACCGCCGGATAAATACCCAGCTCGGCAATCTGACGCGACAAAACCGTCGTTGCATCCAGGTGAGCAAAAGTTGTTGCCGGTGCCGGGTCGGTCAAGTCGTCGGCCGGCACATAAACTGCCTGCACCGAGGTAATGGAACCGTTTTTGGTTGAGGTAATGCGCTCCTGCATCGCTCCCATATCCGTTCCCAGTGTCGGCTGATAACCCACCGCCGACGGAATACGTCCCAGCAATGCCGAAACCTCGGAACCGGCCTGTGTAAAGCGGAAAATATTATCAATAAACAGCAACACGTCCTGATGTTCTTCATCACGGAAATATTCGGCCTGGGTCAAACCGGTCAAAGCCACGCGGGCACGCGCTCCGGGAGGTTCGTTCATCTGACCGTAAACCAGCACGCTTTTGGAATTGTTGCCTTTCAGGTCAATAACTCCGGATTCAATCATTTCGTTATACAAATCGTTGCCTTCGCGGGTGCGTTCGCCCACCCCGGCAAAAACCGAATAACCGCCGTGTCCTTTGGCAATATTGTTAATCAGTTCCATAATCAGAACCGTCTTGCCCACCCCGGCGCCGCCAAACAAACCGATCTTACCGCCTTTGGCATATGGTTCCAGCAAGTCGATAACCTTAATTCCCGTGGTCAGAATTTCCGTTTCCGTCGACTGGTCGGTAAAAGACGGAGCTTCGCGGTGAATCGGCATTTTCATTTTGGCTTTCAGCGGCCCGCGGTTGTCCACCGGCTCACCGATAACATTGATAATGCGTCCCAGCATTTCCGGTCCCACCGGAACTTCAATCGGACGTCCGGTATTAACCACCGGCAAACCTCTGACCAACCCGTCTGTTGTATCCATGGCAATACAGCGCACAACCGATTCACCCAGATGTTGAGCTACTTCCAGCACCAGTTTTTGTCCGTGGTTATCGCATTCCAAAGCGGTCATGATATTCGGCAGCTCGTCGACATTTTCAAACTTAACGTCGACCACGGCACCGACAACCTGCGATATATGGCCCAGTGCCTGAGGATTATTTTTTTCAACCTTCGACACCACGGCTTCCGTCTTGTCGCTTTTTGAAGCCGTCTTGGCTTTTTTGGTTGCAACAGCTTTGGTCTTTTTCTCGGTCATCACAATCTCCAAATCAACTTTAGAACTTTAATTCTCCATACGGCGCCCGGCGCCTGCAAAATTATATTGCTTCCGCTCCCGAAATAATTTCGGTCAGTTCCGTCGTAATTGCCGACTGGCGGATTCCGTTGTAACGGAGCGTCAGTTCGGAAATCATATCAGAAGCATTGCGGGTTGCATTGTCCATCGAGGCCATGCGCGCTCCTTGCTCCGAAGCCTGTGCCTGTGCAATGGCATTAAACACCTGCGCCTTGGCAATCTGCGGCAACAGTCCGGACAACATTGAAAGTTTATCCGGCTCATAATCGTAAAAAGCGTTTTTCACCCGGTTAACCGGTTCGGCACCGGCTTCGGTTTCGGGCAATTCGACCGGCAGCAGCGGACGGGCCTGCACATCGCGGCTGATTGCCGACACAAAATAACTGCTCACAATTTCCGCTTTGTCAAATTCGCCTTTGGAAAAAGCCTCCAGCACCGGCAGGGCAATCTTTGCCGCTTCTTCATAATCGGCTCCCTTGCGGGCAACGCCTTCCAGCGTCCGGACAATCAAATCCGCATGTTTGCGTTTAATCACGTCGCGGGCTTTTTTTCCGATGCAGACAACCTTAACTTCATGTCCTGCAGACAGCAGCTCGTCAATGCGTTTCAATGCTGCCTTGGCCACATTGGCGTTATAACTGCCGCACAATCCTTTGTCGGAAGAAACAACCAACAGCAGATAAGAATGATCTTTTCCGCTGCCGGTCATCATCTTCGGATAAAGATAGCGCACGCCTTTGGCCGCTTCTTCCTGTTTCAGGTCAAAAATCACGTGTTGAACCGAGATAAGCAGATTATCATAATAAGCCGAACTTTTGCCGATCAGCCCCTGTGCCCGGCGCAAACCGGCCGCGGCCACCATTTTCATCGCCGAAGTGATTTTTCTGGTGGATTTAATCGCCTCAATACGGGTTCGTAATTCTTTTAAACCTGCCATCTTCGCTTCCTACGCCGCCTTTTTGTTTTCACCCGAAAATTCTTCGGTAAACTTGTCAAAGAAATCACTCAGCTTCTTGTCAAGTTCATCGGAAATCACTTTTGTATTGCGGATTTCTTCCAAAAATTCGGGATGGTTGGACTTAATCTCGGTCAGTGCTTTTTGCTCATAGCTTTTCACTTCGCTGACGGAAATTTTATCCAGATATCCGCGCACACCGGCAAAAATGGATACCACTTCATCTTCCACCGGCATCGGATGATAAACCGGCTGTTTCAGAAGTTCGGTCAGTCTCTCGCCGCGCGAAAGCAGCTGTCTGGTTGCCGGATCAAGATCTGAGGCAAACTGGGCAAATGCCGCCATTTCGCGGTACTGGGCAAGATCCAGCTTGATTTTTCCGGCCACCTGTTTCATCGCCTTAATCTGTGCGGCAGATCCCACGCGGCTCACCGAAATACCCACGTTCACCGCCGGTCTCACACCCTGATAAAACAGTGATGTTTCCAAAAAGATCTGACCGTCGGTAATCGAAATAACGTTGGTCGGAATATAGGCCGACACATCGCCTGCCTGGGTTTCAATTACCGGCAGAGCCGTCAGTGAACCGGCGCCTTCTTCGTCATTCATTTTCGCGGCGCGTTCCAGCAGACGTGAATGCAGATAAAACACGTCGCCCGGATAAGCCTCACGCCCCGGTGGACGGCGCAACAGCAGCGACATCTGGCGGTAAGCCGTCGCCTGCTTGGACAAATCATCATAAAAAATAGTGGCATGCATACCGTTGTCACGGAAATATTCGCCCATGGCACAACCCGAATACGGGGCAATAAACTGCATCGGCGCCGGATCGGAGGCAGTTGCCGCTACCACGATGGTATAGTCCAGAGCACCGTAATCTTTCAGGGTTTTCACCACCTGAGCCACGGTCGAACGCTTTTGTCCGACAGCCACATAGATACAATACATTTTTTCTTTTTCGGATTTGGCGGCATCATTCAATGCTTTCTGGTTGATAATTGTATCCAGAATGATAGCCGTCTTTCCCGTCTGACGATCGCCGATAATCAGCTCGCGCTGACCGCGCCCGATAGGAATCAGCGAATCGATAATTTTCAATCCCGTCTGCACCGGTTCGTGCACGCTGCGGCGGGCGATAATTCCCGGAGCCTTGACTTCCGAATAACTGAATTTTTTGGCCTTAATTGTGCCCTTGCCGTCAATCGGTTCACCCAGAGCGTCGACTACCCGGCCCAGCAGTTCTTTGCCCACCGGCACGCTCACGATTTTATCCGTGCGTCTGACGGTGTCGCCTTCCTTAATGGACTCGTCCGAACCGAACACAACCACGCCAACATTATCTTCCTCCAGGTTAAGCGCCATTCCCTTAACTCCGGATTCAAACTCTACCATTTCATTGGCCTGCACTTTGTTCAGTCCGTAGACATGGGCAATTCCGTCGCCTACCGACAAAACCTGTCCCACCTCGGCCACATCGGCATCAACCTCCGATTTGGCAATTTTATCTTTGATGATAGAAGAAATTTCACTGGCAGCTACCGGCATTATTCTCCACCTTTCATTACAGTTTCCAAACGATTTAATTTTCCCCGGATTGAATCATCAATCATTTCTGAGCCGCAGGTCACGACCAGTCCGCCCAGAATTTCGGGTTTAACGGTATAAGTAATTAAAACTTTTTTCTTAAAATACTTTTCCAGGTTTTCTTGCAGTTTTTTGTCCTGTTCCGCGCTCAGCGACTTAACCGTTTCCACGTTTACTTCCGCAATATCGTGCTTTTCATAATAAATATCGCAGAAGCTTTTCAGAATGCTCTCCAGCAGTCCCAAACGATTTCCGTCTGCCGCCACGGACAAAAAGTTGCGCGTTTCCTCATTCAGCTTCAGCCGTGTCGAAATCTCGTCCAGCGTCTGTTTTTTATCCGCCGTATTCCACAAAGGATTGCTCAGACTCGTCACAATGGAGGCATCTTCGCTGATAATTTTCCGCAACACGCCGGCATCTTTCATTACTTTGTCGACAGCTTTTTTCCCGGCTGCCGCCTCATATAAGGCCAGTGCGTATCTGTAAGCCACTTTTATTTTAGATTCTTTTTTCACGAAACAACCTGTTCCTGTTAAAAAACTGAAATAAGCATACGAGCAATTTATTTCTAATTTATTAAGATTTATTTCGCAAAGCAAATTTAAACCCGCAGTTTTGAACATCAATTTACATACTCAAAAATCCCGGGTATTTGTCCCGGGTTTTTGATTTGATATTTGCTGTAGTGATTAGTCCCCGTGACCGCCCCAGGCATCTGGATCATCACAAATCACTGTGTGGAAGAAGAAATATTCTATAAACTCATCTTCTGTCGGAA
>CALYAY010000036.1 GCA_944393695.1 uncultured Alphaproteobacteria bacterium | reverse complement strand
GTCATTCTGAGCCGCATTTATTATTTCCGTCAGTGTTTCCGGCGAAAGCTGTTTATTCTTTATAATATCTTCAATAGACAAAGGCCGTGATATATCAGGATCATCTTTGTTAACTGTATTTTCTTCAACTGCCTTTGTTGCAGCACCTCCTTTCGGAGGGGGAGGGAAATCCCCCTCCCGGTTATCGTTAACATTTGAAGCCACAGTCGCCTGTACTTCGGTTTCAGTCATAAAAGTAGACGCTTTAACATCGTCTGCCATATCATAGTTTTCAGGCATTTCGGCCAAATTATTTTTTAGCATTTTTTCATTCCCTAAAAAAATTATCACTCATCAATTGCGCAACTGATGTTTGGGAAGATATCATAAAAATTTCAAAAATCTATGATTTTAGTAGAGGGTATTCTTGAGTGAAAAGTTATAACTATTTGTTATTTATTGTTTTTTTAATATTGAAGTTTTTTAATATATTTTTTAACGAGTTTAACCCCCTTGTTGGATTCAGTCGTAATATTTTTGCGACTTTATTCAGCTCAGGAAGATAAAAAAAAGCAGAGTTTGGCGCCATTTCAATATATGTGAGCACATTTTCTTTTTTATACGAATCAATTGTTGATACATTTCGTCTTAATATGTTAGCAGCTTTTTCTCTTGTACACCATATTTCTGGGTGGGCTCTAATTTTATCATTTGTAGGGATTGATATGGAATAATCTACACCAGGATAACAAACATTATGCAACGATGTTTCCAGAAATTTATTAACATCATCTTTTCTGAATAGACGACCATTTTTTTTGATTGGCAGAATGAAACCTTGTTTCTTTATTTTACGAAACGCTGCTAATGAACATTCAAGAGCTTCAGCGACTTCATGACTAAATAAAGAATCTTTTCCGTTTTGTGCTTCTATTCTTTTGGGTGAATTTCCTTTAACTTGCTCAATTGTGATAATTTTCATTAAATTATCATAGATTTTGTTAATGCAAGTAATCAGATTTCCTAACTCGTCATATCCCAAATGTAAGGACTCTTTATTTATGGAAAGCAATGACTTTTCGCTTAGATATTTGTAAAAAGTCCATAATGCTTTTGCCACTTGTTTTGAAGGCGTTTCTTCATACTGTAAATGTAAATAGACATACGGCTTGTTTATTATTTCGGTATTATCTGATATTATTGCCGCAATTTTATCAAAAAAAGCAGACAAATCACCGGAAAAAATATTTTGTATTCTTGCCAAAGCATACAACTGAGGAAAATTATCAAGTTTTATATTATTGTCAGCTAATTGGTTAAATATGAATTGAAATGCGTTAATATATGCAGGAGCAAGATTTAACGGAACATCTGAAATAAAATATTTTTCTGGGCCATATATAAGACTTAATTGTACAAGAGGAAATATATTTTTCTTATATTCGGAACTTGATTTTAAATACTTAAGAACATTGTTATTCAAGTGATTTTGTAGAATTTCAACGTCATCAGTAGAAATATAATATTCATTATTATTACACTCATTATAATATATCAAAATAGAAACAATGTGTTTGGTTAAAATTCGCCAATGCTTTTCTGTATTCCCATTGTAGAAATCTTGGCAAACTTTGTTAATCGCAAGAATAAGTTGTCTGGATGATGTCTTACCTTTTCCTTCTTTTATTAACCATTTTCTAAAATTTTCTTCCAAGCCAATCATAAAAAAACTCCTAATTTTATCTTATATTATCGAGATTTAAGAAAACGTAAAGCCCAAAATATATAAGAATAACCTTTGACTTAGCTATATCATAGGTTGTAAAAACATAACCTACTAAAAAAGGCTGGAGTCATTTTCTATCTCACGCGTTATAAGGGCTAGTTAAAAAATGGCTTTTTTTGAAGAGATGTTGTTTAAGCAGAAAAAAATTCAAGAGCCAAAATAAATCGTCGGTAACGTCAAAAACTTTTATTTTAGGCAGGCTCCAAATCCGGCTTTGGATAAATGATAATCCCGAGACCTAACGAGATTCCAACTCATACAAGCCATTGAAAAATAAAGGATTATCATCAAACGAGTTCGTAAAATCTTCCCAAAATGCAATTTTCAAAAAACAAACATTCGAACTCGGTTAAACGCTTGATTTATAAAAGAAAAACGGCAGTTTTTATACCTGCCGCTTGCATTGGTGATCCCAACGGGACTCGAACCCATATTACCACCGTGAAAGGGTGATGTCCTAACCATTAGACGATGGGACCATGATTAACTGAGTGCAATATATATAGGTATTTTTTCTTTAGGTCAAGTAAAAAAATACATATTTTTAATTTTTTTTACAAAAAATCTTTTTACGAAGCATAAATCTTTGCCGGATAAGAAAAAATAATGTGGATACCCTGGGTAAAGATGAAGCATTTTTATTTTTAGCGATTACAATAAACAGCAACAAAAACTTAACCTTTAGGCTTAAACAAATGAACAATCGCGTACGTTTTACTTTTATGCTGGCCATCTTTATCGGCGGTTTTGCCAGTCTGGCCACAGAGCTCCTGGTGTTGCGCCAGCTGAGCAGTTTGGTCGGTTCGACGGCGGTAATAGCTTCCGTTATTATCGGCGCTATTATGGCTTTTATGTCGGCAGGATATTATTGCGGTTCAGTCGTTTCACTGCGTCGCTTCAATCTGCGCCGTATGATTTTTTATTATTTTCTGATTATTGCCATAATGGTTATCCTGTCTTCAAGTTTTGTCCTGATGCTCAATTATTTTCAGCTGATGCTGAAGAGCGGGATAAATTCGTCGCTTTTACGTACCATTCTTTACAGTCTGATATTCCTTTCTCTGCCGTCTTTTTTGTTTGGCTGCATTGTTTCGCTTCTCAGTCGCTATCTGCACAAATACAACCGCAACTACACCGGCCGGATTATGGCCATTGATACGATAGGTTCTGTTTTGGGATCTGTTCTTTCAACCCTGTTATTGATGCCGCTTATCGGAACTTCGCATACTGTTATCGTGGTTGTCGGATTATGTTTGCTCGGAGCTTTTTTATTCCGTCGGAAAAACATGGATATTCTCTGGATAGTTTTAGTCTTTTGCCTGGGATTTTACTTAAATCGCAGCAGCTTGCTGCGCCGGGCTTATAATATTGTTGAAGATAACAATGCTTCGACCATTGCCGTGGTCCGGGTTGATAACGGGCGCTCTACGCTGATGATTCAAAATGGTGCCCAGGCTTCGAAAGTGTCAGAAGATAAGGAACTGATATTTCCTTATGTCCGTTTTATTGAAGATAACTTTCTGCAGACCTTGCCGCAGGACAAAGTCCGCCATATCCTGGTATTGGGTGCCGGTGCTTTTACCCTTGGCCGGGAAGATGATTTCCATGATTATACCTATGTGGATATAGACAAGTCGCTGCAACGGGTGGCCGAACAATATTTTCTGAAAAAACCGCTTGGCAGAAATAAAAAATTTGTAGTAAATGACGCTAATCAGTTTTTAAACGAAACCGAAAAACTTTATGATTTGATTATTGTTGATGCTTATGCCTCGGAAAGACATATTCCCATAGATCTGGTAACCTATGAATTTTTCCGCCGCCTGCGCAACCATCTGCAGCCGGAAGGAATAGTGGTGTTCAATATTGCGACGGATTCTCTTTTTCGCGACCGTTTTTCCCAAAACATTGATTACACGCTGCAACAGGCTTTTGGCCCGGGGCTTTCCCGTCAGACTATAAAAAGCTTCAATCCCTGGCAGAATGAGACAGATTTCAATAATCTGATATATTATTGGCGCAACACCCCATATCGCCCGGCGGTTTATACGGCGGACAAAAACACTTCTTTTCTTGATCGTTAAGCTGATGTTTTAAGCCTGTCGCAGGCTTTCAAAACCTCTTCATGATCGCTGAAAGGATAGGTAACCCCTTTGATGATTTGTCCGGGCTCATGGCCTTTTCCCGCCACAATCAGAACATCTCCAGGCAAAAGGGCCGAAATTGCCGTTTGAATGGCCGTGCGCCGGTCACCGATATTTTTACCGCGCGGACAGGCCGCCATAATTTCACTGCGAATAACTTCCGCTTCCTCGGAACGGGGATTATCATCCGTTACGTAAATCACATCAGCCAGATCATTGGCAATTTTTCCCATTTGCGGGCGTTTCCCTTTATCCCGGTCACCGCCGCAACCGAACAAAACGCATAGCCTATTGGTACAGTGCGGACGCATGGCTTTTATGACGTTTTCCAGGGCATCCGGAGTATGGGCATAATCCACATAAACCGCCGCATCGTTCGGTGTCCGAGCAACAAGTTCAAGTCGTCCTTTGGCACCGTGTATTTTCTCGGCATATTTAATGACTTCAAAAGGCTCCCCGGTCAGTTCTGCTGCCAGCCCCAGGGCACACAACACGTTCATCGCCTGAAATTCACCGGCCAGCGGAATGTTCAGGCTGATGTTTTTTCCGTAATATTCCAGCTCAAGTTTTTGCCCGTGGGGCAGGGGAGTGGTTTTCAAAAGCTTCAGTTCCCGTCCGTTATGCCCATAAGCGACAATCTTTTTTCCTCCGGCTTCACAGGCCCGTTTCAAGGCCGGATAAACGTCGGAATCGGCATTCAGAACGGCACTGCCTCCGGCAACCAGAATATCGGTAAACAAGATTTTTTTTGCCTCAAAATAATTTTCCATGGTCTTGTGATAATCCAGATGATCGCGGGTCAGATTTGTAAATCCGGCAGCTTTGACCTTAACCCCGCCTACCCGGTACTGACATAATCCGTGACTGGATGTTTCCATAACCAGATAATTATACCCTTCTTCGGCCAACTCCCGCAAATCACGGTGAATGGTCACCGGATCCGGCGTTGTCATGGCATATTGCGGCTCTTCGTTGTTTTTTATCAATCCGAGCGTCCCCAAACTAGCCGCTTTTTTTCCCATCATAGTCAATATTTGCCGCACAAAATCAGCGATAGATGTCTTGCCGTTGGTTCCGGTCACGGCCGCAATATATTCCGGCTGTTTTTCATAAAAAGCAGCGGCAATCCGTGCAAAATCATAATGCGTCCGGGCCGACTTGATAAATACGACCTGCGGAAAATCGGATTTCCGTCCGTCATCGGAGCACAAAACCGCTGCCGCTCCGGCTGCAGCAGCTTGCGGAATAAAGTCATGTCCGTCGGAACTAACCCCCTTTAGAGCCGCAAACAAATACCCGGGACGAACCTGTCTGGAATCAGCGGTAATCCCGCAAATTTCAACATCTTTTTCCGGAGCGGGCAGGGCTGCTGACCGCAAGAGTTGACTGAGTTTCATTTTTCATCTCCCCAAATTTTCTTTAATATACCGCGGCAAAAACTAATAAACGGTTTAAAGTTGATTTTTTTTATCAAAGATATTACCCTGATAAAAATTATTCATGAAGGAGAATTTTATGGCTGATTTATCATTATACAGCGAACAAGACCGGCAGCAAATGAAAATAAGTTTTATTTCCCGCAGCAAATCGCGTCTGTCCGAGTTAATCGCCTATGCCCGCAATTCCGGCTTCACCCGTCTGGGCATTGCCGCCTGCCAGTCGATGATGCCTTATGCTCCCTTGTTAAAAGAAATTCTTGAAAAGGAAGGTTTTGAAGTTTTTCTGGTTGATTGCAAGGAAAGCGGCCTGAAAAACTGCGAAATCTTTAATGATGAAACCGGCGGTCCCTCCTGTGATCCGGCGGCTCAGGCTGATTATCTTAATCGTCAGAACACGCAATTGAATATTGATTTTGGCCTGTGTCTGGGGCATGGAATCATTTTCTCGGCCAAGTCAAAAGCGCCCGTGACCACCTTTGTGGTAAAAGATTTTGCCGTTAATCATTCTCCGCTGCAGGAACTTGCCGAAACAAAATGATAATTTTAGACGACATAACGGTTCGTATCGGCAGCAAGCTTTTGCTTGATCACGCATCGGCACATATTTCCGATTCTCAAAAAGTCGGTATAATTGGTCCTAACGGCTGCGGCAAATCAACCTTGTTTAAGGTCATCCGCGGTGAACTTGAGACTGAAACCGGTTCAGTCTTTTTCCCGGAACATTGCCGGGTGGCACATGTGGCTCAAAGCATTGATGATATTAATGCCGGTGTATTGGACTTTGTTCTGGCCCGGGATGAAGAACGCAGCCGTTTGCTGCAGGCCGCCGCGGCAGCAGATGCCGGGCAATTGGCCGAAATCCATGAACGATTAAAAGTTATAGAAGCAGATTCTGCTCCGGCGCGGGCTTCTGCCATTTTAAATGGGCTGGGCTTTTCGGAAAGTGACTTATCGCGTCCCGTACGGGAATTTTCCGGCGGCTGGCGCATGCGCCTGGCTCTGGCTGCCGCATTGTTTCAGCCTTCGGATGTCTTATTGCTTGACGAGCCGACCAACCACCTGGATTTGGAAACTTCCCTCTGGCTGGAAAATCATCTCCGCCGTTATAAAGGCACCCTGCTGCTCATCAGCCATGACCGCAGCATTCTCAACAGCTTGTGTGACTATATTATTAATTTTGACAATAAACATCTGGTAACTTATTCCGGCAACTATGACACTTTTTTGCGCACCCGCAATGAGCAAAAAGAGGTGAGGGAGCGCCAGTTTCGCAAACAGGAACAATACCGCAAACATCTGGAGTCTTTTGTGGAGCGGTTCCGCTATAAAGCGACCAAAGCCAAACAGGCTCAAAGCCGGCTGAAAATGCTGGCCAAGCTTCCGCCGGTTGAACTGTTGGATGATGAAGCCTCGGCACATTTTGATTTTCCTCAGGCACAGATTATTCCCTCGCCGCTGCTTTCCTTGGAAAATGTTTCTGTCGGCTATGACGGCAAAGCTGTTTTGCGCCGTTTGTCTTTAAGCATTTCTGCCGATGATCGCATTGCCATGCTGGGAGCCAACGGCAACGGTAAATCAACCCTGGCTAAGCTCTTGTCTTTCCGGCTGCCGTCGATGGAAGGAAATTTTCACCGCAGTCCGAAGCTTAAGGTCGGATATTTTGCCCAGCACCAGGCAGAGGAACTGCCTTTGGATTTGACGCCTTTGGAATTCCTGACACCGTTAATGCCCGAAAAAAATGAAACCCGGATTCGTTCTCATCTGGCGCGTTTCGGCCTGCAACAGGAAAAATCCCTCACCCGCATTGCCTTGTTGTCCGGAGGAGAAAAGGCTCGTCTCTTGTTTGCGGTTATGACGATTAATGCTCCGGAGCTGTTAATTTTGGATGAACCGACCAACCACTTGGATATGGCTGCGCGCGATGCCTTGGTTGAAGCACTTAACGAATATAACGGCGCGGTTATTTTAATTACGCATGACCTTCATTTAATAGAACTGGTGGCAGATACCTTGTGGTTGGTAAACGGCGGAACCTGCAAACCTTATGACGGTGATTTGGATGATTATCGCCGCTTGCTGCTTGAGCCGAAAACTCCAAAGGCCGAAATAAAGCGCCGTCAGGAAGAAGAACAGCGTAAACAACAAGCCAAAGCCGAAGTTATGGCGCAAAAAGCCCGGCAGAAAGAAAATCAACAGCAGCTGCGCCGGATTGAAAAAGAAATAAATAAACTTAATAATTTGCGGCAGGAATTGGAAAACCGGTTTCAAGAGGCATTGCCGCCGGATGAAATTATCCGCCTGCAAAAAGAAATCAGCCGTTTAAACCGGGAAATCGAAAACCTTGAAGAAATCTGGCTCTCCCTTGCCGAATAATTTGGGGTGCTTTTTATTCACTCCGTCTTTTCTTTCCTTTTCTCAGTCATCCTCAAGTAAAAACTGTCATCCCTCTTTAAACCAACCACCCTCCCCCTATAGTTATAGGGGGAGTAGGAGGGGGTATGGCAATGTCATCCCTCGTTCAGCGCCAGTCTGAACGTCAAAGGATCTTCCTTATTGCCCTCTCCCCTTTAGAAAGGGGAGCCGGTGGGGTCAAATATCAGCCTTATCTTTCTCTCCCTCACCCACGTCACTCCGTTCCGCGACCTCTCCTCTCCCTGAAAACTCAGGGGGAGTTAGAGGGGGTTTTAAAACCTCGTCCATTTTCCCGTCATTATATTTAAAATATACATTGATTATTCGCAAAATATCTGTTATCATAAGATTCGTGAAGACAACAACAAGACAAAGGTGATATTATGATGAACAGTAACAAAGCAT
>CALYAY010000035.1 GCA_944393695.1 uncultured Alphaproteobacteria bacterium | reverse complement strand
TAGCTTATGAGCTAACAAACTGTCGCCTGTCGTTGAAAATATCTCCACCGGAGATATTTTCTGCCTCCAGCCCTAAGATTTTAGGGGGAGGATATTAGGATGATTCTTTTTACCTGGATACTCCGGTTAAACCGGAGTATGACAGGGGAGAAAGGGGGGAGGGTGAGAGGGGTAAGGCTGGTATTTGCTCTCCCCGGCCCTCTCATCTATGAGAGGGTGACAAATTTGAAGATCCCTTGACGTTCAGGCTGGCGCTGAACGAGGGATGACAGTTTTTTATTTGAATATGAAACCCTCCCCGCCCCTCCCTGAGTTTTCAGGGAGGGAATGTGAGGCTAAGGTTTTAGGGGGAGGATAAGTTGGAGGGGGATAAAAAAGGCTGTCCTTTCGGACAGCCTCACATTTCTTGTTATCAACCGAATGATTAGAACAAGCTCAACACGGACTGGGCAGCCTGAGAAGCCAAACTCAGAGAGTTGATGGCCAGCTGCTGTCTGGTCTGCAGAGCCAGCATGTTGGCGGATTCTTCGTTCATGTCGGCCAATGTCAGGTTATCTGCGCCTTCTTCCAGAACGTTAATCAGGTTTTCGGTGAAATCCTGACGGGTCTGAACGATGGAGTAGTTGTTACCGAACTCGCTCGCCATATCACGCAGTTTGGAAACAGCACCTTCAATTGCGGTAATCGTTTCATCAACACCATCGTTGGTTTCCCAATTTGCCTCAGAAACGGTGGACAGACCCAAACCGGTGATATCGGCGGATTTACCCTGAACCGTAATCGAAGAAGAACGGTCTTCGTTAAAGACAATCTTCAGGCTTTCGCCGTCTTTCAACAGGTTGACACCTTTGTAAGACGCATCAGCCGCCAGCTGGTTAATCTGTTCCATAATTTCATTGTACTGTTTGATTGAACTTGAACGGCTGCTTGTCGGGTTGGTTCCGTTATCGAAATTGCCACCGGCAAAGGTAAGACCAATTGTTGTTGCTCCTGCGGCTCCGGTTCCGGCTGTGGCAGAAACGGCGACATCCGCTTCAATGCTTCCTTCAAGAGATACAGCTATCTGTCCATTTTTTACACTGAAGTTAACATTGTCAACACCTGCCGTTTTGGCGGCGGCATTTAAATCTGAAACAACATTTTCAATTTCTTCATCTTTAGATACTTTGACAGCAACTTCTTTTCCGCCGATGGAGAATTTTAAATCGGCCGGGGTATTCTCTGCTATTGAGCCGCTGTTAAACGTACCGGTTGTGACAAGTTCCCTGACAGCGTCTTCATCTGGTTCAATTTCATAGGAGGTATCACGGGCGGTATTGGCAACAGCCTTGGCCTGTTCAACGAAAGAAGTGATGGCCTCAATACCTTCGTTGGCGGCCTGAATGGTCTGAATACCCTGACCCATGCTGTCCAACAGGCTCTCCAGGTCGGAAGCGCGGTTGGTTAAGCTTTGAGCCGTGTAGTAAGACGACGGATTATCAATGGCCGAGTTAACTTTTTTACCGGTAGAAAGTCTGTCCTGTGTCTGATCCATCAAAGACTGAGTGTTCTGCAAAGACAGCAGGTTAGAACGCATACTTGCGGTTAAAGATATATCTGACATGGTTTTTCTCCCATTTACTGTGGTTAAATGAATATCGTCTTTCTGACGATAGAATTAGTATATAGCACTTTTTTCTTTCAGTCAAATGTTTTTAGAAGTGGACGGGATAATGGCAAATATTTCAGGGGGAGGTTATAAGGATGATTTTTTGCCCGGGTCTTATTTTTTGTTTTTGGGCCGGAGGGCGATTTTTAAAACTTCCGAGACTTCTTCAACCGGAATGATTTTCATGCCCTTGGTGACGTTTTCGGGAATTTCGGTCAGATCCTTTTCATTATCCTTGGGGATAATAACGGTTTTGATGCCGGCGCGGAGTGCTGACAAGAGTTTTTCCTTCAAACCGCCAATCGGCAGAACCCGTCCCTGAAGGGTGATTTCGCCGGTCATGGCCACGTCTTTGCGCACCGGGGTTTTGGTGAAGACCGAAACCAAGGTGGTGTACATGGTGATGCCCGCCGAAGGGCCGTCTTTGGGCGTGGCGCCTTCCGGAACATGAACGTGGACGTCGGTTTTTTCAAAAACCTCGGGGTCGATGCCGAGTTCTTTGGAATGAGAACGGACAACCGAATAAGCGGTTTCAATCGACTCCTTCATGACGTCGCCGAGTTTTCCGGTTTGGGTGACTTTGCCTTTGCCGGGCATGTCAACCGCCTCAATAAAGAGAATGTCGCCGCCGACTTCGGTCCAGGCCAGGCCGGTGGTGACGCCGATGTGGTCTTTTTCCTCGGCTTCTCCGTAACGGTATTTAATGACGCCGAGGTATTGAGACAGGTTTTCGGCGTTAACCACGACATGGTCTTTGGCCGCTTTTTTCTTTTGGCCTTTTTCACCGTGGAGGATGATTTCCTTGACGGCTTTGCGGGCAATGGTGGCCAGTTCGCGCTCAAGATTGCGGACGCCGGCTTCGCGGGTGTAGTAACGGATGATGTCGCGGATGGCATCGTCGGTTATTTGCAGCTCCTCGGGTTTAACGGCATTTTCGGCAAAAATCTTGGGAACCAGGTGCTGTTTGGCAATCTGGATTTTTTCCTCTTCGGTGTAGCCGGAAAGACGGATGATTTCCATACGGTCAAGCAGCGGCCGCGGCATGTCGAGCGAATTGGCGGTGGTGATGAACATGACGTCGGACAGGTCGTAATCAACTTCCAGATAGTGGTCGTTGAAAGCGGCGTTTTGTTCGGGGTCAAGAACTTCAAGCAGCGCCGAACTCGGATCGCCTCGCCAGTCGTTGCCCAGCTTGTCGATTTCATCAAGCAGGAACAGCGGATTGGAGGTTCCGGCTTTTTTCATGCCCTTGATGATTTTGCCGGGCATGGAGCCGATGTAGGTGCGGCGGTGGCCGCGAATCTCGGCTTCGTCACGCATGCCGCCCAAAGAGGCGCGGACGAATTTGCGTCCGGTGGCGGCGGCAATGGAGCGGCCGAGAGAGGTTTTGCCGACGCCGGGAGGGCCGACAAGGCACAGAATCGGGCCTTTGACTTTGTCGGCGCGCGACTGAACGGCCAGGTATTCCAAAATGCGTTCTTTGACTTTTTCAAGTCCGTAGTGGTCGCGGTCAAGAATCTCAAGCGCCTTGCTCAGGTCTTTGTTGACTTTGGAAGGTTTTTTCCAAGGAATGTCAAGCAGCCAGTCAAGATAATTGCGCACGACGGTGGCCTCGCTGGACATGACGCTCATGGTTTTGAGCTTGCGGACTTCAGCCAGGGCTTTTTCTTTGGCTTCTTTGCTGAGCCGGGTTTTTTTGATTTTTTTCATGTATTCGGAAACTTCGGCTTCCTCATTGTCGCCGAGTTCTTTCTGAATGGCCTTCATCTGCTCGTTGAGGTAATATTCCTTCTGGCTTTTTTCCATTTGCTTTTTGACGCGGTTTTTGATTTTGTTTTCAACCTCAAGCAAAGTGAGCTCGGCATTCATGAAACCGAGGATTTTTTCAAAGCGCAGTTTGAGGGTTTTGGCCTCGAGGAGCTCCTGCTTTTCGGGAACTTTGAGCGAAAGGTGGGAGGCAATGGTGTCGGCCAGTTTGCTGTAGTCTTCAATCTGATTGACGGAAACCAGAACCTCAGGCGGAATCTTTTTGGAAAGTTTGATATAATCTTCGAACTGAGAGATGACTGCGCGGCTCAGCGCTTCAAGTTCAAGTCCGGTTTCGGCATTTTCGGGCAGGGGAGAAACTTTTGCGGTGATGAAGTCTGTGTCTTCCGGAAATTTTTCGAGTTTGACGCGTTCCATGCCTTCAATCAGAACCTTAAGTGTGCCGTCGGGCAGTTTGAGCATCTGCAAAACGGCACCGAGCGTGCCGATGTGGTATAAGTCAGCCGGGGAGGGATCTTCAACGGCCGAATCCTTTTGTGTGACCAGGACGATGTTGTCGTCATTGTCGGCAGCAGTCTGCAAAGCTTTAATGGATTTGTCGCGCCCGACAAAAAGAGGTACAATCATTTTGGGATAAACGACAATGTCGCGCAGGGGCAATACCGGGTAAATTTCTTTTTCAGCCATGTTGTTTTTAATCCTAAAAGAAGCGTTGACAGTTTTCCGTATGTTTATATAGCGATGTTTGAGCCGGTCTGCAAGGGTCCGGGAAAAATAACCATGTCTTTAATATATTTCACAGTCGGGCGGTTTGGGCAAATCCAAAATGTTTTAATCCACATCTAAAAAAAATCGGGGCGGAAATATTTTTTTGTCTTAATTTTGTAAAAATACGTTGATTTTTTTCCGCGTACCGGTATAATGCCCTTAATAATTTAACAAATACGGTTCTAAAATGCAGGAAAAAGAAAATCAGACGGCTGAAGATGTTCAGCTTTTGTCCGAGGGTAGAAAAGCGGAAAATTCGGAAGAGGCAGCAGAGATTGAGGTGAGCGGAATAGACAGAATTCCGCCGCTGACGTTGCGTGAAATTTATGCGCAGGTGCCGAGAGGACAGTTTAAAAGGTTTATGTATCATATTAAACAGTCGGCTTTTTCGCTGGATGCGGAAAAGTTTAACGGTGCCTTTGCCGAATATTTGTCCTTTGTGGGATTGGGGGTGGATCTTCAGGAGACCGAGCTTTCAACCTTGAACGAAATGGTGCTGCGGCGGGCGGGAAACGTTTCGGAGCTGGTGGAAGCTTACGGGGCGCTTTTAATCGGACGCAAATTTTTCAGCCTGCTCAGCAAAGAAGGGCTGGTTACCAATATTGCCATTGAGAATCTTAAACAAGAAGTGGAATCGCTGCGGGCCAACAAGTTTATTGACAAGGAAATATTGGCGACGGCTTATCACAATGTGGCTTTGTTGTATGAAAACTATGCCGATACAAAGTCGAACCCGAATGTCAGAACCAAGGCGCTGGAAAGTTCGGCAAAATATATGCGCAAGGCGCTGGTGCTGACCGGCAATATTCAGCTTATCAGAACATGCAACGAATATCTTTCGGAGAGGACCAACAATAAGGCGGTTATTTTGCGGGAGGCCTGCGAGAGAGCTTTGCGCAATAAAGAGAATCGGACGCATGAGGCCATGTTTGATATTTATTCAATATATGCCAAGTCGTTTCTGATAAGAGATAATGTGTCGGATACTTTGAGTTCCGGGGGAAAGTCGTCAACAGAACTGGCGCTGATTTATTATCGCGAGGCGCTGAAACATGCGTCTTTGGACAGCGATAAGGTGAAAACCCTGCACAATATTGCCAAACTGGAAAAAGGGGTTGACAAGACGGCTTATCTGAATACGGAAATGAAACTGGCCAATATGTTTTCCGGGCGGGACAAGGTGTTGCGGCTGATGAGGCTGGCGACGGAGGTCGAAAGAGAGAAAAAAATTCCGATTTTGGAAAGCGCGGTGAACGAATTGGTTGATACGCCGAAAATTCCGGCGGCCGAGAGGCGGCTGATGTGGAAGAATATCAGTGTCGATTTGCGGCGTTCCTATGGGAATAATCCTAAGAAACACCAGCGGCTTGATTCGATTGAGAAACTTTATTTTTCAGAAAACGGGGATGAGGTTCAGTCCAGAAATAAGGTGACGTCTTCTTCAAAGGGAAATAATTATTTTTCGGCCAAAAAGGGCAACGAGCGGTAAATATCGTTGATTGTTTTGCGGTGTCATTTGAAAGCTCCTTCGGGGGCTTTTTTTGTTGATTGCCGGAAAATTTTCTTGCAATTTTCTTGTCTTATATAATAAGATATATTTTATATTCTTAAAAATTCTTAAAAACTAAGAAGGAGGGCGTTATGGTAAAGATTTCGGCTTGTCTGCCGGTGTATAAGACGGAAGAAAAATATCTCCGGGAATGTATTGAGAGTGTTCTGGGGCAGACGTTTCAGGATTTTGAGCTTTTGATTTTGGATGATTGTCCCGAACAGCCGGTTAAAAGCATTGTCGAATCGTATCACGACAAGCGCATTAAGTATATGCAAAATCCGGAAAATCTCGGAATTTCCAAGACCAGAAACAAGCTGATTGAGATGGCGCGGGGTGAGTATCTGGCGGTGGTTGATCATGACGATATCTCGCTGCCGGAGAGATTTGCCAAAGAGGCGGCGTATCTGGATGAACATCCCGAGACCGGCGTGGTCAGCTGTTTCAGAAAAAATATTGTGGGCGGGAAAATTGAACGTTATCCGGCGGATAATTCCGAAATCAGTCGGCGACTGATGTTTTCAAGCTGTATTGTTCATCCGGCGGCGATGATAAGGAAATCTGTCCTGTTGCAAAATAATCTGCGATATGAAGAGCGATATTCTCCGGCCGAGGATTATGCCCTGTGGTGCCGGCTTATCGGTAAAACCGGGTTTCATAATATTCCGGAAGTTTTGTTTCTTTACCGGAATTTTGAAAATAATACTTCCCACCGGCAGAAGTCCCGGATGGGCGAAGTGACGCAGGCGATTTATGCTTTTGTGCGAAGGGATCATCCTGGTTTGTGGGCTGAGGCGCAGAGCCGGGCGACCGTGGTGAGGAGAATCAGGCTCTTTGGGATTATTCCCTTTCTAACCGTTCGAACCAAAGGAAAAATCAGCAAATGCCAGTTGTTTGGTTTTTTGCCTCTGGTGACAATCCGCAGCAAGATGGAATAGGCCGGTGGTTAGAGTTTCGGCAGTTGTCTGAAGCGGAAAATTTTTCGTATCCGGAAAAAAGAGAAAAACTCCGTCCGGTCGGGCGGAGTTTTTTTTGTGGGCAGGTCACGAGGTTGGGGGTTAGAATTCAATGACGGGTCGGACAGTAAGAAGTCCAACAACACCGGTACCTTCTTCCCAACCATAAGTTTTCCCGAAGTTTATTACCCCACCGTTTAGAATTCCCGTTTGATTTGTGTTTGAGAAAACCCAAGCTCCTGTTTCGTCTGTTTCTGTTGATGACCATAGGTATTCGTTATCTTCACTGTTTCCGGTATTTTTGAATTGAGTTCCTTCTATTTTTGAAAGAGTGTTGTTGACTATGTCTAAGTTGTAAAAAAGACTGCTTAAAACTCCGGCAGCTGGTAAACACCATTTACCAAGTGTTTCAGGGGCAGAAAGAGGTGCATAATATACGGCTTTCCAAGCTGCAGGATATGTATTTTCATCACCGAAAGAGATAATTTTTTCTGTATTGCCACAACTGTCAAAATCTTTTACAACATTTGATATTATCCAAGTATTGTAAGCTCCAGTATCAACATATTCTGTTGACCATGGAATGTCTGAGTTTGTTAGTGGTTTTGGGGTCATGGCCTGGGCGCAGTTTCCGTCATCGCTTTTATAGACTACCACGGCGACGGGGGTTTTACCAGAGATGACAGTGGAAGCACAGGTTCCGTCGCTATAAAGAATATCGCCGATATTGCAGTTTTTAGCATAACCGTTACACTTTCCCCATTCCGCTTTGGGGTCTTCTTTGCAAATACCGTCTTTCCATTCATAACCGCTGGCGCAATTACAGGACTTGTATTTTCCGTTGCAGGATGTACCAGAGCCGCCGGCGTAACCGGTGCCGGTGCAGGTGTATTGGTAGTCGGCTGAGCACTGTTTGGTGCAGGTTTGGGAGCTTGAGTTCCAGTCATAGCCGGATTGGCAGCCGGTTTTGCAGTATTTACCGGAGCAGTCCTCGTAACGACAAGTGAAGGGTGAGGGGCAGCTGGTGAGAGTGCATTCATAGGCGCACTGTTTGGTGCAGGTCTTGGTACTTTCATTCCAGTCATAGCCGGACTGGCAGCCGGTTTTGCAGTATTTACCGGAGCAGTCTTCATAACGGCAGGTGAAGGGTGAGGGGCAGCTGGTGAGAGTGCATTCATAGGCGCACTGTTTGGTGCAAGTCTTGGTACTTTCATTCCAGTCGTAGCCGGGTTGACAGCCGGTTTTATAATAAAGACCGGAACAATCCTCGTAGGAGCAGGTGAAGGGAGCGGGACAGTAGGTGAGACTGCCGAGGTTTGGACAGGCTTTGCAGTTATCGTATTTTATCTGGTTTCCTGATTGGCAGGATTTTGCACCGGTTTCGGGTCCCATGGAGCCGCAGTCCATATATCCGTCACAGGGATTGGGTTTGGCTTTTACGAGGGTTAGTCCGTCACAACTGAAGCAAGGTTCTCCGTCCTGAATATAACCGTCGGGAATGCCGTTTGGGGTGTAAGGGTAACCGGTGCAGGCATTGCAGCAGGTACCGTAAGAACTATCGTATGAGCAGCGGTCGTCACTGAGCTTAAAGCCGTAATCACAAGAGTTTGTGTAATTGGGATTTTCCTCTTTGCAGGCGCGTTCGGTGTCTTTTTCGCAGGAAGCATATTTTCCGTCACAGTCTTCGCCGACGCCATAGTAAGGGACTTCACAGGTGACGTAATTACTCGGACAGGAGGAAACACATTCTTCGAAATAATCACTGTCGTAGGGGCAGGTGTTGACGGGATCCTGACCTTCGGGACAGGAGGTTTGGTTATATCCTTCCTGGCGGCAGCGCTCGGCATTGTCGAGGTCATAGTCATCGCCTCCGGGAGGTATGCCGCCGTCATTATCATCACTGTCGGCGTTGGCGAATTCATTGCCGGAACAGTTGGTTGTATCTGTAACGAAGCAGGCGGCCGCGAGTTGGGTGAGAGGGGTGTTGTGAAACCCTCCCCAACCCCTCCCTAAGTCTTTAGGGAGGGGATAGAATAGATAGTTTCCTGAGTTTTCAGGGAGAGTAAGTTCGGCAAAATCTTCGAGTGAAGACAAATGAGCGGCCGTGAGGTGTGAAGTGTGTGTGGAAACGTGTGATTTAACTCCGGCGGGAATAAAAGACGGGGAAGTGTCAAAATGATTAAAGTCAGCGCAACACCAATCAGCTCCGGCAATAATGGACATGCAGGAAGCCGACAACATGAGAATAGTCTTATTCATCATAATAACACCTCTTAATCTTAAATTACATTTGTCTTCACGAATCTAATGATAACAGAAAGTTTAATTGTTGTAAATATATAATTTGGCTATATGACGGGAAATCTGACTAGAAGAAAATAAGGCTGATATTTGACCCCTCCGGCTCCCCTTTTGAAAGGGGAGAGAGCAATAAGGAAGATCCCTTGACGTTCAGACTGGCGCTGAACGAGGGATGACAGTTTTTTATATGAAACCCTCTCTAACTCTCCCTAAGACTTTAGGGAGAGAATAATAGGAAGGTTGGTTGTCACCCTCACCCTGACCCTCTCCCCTCAAGGGAGAGGGAAAAATACGGGAAGGCTTTAGGGAGGGTAGGTTTGGGACTAAAGCTTTAGGGAGAGAATAATAGGAAGGTTGGTTTGACCTGGATTCCCGGGCAAGCCGGGAATGACATAAAAAGAGGCCGGGAATGACATAAAAAGAGGCCGGGAATGACTGAGAAGAGAGCCGGAGGATGACATAAAAAAGAGGGCGGGATGGCAGATAAAGAAAGAGGGGAGGATTAAAAGGGAATTTTTTATAAAAAAGGTTGTCTAAAAAAAACGGCCGTTAAATTTATACA
>CALYAY010000034.1 GCA_944393695.1 uncultured Alphaproteobacteria bacterium | reverse complement strand
CTGCAGTTGCACCGATTTTCTGCACTTCAAAGCCACTCCTTTTTATATAAGATTTGTCCTTATATAAAAAACATATCAGATTGACAAATAATCTTTCTGATATGTAAGTTTTATTTTAGTGTGTAAATAAAATAAAGTCAATCTATAATTGTGTAATTTTAAAACTTAATTTTTTTAGCAAATATGCTTTCCCTTAATCCTCGTTATGGTACAAATGGAGAAATTATCCAAGATAGTTTAAAAGATTTTGTTCATAAAATAATTTACTCTTGCTTATCCGATAAAAATTTGCTATACATATGTCCGAATCACGGGTGTGTAGCTCAGGTGGTTAGAGCGCTGTGTTCACATCGCAGAGGTCACAAGTTCAAGTCTTGTCACACCTACCATTAAAATCTCCGCCAAATTTGCCCTTATCTCAAAGGCAAATTTTTTATTATAAGGAAGCGGAAAATGATTTACCAAACTCAATATCAATCTCCCGTCGGCAACATCACCCTGGCATCTGACGGCAAAAATCTGGTTGGCCTGTGGCTGGACGGTCAAAAATACTTTGCCGATTCTATCAAAGAAGAAATGCACTCTGACGATGCCCTGCCCCTTTTCACAAAAGTCAAAGACTGGCTTGAGCGCTATTTTCAGGGCCGGCAGCCCCGGATATCCGAATTACCTCTGGCACCGTCCGGCAGCGAATTCCGCCAAATGGTATGGAACATCCTCTGCGAAATCCCCTACGGTCAAACCGCAACCTACGGCGAAATTGCACAAAAAATCGCCCGCCGGAAAGGATTGCTCCATATGTCGGCTCAGGCAGTCGGCGGCGCCGTCGGCCACAATCCGATTTCAATCATCATCCCCTGCCACAGGGTTGTCGGCACCAACGGCAGCCTCACCGGTTATGCCGGCGGTCTGGATAAAAAAATAAAACTGCTAAAACTCGAAGGCATAGACACACCGATTTTATTTAAACAAATAATTAAGTAAATAGCCCAAAATTTACCTAAAATTAACCTGTCTTTTCATAAAATTAACCCGGATAAAAAATCAGGAGAATACATTATGACTATACTATACATCATTCTGGCCTTGGCTGCCCTTTTCATTATTGTAATGTACAACGGCCTTGTCGTGGCCCGTCAACGCGTCAGGGAAGGCGCCAGCGACATTGATACCCAGCTCAAACGCCGCTATGATCTTATCCCTAATCTGGTCGAAACCGTAAAAGGTTATGCCAAGCACGAACAGGAAACTTTGGAACGGGTTGTCCGGGCTCGTAATGCCGCCATGAACACCCAAGGGTTAAATGAAGCAAAAAGCGTGGCTGAAAATGCCTTAAGCCAGACACTTAAAAGCATTTTTGCCCTGAGTGAAAGCTATCCCCAGCTACAGGCAAACCAAAACTTTTTGGAGCTGCAGAGAGAAATTTCCGATACCGAAAACAAGATTCAGGCAGCCCGCCGTTTTTACAACACAACGGTCCTCTCTCTCAACAGTAAAATAGAAACTTTCCCGGGAAACATCATTGCCGGAATCTTTCGTTTCAAACCGGAAAAATTCTTTGAACTGAACGAAGAAGAAAAAACAGCAGCCCAAAATTCTCCCAAAATCTCTTTCTAAAAGCGGAGATAAAAAATGTTGACAATCTATGACCACATTGCGGCCAACAACCGCAAAACATTATTATTGCTCTTATTATTTCCTCTAAGCTTAAGCATTTTGACAATCACCGCAGCCATCATTGCCTTTTACGCCATCGGAGACTTGGAATTTGCCGCCCGGTTTATCGCTCCGTATCAAAACTTTCTGACAGAACACGGCATTCCCGTAAACTCTGTCAGCATTTACTTTCTGGCGGGCATATTTTTCATCGCTGGCTACCTGCCTTTTGTCATTATCATCAGTTTGCTTTGGCTGACTATATCCTACTTTTTCGGAGACAAAATGATGCTTGGCTTTTCGAATGCCAAATCTCTGGAAAAAAAAGACAATCCGCAGGTATATCGTGCCGTAGAAAACGTTTCCATCGCTGCCGGACTGCCAATGCCGAAAGTTTTTATCATTGAAGATGAAGCGCTTAACGCTTTTGCCACTGGCCGAAACCCGGAACACGCCTCAATTGCGCTCACCAGAGGAATTCTGAACAAACTAGCCCCTCTCGAGTTGGAAGGCGTCATTGCGCATGAAATGGCTCATATCGGAAACCGGGACATGCGGTTAAACATGCTCATCATCACCGGGATTAATATTTTTGGCTTTTTTGCAGAAGCAATTCGCTCCAAAATGATTTTTCGCACCAACATTGGCAATAACAAAAAACAAAATCAAATGAAAATATTGCTATTTGCCCTCATGATTGCTTTAATAATATTCAACTTTATCATTGCTCCTCTGATACAGCGGGCTGTTTCCCGTTCCAGGGAATATGCCGCAGATGCAACCGGGGCTCTAATCACTCGGAATCCACATGCCCTCGCAGATGCTCTACAAAAAATTTCCGCCAATGCCGGTGTTGAAATTTTGGATAAACAAAACACAATATCCGTTGCCTGTATTGCTGATCCTCGAAAACAGCCAATAATTTTTCAAAAGCTGCAAGCCACACATCCGCCGATTGAAGAAAGAATCAACCGATTGCGATCGATGAGCTAAAAAAAGAGGCTTTACCTGAGTAAAGCCTCTTTTTTCAAGAATTAATCCAGTTCAATAAAGAAGCGGCGATAATAACCGCCCAGATATTCTTTAATTTCCCGGACTTCATCATCGCTGAGCGACACCACCGGAACCTCGGCCGTCAAAGCATCGGCAATTTTTTTGCTGATACGCTCATCAAACCGGCAATCCCGGAATGTCCAAACATAAAACAGTGCCCCGAAACACTGCTCCTCTCCGCCGGCACTTACCGAGAGAAATTCCCCGTGCTTAAAAGCTTCCTTATACACGGTATCTGCCCAATAAACACTGACCGGATCATGTTCCACCCGCAGGGATCCGTAGAGAGCGTTAACTTCTGCTTTTCCCCACCGGCGCCAAACCAGAACATAACCGTAATACTCTTCCCCCTCATGCAAAAGGTTTTCTTTTCCGTAGCGGGCCAGAACTTCTTCCCATGAAGAAAATTCAGATGTCTTACAAGTCATCGCCTGAGCCGTGGTTAATTTCATAATTTGAAACTTCTCGGCTGTCATTTGGGCGCGTCTGATTTCAAGCTGCTTTCTGTTAATTCTTAAAGTTTCCATAATTGTATATTTTTTTAGATTAATAATATTTTTATCAAAATTATTGTATCACAACTTCAATAAGATAACAACAAAAAAAGTTCCGGCCCTTTCAGGCGGGAACTTTTCACTTTCTTTTCAAATGTTGTAAGAATACACAAAATCCTTAATTTTCTCATCAGAAAAAACTTCCGGCAAAATAAAAGACTTAAACCGGAGCAGCTTCATTTTCTGCACGTTTCTACGGTAATCCTCATTATCCGTAAACAACCGCTTGCCCCAAAGCGTCAGTCCCTGGTTTACCAAAAACTTTCCGCAATCATCCAAAAAATCAATAACAACTTTATGGACTGCATAGACCAGATAACGCTTCAACAAAACATTTTCCATCATCGGAAAGCTTTCCTCAACCAGCTGTTCCAACTCATAATATTGGGAAAACAATTCTTTGACATCCTTTGAATCACTGTTTTTCTCAAATTCCCGGACATCTGTTCTGTACCCGCCCAGTAAATTAAAATAAATACTACTGAACATAACAAATTCCCATTCAAAAAAAACAACCTTCATAGAGTTGGACAAATCCAGCCGCCTCTTACAAAAACGTTCGGCAACCCGACAGAGCAAAAGCATCAGGGCAATCCGCCTCCGATAATCTTCATTCTGCTCTCCGCAAAAGAAATGAAGCTTCAGATAAGCCCGGAAGCAAATATGAAGCGAGGTCATCTCGTCCTCAAGATTTGGCCCCGGCGTAAACTTTTGCAAATACTCGGCCAGCGCGGCTTTGATGTCCGCATCTTCTTTTTCCGCTTCTTCCTTCATCTTCTGCATCAGCTTCCGGCCTTTTTCCACCTTGGCCTTAACCTCCGGCGGATAATCATCCTCGCTGATTTCAAAGAGCAAAACCTCATTTAGCTTCGCCGAAATCAAAAAGCCGTCCGACTTCGTAATTTCAAGCTCCAGTTTCTGCCACGGCCATCTGAAAAACGGCGGCATTTTTCCCGAATAAAACTCCCGGCTGATAAACACCGCGTCTTTATCCTTTTCAACCGGATGCAAAATCCATCCGTCCTCGGCTTTCTCTATCTTCCTGATAAAAAAAGTCTCTTTGTCAATAAAAATATTCATAAGCTTAAAGATTAAAATAATACAAAACTGACTTAACATAGATAAAAAAAGTCTCTTTGTCAATAAAAATATTCATAAGCTTAAAGATTAAAATAATACAAAACTGACTTAACATAAAAGATTTAGACAGAAATTGCAAGTAAAAACTATTTTTCTTGATTTTACCCAGCAAATGATTATGCTGAAAAAGCAAAAACTTTTAAGGAGAAAATCATGCTGAAATTTATCATCTGGCTCATTGCCGCGGCAGTTGCAATCGCCCTGCTCGCCGGCGGAATACATTTATACCGCGTTGCCCAAAAAAACAAAGCCGAAATGGCCCCCTATGCCGGCCAGCCCGAAACGCTCAAACGCCTCCCCGGACGCACACTGGTTGTTTATTACTCTCTCAGCGGCCACACCCGTGACATTGCCCTGCGCATTCAGAAGCTGACCGGCGCCGATATTTACGAGATTACCACCGCCGAACCGATCAGCACCGCCAATCCTCTGGTTTACCTCAAAATAAGAAAACAACTCAAAAAGGGTGAATACCCGGCTCTCGGCGGCAAATTGCCCGATTTCTCAAAATACACCACCATCTTCGTCGGTGGCCCCGTCTGGTGGTACACCATGGCCACACCGCTGTACAGCTTCCTACAGCAGGCTGATTTTCAAGGCAAAAAGGTTGTGCCTTTCTCCACTCAGGGCAGCAACCCCGGCACCTACTTTGCCGATTTTGAAAAACAGGCTAAAAACGCCAAGCTTCAAAAATCCGCCATGTTCAACAATCTGCCCGAAAAATATAATCAGGCCGTTGAAAACAAAATCATCAGCTGGATAAACAGCTTATAATCAGGCAGAAAGAACTCCCTTCTCTATGAAGGGAGTTTTATTTTTTTTATTTAAAGCGCAGCGCCCGGACGGCATTCAAAATCGCAATTACCGATACACCCACATCGGCAAACACCGCCGCCCAGATAGAAGCATATCCCGCGGCACCCAGTCCCAGCACCAAAAATTTCACACCCAGGGCAAACACCACGTTTTCTTTGGCAATGCGCAGCGTTTTTCGCGAAATCCGGATAGCCGCCGCCAGCTTGGACAAATCATCGTTCATAATCACGATGTCGGCCGCTTCCACTGCTGCATCAGATCCCACGCCGCCCATGGCCGCCCCCACGTCTGCCCGGGCAATCACCGGCGCATCGTTAATTCCGTCGCCCACAAACAACAGTTTTTCTTTAGGTTTCAAACCGCTTTGCAAAACCTCAATCTGCATCACCTTATCCGCCGGCAGACATTCGCCGAAGAACAAATCCACCCCGGCCGCCTCGGCCACTGCCGCCACGGTTTTGTTAACATCACCGCTGACAATCACCGTCTTGACGTTCCCGCCTTGTTTCAAACTGGCCACCGCGTCCCTTGCCTCTTTTTTCAGCTCGTCGCCGATAACCAGACAACCGGCATACTTCCCGTCCACCGCCGTATAAATCACCGTTCCCGCGGCCTCTGCCGGCTTAACCTTAAGCTTCAGCCGGTTCATCAACTTCAAATTTCCGGCGCACACCTTATGCCCGTCGACTTCCGCCTCCAGCCCCATGCCGGGAAGTTCCTTCACGTTTTTAACCACAGTCTCGTCTATCTTGCCTCCATAAGCCTGCTTGATAGAAAGCGCAATCGGATGCGAAGAAAAATTTTCCGCATAGGCCGTATATTTCAACAACTCCTCATCCGGCATCCCTTCACTGCAAATCTGTTTTACAGCAAAGGCCCCTTTGGTCAGTGTCCCTGTCTTGTCAAACACCACACAGCGCACATCACCCAAAGCTTCCAGATAATTGCCCCCCTTAATCAGCACCCCGCAGCGCGACGCCGCGCCGATTCCGCCAAAAAAGCTGAGCGGCACCGAAATAACCAATGCACAGGGACACGAAATCACCAGAAACGTAATTGCCCGATACCCCCAGTCCGAAAAACTCTGCCCGTTCCACAACAGCGGCGGCAAAACCGCCAAAACCGCGGCCACCAGCACCACAGCCGGAGTATAATAACGGGCAAACCGGGTAATAAAATTTTCCATCTTGGCTTTTTTATTGCCGGCATTTTCCACAAGGTCCAAAATCCTGGCCACCGTTGACTGCGCATAAACGCTGATAACTTTCGCCTCCAGCACACCCGATAAATTAATGCAGCCGCTCATAATCTCCGAACCGGCACAGGTATCTCTCGGCATGGATTCTCCGGTCAGTGCCGCCGTGTTAATACAGGAATTTCCTTTGACCACCACCGCATCAAGCGGGATTTTTTCGCCCGGACGAACCAGAATAATCTCACCGGCTTTCACCTCCTCGGGAGAAACCTCCTGCCATTTTCCCCCGCGTTTCACCCGCGCATAATCCGGCCGGATATCCATCAACGCCGCAATCGACTTGCGTGAACGGTTAACCGCATAGGTCTGAAAAAACTCACCCACCTGAAAAAAAAGCATCACCGCCACGGCTTCGGCATACTCTCCCAGTGCCCAGGCGCCGAAAGTGGCGATCATCATCAAAAAATTCTCGTCAAACACCTGTCCCCGGCAAATTCCCCGCCAGGCTTTCAGCAAAATTTCCCCCCCCGTAACCAAATACGCTGCGGCAAATAATCCGAGTACCGCTTCCCGGCTCAGAGGCAAAATCATCGCCGCTGCAAACAAAAGCGCCGAACAAATAATAAAATACAGCTTTTTCTTCAGTTTTTTATTCATCCCACGCCTCTTTATTCCGCAATCTCACAATCCGGTTCAATCTTGGCAATCACCTTTTTCACCTGACGCAAAACACTTTCAATGTCCGCTTCGGTTTCAATCGTCATGCTCTGCATCATAAAATTAACGCTGGCATTGGTAACACCCTCGATTTCCTTAATAGCATTCTCAATCTTGGCCGCACAATTGGCGCAATCCAGATTTTCAAGTTTGCAGGTTTTTCTCATAACCTTCTCCATTAAACAATTAAACAACTGTTTAATTATAATCCGTCAATACACCATTGTCAACAATTAAATAAGCGTTTAATTATTATCCTTGGGACATTTCATGTCAAAAATATCGTCTATGGATTTGTGCAACAGCAAAGCTTCCGGCGTTTCCGCCAGTTTATAATACATTTCCTTGCCCTCGCGGCGGCTGACAATCAGTCCCGCCTGTTTCAAAAGCCGCAGATGATGCGAAACCGCCGGAGAACTCATTTCCACCTTAACCCCGATATTATTAACACACATCTCACAATGACACAACAACCACACAATTTTCAGCCTCGTTAAATCGCTGATAAGCTGAAAAATCCCCGACACCTTGTCAAAATCCTCATCATCGGGCATATTTTTTAGGATGGTATTATCTTGGCAGCAATGATTATGAAATTCCACGTTGACTCCTCCTCAGTTTATTGAATATATACAACATTTTTCTCAAAAAATTATTAAATTCAAAATTTTTTTTCAAATTCTCTTGATTTCGTTTTTACCGCTCACTAAGTCAGATTATAGAAACAACAAAACAATGGAGGTTAAAATGTCAGAACTTATTACACGTAAAGATCATTCTCACAACATGCCTCGCCGCTACTATCAAAAAGACTTTAACGACCTGGTAAACAGCTTTTTCAACAACTGGCTTGATTTTCCTGCAGACAGCAGCACTTATAAAAACCTTGAGCCGAAAATCGAAGTTTCCGAAAATGAAAATAACGTAACCGTACACGCCGAAATGCCGGGAATTGATGAAAAAGACATCGACATGGAAATTTCTTCCGACGGCTACCTCACCATCTCCGGTGAAAAAAAGCAGGAAACCAAAGAAGAAAAAAAGAACAGCTATTTTTCCGAAATTTCTTACGGTTCTTTCTCCCGTACAATTCCCCTGCCCTGGGATTTGAAATACAATGACGCCACCGCCGAATTCAACAACGGCGTCCTAAGCATCAATATTCCGAAATCTTCCGATGAACAGGGCAAGAAAAAGAAAATATCCATAACTCACAAATAAACAGCTCTGTCAACTGCATACAATGCGTTGCCGGCTCACCCCGGCAGCGCATTTTTTATACATTTCGTTCAGGTTGATATTCCGCACCTCATTCCTATATTCTAAAAAAAATTCAACGGAGGTTTCATGCAGTTCAAATATCATTCCCCGCAAAACGAAAAAGAAATCAGTTTCATTAATATATCAGAACTTCAAAAAGCTTCCGGCCGCATCATCCCCCGCGACAGTTTCGACTACATCCGCAGCGGTGCCGGCGATGAAATAACCATGCAGCGAAACACAACCTCTTTTAACACAAAAGAAATCTATCCGCGCACTTTTGCTGGCATAAAAACACCCGATTTGCACACCTCTGTTCTCGGCATTCCTATCAGCCTGCCAATCATCACCGCTCCGATGGCCGCCCACGGACTGGCCCATATTTCGGCCGAAAGTGGCACTGCCAAAGGAACGGCCGCCGCCGGCTCCATAATGAGTATCAGCACCTATTCCAACCAGACCCTGGAAAAAATCGCCGCTGCCGGAAACGGCGCCCCGCAATGGTTTCAGCTGTATCTGAGCAAAGACGACGGTTTCAACCGTCACCTGTTGGAAGAAGCCGTAAAGAACAACATTAAAGCCATTATCCTGACTGTTGACGCCACCATCAACGGCAACCGCGAAGCCGATATGCGCAACCGCTTCACCATGCCCCTGCCCTTGGCTAACCTGAAAAAAACCGGACAGAACAAAGCCCTGAGTCTTGAACAGATTTTTGACAATTTTCTTCCGAACATAACTCTGAAAGACCTAAGCAAAATCATATCATTTTCAAAATTGCCGCTCATCGTCAAAGGCATCCAAAACCCGCAGGACGCGCTTCAGGCCGTCTCGGCGGGAGCTTCCGCCATATGGGTATCCAACCACGGCGGACGCCAGCTTGACGGAGGCCCGGCCTCTTTTGAGGTTTTGGAAGAAATCGCTGCCACCGTCAACCACCGGGTTCCGATTATTTTTGACAGCGGCATCCGTCGCGGACAACATATCTTCAAAGCCCTGGCCTCCGGTGCCGACATTACGGCCATCGGCCGCCCGTTATTATACGGTCTTGCCCAGGGAGGCTGGCGGGGTGTAAAAGACGTTTATGACTTTTTTGCCCGGGAATTGTCAATGGTCATGCAGCTGGCCGGCACACCTGATATCGAGGCCGTCAAAAAGGCCCCTCTTTTCACCGCCCATTAAGCATTCCCAAACAGCTCTTAAAAAAGCTGTCATCCCTCGTTCAGCGCCAGTCTGAACGTCAAGGGATCTTCCTTATTGCTCTCTCCCCTTTTGAAAGGGGAGCCGGAGGGGTAAATACCAGCCTTACCTTTCTCACTCTCACCCGTCCTATATCCTGTCATTCCCGGCTTGCCCAGGAATCCAGGTCAAACAAAGTCGCTTTTCTTACCTCGCCCTTGAGGGGCAGGAGGAAAGAAAACAATCCAGTGAATTGTTTTCTGACGACTGGGGCAGAACTGTTAATTTGCGACCCAGCGGCAGCGACGGAAGCAAATGTTACAGTTGCTGCTGACCGCAGCAAGTTAGTGTTACCCTTTCAGCAACACTTACGCAGCCAGACGGTCGAAGCGTAAGCTCCGGGTGAGGGTGACAAATAAACTGTCATCCCTCGTTCAGCGCCAGTCTGAACGTCAAGGGATCTCCCTTATTGCCCTCTCCCCTTTCAAAAGGGGAGCCGGAGGGGTTAAATATCAGCCTTACTCTTTCCCAGTCCTCTCCTCTTTGTCATACTCCGGCTTGGAGTCGATAGTTGCTAAGAACAAGCCGAAGGCGTAGTTCGAAGCTTACGAGACGAAAGGGGCCCATTACTCTGTAATGGGAATTTACACCGGAGTATCCAGCTCAAA
>CALYAY010000033.1 GCA_944393695.1 uncultured Alphaproteobacteria bacterium | reverse complement strand
TATGTCCAGAAGTTCCAGACACTTTAAAAGCGGCGGGATTGCTCATCCGACAATTTATGAACTTCCAGATTTTTGTTTTGTTTAGGAAGGGGAAGATTATGAATATATTGGTAACCGGCGGCGCGGGTTTTATTGCATCTCATTTGATTGACCGGTTGTTGGACGAAGGGCACCGCGTGGTTGCCATTGATAATTTGTCGCTGGGGCGAAAGAGCAATATTGCGCATCATTTTGATAATCCGGATTTTGTTTTTGCGGAAGGGGATGTTCTTGATGCTGAACTGTTTGACGGATTATTTAAGAAGACGGCGTTTGACATGGTTTTTCATCTGGCGGCAAATTCGGATATTGCCCGGTCGCACGCTAATCCGGAAATTGACTTGAACATGACGTATCTGACAACTTTCCGGGTGGTGGATGCTATGCGCCGGTTCGGGGTGAAAAAACTGGTATTTGCCTCAACTTCGGCTATTTACGGTGATGCTCACGGAATCGAGGTGAATGAAAATTACGGGCCGCTGCTGCCGCTTTCTCATTACGGGGCTTGTAAGCTGGCCAGTGAAGGAATTATTGCCAGTTTTTGCGAAAATTATGGCATGCAGGCGTTTATTGTTCGTTTTCCGAATGTTTGCGGTGAGCGGACAACGCACGGAATTTTACATGATTTTGTTAAAAAACTTAAAAAGAATCCGGATGAACTGGAAGTTTTGGGAAACGGAAAACAAGCCAAGCCTTATTTGTATGTCAAAGATTTGGTGGATGCTATTTTATTTGTGGTCAGAAATTCCAAGGACAAAGTAAATTTTTATAATCTGGGCGTGGAAGGGAATACGCCGGTGTGGCGGATTGCCGAGATGGTTATTCAATCTATGAAGCTTAACGCCCGTATCCGGTATACCGGCGGAGACAGGGGCTGGGTCGGCGATGTGCCGCAGTTTCGCTATAATCTGGATAAAATCCATAATCTGGGGTGGAGGGCTTCACTGACTTCCGATGAGGCCGTGCAGAAGGCTATTGATTATATTTTGGAGAATGATTTATGCAGCTTGTAATTCTGGCCGGCGGAAAAGGAACGAGGTTGGGATTGACGGATATTCCCAAACCAATGTGTCCGATTGCCGGAAAGCCTTTGCTTGAGCGGCAGATTGAACTGGCGGCGGCTTACGGCATTAGTGAGATATTTTTGCTTGAGGGTCATCTGGCGCATGTTATCAGCGATTATTTCGGCGACGGTTCCAAGTGGGGCGTGAAGATTCATCATATTACGGAAGACAAGCCGCTGGGGACGGCCGGGGCTCTTTCAATGATTAAAGACCGGCTCAAATCCCGGTTTATGGTTTTTTACGGCGATGTGGTGATGGATTTTGACATTGCCGCCATGCAGGCTTTTGATGCAAAGCATCAGGGAATCGGCAGCCTGCTGGTTCATCCCAATAATCATCCTTATGACAGCGATTTGCTGGAGGTGAAAAACGGACGAGTGGCGGCTATTTATCCCAAGCCGCATGAGGAAGGGCACAGTTATCATAATCTGGTTAATGCGGCGGTTTATATTTTTTCGCCGGAGGTATTCCGCTATCTGGAACCCGGGGTTCCGCAGGATTTCGGCAAAGATGTTTTTCCGAGGATTTTGGCAGGGGCGGGAGAACTGTATGCTTATAAATCGGCCGAGTATATCAAAGATATGGGAACCAAAGACCGTCTGCCGAAAATATGTGCCGATGTCGAAAGCGGAAAGGTGAGCTTGCTGAACCGCAAAAATCCGCGGCCGGCGGTGTTTTTGGACCGGGACGGGGTTTTGATTAAAGACATGGATAAGAATCCGGTGGCGGCAAATTTTGAAATGCTGCCGGGAGCGGCCGAGGCGGTGAAGAAAATTAACGAGAGCAGCATGCTGGCGATTGTGGCGACCAATCAGCCGATGATTGCCAAAGGTTTTGTGAGTTTTGAGGCGGTTGATGAGGTTCATAAGCTTATGGAAACGCGGCTGGGAGCGGCGGGGGCTTATGTCGATGATATTTATATGTGCCCGCATCATCCTGAAAGAGGTTTTGAAGGTGAAATTCCGGAGCTCAAAATTGAGTGCGACTGCCGCAAGCCCAAACCGGGAATGCTTTTGCGGGCGGCGGCAGATTATCATGTCGATTTGTCTAAGTCTTGGATGATCGGTGACCGGGAAAGCGATATGCTGGCCGGAAAAAATGCCGGTTGCCGGACGGTTTTGGTCGGGCAGACAATCGGGAGTTCGGAATTTGCCGATTTTAGATTCAAAAACCTTGTCGAAGCCGTAGATTTTATTTTGGAGAATAGAAAATGATAATAACCAGAACACCGTTTCGCGTTAGTTTTGCCGGGGGCGGCAGCGATTTGGCCAATTATTATGAAAAATTCGGCGGGGCCGTTTTGAGTACCGCAATCAATAAATATGTGTATCTTTCCATGCATCCGTATTTTTTCAAGGACGGGTATTTTCTGAAGTATTCGCAAGTGGAAGATGTGCATCGCCTTGAAGATATCAAACATCAGATTATCCGCGAGGTGTTTAAACTTTATAATATCCGGGGTGTTGATTTTAATTCCAGTGCCGATATTCCTTCAGGTACCGGTCTGGCCTCGTCTTCGGCTTTTACCGCGGGGTTGATTAATCTGTGCAATGCTTATAACGAAACTTATCTGAACAAGGAAGAAATTGCCGAACAGGCCTGTCATGTGGAGATAGATTTGCTCAAGGAACCGATCGGCAAACAGGATCAATATGCCTGTGCCTGCGGCGGATTGAATTTTATTGAGTTTGAAACCAGCGGTCGGGTTAATGTTGACAAGGTCTTTCTGACCACGGACGGGTATAAGCGTCTGGAAGATAATCTGATGATGTTTTATACCGGACAAACCCGGGCAGCCGGCGATATTCTTAAAGAGCAAAAAAAGAATACGACGGATGATGCCGCCAAGATCAACAACCTGCACAAGATGGTGCAGCTGGCCAAAGATTTACGCACGGAGTTGCTGCATAACAATATTGATGCCATGGGCGAAATTTTGCATCAGGGCTGGATGTATAAAAAAGAACTGGCGGGCGGAATCAGCAATGAACTGATTAATCATTATTACGATTTGGCAATGCAAAACGGTGCCTGCGGCGGAAAATTGCTTGGTGCCGGGGGAGGCGGGTTTTTGCTCTTTTATGTCAAGGAAGAAAATCATCAGCGCGTCCGCTATGCCCTGCGCGATTTGAAAGAGCTGCCGTTTAAGTTTGACAATAAGGGAACGACTATCATTCATTACAACAAACATTCTTTGAGAGGAGAATATTAATATGAACCAGGATTTTTACAAGGATATTGCCGCTTATCTCAATCGTCTGCAGGATACCATCAGCAAGTTGAGCCACAAGGAAATCAATGATTTTATCAATTTGCTGATTACTGCCCGCGACGAGGAAAAGCAGATTTTTATTATGGGCAACGGCGGCAGCGCCTCGACGGCTTCGCATTTTTGCTGTGATTTTAACAAAGGCAGCAGTTATGGTTTTGACAAGCGTTTTAAGTTTATCTGTCTGAATGACAATGTTCCGGGAATGATGGCTTATGCCAATGATGTCAGCTATGACGATATCTTTGTAGAGCAGCTGAAAAATTTCTTCCAGCCCGGGGATTATGTTATCGGGATTTCCGGCAGCGGTAATTCGAAAAATGTGCTGAAAGCGATTGAATATGCCAAGGCCAACGGCGGCGTTACCATCGGTCTGACCGGATTTGGCGGCGGAAAGCTGAAAGAAATGGCCGATTATTCCGTCAATATGGGAGTGGATGATATGCAAATCAGCGAGGATCTGCACATGATGATGGATCATTTGTCCATGAAGGTTATCACTAACTGGATGATTGCCGAAAACCTGGCCGATGCGATGTAAATTTAAGTCAGCGGAGTATGTGATGAGTAAACAGCCTAAGGTAAGCGTTATTGTTCCGGTGTATAAAACAACAAAATATTTGAGAAAGTGTTTTGATTCTGTTTTGAAGCAAAGGTTTAAAGATATTGAGCTTATTATTGTTTCAGATGGGCCAGAGGAAGATGACAAAATCTGTGAAGAATATGTTCGAAAATATCCTAACGTCCGCTTGCTTAAAGGTGTGAACAAGGGATTGGGCGGTGCCAGAAATTCCGGTATTGATATTGCTAAGGGCAAGTATATTGCGTTTGTTGATTCTGATGATTGGATTGAGGCCGATTATATTGGAAAAATGTATGAGGCTATGGCAACCGATGAAAGTGTAGATATTGTGCAATGTGGTACAAATATTGTTTTTGAAAAAGAGGAGAATTCAAAGCTGCTGGATGCCGACAATAAATATTTTGCTGTTTCTGCGAGAGGTAAAATTCCTGTTACGGACGATATTTATGGCAATATGAATGTGGGAAGCTGGAATAAGTTATATAAGAAATCTCTTATAGAAAAATATGGTATAAAATTTCCTGAAAATATGAGAAATGAAGATGCTTATTTTACGTGGGTGTATTGGGCTGTTTGCCAAAATATGTATTGTATTCCCGATAAATTATATAATTATCTGAGACGAGAAGATTCCTTGATGGCGAAGACTTTTAAAAAAGGTATGAAATCTGAAGTTTTGGATCATTTGATTGTGGGAAAACTTTTTTATGTATTTCTGAAACAAAATAATTTATTTGAGGAACATAAAAGAGCTTTCTTCAGGGCGTATAATGTGTGTTATTGGTTTTCTCGCGATAATGGTGATTGGTGGTACAAAATTTGTGCTTATGAGAAGGCTCATAAGTTTTTAGAAAATTTTGATATTCCCGAAGAGTTTGAGGAATTGAAGATGATACAAAAAACTTCTGTATTGAAGTTTTTGCGAGGCAAGTTTTTATTTTTCAAACAAAAGAATGACCGGTATACACTTTACTCTGTTTTGGGAATAAAGGTAAAATTTAAAAGGAAGAATAAAACCAAATTGAAGTCTGATGATGTGGCTAATCTCATTAAAGAAAATATCTTTGTCCGATCAAATTTATATTACGATTTAAAAGAGCCCAATAATAAAATTATTATTATTGAGCAAGATGGTTCTGAAAGACTTTTAAAGAAGGGAGAACAAATAGATGGCTTAAAGATTGACATTAAGGGAAATAACAATTGCATTATTATAAAACAGCCATCTGTATTTAAAGACGCCTATTTTAATATACAGGAAGGGTCTACTAATGTTGAAATTGTTATAGACCAAGCTAGTTGTTGTATGTGGAGGATAACAACCTGGGGGGGGTAGAAATCAAAAATTTTATTGTGGAAAAAATTGTCAGATGATGGGTATTGGGGGTGTTGCTTTGTGTCATTCGGATGCTAAGATTGTTATCGGTGAAAATTGTTTGTTTGCCGCTAATGTGCAAATTTGGGCCGGCGATGCTCATACTATTTATGATATTAATACCCAGGAAGTTTTAAATAGGACTCAGAATAAGCCTATTGTTATAGGAAATCATTGTTGGATTGGAACAGGAGCTGTTTTTCTTAAAGGAGCAGGTGTTATGAATGATTCGGTTGTCGGCATAAATTCTGTTGTGACTAAAATGTTTGATAAAAGTAATGTTGTTGTGGCGGGTAATCCGGCACAAATTAAACGACAAGGAATTAATTGGGACAGTAAAATTAGGTGATAAAATTTTTTTGATTGAGAGTAAAATGAAAAAGAAAATAAAAGTATCGGTAATATTACCTATTTATAATGTAGAAAAATATTTGAGAAGATGCGTCGATAGTATTTTGAACCAAACATTGGAAGATATTGAAATAATTCTCGCTACTGATGGTGGCGAAGAGTGTGATCGGATATGCCGGGAGTATGCCCGAAAAGACAAGAGAGTTACCTTGGTTATGCATCCGGGAAGTTATGGCAAGGCTTTTAATCAGAGCTTAAAAATTGCCAAAGGTAAGTATGTGGGAATTGTTGAGGCTGACGATTGGTGCGATCCGGCAATGTTTAAAAAATTATACGAAAGGGCTGAAGCGACGAGTGCAGATGTGGTCAAAGGCGGATTTTATTTTGCTTTTGATGATGAAAGGAATAATTTTAAAGTACTTTATGATGGATATGAAGAGAATTTTTCATTATTGAAGAGACCTGATTTTTTGGCATCACAACCTTCAGTTTGGAGTTGTATTTATAATAAAGATTTTTTATTAAAAAATAAAATTTTCATGATGAATGAACGGTTGCCTTTTATTGATGTTCCTTTTCATTATGAAACATTGTTTATGGCAAGAAAATATCAGATTGTTAAAGAGCCTTTGTATTTTTATTATCAGGATAATCCTAACCAATCGGTCAGGAATGTGAAGCCATTGGCCGGAATAACTACGGAAGAAAAAGGTTATGCAATTTTATTTCAAAAAACTGATTTATATGAAGCCTTAAAAGAGGGGTTGATATATGCAACAACATGCCATTTGAGATGGAATTATGAGCGGTTGGCTTCAAAGGATATTAAAGTTTTTTGGTCTGCGGCTCATAAGTTTTTAAATACGTTGTCTTTGGGTAAAATTCAATACGTTTATTTTACTCCTCAAGATAAAGAATTTTTTTTGATGTTGTTGCATGATTCATATTTTAAATGTCGGTTAAAAAATATTTTTTGTAAAATGAGAGGCGGATTGAAAAAAGTGTTTTCTGTAAGTACTAATCTTAGCAATAATCATATTGGAGTTATTGTTTTGGGGATTAAGCTGAAGATAAAAAAACATAGTGTCGGGAACAAAATGAAAAAGCTTTTTCAGAGATTGTTTTCAGTAAAGAATTCAAGTAATAAAATGCATAAAATTATTAATATTTTGGGAATAAAATTAAAATTTAAAAATTATAAAAAAATACGCAAAAATAAAAAAGATGAAGAGAGAAAAATAAAATCAGCGGTGATGGATATTTCCAATAAGATTAATTTGTTGATGCAAAATTCTGTTCAAAAAGATGAGCAGATTAAGGTTTTGCAAGCCGCTGTTTTAAATATTTCCGATAGCAATGAAAGCCGGTTGGAAAAGGTTATTTATAAAATCAGGCAATGTAGTCTGAATATTTCCGGATGTGATTCTTCCGAAAGTAATGTTGAATTATATGATGAGGAATTTTATAAGATTAATGCAAAAGAGTCTTATGCATCAGCTTGTTGTGTTATTGATATTTTGAAAAAATATTATCAGCCTAAAAGTGTTATCGATTTAGGATGCGGTGTGGGGACTTGGCTTAAAGCGTGGCAGGAAAACGGTGCTGTTGAAGTTATGGGGGTGGATGCAAATCAGATGCCTGAAAAGGCTTTGTATATTCCCAGAGATCAATTAAAAGTCATTGATTTTGAAGCCAGCAGTTTTTCTTTGAACAGAAAGTATGATTTAGCTCAATCTTTGGAATGTTTAGAACATGTCAGTCAACAGAATGAAGATAAAATTCTTTCTATTTTATACGATGCATCTGATTTAATTTTGTTTTCAGCGGCAATCCCGTTGCAGGTCGGGACGCATCATATTAATTGTCATAATTTACAATATTGGGTCGATAAATTTAAGGAGCACGGATATAAGTGTTATGATATTATAAGGCCGGAATGCATCAAAAACAGTGTAAAAATCGGAAGCTGGTATATTCAAAATATCTTGGTTTTTGCTAAAGGCGAAAAAGCACAAATACTAGAAAGGAACGGGGCTAAAGCAGTAGAAAGTCCGATTTTATTTTATCATGCTGAAATTCTTAAAGATATTTTGGGTTCTTTGTATCTTTTGCTTTAGTTGGTATATTAGGGAAAGCTGAAAATGCCAAAGGTATCTGTTATTGTGCCGATATATAATGTGGCGGCGTATTTACCGAAGTGTCTGGACAGTTTGACGGGGCAGACGCTGGAGGATATTGAGATTATTTTAGCCTCGGACGGGCCGCAGGATTGTCATGATATTTGTGACGCTTATGCCGTCCGGGATGCGCGAATCTCGGTGATTAAGGATTATGGCAGTTACGGAGCTTCGGTTAATGCGGCTCTTAAAATTGCCAAAGGGGAGTATATCGGTCTGGTGGAGAGCGATGACTGGTGTGCGCCGGAAATGTTTGAACGGCTTTACCGGAAAGCGGTTGAGATCGGGGCAGATGTGGTGAAGGCCGGGTTTTATTCCGTGGTCGGTAAAAAAATGAAAAAATCTTCGGTGCCGGCGACGGTAAATCAGGTTGTCTGCGTTGAAGAATGTCCGGAGCTGGTGCGGGGTGTGCCCTCTATCTGGTCGGCTGTTTATAAACGGGACTTTTTGCTGAAAAATGAAATCTTTTTTATGGAAAAGCGTTTGTCCTTTATTGATACGCCGTTTTATCTGGAAACTTTGTTTAAGGCGGAGAGGTTTGTTTTTCTGAAAGATTATTTGTATTTTTACAATTGCAACAATGACAACCAGTCAGTGAAGTCAGAGGCCAAGGTTTTGGACGGCGTTATTGCTGATGAGTTTGTTTATGAACGTTTGAAGAAGCTGAAAAATTTTTCAAAATTGAAAAATGTTTTTTATGCTTCGGTGTTTTCCCGGCTTTTGTGGAATTACGGGCGGATTGCGGAAAAGTATCTTGATGAGTTCTGGGGGGCGGCACAGGATTATGTCGGACTTTGGAAAGATGACTGCGATGATTTTTCGTTTTTTTCTCCCAGAGAGAAGGAAATGTTTGATGCTTTGAGCAAGGGACAATCCAGGCGGAATTATGAGTATTTCCGAAAAAAGGTGAAGAGAATTAAACTTTTTCCCGGAATTACACTTTTGCGCGCGGTGACGGAGAAAGGTAAGATTTCTTATTATTTGTTTAAAAAAATTTTAATTTTCAGAAGAAAGGTAAAAATATGAAAGTGGTTATTTTGGGCGGTGGTTTGTCGGCTTTGTCCGCGGCTTATTTTTTGCAGGATTGTCCGGATATCGAGCATATTGATATTTTGGAAAAAGAGGCGGCGGTCGGCGGACTTTGCCGGACTTATGAGAAAAACGGAATTGAATATGACGTCGGGCCGCATATTATTTTTTCGAAAGACAAGGAAGTTCTTGATTTGATGAACGGTCTGCTGGGTGAAAACAACGAGAAACACCGTCGGTCTAACAGGATACTGCATAAGAAAAGGTTTGTGCAATATCCGTTTGAGAATGATTTGTCGAAGCTGCCGCAGGAAGATATTGATTATTGCGTGAATGCTTTTTTGCATAATCCGTATGAGGGGTACGAAGCAGAGAATATGCTGCAATTTTTTCTGAAAACCTTCGGAGAGGGAATTACCAACACTTATTTGCGGCCGTATAATGAAAAAATCTGGAAATTTGATCCTTCGTTTATGGATACGCAGATGGTCAACCGCATTCCCAAGCCGCCCAAGGAAGACATTCTGCGCTCGGCGGCAGGAGAGACGGTGGACGGATATACGCATCAGCTTTATTTTACTTATCCGAAAAAAGGCGGAACAGAAGCGCTGATTAAGGCTTTTGTGAAAAAGCTGAATGATAAGGTCGAGATACATTTGAACAACGAAGTCTTAAGTGTTAGGCGGGCAGGAGACCGGTTTGAGGTTATGACTTCCGAGACGGAATACCGGGCAGATAAGGTGATTTCAACCATGCCGGTGAACGAGTTGTGTCATATTTATGAAGATGAAAATAAGCCGCAGGATATTTTGCTGACGGCGGACAATCTGCGTTATAACTCCATTGCGATTTGTATCGTGAATGTGAAGAAAGATTATGCCGGAGATAATTATGCTTTTATGACGGCCGATAAAAATGTTAAGTTTCACCGGATTTCAAAATTGGATTTTATGGGCGAAAATTATCATATTGACGGCACGGCTACCTATATGGCGGAGATTACTTATCGGCAGAATGATTTGAACGATAAGGCTTCGGATGAGGATTTGATTGCCGGGGTTATAGATGGACTTGAACGTATCGGGTTTATCGATTCAAAGGATGATGTTAATTTTGCGGAGCTTCGGCGTTTCAAATATGCTTATGTTATTTATGATTTGGAGCATCGGAAAAATATGGATTTAATCAAAGAATATTTTTCTTCCCGGGGAATATATCTGAACGGGCGTTTTGGTTCGTTTGAATATCTGAACATGGATGCGGTTATCCGACAGTCAAAGAATTTGGCCGATGAGATTAAGGGAAAAATCAAGAGTTCAAAGTGAGGGAAGTAAAAAAGCATGAGGTCGTTCGGGAGGGCGGCCTTAGTTTTTTTTGAACAGGGCAGGGTGTTTCTAGTTTGAAGAGCAGATAAGGAAGAGGAGCTGTGCAGGAGATAAAAATAAAACCCCTCGGAATATGAATAATTCCAAGGGGTTGGAAATGGTGCTCGGGGACGGGATTGAACCGCCGACACGAGGATTTTCAGTTTTACGTTCAAAGAATAGCCAGAAATAA
>CALYAY010000032.1 GCA_944393695.1 uncultured Alphaproteobacteria bacterium | reverse complement strand
GGCTATGCCGGCGGCTCCGGAGATGAATGTGGCGGAAAATACAAATCCTGCACCTGCGCCAGCGGCTACGAATGGAAAGACGGAGCCTGCCAGAAGAAACCTGCAGAACAAGCTGAATGGGGAAAATGCAACGGTTATGCCAAAAACTGCAACATCGGTGATTTCATCTTTAGTGACAGAACCTGCAGTTCTCAAAAGATTTTAGGCAAAACCCCCATCGCCGTGGTGGTCTATAAAAGTGCTGACGGCAATTGCGCCCAAGCCATGGCGCTGAATGTAATTGGTAAACACCGATGGAGCGGAATATCAAGCGATGTTCCGGGATTGACTAATTATACTTCCGCCTATGAGGCCTCACAGGATGTAAATAGTTGTCAAAACACAAAGACAATAATTGCTAAAGATGTTGATTCCGCGGCTGTTGTTACTCAAGAATATATGACTGCAGGCACATCAGCCGGAGATTGGTGTCTACCAGCGGCAGGTATTGCAACCAGCATAAAAAAGAACCGATCCGCTATCAATAGAGGATTTAATCTTGCAGGTGGAAGCTCAATAGAGCAATATGATTCCTATTATTGGACATCTTCCGAACACGATAGGAGTAGCGCGTGGTGTTTATATCTAGATCCCCGTGAGGTTGGCGGTGACGAGTATGGATTAAACTCCGACAGCTGTACTAAAAGTTGGGGCGGTACAGACGTTCGCCCCGTCCTTGAATTCTAACCTAACCTTACAACCTCGTTCCCGCAAAAAACTCCGCCTAATCAGACGGAGTTTTTCATAATTTACCCCCTAAAAAACGAAAAAAAACTTTTAATTTGGGTTTAATAATGTTAATAAAGTATTATCTGATATAAATTGAAAGGATTGAATATGTCAAAAATCATCACCATGATTCCGGTACGTATGGCTTCCACCCGTCTGCCTGATAAGCCTTTACTGGATGTTAACGGAAAAAGCGTTTTGCAGCGCGTATATGAGAACGTGCGGGCGGTTATTCCCGGTGATGTGGTGATTGCGGCCGGTGACCAGGTTTTGGTGGATGAAGCTGAAAAATTCGGTGCCCGGGCAATTTTGACCGATGCATCGCTGCCCAGCGGAACCGACCGTATTGCCGCGGCTCTCCGCCAGATTGACCCTGATGGTGATAAATATGACATTGTGGTTGATTTTCAGGGTGACGGGCTGAATGTAAACCCCAAAGTCAACCTGGATTTGATTGAAATGATTGAACGCACGGATTGCGATATTGCCACCTGCGGCATGATTTTCAAAAACGAAAAAGATATTCATGACCCCACCCAGGTAAAAATCTGCATGGGCCTGAGAAAAGGCGAAACCGAAGGCCGCTGTCTTTATTTTACGCGTGCGGCGGCGCCTTACATCCGCAATCCCGAAAAATGTAAAAATCATGATTATTATCATCATATCGGCATTTATGTTTTTAAGGCGGCATCTTTGCGGCGGATGGTTTCTCTGCCGGTGGGCGTTTTGGAGGAAAGAGAATCTCTGGAGCAGCTGCGCGCTTTGGAAAACGGTATGACTATCCGTGCCAAAATCATTGATAATATTAAGCTGATAGAAGAAGCTCCCGCCGATATTAATACCCCGGAAGAATATGCCGAAGCCTGCAAATGGGTTAAATAGTTTTCGGAAAGACGGAAAAAGCTTGTTGAGGGCTTATGCAGAATTATACTGAAGATTATCTGCTTAACCGACGGGTCAAAATTTTCCAGCCGGTTAACGGCTATCGGGCTTCCGCTGATGCAGTCATGCTTTCGGCCATGGTGGCAGAAGTCGGAAAAGGCGACAAAATTCTTGATGTGGGTTCCGGTACGGGGGCGGTGTCTTTGTGTCTGGCCGAGAGGTTTAAACAGAAACAAATCAGCATTTGCGGATTAGAGCTGCAACCGGAACTTGCCGCGCTGGCCAATCAGAGTGCCGCGGCCAATGATTTTGATTTTCTGCACTATGTTCAGGCTGATATCCGCCGCCGGCTGCCGTCCGGAATTCCCAATTGCAGTTTTCAGCATGTGGTAACCAATCCGCCTTATGCCGAAAAGGACATGCCTTCTCCCAATGCCGGCAAAGCCGCTGCTCATAATTTGCAGGACTTTACCTTAACCGATTGGCTGCGTTTCTGCTTAAAAATGACGGCGCCGCGGGGACATCTGTATATCATTAACCGGGCGGAAGCGATAGACGAAATTTTATCGGCATTGTATGGCAAAGCCGGCAATATTCAGCTGGTGCCGTTGTTTTCCAAAGAAGGGCAGAAAGCCAAAAGGATTCTTGTTGCGGCTCAGAAAGATTCCAAAGCCCCGACAGTTATCCACCGGGGGTTAACCGTTCATACCCCAGACAGCGCTTATACCCCGGAAGCCGAGGCGGTTCTCCGCAGCGGAAAAAGTATTATCTCCCTGCTTTAGCTCATAAAGAAAGACGCCTTTCTTCGTCAGAAAAGCGTCCTTGTTAACAGCCGGAATTAAGCGGCTTTAATCAACCCGTGTTTCTTTTTTCCCTGCGACAGTTTAACCTGTCCGTCAATAACATCCGCAGCCGAAAGTTTATAGTTTTCATCGCTGATAACCTTGTCGTTCAGTTTCAGTCCCGCCTGTTTAATCAAACGGCGGGCTTCGCCTTTGCTGCTGACAAATCCCAACTGCAAAAAGGCGTCAATAACCGGCATGCCCTCAACCGAGGCGACCTCAATGGTCGGCAGATCACCGCCCGCCGTTCCCTGTTCAAAAGTCTGAATGGCGGTTTCCTGAGCGGCTTTTGCTTCGGCTTCTCCGCGGCAGATTTTTGTTGCCTCAAAGGCCAAAATCTTTTTCGCCTCATTGATTTCCTTATCCTGCAAAGCCTCCAGCCGGCGTACTTCATCCATCGGCAGATCGGTGTAAATTCTCAGACATTTTCCGACTTCGGCATCGCCGATATTCCGGAAATACTGATAATAATCATAAGCGGAAAGTTTTTCTTCATTAATCCATACGGCATTACCTTCGGATTTGCCCATTTTTTTGCCGTTGGAATCAGTGATAATCGGACTGGTAAAGCCAAACAGTTCCACATCATACTTGCGGCGGCCGAGTTCCGTGCCCGAGGTAATGTTGCCCCACTGATCCGAACCGGCAATCTGCGCCCGGCAGCCGTAGTTTTTATATAATTCGCAAAAGTCGTATCCCTGTAACAACATATAGTTAAATTCCAGAAAACTCATCGGCTGTTCGCGATCCAGACGGTTTTTGACACTCTCCATGGTCAGCATACGGTTGACCGAATAATAGGTTCCGATGTCGCGCAGAAAACCCAGATAATTAATATCCTTAAACCAATCCCAGTTGTCGACCATGACGGCGCCATTGCCCTTATCGTCAAAAGTCAGAAACTTGCCGAAAGATTTTTTCAGGCCGGCAATGTTATGTTTCAGCGTTTCCTCATCAAGAAACGGCCGCAGCTTGTCTTTTCCCGAAGGATCGCCGATGCGGGCCGTTGCCCCGCCGACCAGGGTCAGAGGCTTGTGTCCGCATTTTTGAAACCACCGCATCATCATCAGCGGCACGATATGTCCCACATGCAGGCTGTCGCCCGTCGGATCGGATCCCAGATATCCCACGGCCGGTTTTCCGCTTTTTTCACATTCGTACAAATAGCTGTCAAAACCTTCTTCGTTTGTACATTGATTATAAAAGCCGCGCTCAACCATGATGTTGAGAAATTGGGATTTAAAACTGTTCATTTTTTCTTTCCTTGTATCTTATCCGGTTAAATAAGTCTTAAGGATATTAACATATAAATAAAATAGTGCAACAACAGAGGTAAAAAAAATTTATGGATATCATCAAAAGCGTGCGGGCTCTGGGACTGATGAGCGGAACATCGCTCGACGGCGTCGATATTGCGCTGGTTAAAACCGATGGCATAGATGTTTATGACTTCGGCCGGGCTTATACCGTACCCTATGATGACAGTCTTCGTGAGCAGATTCGCTCTATTCTCGGCCTTAAACCGGATACGGAACAAAATGCCGCCAAAATCAGTCTGGTCGAAAATCTGCTTACCGCTTTTCATGCGGAAGTGGTCAAAGATTTTCTGAGCGCTGAAGATGAACCTGTTGATGTTATCGGATTTCACGGACATACCATTCATCATGAACCGGAAAACCATTACACTCATCAAATCGGTGACGGACAATTGCTGGCTGATTTAACCGGCATAAAGGTGGTTAACCGTTTTCGCAATGCCGATGTTTGTGCCGGGGGACAGGGGGCGCCTTTGGTTCCGGTTTATCATGCCGCTCTTTGTGCTGATATGGAAAAGCCTGTTGCCGTGCTGAATATCGGCGGGGTATCAAACATTACCTGGATTGGCTCCACCGGTGAAATGCTGGCCTTTGACACCGGCCCCGGTAATGCTCCGGTTAATGACTGGGTGTTGAAACATGCCGGCATGCACATGGATTATAACGGCAAACTGGCAATCAGCGGCAAAGTTAATGAGCCGATTCTCTCCGTCTTGATGAAACACAAATATTTTGCCCAATATCCGCCCAAGTCTATTGACCGCAACATTTTTAACGAAAAGCTGGAACATCTGGAAGGTTTGTCGCTTGAAGACGGGGCAGCCACGGCCACGGCTTTTACCGCCGAAGCCGTTGCATATTCCATCAGTTTCTTTTTGCCCGAACCGCCCAAAAAGCTGATTATCAGCGGCGGCGGTGCCAATAATCCGACCATGGTGCGTTTTATCCGCCGGCGTCTTCCGGATATAGAGGTAACCACCGGACGGGAAATCGGCTGGAACTGCGAAGCTATGGAAGCCCAGGCTTTTGCCTATCTGGCCGTACGCCGGCTGGCCGGTCTGCCCATAACTTTTCCGACCACCACCGGTGTTTCCGAACCTCTCCCCGGCGGTGAAATTCACACCCCCGGAAAAAAATAGGCTTTGAGCTAGAATTCAAGAACAGGCCGGACAGAGTAGCTTGCCGTGTTATTTCCACTTTTAATTCCGTATGAATTATAACCAATATATCCCATATAAGCCCCAAGCGAACTTGCTGATGAGGACCATTGGGCACTATTCGTCCATAATAGTTGTTCGCCGCCGGTCTTAACCAGAGCACCATTAATGGCTGTCTTATTTTTATTAATGCTATAAAATATTCCGGCAGCAGGCAAACACCAGTCACCGGCTTTTGTTCCCTTGGTAGAATATTCTTTTGCTGCCCAGGCAGCCGGAAAAGCATTTTTGTCTCCGGCACTTGTTATCAAAATCGTATTACTGCAGCTTTGGTCATCATTGGCTGCTGACTGGTCAGATCCGTAGTTTGATAGACCGGGAACACCGGCATTACCGGAAGACCAAGCATAGTTACCGATAGATTTTATAGTCATAGCCTGTCCATGTCCTTCTTCGCTTGTATAAACGACTACGGCGATTGGTGTTTTCGAGCTGTCTAATGAGGTCGAACAAGTCCAGTCGGAATAAAAGATTGAACCTATTTTGCAGTTTGAGGTATCTTTACTACCGACACCGCCTTCTTCAATCACTTTTTCAAGTTCAGTCACTTTGTTGGTAATTTCGTTTACCTTATTGATGACGGTACAGTTCCAGGCATTACCGAACGGGCATTTAATCCCGCCCTCGCAGGATGATGAACTCTCATAGCCCAAACTCGCACAACTCGGCGTCGGAATGCAGGCTGCATATCCCGTCCCCGCACTCATCACCATTACCCCCGCACTCGCCAATAATATCTTTCTCATAACCTTTCTCCTTTTATATTAGTTGTTAATAATATTTATCTCTCCTCTTTTTACCTCGCCCTTGAGGGGAGAGGTCGGAGCGCAAGCTCCGGGTGAGGGTGATAAAATAAACTGTCATCCCTCGTTCAGCGCCAGTCTGAACGTCAAGGGATCTTCCTTGTTGCTCTCTCCCCTTTCAAAAGGGGAGCCGGTGGGGTCAAATACCTGCCGCTTCATTGTCCCGACATAAAAGAGCCAGTACATGAGGAGAAAATACGCAAGCATGACGCCCGAATAGCAATCCCTCACCCGCCGCAGAAGTCACAATAATCCGTACAATTCGTGGCACAGCCGGTGGCATACCACAGACCGGAGCATTCCTCATACTGGCAAATTGTACAGCTCGGACAGGTCGTGTATTCTCCCAAGTTCGGACAGGCCTTACAATTGTCATACATGGTGGTTGCCCCCGACAAGCAGGTCTTCGCCCCGGCCTCACCGCCCATGGAGCCGCAGTCCATAAAGCCGTCACACGGGTTGGGTTTGATTTTGTAATGTTCCTGTCCGTCACAGCCAGTGCAGGCCTCGCCGTCTTGCACATAACCTTCAGGAATGGTGGTGTTATCATATCCCGCACAGGTGTTGCAACAGGTGCCGTAAGTATTGTCATAAGAACATCTGTCATCGCTTAATTGTTGTCCGGTGCCGCATTCATCGACGTAACCGGGATTAAGCTCCTGACAGGCGCGTTCGGTATCTTTTTCACAAGAGGCATATTTCCCGTCACAAGCTTCACCCACGCCATAGTAGGGGACTTCACAGGTCACATAATTTGAGGGACAGGAAGAGACGCATTTTTCGAAATAAGAACTGTCATAGGGGCAGAAACCTGAACCCTCTTGTCCGTCCAGGCATGAAGTCAGATAATAGCCCTCTTTGTTGCAACGTTCTTCATTATCAAGCTCATAATCATCACCGTCTCCGGAACCGCCGGGAGCCCCATGCCCGTCATCATCGGCATTGTTGCCGGAAAATTCATTCCCCGAACAGGCAGAGGTATCAGTCACAAAACAAGTGGCCGCGAGTTTTATTTTATCACCCTCACCCGTCCTGCTCTGCAGTCCGACCTCTCCCCTCAAGGGAGAGGTTGACCGGTCATACTCCAACTTGATTGGAGTATCCAGGTCAGATAAATTTGCTTCTTCACTCCACCTAGATCCTCGGATTAAATCCGAGGATGACAAAGCCCTTATTTTACCTCTCCCTATGAGAGGGGAGAGGTCGGAGCGTAAGCTCCGGGTGAGGGTGATCAATAAATCATCCTTATTGAATTTTTCAAGAGAAGACAACAACACTTCCTCCGGGTGAGAGGTGTGTGTGAAGTGTGTGTAGACAGATGTAATCGCACCCGGAAGAGATGACCGAGGGAAATAAGCCGCCAAAGATATGCCGCAGGGCATAAACAGCAGCCCTGATGCTGAAATAATAAGCAATAATGCTTTGTTACTGTTCATCATAATATCACCTTTGTCTTGTTGTTGTCTTCACGAATCTTATCATAACAGATATTTTGCAAATAATCAATGTATATTTTAAATATAATGACGGGAAATCGGACGAGGTTTTAGCGAGAGAAGATATAGAAAAAAATATTGACAAATATCCGATTTAGATATAAAAACAAGCCACAAATTTATTATTAAAAAATTATTTTTTTTTCAAAAAAACACACGCTTTATATTTTACACCATCGTGAGTTGAGCCTGTGTTTTTCCTGGAGATGAGATTTCTTTACTTTTCCATAAAAGCTTAAATTTTCTTTAGCCATGATTAATTAGTTTAAGTTTGTATTAAAGAAAATGTTTTCTTTCGTTGTGAAACGCAAGGAAACGCCGTCTGAAAAAGTAAGATAATACAAGTTTAAAGAGAGCCTCTGTGAAGATCCTCTCTTTTTTCCAGGTAATTTGTGTGAAATTATTATAATCACTAAACGATAAATTGTTTTTTTCCATTAATGTATTAGTTATTTGGTAGTTTGAAAGAGGGCCTCTGTGAAGAGTCTCTCTTTTTTTATGTCCTCTTGATAAGCGACGGAAAATAATTATATCTGCTTCAGACAAAATCAGAGGAAAAAACGATGCTGAAAAAACTTATCTGTCTGACTGCAACCGCACTTTTGGCCGGAACCGAAACAGTCTGTGCCCAGAGTGACTTTTCGGAATATGCCGGCTACTACGGCGAAACCGGCCCGGACGACCAGACTTATAATTACGACGGAAATCCGGTCATCTATGTGTTTTATAACAATGAACCATGTGACAGCTGCGCCGAAGCCATTAATCTGATTGAGCAGGCTTATAATCAGAACTGGCAGGGAATTTACGATTTTTATATTATCAACTATGCTGATGAGGAAGAAAGCGGCGATTATAACTTTGCCGAAAACTATAATCTGGAACTGCCGCTCTCTGTTGTTTTGCAATACGTGCAAAACGGACAGTTCACCAAATATCAAAAACTTCCCTACCTGTATAATTTTAATCCATATACTTTTCAGGAAGCTTTTATGGAAGAGGTTTCCACCTTTTTTGAAAACGAAGGAGATCCTTTCTGAGTTTCAAAACTATTTTCTCAGCCGGCGCTGTTTGAGGGCGGTCAGCTTGTCGCTGACAACCGAGGTATCGCGTCCGGTTTTGGCCAGACGCTCGTACATGCGCTCAATCTCTTTTTCAAGATAAGCCTGGTCTATTTCTTCGGCCAGGTTGTTTTTTTCCTCATCCGTACCTTCGGCATAAACCTTGTCCATCTCGGCAATAATGTCTTCCACATGAACCGAACTGTCCGTTTTGCGTTTCAGGAAATAAGGCAGTTCATAGGCCACCTGCCGCGCATTGGCATAAGCTTCGGCCGTGGTGTGATTTTTGTTATAACGCATCTTCAGCAGACGAAAAACAACACTGAGGTCATTGCTGTTGTCAACCACGATAAAAGGTATCGGGTCGGCAAAACCCTGAGCGGCAATATCTTTCAAAAATTCAAGCAAATGATGAAAGAAACCGTTAACATTATAAAACACGAAAGGCTTAATCGGCAGCAAGCCGTCCTGCATGGCCACGCAGTCATAAGCCAGCTCATCCAATGTTCCGACACCGCCCGGCGCAAAAACCACAAAATCGGCATTTAACAGTTTTTGCTTGCGTTCCTCCAGCGTACTGGCCAGAATAACGTTTTCAATCTGTTTGACAATCTCGTCATCCTGCGAATAAAGATTATAATATTCGGGTGTGGTAATGGCCTGTATCGGCAGTCCTTGGATTTTGCACTGTTTTTTGTTCCAGCCGTCAATCACGCCGCGGGCAACAGCCCCCATGATTCCGGAATTGGAAAGCCCGAAATCCAGCTTAAAATCCATTTTGATAATCTGCCGTCCGAGGTTATATGCTTCGGCCACATAAACCGGATCCGTACCGCCGCGATGACCACCGGCCACAAAAACCCTCAGCCCCGCTTTTTTATTCTGGGCCACAAACGAATCGACAACATTTTTATCCAGCTTACAATCACTCATTTTGAAATCTCCGGAATATCGCCCCTGGCCTGGTTCTGATAAAACTCAGCAGCAAACTCCTGCAGGCTGTCAGTTTCTATGGCCTGGCGCAGTCCCTGCATCAAACGCTGATAATAACGGATATTATGCCAGGTCAGCAGCATAACGGCAAGAACTTCGTTGCATTTTTGCAGATGATGGATATAGGCCCGGGTATAATTGCGGCACAGCGGACAATCGCAGCCTTCTTCCAGAGGACGCGGGTCTTCCCGGTGGCGGGAATTGCGGATATTGACCGGGCCGAAACGGGTAAAGGCCTGAGCCGTGCGCCCGGAACGCGTGGGCATGACGCAGTCAAACATGTCCACCCCGCGCAAAACCGCTCCGACAATATCATCCGGACGCCCCACGCCCATCAGATAACGAGGCTTGTCCTCAGGCAAAAGGCCCGGCGAATAGTCCAGAACCTCAAACATTTTCTCCTGTCCCTCACCCACGGCCAGACCGCCGATGGCATAACCGTCAAAACCTATCTCTCTGAGTTTTTCGGCAGATTCCTCACGCAGTTCTTTAAACACACTTCCCTGCTGAATGCCGAAAATACCGTAACCGTCCCGGTCAATAAAAGCATCGCGACTGCGACGGGCCCAGCGCATGGACATCTGCATAGATTTTTTCGCCTGTTCAAAAGTGGCCGGAAAAGGCGTGCATTCATCCAAAGCCATGGTGATGTTGGAATCAAGCTTGTGCTGAATGTTCATTGATTCTTCCGGACTCAGAAAAAACTTTTTGCCGTCGACATGCGAGCGGAAAGTTACCCCTTCTTCGCTAAGCTTGCGCAGGCCCGTCAGGCTCATAACCTGAAAGCCGCCGGAATCGGTCAGAATAGGCTTGTCCCAATTCATAAATTTATGCAGTCCGCCCATTTTTTCCACCAAATCAGCCCCCGGACGCAACATCAGATGATAGGTGTTGCCGAGCAAAATTTCTGCTCCTGTGGCGGCCACAGATTCCGGCATCATGGCCTTAACCGTGCCGCATGTTCCCACCGGCATAAAAGCCGGAGTGTTGACAATGCCGTGCCTGGTGTGCAGCCGGCCGCGACGGGTTTTTCCGATTGTTTTTAAGATTTCAAATTTCAGTGCCATATAATTTTCTCAACATTGCAGATTAATAATCAGAGATAATGCACCGAAAGTATAAACTTGGCAAGCAAAAAGCTAAACCCGTAATTAAAAACCGACCTCCTAAAAGAAAAGGAAGAAGAAAACGCTTTCCTCTTCCCCTGAAAAATAGGCTTTGTACTAGAATTCAAGGACGGGCCGGACCTCGCGGCCGCTATTCTTACTGAAGTAGTAGTTGTTCAACCCGTAGTCGCCGCTGAAATCCGAGGCCCACGCGTGGTTGCCACCGTTCTCGGAAGACGACCAGTTATTGGAACTTGTTCCTATCTGAGTGCCCCCAGCGTTAGTCATACCGATGTTAAGCAACTGTTGATTGTTATAATAAGAGGTAAATACACCGGCTGCCGGCAGACACCAATCCCCGGCATTGGTACCTTCGGTCTTGTATTCATGAGCCACCCAGGCCGCTGGATAAGCATTTTTATCACCCGCCGCCATAATTTTCTGAGTATTTGCACAGCTGTTCAAATCGTAACTGGCGCTTTCAGCGCTGCCAAAGTTGGTCAGATTTGGAATATCAACATACTCACTTGACCAAATGTAGTTGCCTATGCTATTCAGAGCCATAG
>CALYAY010000031.1 GCA_944393695.1 uncultured Alphaproteobacteria bacterium | reverse complement strand
CACCTTTGTGCGCAAGGTGGTTTTCTTTTATCCGGACTTTTTATTTTATGGACTGCAACGGCACTATGCCGGCCCGGTAATTGCAAACCAGAATATAACCAATAGATTTAATTAATAAATTTTACTTCTATAAGGAGATAAATCATGTACGAACTGAACCAGCGCCAAAAAAATCTGATTGTCGGTCATAAAATCAACGAAATTTTCACTGCCGTCAACATAAATACGGATTATATTACGGAAAAATTAAAAATTTCTTAGAAAAAAACTACGTCTTTTTCTGGACGGGGACTGCAAACTACCCGCCACAACCACTCAGAAAGTTGTTGACATGATTGCCGCCGAAATCCGCGAAGTGTTTGATTTTGCCGAACATCCGCAGGTTCACCCTGATATTAACAGCCCCTCTCCGGAAGAAGAAAAGAAACTGCTGGAAGATATAAAGGCCGAAAAATAAATCCGTATTATAATACGGAAAAGCCTTCCGAACTCGGAAGGCTTTTTCAATACTCGTTTTCTGCTCTAAAAATAAAAACGCAGGCTGACCATAGTCTCGTCCACATCATATTTTCCGCGGTTTTGCTCATATTTATAACTAAGCGCCGCCGCCAGATTGGTGCTCAGCGAATAAGCCGCCTCGGCGCGGTATTTGGTTTTGAATCCGTAATTGGTGGTGGCCCACACCTGCTCCGCATCTGCCAGCAGCCGCCATTTATCAAAATGAACAAACACCCCGCCCTGCAAACCGATTCCCAGATATTGGTCATGCGGCAAAAATCCGCCGTACGCCCCCCGGCCGTTTATCAGTGCAAACAAATACACCTTATCCGTCAGTTCAAGCGTCCCGCCGCCGCCCACCGCCAGATTGGCCGCATACCCCTCGTCGCCGCTTTCCGGATTAATCTCGCGGTTAACGCTCAGCCCGATGTTGTAAGACACCGGCGCAAACATCGCATTAATCGGCGACAGTGACTTTATCTCCAAAACATCAAAATCCTGCAGCACAAATTTATGACTGCTGTCATAATGCCTGGCCGTCAGGTTCAAAAAATTAATCTCCGCCCCCGGCAGCATGCCGTAACTGTTGTCGGTCAGCGAATGATAGGCCGGCCGCAGTGAAACCTGCTGAAATCCTTCGCCGTTGCGCACCCCTGCCCCCAGCACCAGCCTTTTGGCCTCATGCGACTTCAGCGGCGATTTTCCTTCGGTAAGTTCCGTAAAATTATCCGGTTCTTTAATCCGGCTGCGCATCATCAAAAGCTTAAAACTGCGCTGCCGATAATCATCCGGCTGCAAATCACCGGCCACGTTCTGATATTGCACATACTGATAAGCCGCCTCCGCCGCCCCGGCCTTTTCCGCTTCGCTCAGCCCCGCAAAACCATAATCCTGATGATGAATGGCCGCCACAAAAGCCTCCCGCTGCCGCTCATTCATCTGCCGGTATTGATGAATAATTTTGTTTTGCCGCGAAGGCCGGTAGTTAACGCTTTTCACCAGCCCCTTCTTGGCAAACACCGCCTTCACCGTGTCCAGCGGAATGGTCTGCACCGGAAACTCATCGGCAAGCCTCAGCGACGGCCTGACCACATCCAGCATTTCCATCAGCATATAAGAACAGTTTTGCGAAAAGAAATAATAACGCGTCTGCGTCTGTCCCGCTTCCCACAAATGAGCCACAAACATTTCCTGTTCCGCCGGCGTCAAATCAAGCGACAACTCCCAAATATCACGGTTTTCAATATTATTATATGTATTAATCGTATCATAATACGGTTTTACTGTAAATCCGCCGTAATATCCTCCGGTCAGACCCAGCAGGGCATACAGCGGCCCGGGATCCGGCCCGGTAAAAGCTCCGTAGTTCATCCCGTGAGCCAGCAGCTGGGTTCCCTTGCGCGCCGTATCGATACGCACCAGCGTATGCCCGAACAGCGACGACGGATTGTTCATATAAGCATCGGTAAACAGCAGCGTCACCCCGGCGGGCTGCAAATCATGCACAAATTTTTCATATTCTTCGCAATGCGGAAACTTGCCTTTCACCAGCCCCTGCCGCGCCAGATAAAGATAACGCGCCGGAAACAGACAGATTTTTTCCTTGTCTTTGTTTTCGTTAAACAGTTTTATCGTCGCTTCCAGCTCGGCCGCGGGATTCGTCCGTCCCTCCGGACTCAGATAAAAAGTCTCGGAATCAATCGTCCCCTCATAGCCACCGAACAGCTGCGGCCGGTAATGAACCAGCGCCAGCCATTCCGGCGCCAAAGCCGCCTCCCCTGCCCGCGCGGAAAAACTGAAAAAAATTGCCAGACAAAAACAAAAAAACTTCTTCATACAACCTGCAAAAATAAATGCAGGACGGCAAAATTTTATTAATTCCGCCGCCCTTATGTATCAGCTGCCACAGCCCTAAAAACTCGATATGTGCGGTGAGTAGTAGGCGTCAAGGGCGAGATAAATTTTAGCGTACAAAATAGGGTACGTGAATTTTTCGAGACCCGCAGACAACGCACTAATCGCCCACACCGCTCCCTAAAAACTCGGAGTTTGCGGCAAATAATAAGATTTAAGGGAGATAAAAGCGCAGCGTACAAAGAGGTACGTGAGCATTTTATCTTCCCGCAAAATCTGTATTAGTTGCCCATCGCTCCCTAAAAACTCGATATGTGAGGTGAGTAGTAGGCGTCAAGAGTAAAAAAAGCGGAGTGTACAAAAAGGTACATGAGCATTTTTTTTATCTCGCCGTCGACGCACTAATCGCCCACACCGCTCCCTAAAACTCGATATGTGCGGTGAGTAGTAGGCGTCAAGGGCGAGAAAAATTTTAGCGTACAAAAAGGGTACGTGAATTTTTCGAGACCCGCAGACAACGCACTAATCACCCACAGAGCGAGTTTTTAAGATTTCATGACTTCAAACAACGCCAAAGTCACAGATACCACATCGGCATCCTGAGAGGGGAAAATATAGGCAAAATTCTGCTGACTCTTTTCGGCCAGGGTTTTGCTGTCTACGTTCATGATACCGGCCAGGGTGTCAATGGTTTCACCACCGCCGCGGGCGGCATCCATGGCGTATTGTTCCATGTTGTTTTCGATGAAGGCCAAAACCATTTTCTGAGTACCGCCGGTGATACGTCCGTTCGGATCACAGCCTGAAGTACCAAAGGTGATACCGAAAGTCTGAGTTCCGAAAATACCATTGGTAGTTGCCGCCAAAATCTGGGGAACGCGTCCCTGCTGTCCGCGCCAGGCCATAGAACCCAGACCACAGCCGGTGCTGTCAACAGCCATGGCGTTGGACGAACACATCATCACGCCGCAAAGCAAAGAGGCCAAAAAGATTTTCTTCATAAAAGTTCTCCTTTGTTAGATAGACTTTGATTAATAAAGTACCGTTTCAGTTTTAGCACAGTTTCCTCTGTTGTACACGTTTTTAATTATTTTAGCCCACAATTTTTACAATTATTTCACCTCTGCCCAAGAAAGAGCTTGCACAAAAAAAAATTACATGATATATTTATTCAAATGAAATGATTCTTTTTTGGCTGTGACGGATTTTATCCCTCGCAGTCTAATTTTTCTGATTTGTCAACAATAACCGGCCTCAACCCCGTAAGGTTAAGGCTGTAATTTATTTGAGGTGCAAAATGGATAAATTTCCTTTAACCAAAAATGGTTTTATTGAACTTGAAGCCGAACTGAAAAGATTAAAGAGCGAAGACCGCCCGAATGTTATTGCAGCCATTGCGGAAGCCCGTTCCCACGGTGATTTGTCCGAAAACGCCGAATACTCCGCCGCCAAGGAAAAACAAAGCTTCATCGAAGGCCGCATTCAGGAACTTGAAGCCGTTATCAGCCGCGCTCAGGTGATTGACCCCGCGCAAAACAAAAGCGGCGTCATCCGCTTTGGGGCCACGGTTGTTTTGGCAGACGAAGACACCGACGAAGAAAAACAATACCAGATTGTCGGCGACTATGAAGCCGATATCGAAAAGAACCGCATTTCGCTGTCTTCGCCCCTGGCCAAGGCGCTCATCGGCAAAGAAACCGGCGACGTGGCCGAATACATGGCCCCCGGCGGCAAAAAATCCTTTGAAGTTCTGGATGTTATTTATAAATAGGAACTTGCGTTTTTCAGTTAATCCAAAGCCGGTAAATATTTTACTGGCTTTAAATTTTTAAGCGTTTAGAATACGCCTCAAAGACATTCGCAATTATTCAAAAGAAAGGACTTTTTCATGGCTGAACATAAAACAAAACTCTTAATCATCGGCTCCGGCCCGGCCGGATATACGGCTGCCATTTACGGCGCACGCGCCGGCCTTGAACCACTGCTGGTTTCAGGACCGCAGCCGGGCGGTCAGCTCACCCTCACCACCGACGTTGAAAATTTCCCGGGCTTTCCTCAGGCCGTCAACGGCACCGAACTCACCGACCTCATGCGCCAACAGGCTGAAAACGTAAAAGCCCGGCTTGTCACCGACATCATCACCGATGTTGATTTCAGCTCACGCCCCTTTATTTGTCGGGGCGACAGCGGCGACACCTACATTGCCGACAGCGTGATTATTGCCACCGGCGCTTCGGCCCGCTGGCTCGGCCTCGAAAGCGAAGACAAATTCCGCGGATTCGGCGTGTCGGCCTGCGCCACCTGCGACGGATTCTTCTACCGCGGACGCAATGTTGCGGTTATCGGCGGTGGCAATACGGCTGTTGACGAAGCTCTATATCTGACCAACTTTGCCGCCAGCGTCACCCTCATCCACCGCCGTGACAGTCTCCGCGCCGACAAAGCCATGCAGCAAAAGGTTCAAAACAATCCCAAAGTTCACATTTTGTGGGATTCGGTCGTCACCTCTTTTAACGGCAGCAACCAGCCCCCTGCCCTCACCGGCCTGACTGTAAAAAATGTCAAAACCGATCAGGAAAGCGAGCTGAAAGTTGACGGCGCTTTCATCGCCATCGGCCACCATCCCAACACCGAACTCTTCAAGGGCAAACTGGACATGACCCCCGAGGGATACATCATCACCCGGCCGGGAACATCCAAAACCAGTGTGGAAGGCGTGTTTGCCGCCGGTGATGTTCAGGATTCGACTTATCGTCAGGCGGTTGTCGCCGCCGGCAGCGGCTGTATCGCCGCCTTGGATGCCGAAAAATTCCTCACCGCTTAAATCACCAATCCCGGAAGCCCAAACTCCCGGGATTATTTTTATTAGAACTCAAGGACGGGCCGGACCTCGTTGCTGTTATCCTTACCGCTGCCGCCGTAGTAACCGTAGTCATGGCTGTTGTTCAACCCGTAGCCGCTGATGAAATTCGAGGACCACGCGTTGTTGCTACCGTGCTCGGAAGACGACCAATAATAGGAACTTGTTCCTATTTGGGTGCCTCCTGTCAAAATAAAGCCGGCATTTATGACGGACATATTGCCAAAAATACTGGTCATGATACCACCTGCCGGTAAGCACCAATCACCTGCCTTGGTTCCCTCAGTCGAATATTCTTTTGCCGCCCAGGCAGCAGGATATTTACTCTTGTCTCCTGCAGCTGTGATAATAATTGTGTTCGTACAGCTTTGATAGTCAGTGGATGCCACTTGATCCGTTGATAAGCTATTCAAGCTCAAGTCAACGAGTTCACTTGACCATTTATAACTGCCTATCGGCTTCAATGCCATGACTTGACCATGACCCTGACCGTCAACATAAACCACCACACCAATAGGTGTTTTACCAGAGGTCAGACTTCCAGAAGAACAAGTCCAGTCAGAATAAAAAATCGAACCTATTTTGCAGTTTGAGGTATCTCCCTTACCGCCTCCGAAACTGCCTTCTTCAATCACTTTTTCAAGTTCGGTGACTTTGTTGGTGATTTCGTTTACCTTATTGATGACAGTGCAATTCCAGGCATTGCCGAACGGACACTTAATCCCGCCTTCGCAGGATGATGAACTTTCATAGCCCAAACTTGAACAACTCGGCGTCGGGATACACGCGGCATATCCCGTCCCGGCACTTATCACCATTACCCCTGCACTCGCCAATAATATCTTCTTCATAACCTTTCTCCTTTTATATTAGTTGTTAATAATATTTATCGCTCCCCTTCTTACCTCGCCCTTGAGGGGAGAGGTGGAGCTTTAGCTCCGGGTGAGGGTGACAATCGACCTTCCTTATATTCTCTTCCTAAAACCTTTTCCCCATATCCCCCTCCCTAAAGTTTTAGGGAGGGTTGGGGAGGGTTTGATAATGTCATCCCTCGTTCAGCGTCAGTCTGAACGTCAAGGGATCTTCCTTGTTGCTCTCTCCCCTTTCAAAAGGGGAGCCGGTGGGGTCAAATACCAGCCGCTTCATTCTCCCCATCAGAAAAGAGCAATCCCTCACCCACCGCAGAAGTCACAATAATCCGCACAATTCGTCGCACAGCCGGTGGCGTACCACAGTCCCGAACATTCCTCATACTGGCATACGGTGCAGCTCGGGCAGGTCGTATATTCTCCCAAGCTCGGACAGGCCTTACAATTGTCGTACATGGTGGTTGTCCCGGAAAGACAGGTCTTCGCCCCGGCTTCCCCACCCATGCTGCCGCAGTCCATAAATCCGTCACAGGGATTGGGTTTGATTTTGTAATGTTCCTGTCCGTCACAACCGGTGCAGGCCTCGCCATCCTGGACATAGCCGTCGGGAATACTGGTGTTGTCATACCCCTCACAAGTGTTGCAGCAGGTGCCATACAAACTGTCATAAGAACATCTGTCGGAGCTGAGTTGTTGTCCGGTGCCGCATTTATCGACGTAACCGGGATTAAGTTCCTGACAGGCGCGCTCAGTGTCTTTTTCACAAGAAGCATATTTTCCGTCACAAGCCTCACCAACCCCGTAATACGGTTTCTCGCAGGTCACATAATTTGAGGGACAGCTGTTAACACATTTTTCGAAATAATTACTGTCATAAGGACAGAAGTTAGAACCTTCCTGACCTTCGGGACAGGATGTCTGGGTATAGCCTTCCTGACGGCAGCGTTCGGCATTGTCAAGCTCATAATCATCACCGTCTCCGGGGCCGCCGGGAGCCCCATGCCCGTCATCATCGGCATTGTTGCCGGAAAATTCATTCCCCGAACAGGCCGAGGTATCGGTCACAAAACAAGTCGCCGCTGTTTTTATTTTATCATCCTGTCTTTTTTCTTCCCTCCCTAAAGATTTAGGGCTGGAGGCAGAAAATATCTCCGTCGGAGATATTTTCAACGACAGGCGAGAGTTTGTTAACTCATAAGCTAGCGGCAGCGAAGCGAAATGAGCGTTACAAACCGAATGACCGCAGCGACTTAGTGTTGCCCTTCCGGCAACACTTACGGAGCCAGAGGTAAGGGAGGGTTTGAAACCCTCTCTGTCTCTCCCTGAGTTTTCAGGGAGAGTAAGTTCGGCAAAATCTTCAAATGAAGACAACAACTCTTCCTCCGGGTGAGAGGTGTGTGTATAAGGTGTGTGGACAAATGTAACCGCACCCGGAGTGTTGAAAGATGTTAAATTATGAATTGAAGCCAAACTGCCGCCGGACGTAAACATCAGTCCGGAAACCGACAGCATTAATGCTTTGGATAATTTCATCATAATATCACCTGTCTGTTGTTGTCTTCACGAATCTTATGATAACAGAAAATTTCACAAGTGTAAATCATTATTTTAATCCAAAGACCATAATTTAAACAAAAAAACACCCGCCGACCAGGCAGGTGTTTTTCTTCTGCTCTTATGAACTAAATTATTTCTGCACTTCCGCAGCCGGCTTCTTCAGCAGTGACAAAACCACCGCACCGAACAAAAGCCCGAACGTCACCGTCAGCGAATGCCACGGCTCAATTGCCAAACCAATCTTCGGAGCAAAAATCTTCAATCCGATAAAGATCAAAATAAATGACAGTGCCGGCTTTAGATAAACAAAACGGTTAACCGCCGCCTCCAGCAGGAAGTAAAGCGCCCGCAACCCCAGAATTGCAAAAATATTACTGGTATAAACAATAAAAATATCCTGAGTAATCAAAAAGATAGCAGGAATACTGTCCAGTGCGAAAATAACATCCATCGTTTCAATCGTCAGCAAGGCAAAAAACAGCGGCGTAATATAATGCTTACCATTTTGCTTAACAAAAAAATGCTCGCCGTGAATTTTACTGGTCACATGAAAATACTTGCTGATAAACTTAAACAGCCGGCTGTCTTCAAACGACTTTTCCTTTTCTTCCTTGTGCAGCAGCATCTTGACCCCGGTATAAATCAGGAACAGCGAGAACACATACAGCACCCCGTGAAACTTAGAAACCAGCGCCCCGCCCAAACCGATAAGCAGCGCCCTCATCACCAACGCCCCGAGGATTCCCCAGAACAAAACCCGGTGCTGATACATCCGCGGCACATTCAAGCTGGTAAAAATCACCGAAATGATAAAGATATTGTCCAGCGACAAGCTCTTCTCCACCAGAAAACCGGTAAAGAACAGCATGCCTTTGTCAAATCCTTCCTCATACATGACAAACACACCGAAGACACAGGCCGCCAGAATATAAATTACGCACAACGTCAGCGTATGCATAAAATTCGGCACTTCATTTTTGCGGTTGAAAAACAGCAAATCCCAAGCCAGCAAAATCAAGACCACAACACCGAAAATAACCCACAGCCATTCTTCGGGAATCACATAATGATTTGTAAAAAGTTCTTTTAATTTTTCCATAAAAGTCTTCCTGAATAAATTACACTGCCCTGTTTGTAGCCCAACTTTTTGCCGGCGTCAATATTCCCGGCCGGGGTTATCCCCGCTCAAAATCCCACGCTCAGACCAGATACTCCCGGCAGCCGGCACAAATTTCCTGCATTTTAGCCGCAACCACATTCCCGTCGGCAATATTTTCAAGCTGCAAATCCAAAAAACACCGCCCGCCTTCCTCTCGCATATTCTGCAAAAACGCCGCCCGGCTGCCTGATGCAAGCTCCTTTCCGCCCCTGTCGCAGACCACAAACAAAACATCTTCCGGCATCCCCGGTTTCAACCGGCCTTCATAACGCAGATAATCGCTGACATATTCCCGGTAAAAAGCGGAAAAATCTCCGATTCCGGCACTCCACAGCCACCAAACCTTTTCTCTCCCGGGCTGATAAACTTCATAACAAACATGCACCGCTCCGCCTCGTTCTGCCACTGCCAGACTCAGCAGATAAATCAAAACCGGATACAGCATAATCTCTTTCTCCCGGACAAATGCCGCCGTTTCCGTAATATCGAGTCTCACCTTAACCAATTACGCATCCTTCATGCCGATTCTTCCCACAAACGGCAGCTTCAATGCCGGCCGCATCACATCAACGCCAAACACCAGACCCAAAACATTAAATTCAAAACCTTCGGCTTTTCCGAGCGTAATTCCCAACAGTCCCAAAACCGAAAACTGATATCCTGTTCCGCTTTCCGACTGGTCAAAAAATTTGGTATAACCGAGAAAATCTTTTCCCAGGGCCGTCGACGGCAGTTCAACCGTCAGCTCCGGCACATTCCGAATAATATGCGAAATAAAAGTATTGCTGTTCGGCCCCGGAAAAGCCGAATAAATATGCTTATAAGGATAAGTCCCGACAGCCTTTTTTATCTCTTTGATTGCTTTTTCCGCCACCTCTCCTCGCAAATCCTGCAACAACTCGGGCTCGGCTCCGTACCACCGGCGGTCAGGCACACCTTTCTGCACATCAACCGCATTTCCCGTCCGCCACTGCTTAAATCCCAACACCTGATAAACCGTATAGCTGTCAGCATTTTTTTCTTTCACCGCAATCCAGGAATGAACCGCAAAATACTTGCGCCAGTTATACGTCCTGGCTGCATAAAGCTGAACCACCGCCTCTTTTTCTTCTGCAGGCAACGGAGCCAGCCCCACACTTGTTCTGTCCGCCAAACGCCAGTCAACAAAGTTAAAAGTCATATCATAAATCACTGCCGCAAAAACCAATGACAATACCACCGCTCCGGCAAAAACCTTTTTCCGCTTCAACAAAAACTGCTCCTTTATAAAAATATCCTTACCGAATTTAAATAAAAAACAAAAAAAATCAAGCCCCGATATCCACTTCTTTCCTGCCTTTTCCATCCCCTTCCCTCTCTGTCATCCTCGGTCTTTCTTCTTTATGTCATCCTCGGGTTTAACCCGAGGATCCAAGCCAAACAAAGTTGCTTTGTATTCTCTCTAAAGCCTTAGTCCCCAAACCTATCCCCTCCCTGAAAACTCAGGCCCCTCCAATTTATTCCCCTCCCTGAAAACTCAGGGAGGGGCTGGGGAGGGTTTCACATTCAAACAAACAAAAACTGTCATCCCTCGTTCAGCGCCAGTCTGAACGTCAAGGGATCTTCCTTATTGCCCTCTCCCCTTTAGAAAGGGGAGCCGGAGGGGTCAAATATCGGCCTTATATCCTCTCCCTCACCCGTGTCTCTCCGTTCTTCGAGTTCTCCCCTCCCTGAAAACTCAGGGAGGGGCTGGGGAGGGTTTCACATTCAAACAAAAAAACTGTCATCCCTCGTTCAGCGCCAGTCTGAACGTCAAGGGATCTTCCTTATTGACCTCTCCCCTTTAGAAAGGGGAGCCGGTGGGGTCAAATATCAGCCTTAACCTTTATCCTCCCCCCCTGAAAACTCAAGCCCCTCTATCTCCTCCCTCCCTAAAGACTTAGGGCTGGAGGCAGAAAATATCTCCGGTGGAGATATTTTCAACGACAGACGACAGTTTGTTAGCTCATAAGCTAGCGACAGCAACGCGAAATGAGCGTTACAAACCGAGTGACCGCAGCGACTTAGCAAACGTAGTGAGCTTAGGAGCCAGAAGGCTGGGGAGGGTTTCACATTCAAACAAAAAAAACTGTCATCCCTCGTTCAGCGTCAGTCTGAACGTCAAGGGATCTTCCTTATTGCCCTCTCCCCTTTCAAAAGGGGAGCCGGAGGGGTCAAATATCGGCCTTATATCCTCCCCCTAAAATATTAGGGGGAGTTAGAGGGGGGGTCACTCATCCTCGTCCGATTTCCCGTCTTAACCCAAAATTAACTATTTACAACAATTCCAATTTCTGTTATCATAAGATTCGTGAAGACAAATGTAATTAATAACAGAGGTGCTATTATGATGAATAAGACTGTTCTCATGTTGTCGGT
>CALYAY010000030.1 GCA_944393695.1 uncultured Alphaproteobacteria bacterium | reverse complement strand
TCTAAAAAATCATTCTCACCGCCCGCCGTTCTGCTGCCGGACAACCGCCATATTGACGCCGTTGTTAACATTCTCCCGGGGCTTTGTCTGTGCTCCTGATGACATTTCCCTGGCTGAAGACACACCGCGAAGCCCGTCAATCTTGTCTTGAAGCATTGTTTTCTCCCGGTTTTGTTTGGCCCAGCTCATCTCCCGGAAGGCCAGGTAAAAATTTTCTCTCCGGTAATTTCCGTCCGGGGAATAAAGCATTTGCGTATCTTGTCCGCTTTTTGCTTTCTTGTCATAATCCTGACCCATAAACTTTGCAAATCCGCGGGGATCAACTCCGGCATTAACCGCAAGAGCAGTGCCGGTAATATCGGCAAAAGTCTCCGAACCGTCCATATACTGCGTTCGGGCAAACCCCGGCCGCTGGCTGAAATCCAGGGCATGCCCCAGCTCATGCGCCAAAATCCCGGGCAACGCCTCGTCTCCGGTTTTGCCCAGGTCACAAAGACAGATAACAATTTTGTTTTTCTCGCCAAACTTCCCTTCCTTAAAAGCACAGCTGCCGTTAGGATATTTCCAGTCTTGACGAACCCGGAATTCAATATCGCTGCACTCCAACAGATTTTTCAAATCCTGAGACACTTTGGAATCATTGCCGGCAAACTTTTCCAGCAGCTCCTTTGCCCTCGAAACCGTATAATTATGTTCATCACTGTCCGGAGCATAAACTTTGCTTTTGAACTCATCGGAATTTATATCCGGAAACTCTTTCAGCTCGTCCAGATCATAAATACGCCGGCCGTCCTCGCCTTTTCCGGCAATCCGGTATTGACTGTCATCCGAACGGTTTTCATTGACGGCATATTTCTTGTTTCCCTCGAAACTGCTAATCCGCGCCAGCAATGCCGCCTTCGCCTCTTCGGACATTCCTTCGCAATATCTGTCGGCAAGGTTGTCAAGATGCTCATCCAGCTTAAATTTTTTCCGAACAGTTTCTCTGGCCTCCCTCTCTTCCCGCATGGCATATTTTGCATCTTCAATCTGACTTTCGGCTGTTTGTCTGTGCTTTTCCGTCACCTTCCCCGTTCGGGAATCTCCGTTTTTTCCCATATCTTCCCGGGACAAACCTGTTTCTTCCAACCCGAGCGCAGAAATCTCCTGCTTATAAGCCAAAGGATCTCTGCGGCTTTTTAATCTTCGCCGCAACTCCCTGATTTTTTGCAAATTTTCATCGACATAAGCCGCTTCACCGCTTTCCAAATTAACCTTTTCCGCCGGCTTTTGATTATTATCGGAATGAAGAATATAATCCCGCTTTTCCCTTTTTACCGTTTTTTCCTTAGAAGCACTCTCATCGGCCACCGCAACAAACTCACCCGTTTCCGGGTCAAACTCCAGCGACACGCCCCGGGACTTTTCCGCTTTTTCCGGCTGCGGTTCATTTTCGTCATCCGTCGTCTTCGGCCGGGATGACCGTCTTATTATCTGTCCGTATTCGTCTATCGCCATTTTGGTCCCCATAAATTTGCAATATATAAATTATATATCACAAGTATCGACAATAATCAAGCCAAAAAAAATAAAAAATCTGTCGCAGCACAATTAGACAAATTTTTCTTGCTTTTGGGCGATTTTTATTGTATTACCCTTAATTAGATAATAAATTACTATGTTTAATTACTAAAAAAGCACTATTATGGGAGAATTTATTTTTTGTTTGATTGGTGTAGCATTCGTTTTCATCGTTCTTTTTATCCGTAATAAAAGGAGAAATGCTCCAAGTTATTTGGATAAGCTCCTTATAAAAATCTGTAAACAATTTGACGAGGATAATCGGAAAGCCGATATTAATAAACTTATCTTATTGTTAAAGTTGGGAGCTAATCCCAATCAATGGATTACAGTTAGAGTTAATTATGTTATGGATGCTGACTGGCTTCCAAAAGATTATTTGGAAGATATTTCCTTGCTGGATGGGTGCAAAGATCAGGCGGTAAAAGAACTTTTGCGGGCTTACGGTGCTAAATCAACCGAAGAACTTAGAGCTCAAAAAAAGGCCGAAGAAGAACATATGCGTTGTATTGCTGAAGCAGAACAAAAAGCCAAAGCCGAAAATGATTTGAAAAAAGTTAAAAACTTTTTATCATCAAAAAACAGTAAAGCTTAAAATCTGATACAACAACAGTTTTGAACAAAAAGGTTGCCCCGCGGCAACCTTTTTTGTTACAGAGGCGTTTTCATAAAACCGGACGCACCCGTCAGACAAGCTGTCCTGTTCAAGACCGAATTTTCATCACCATAAAAACTGCAGCCGCCAAAACGACCCATACGCCCCAGTTTCTCCAGCTTTCGAACATTCTGTGCAATCCCTGCGACGGATAACCATTCTGCTCATATTCATCGCAAACCCATTCCAAACGTCCTTTTTCATAGAAATAAACCGACCAAAGAACAAAGCCTGCCATGCAAAGAGAATACCCCCAATGGACAAAAAGTAAAACGCCGCCGGCTATCATAAGCCCCAAAATAATACAATTATAAATCCGTTCTGCTCTTTTCTCTTCATCCGAATGCTCAATTTTCTTTTCCATAAATACAAAAGTTAATAATTAACACTAAATAATTTTTACGCAGTCTCTAAAATACCCTAAAATGAAAAAAAGTCAATTTTTTTGACTCCCCTCACCGCAAACAAATCCTCAACGACACCGCCCTCCCCCTCTGCCGTTTTCCGGATATGCAAAAAGCCCCGGCGCAAAACCGGAGCTTTTAAGTGGTGGGCCCTGATGGACTTGAACCAACGACCAGACCGTTATGAGCGGCCGGCTCTAACCAACTGAGCTAAGGGCCCGAAAACTGAAATGAAAATAAAATAATATTCGAGGATAGTCAAGGAAAAATTTGTTCTGTTTACCGAATCGGAAAAATCATTTTTCTGGAGGAAGAAGAAGCCTCAAAGCCAAAAGAATATCCTCACATTCCTGAGGGCTACGGTTACGGATAAGATTATAAAATTCGTTGATATACTGCTTTTTGTCTGCCGCGTCACCGCAAGTGATAAGCTCATAATTTTCAATCTTCAACGCCCGGGCAATTTGATGAAGCGTAAACACCGTCGGCGAAATTTTACCTCTCTCTATACTGGAGATTGTATCTGTTGATAACCCCGATTCTGCAGCCAGCTGTTCCTGTGTCAGCTTACTTGCTTTGCGGAGCTTTTTAATATTCAGCCCCACGGCTTTAACAATATCTTTCTTTTCCATAATTAGGATTTTATTCCATAAAATATAAAATTCCATAGAATATAATACTGATTATGTTGACTGCATCATTATATATACGTATTATAATACGCAAATATAAACCATACAAAAAAATTTCAAATAATATTAACGCCAAAACAAGCAAGATACATGGTTTTTATTTTTTTATGTTGCAATTTTTAATTTTAAATGTCAATATGGCAAAAAAGGAGTTTTCATGATTAAATTTTACAATAATTGGTTGTGGCCCCTGCTGAACATAGCCGGCCTCATACTTTGCGGCATCATCTGGCAGAAATACGGTTTTGGCAGCCGTGAATTGTTCGGAATAGTTTTGCTGTTGGGAATAAACTGGTGCACCGGAAGCATCCTGGAACAGGACAAAGACGGATTCTTCGGCCGCGGAGACGTTTACTTCGCGGTTGCCGTATTTACAATTTTGCTGCTGACAATCCTGGCCGCAGCCGTATGGTAAAAAAATTTCTTGACAAAACACAAAAAAGTGATAAAGCCTTTCCCTGAGTTTTTATTTTTATGTTTAACTTAATATTATTTTCATTATGGCAACAAAAGGTCAGAGAATTGCAAAAAATTCTAAAAAAGAAAAAGGTGCATTCAAAAAGTCAATGTCAGCACAAACCGAGTATCAACGCGAAAGAGCTGCCTACAAAGCCCGGAAACGCAAACAGGGAAATTATGACAATTGACCTTTTCCCTACACCGCTTTAACTTTTCGTTGTTAAGGCCAAACAGTCTGAAATTCAGTTTTCAGACTGTTTTTTTGGCATACAAATCCTCTTAAAAACACCTGCCCGGCAATTAAAAAATCTCTCCGGCCGGTTGGCTGATTTTACGATAGATGTATACGGCAATCGGCACTCCGAGCAGCATCCCCCACATACCGATCATACTATGGGCAATATATAAAATAATCAGCGTCATCACCGGATTAATATGCATCACCGAAGACACAATCCGCGGATTCAAAACATAAGCTTCCAGCAGATGAATGGACACAATCATCATCAGAGCCCAAAATCCCAATTCCATGCCGCCGCTGTTCACCGCCATCAGCAAAATCGGCACGGCGGAAATCCACATTCCCAAAACCGGAATCAACCCGCACATAAACACAATCGTGCAAAGCAGCACAATCGCCTTAACCCCCATCAAATGCAAAAATATCGCCGTCAATACGGTATTAATCGCCGAAATCATCAGCTGCGCCCGGAAGTTTTCGCCCACCACCTTGGCAAACAGGATAATGCTGTCGGCCGTCTCCCGATAAGATTCGGCCAGCCGGGTAAACCGCAGCCGCCGCACGCCTCGCGACAACACCGGCAAATCAAACATAATCAAAAAGCTGAACATCATTGCCAGAAAAAACCAGCCGATATAGTGCACGCCTTTTTCCAAAGTTCCGCGCACGGCATCCCACGCACTCACCACCATGCTTTCCGGAAACAAGGCTTCCTTAACCTGCGGCAGCAGCGGGGCAATAATTTCGTTTTGTCCCAGATTATTGTTCAGCCATTCTTTCACCGAAGTCATACTGCCGGGCAATTGCTCCGTAAAATTGATGGTTTCCGACAAAATCCGCGGCGGAATATACAGCAGAAACGCACTCACCCCCATCAGAAACAACAGATAAATGCAAACCACCAAAACCCGCCGGTTCAGATGATATTTCCGCCGCACCCGGTGCGTAATACCCGAGACCACAAAACACATGATAAAAGTAATAAACACCAGACCGAACATATTTCTGAACAGATACAACAACCCCATAAACACGGCCCAGATAAAATACACCCGGTTAATGCGGATAAATTCCGAAATATTAAACATTGCAAAACTTCCTCGCTTACCCCTGAATTTTCCTCAAACGTAACATAAATTTTGCAAATGATAAATCAAAATCTTGTAGACTTGCACAGCCGGATATTGTATATTGACAAGCAGTAAAATTTCCGCGGAGAAAAACAAAATGGAAAGACTGAAACAACGATTGGACAATTATAACAAAGCATTGCAAAACATTCTTGAAACCAAAGATGAATATATAAAAAGCCCCAATAAATTTATGATGATGGCCTTAATTCAGTCCTTTGAAATCTGTTTCGAACTTTCATGGAAAATCCAAAAAGATTACCTGAAATACCAGGGACTGGATGTCGCCGGCCCCCGAGATGCCATCAAACAGTCTTTTTCCGGAAATATAATCTGCAACGGCGACTTATGGCTGGAAATGCTTGAATCAAGAAATATGTCAACTCATCTGTACGACGAAGCCAGAATGAAAGACATTTCCGACAAAATTTCCGCGCATTACATTCCCGAATTTATCTCCTTGAAAAAACAAATCGAGTCAAGAATATGAATCCGTTCGGAATTTCAGACAAGTCTTATCAAATTCTTCAGCAATATTTTGCCCGAAAGCCGAATATTGAAAAAGTCGTCATCTTTGGCTCCCGCGCCAGGGGAACCTGCCGCAACGGCTCAGACATTGACCTGGCCTTGTTCGGAACGGATCTGGACGAAATCCGCATCAAAACCGAACTTGAATATCTTCCCACACCTTATATGTATGATGTGCTTGACTACCAAAAACTGGAAAAAGCCGAGCTGAAAAACCACATTGACACCATCGGCAAAATCTTTTATCAAAAACCCGAAAAACAATTTTAAACGCCGGCAGACATTTCCGACAGCATCTTTACCAAAAAAAGGGGAATACATCCCTCAGGACGTCTCCCCTTCCCTTTTTAATCTTTCGACATGCCCGAAATTCCACAGATAAACACCGTATTTTCCGGCGTAAACGATGTCTGCAAACTTTCCCTCTGTCCTTTCCACAACAACCGGCTCATCAAATCCTGCGCGGTCTGAAGCATAAGCCCGTCCGGAATCTTAATGAATACGGGATCAGCCATTTCTTTCAAAGTGCTTTCCAGAAAATCCGCCTGGGCTTTGACATTATTCGTCTGCTCCATTTTCTGCAAGGTCTCGAGGTCTGCTTTCATCAACGGAACAAAATCCTCTTTTTTGGCCGTTTTAAAAGCAATCACGTCAATGCGTATATTCTCCCCGTTCAGTGTCCCTGCCCAGAAAAAATTACAAGTACTCTTCACGTTTTCAACCGGAACCAGCAATGTGCCGCGAAAAAAATATCTTTCCATTTCCAAAATAATGTTTAGGCGTTAATCCCTGCTATTTTATGCTTGCCTGAGGCATAACGGGATGTTAAATAGTATAAACAATAATTCAATTTGATGAGAATATTATCACAACATGCGAATCCCGTCAAGACAAAATTTTTGTCAAAAAGGAGGAGTAACAATATGTCTTGGTTTTATCTTCTGATTGCCGCCGTCTTCGAAACCGGCTGGCCGGTCGGCCTCAAAATGGCCCAGTTGTCTTCATTCAAAATCAGCTGGATAATTTTTGCCGCCGTTACCATGCTCCTGAGCGGTCTGTTTCTTTATCTTGCGCAAAAAACAATTCCTATCGGCACGGCCTATGCCGTTTGGACCGGCATCGGCGTTCTGCTCAAAATCGGCCACTAAACAAAACAGCCCGGGACGCAACCCGGACTGCTTTTTATCACTCGGCACCGGCAGCCTCTCTCTTCTGCCGGTTCCCCGTTAATTATCCAGAAAAGAACGCAGCTTGCGCGAACGGCTCGGATGCTTCAGCTTGCGCAGCGCCTTAGCCTCAATCTGACGAATACGCTCACGCGTAACGTTAAACTGCTGCCCGACTTCTTCCAGGGTATGGTCGGTATTCATCCCGATACCGAAACGCATGCGCAACACCCTCTCCTCTCTCGGTGTCAGCGAAGACAAAATCCGCGTGCAGGTTTCCTTCAAATTGGCATGAATGGCGGAATCCAGCGGCTGCAAAGCACTGTCGTCGGCAATAAAATCGCCCAGCGACGAATCTTCCTCATCCCCCACCGGAGCCTCCAGCGAAACCGGTTCTTTGGCGATTTTCATAACTTTGCGCACCTTTTCCAGCGGCATGGACAATCTCTTTGCCACTTCCTCCGGAGTCGGCTCGCGTCCCATTTCCGACAACATCTGCCGCGACGTCCGCACCAGTTTGTTAATCGTCTCAATCATATGCACCGGGATACGGATTGTCCGCGCCTGATCGGCAATAGAGCGGGTGATGGCCTGTCTGATCCACCAGGTTGCATAAGTAGAAAACTTGTATCCCCGGCGATATTCAAACTTATCCACCGCCTTCATCAGACCGATGTTTCCTTCCTGAATCAAATCCAGAAACTGCAACCCACGGTTGGTATATTTCTTGGCAATGGAAATAACCAGGCGCAGATTGGCCTCAATCATTTCCTTTTTGGCGCGGTCGGCTTCCCGCTCGCCTTTTTTAATCGTGTCCACCATCCGGCGGTATTCGGCAATCGGCAGACCGCATTCCGTTGCCATCTGGGCAATGGATTCTCTCAGTTCTGCCACTTCCTTACCATATTTTTCCACAAAATTTTTCCAGTGCTTATCGCTTTTCTTGGCCACTCTTTCCAGCCATTTCGGCTCCAGCTCGGCTTGTTGATAAGCATTCAGAAAATCCTCCCGCTTGATTTTGCACGACAGGGCATAGCGCAACAGCTTGCCTTCCAGCCCCATCAGACGGCGGTTTAGTTCGTTCAGTTGCTCCACCAGCTGTTCGATTCGGCTTGAATTCAGGTGAATGGAGCTCATCAGTTCCACCAGCTCGCGTTTAACCTGAATATATTTTTTCTCCACTGCCGGCGAAAGTTTTTTGCCGCTGATAATTGCCTCAATACGGTGTCCCTGAATCTTCTTCAAATCATCATAATAGCTTGAAATTTTGGTCAAAATCTCCAATACCGGCTGCATCAAAGCCTCTTCCATTGACGCCACCGAAGCCGAAACGCGGCCGCCCATGCTGTCGTCGTCTTCTTCGGCATCATCACCGGTCACATCTCCGTCGCTGTCTCCGTCGACAACGTCTTCATCTTCGTCCTCAGTATCATCATCAACAGAGTCATCAAGTTCGATGTCGTCTTCCAGAACATCCATATCGTCCAGATTTTCTTTATCTTCAAGTTCTTCGGCCACCTTGTCCAGATCATCGACCTGGGTATCGTCATCATCATAGGCCAGCGCCTCGGCATCATCGCCGTACATCATTTCCAAATCGACAATATCGCGCAGCTGCATTTTTCCGGCAAGCAGATCATCGCGCCACCCGGCAATGGCTTTCAGGGTCATCGGGCTTTCGCACAAACCGTCGATCATCACCGTTTTACCGGCTTCGATACGTTTGGCAATGGCAATTTCGCCTTCGCGCGAAAGCAGCTCGACGCTACCCATTTCTTTTAAATACATTCTGACCGGATCATCCGAACGCCCCAGCTCTTTTTCATCAAAATTGCCGGCTTCGTCATAATCCTCGTCAGTATCCTCTTCTTCGCCTTCCGGTACGTCGGCATCTGTTTCCGAGACAATGCTGATCCCCATATCGGAAATCTCGGTCATAATATCTTCAATCTGTTCGGAAGATTCCCTCTCCGACGGCAAGGCCCGGTTCAGTTCCTCCACCGTAATATAGCCGCGCACTTTTCCCCGGTCAATCAAGCGTTTGACAGCACTTCCCAAAGTGTCAATCAGCGGTGCGTCGGCGGCATCACCGTCATAAAAATCCTGATTTTCAATATCTGACATGGCGTTCCTTAAAATCGATTTTAAAAACACAAACCCGGAGCCCGGACGACTCCGCTTTATTGCTAGCTAGCAAATTTTTAATAATTTTAGGTTAATTTGTCAATGATAAAAGGCAAAAAAAGTTAAAAATTACGCAATTTCAAATTTATTCGTCTCCGTTGCAGGCGGCAATCAGTTCCTGGCGTTCTTTTTTCAAATTCTGATAGCGGGCATATTCCTCATCAGAAAAAGACTCGGCATTTTCCAGCCCGGCCAGACATTCTTTTATTTCATTTTCCAATTGCCTGATCTGCACTTCCGTCAGTTTGGTATCAATCTCCTGCCGCACATCACAGATATCCGGTTTCTGCATTTGCAACATTTTAAGCTCCCACAACAGGTTAAGCTCTTTTCTTAAACCTTTTTCTTCCAATTCTGCAATCATCACCGCCGAACCAAAAGCCTCGTCGCCGTCATGCTCGTTGAAAACCGCCACCATATTGTCCAGCAGCGTCTGCAATCCGGGATTCGGCATGGCAAACATCGCCATTTTTTCTTCATATTCCGCAACCAGCTCCGGATAATAAACCATCGCCGCCAGCACAAATTTGACAATCAACTCGTCCAGGCTGGTTTTGGGCCGCACCTTTTCCACCCTCACCGCTGCCCCCGTCTGCCGGCCGCCGTTGTTCTTTTTGGCATAAGAAGGAGTCCACGAACCCTTGCCCAGTTCATAATACACCCGCTGCCGCATGGCCTGCTGATAATAGCCGCGCACCTGCTCATTGCCGATTTTTGCCACCTCGTCCATAATGTTTTTTTCCACCAGGGCTTTTTGCTCCGGTGTATTCATCAGGGCGTTGTCGGTGTTTTTCTTCCACAACAAATCCACCAGCGGCGTCGTTTTTTCCATATATTCGGCAAAAGCGTCATGCCCTTTGTCTTTCAAAAACTCGTCCGGATCCTGCTTGTCGGGCAGAAAAACATATTGCAGCGAATGTCCCGGTTTCAGGATGGGCAGCGCCCTGTCCACCGAACGGATAGCCGCCTTAATCCCCGCGCCGTCTCCGTCAAAACACAGCGTCGGCTCGGAGCAAACCTTCCATGCCTCGGCAATTTGCTCTTCGGTCAGAGCCGTCCCCAGCGGCGCCACCGCATATTCAAAGCCGTATTTACTGAGGGCAATCACGTCCATATACCCCTCGCACACAATAATCCGCCGTGCCTCAAAGGCCTTGTCCCGGGCATTGTTGAGGTTATACAGCACATGCCGTTTGTTAAAAATCGGCGTCTCCGGCGAGTTCAGATATTTCGGCTGCCCGTCGTTCATCACCCGTCCGCCAAAGGCAATCGGTCGGTTAGCCTTGTCAAAAATCGGAATAATCACCCTGTCGCGGAAAAAGTCAAACACCCGGGCATTTTCGCCCCCTTCCCGCTCGCGCGACGACATTGCCGCCAGCCCCAGCTCCATCATCTCGTGTTCGCTGACCCCCTTGGAACCCAGCCAGGCTTTCAACCCGTTGTTGGCCGGCGCATATCCCAGACGGAATTTGGTAATAATATCGTCGCCGAAACCGCGTCCGTAAAAATACTCCAGACCGTGCCGCCCTTCCGGCAGGCGCAGGCAGCGCTCAAAATACTGCACCGCCATTTCCATAATCTCATACAGGGTTTTGCGCTCTTCCGCCTGGGCATGGTCTTCATGCGACAGCTTGGGCATTTCAATTCCCGCCTTGTCCGCCAGTTTTTTCAGCGCGTCGATAAACGGCAGCCCGTTGGCCTCCATCTCAAACTTAATGATGTCGCCGTGCGCCCCGCAGCCGAAGCAGTGATAAAACCCCTTGGCCTCATTCACGGTAAAAGAGGGTGTTTTCTCGTTATGAAAAGGGCAGCAGGCCTGATACTCGCGCCCCCGGCGCACCAGCTTCACTTTGGCGCCGACCACATCGACAATCGAGACCTTTGCCCGCAGCTCTTCAATAAATTTTTGTAAATCTGCCACTTATAAAAAACCCGTAAGAAAGCAGTTTATTTATTTTCAGGCCAGTTCTTTTTTGATGACCGCGCTGACTTTTCCAAAATCCATCTGTCCGGCATATTTGCCTTTCAGCACGCCCATAATCTTGCCCATGTCCTTCATTGAGGAAGCACCGGTTTCCGCCATGGCCGCCTTAACCGCCGCCAGCATTTCCTCATCGTTCATCTGCTTGGGCAAAAACATTTCAATCACTTTGATTTCAGCCTGTTCCTTATCGACCAGATCCTGCCGGTTTCCTTTCAGATACATGTCAATGGAGTCCCGGCGCTGCTTGATCATATTCTGCATCATTGCGAGCAAATCGGCTTCCGAAGCCTCTTTCAGGCCTTTGCCGCGGGCATCGACGTCTTTTTCCTTCATCCCGGCAATAATCAGACGCACTGCCCCCACCTTTTGCGTATCTTTGGCCAGCATAGATTCTTTCAAAGCTTTTTGCAGTTCTTCTCTCAGCATTTTCATTCTCCTTTGGATTTAATTTTTCCTGATGATACACATTTCACAAGCGAAATGCAACAGCAAAAAACGTCCCGACACATCACCCGGATTTTCCTTGACAACTATCGGCCTGAGCACATATCTGCCACAACCTGTTAAAAATCAGACATATTTGCAATGCAAGCCACAAATAAAAAAGTATCTGGTAACTAAAATACCTTTATCTGGTAATATCTGGGAATATCTGGTAATATCTGGGAAAAAAATACCGTGTTTATTTTTTTAAACGACTTTCATTTCAAATCTTTTTTTTATTTTTCAGTTGAAATTTAACTGACAGTGTTTATATTGAAGACAGACGGCGGAAGTTCTGCCGTTTAGCACACAAGTGCGGAGCTTCCATAAGCTCTATTGTGTTCGGTGTTAGGATATAACGCCGTAAGTTGTTTATTGCCTTGTGCAACAAGCAATGAATATATCCCCGGCTTCGGTCGGGGAGCTTTTAGCGTATGTTCAAAGCCTCGGCTGAAAGGCTAAAAGAATCATTTAACACAATATGATTTATGGACTCTCCGAC
>CALYAY010000029.1 GCA_944393695.1 uncultured Alphaproteobacteria bacterium | reverse complement strand
GTCTTGCCATGGTCTACGTGACCAATCGTGCCGATGTTGCAGTGCGGTTTGCTCCGCTCAAATTTCTCTTTTGCCATGTTAATAAATCCTAAAAAGTTTTATGTTGTTAAGACTGTAAAAGAAGGATATTGGAGCGGGTGAGGGGAATCGAACCCCCGTCATAAGCTTGGAAGGCTTCTGCTCTACCATTGAGCTACACCCGCTTAATCAACCTCTTTTATTTAGAGTACCCGGGAGATTTAATGGTGGAGGGGGAAAGATTTGAACTTTCGTAGACCGAAGTCGACGGATTTACAGTCCGTTGCATTTGACCGCTCTGCCACCCCTCCGTTAAAACTCTGCAGGGTAGAGGATTTTACTTTTCTGTAATCACTACCCCGAAAAGTAATAGCATTTTGAGGAGAATGTCAACCCTTTTTTTATTTATTTTTAATTTATTTGAAATATTTTATATTTTTTAAGAGGATAACTTGGGATTAAAAGAAGATGACACAGGAACCGGCGAAAACGGAACAGCGAAATTTTGAGACGCAGAATATTGATCTGGAAAACGGCGAGGGGATAGCCCGGCTGATTAATGCCGAAGACAAAAAGGTGGCTCAGGCGGTGGAAAAAGTTTTGCCGCAGATCGGCCGGGCGATTGACGAGATTGCACGGCGGCTGGCTGCCGGCGGGCGGCTGGGGTATTTTGGTGCGGGAACCAGCGGGCGTATCGGTATTCTGGATGCGGCCGAATGTCCGCCGACTTTCAGCGCTCCGGCCGACATGGTGCAGGCCTTTATTGCCGGCGGCGAGGCGGCGGTCAGGCATTCGGCGGAAAATGCCGAGGATAAGCCGGAATTTGCCCGGGAGGATGTTGAAAAGTTTTCTCCCGGAGCCGGAGATGCGGTGGTGGCGGTTTCGGCCAGCGGCAATCCGGCGTACGGGGTGGAGATTTTGCGTCTGGCCCGGGAGCGTGGTGCGTTGAGCGTGGCCGTGACATCCAATCCGCAGGCGGCGATGATTCCTTATGCCGATATTGTTATCTGTACGGAAGTGGGGGCGGAGGCGATTGCCGGTTCATCACGGATGAAATCAGGGACGGCGCAGAAAATGGTGCTGAATATGATTTCTACCGGGGTAATGGTGAGAATCGGCAAAACTTATGAAAACATGATGATTGACGTCAGCGTTTCAAATGATAAGCTGTATGACAGAGCCTGCCGTATTATTTCGACCATAACCGGTGTTGATTTTAAGACAGCGGAGAGATATCTTGAAGACAGCGGACGGAAAGTGAAAACAGCCTGCGTGATGGTTCGGAGAAATTGTTCCCGCAAGGAGGCCGAAGAGTTGCTGAAACAGGCGGGAGGTGTTTTGCGCCGGATTATTCATCAAGAGGAAAAACATGAAAAATAAGCATATGAAATCAGGTCGGGGAAAGACAGAATCCGAAGTGTTGATTTACGGAAAGCATCCGGCAGAGGCGGCAATTGCCAATCCGGGGCGAAACATCAAAAATATTGCCGTGACGGCGGAAAATGCGGCGGAAATCAAGGCTTTGCTGAAGCAATACGGAAGGGGAAACATTCCGGTTACGGTGGTTGAGCGACGGGAAATCGACCGGATGCTTTCCGGCGATGCGGTGCATCAGGGAATCGTGCTGACGGCGGAGATGCTGCCTCCGGTTCCTTTGGAAGAAATCTGTGACGAAGCCCGGAAAAACGGCAGCAGCCGGGTGCTTATTCTTGATCAGGTGACGGACCCGCAAAACGTGGGGGCGATTATCCGCTCCTGTGCGGCATTCGGAGCAAGTGCCCTGGTGATGCAGGATAAAAATTCGCCGGCGGAGAGCGGGGCAATGATTAAAGCCAGTGCCGGTACAATCGAACTGCTGCCGGTTTGCCGGGTGACGAATCTGAGCCGGGCAATCGATTTGCTGAAACAAGCGGATTTCTGGGTGGCGGGAATGGACGGCTATGCGGAAGTGACGCTTGATAAACTGAATAAAAAAGGTAATATAGCTCTGGTTATGGGAAGCGAAGGCAAAGGTATGCGCCGGCTGGTTGAGGAAAACTGCGACCAGACCGTGAAACTGCCGATTGATCCGAGGGTGGAGAGTTTGAATGTTTCAACGGCGGCAGCCATCGCTTTGTATGAACTGAGCAGAAAATAAAAAGAAACGGAGGCGCCTGTGACGGTGACAATCGAAATCAGTAATCTGTCGAAATTCTTCGGCGATAAAGCGGCAGTGGACAATGTCAGCCTGAAAACAGAAAAGGGGCAGATTGTTGCCTTGCTGGGGCCGAACGGTGCCGGAAAATCGACTCTGATGAACATGATTTGCGGGTATCTGGCGCCTTCTTCCGGAAGTATCCGGGTGTTGGGCGAAGATGTGTCCGAAAATTCGCTGAAAGTCAGGGAAAATATCGGTTTTTTGCCGGAAGGGGCGCCGTTGTATCCGGATTTGAGCGTCAGGCAGTTTTTGAATTATATGGCGGAACTGCGCGGTTTTTACGGCGAAGAACGGGATGAACGCGTGGCGGCGGCCGAAGCTTTGGCAAAAGTGGAAAATGTGGCGCAGCAGAAAATCGAAACGCTTTCAAAAGGATACAGCCGGCGGGTGGGATTTGCCCAGAGTATTTTGAGCCGGCCGCCGGTTTTGCTGCTGGATGAGCCGACCGACGGATTGGATCCGAATCAGAAAAGACATATTCGCAGTCTGATCTCGCAAATGGGAAAAAGTCGGACAATCGTGATTTCTACCCATTTGCTGGAAGAGGCGGAAAGCGTCTGCAACCGGATTGTATTGGTGAACAAGGGGCGGATTATGGCTGACGGGAATTTAAACGAAGTTTTGAAGCAAAGCCGGTCGCGCAATTTGGAAAATGCTTTTCGCAAGCTGACGACAACGGAAGAAGAGGAGTAGGCGATGCATAAGCTGTTTGTGGTGGCCAAAAATGAGTTGAAACGTTATTTTCTTTCGCCTCTGGCCTATGTGTATTTAATCAGTTTTGTGATGCTGAACGGGTCGTTTGCCCTGTATTTCGGACATTTTTTTGAGCGGGGGCAGGCCGACTTGCTGCCGATGTTTGTTTATCAGCCCTGGCTGTATCTGCTGTTTATTCCGGGGATATCCATGCGACTGTGGGCGGAGGAATTTCGCAGCAAGACGATTGTGCAGCTGGTGACGATGCCGGTTTCGACGGCGGAACTGGTGTGGGGAAAATTTTTTGCCTCGTGGCTGTTTTGTGCGGCGGCGCTGGTGCTGACTTTTCCGTTTTGGATAACGGTGAATGTTCTGGGCAATCCCGATAATGCGGTTATTGCCACGGGATATGCGGCCAGCTGGGTGCTGGCGGGGTGTATGCTGGCGGTTTCGCAGACAATGTCGGCGCTGACGAAAAATCAGGTTATTGCCCTGGTGTTGGCGGTGGGTGCCAATCTGTTGTTCTTTCTGAGCGGTTTGGAATATGTGCTGGCGTTTTTCCGCCTGTTTGCGCCGGAAGCGGTGATTGACATGATTGCCTCGTTCAGTTTTCTGACGCATTTCGAAACGATGAGCCGGGGATTGGTTGAGTTGCGGGATGCGGTGTTTTTCGGGTCGCTGATTTTGCTGTTTAATTTTACAACAATGCTGGTAGTCAGTTTTCGGACGACGGGGACTTCGCAATGGCTGCAGTCGGGGGATAAAAATTATTATATTCTGGTGTTTGTCATCCTGCTTTTAGGGTTTGGCGGGATTAACCTGCTGGCAAATAATTGGTTGAGGGACATCCGCTATGATTTTACGGAAGAGAAAATTTATACCCTGACGGAGACAGCGCGGAAAGCGGTGCGTAATCTGGCACAGCCGGTGACGGCCAAATTGTATTATACCAAGCTTCTGGAGCAGAAAAATCCGGAAATGCGGCAAATGTTTGACCGGGTGCGGATGATGCTGGAGCAGCTTTCCCGGGCATCGGAAGGCAGATTTTCGTATCGGATTTACAATCCCGAAATTTTGAGCGACAAAGAAGATCAGGCGCTGGCGGCGGGGTTGCAGCCGCTGCCGATTATCGGAGAAAGCCGCAATGCGTTTTTCGGACTGGCGCTGACTGATGAACTGGACAATAAGGCGGTGATTCCGTTTTTTGCGCCGGAACGGCAGGGATTTTTGGAACAGGATATTGTCGAGCGGCTGTTTATGCTGGGGCGGCCGAAAAAAACGGTGGGGATTCTGAGTTCGCTGGATATGTTTGATACAATGCACGGTGACAGAGCCGTTTCCCAAAAATGGGAGATTATTAACCGAATCGGCATGTTTTTTGAGGTGAAGAAAATCGAAAAGCCGGAAGATGTGGCAAAGGCGGATGTTTTGATGATTGTGCATCCGCGGAATGTGCCGGGAGAAATGTGGAAAGCGGTGGAAGATTTTACGCTGAAAGGCGGGAAAATTCTGGTATTCGGCGATGCGGCGGCCGAGGCACCAAGGCTTTATTCGTCGGTTAACAATGATCTGGAGCCTTCGGATTTCGGCCGGCTGGAAAAATTGTGGGGCGTGCAGTTTCATACCGAGGCGCTGGCGGCGGATCTGGCCAATTCGATTTTGGTCGACGTGACTAATGATTACAGCACCAATCCGATGTTTACCCAGGATGTTCTGCAGTTTGTGCTGAAAAGGGACAATCTGAACCGTGAGGAGCCCGAAACCCGGATGTTGCAGACGGTGATGATGGCGTCGGCAACGGTTTTGGAGCCGATGAAAAGTGCGGTTGACAGGATAACGTTTGTTCCGCTGATGACAACCAGCGGAGAATCGCAGCTGGTGCCGGCGGTGGCCGCTCAGAGAAACTTTTCTCCGGCAATCGTTTTGCGTTATTTTAAGGCCGACGGCAAGCCTAAAACGGTGGCGGCCAAAATTATCAGCAAGGATCCGGGACATCCGTATACGGTTATTGCGGTCGGGGATGCCGATATGCTGTATGATGCTTTTTGGGCGCGGCATAAAATGGTGATGGACAGGGATTATGTTATTCCGCTGCTGAATAATGCGGATTTTGTGCTGAATGCACTGGAAAGTCTGAGCGGGGGCGAAACGCTGGCCGGGCTGCGCGGAAAGTCGGTAGTTGACCGGCCGTTTGACAATGTGGTGCAGATGCGCAAGACAAACGAGCAGAAGTTTAAAATCAAAGAAGCCCAGATTTTCAAGAAAATTGACGCGGCCAAGGAAAGTATGCAGGAAATCTGGAGCAAACGAAGTTTTGAAGGCCGGGAGAATTTTACGGCGGACGAGCTGGCGGTGATTGCCCAGGTGCGGCAGAATCTGGAAAACCTGAAAAACGAGCTGGGACAAATCAGGGAAGATATTAACCGGAATATTGACAGGACGGATGCGGTGGTGAAGTTTGTGAATATCGGCGCGGTGCCGCTGGGGTTGGTTTTGGTGCTGGGCGTGGTGTTGTTCATAAAACGCCGGAAAATCCGGAAAAAGGGAAAAACGGGGTTGCGGCTCAACCGGCAAGCGGCGGTTCTGGCGTTGGTCTGCGGCGGGTTGCTGGGACTGGGAATTCTGTCTGTGTATCTGGAAAGTGTGACGGATATGTCGCGCTATGAAGACAAGCTGCTGTTTCCGAAGCTGGCGGAAGAGATTAACGAGGTGTCGCAGATTGTTCTGAAAAGCCATGATGCGGAGCTGAAGCTGTATAAAGAGGACGGCGTCTGGAAAACGGAAAATCCGGCCGGGCTGCCTGTTTATCAGGAACGGGTGCGCAGCTTTTTGAGCGCGTTGCTCGGGGCTCGTTTTTATGAGAAAAAAGCGGCTAATGCCGAATATCTCGAACGCTTCGGGCTTAATCCGACAGAGGATGAAAACTCCAGAAATATCCGGATTGAGCTGAAACGGGCCGACGGGAAAAGAGCCGCGGCGCTGGAAGTGGGAAAATATGACATTGACATCGGCCGCGGGGCTCGTGCCGCGTATGTCAAATTTGACAATCAGTTTCAGGTGTGGCTGGCGGCGGTTGATTTTGTCGACATTCGTCCCGACTGGCAGGCCTGGACTTATGCCTCGTTGTGGAATCTGCGCTACGGACGGCTCAGCGGTTATGATAACGTGAGGGAAGAAGACCGGACGGCCATGCTGGTTAAGGAAATGCTGAATACCTATATCGAATCGGGCAGCGATGCCTTGCCGGACGGTGCGGCAGAGGATATGAAGCTGCGGCTGCATGGTGAAAACAACGCCGAGGTCGTGTTGAGCTTTTACCGGGCGGGGGATGAGGTTTGGATTGCTTATGAAGTTGTCAATACCGGTGAAAATCAGCATTTACAGCTATTGAAAAAATATGCCGCAAATCGTTTTTACCGAATCAAATCATCAGATGAGGAAAAGATAAAAAATGTTCTTAAGCGAAGAAAAGAGTAAAAAGCTGAAAAAACTTTCGGCTGCGGCCAGTATTGGTTTGTCGGCCGGACTGACTTTACTGAAACTGTTTGCCGCACTGTATACGGGGTCGCTGGCGGTTTTGTCATCGCTGATTGACAGTCTGGCGGATATTTTTGCTTCGTCAATTACTTATGTGGCGGTGCGTTTTTCTTCCATGCCGGCGTCATACGGGCATCGCTACGGTTATGGCAAAGCCGAGGCTATCAGTGCTTTGGTGCAGTCGGCGTTTATTGCCGGTTCGGGAATATTTGTGTTGTATGACGGTATTTACCGCCTGTTTGTTCCGGCTCAGATTGCGCGTCTGGAGACGGGTATTGTCATCATGGGAGTGAGCCTGCTGGCGACAATCGGGCTTATCTGTTTTCAGAAACATGTGGCGAAGAAAACACGTTCGCTGGCGATTGAGGCAGATTCCGAGCATTATACGGTTGATGTGGTGACCAATCTGTCGATTATTGTCACTCTGGTACTGGTGTCGTGGCTGGAATTATCCTGGATTGATACGCTGACGGCCTGCGGGGTGGCGGCTTTTTTGCTGTTTAATGCCTATAAGCTGGCGGCAAAGGCAGTGGGGACCCTTACGGATGCGGAGCTGGGGCCGGATATACGCAAGAGAGTGTGCGAGATTGTGTTGGAATCTCCGTTCAGCAAGGGAATTCATGATTTGCGTACCCGGGATTTGGGCGGTGTTTATATGTTTGAATTTCATCTGGAGCTTGACGGGGATCTGCCGTTGTCGGCGGCACATGAGATGACCGAAATTGTGGAGGATAATCTGCTTGACGAATTTCCCGGTGCGCAGATTATTATTCATCAGGATCCGGCGGGAATCCAGGAAGAAAGGCTGGACAATAAACTGGTCAGGGGAAAGTAGTTTTGCCTCCGGCAAAAAAAGTTGTTAATAATTATTAACAGTCCCGATTAAATAGTTAACAAATTCGTAAATAAAGTTTATGCTGACCTTATTGAAAAAGTGAATTTATTTGATTAAGGAGCTAAATAAGATGCGGGTTTTGTTGGTTGACGATGACTATGCTGTTTCCCAAAGCATTGAAACAATGCTGAAAAAAGAGGGAATGATTGTTGATACCACCGATTTGGGCGAAGACGGTCTGGAGATCGGCAAGCTTTATGATTATGATATTATCATTTTGGATTTGATGTTGCCGGATATGAACGGTTATGAGGTTTTGAAAAATCTGCGCAGTGCCAAAATTGATACGCCGGTGCTGATTTTGTCCGGTTTGACCGAGCCGGATAAAAAGGTTAAGGGGCTGGGGTACGGCGCGGATGATTATTTGACCAAGCCGTTTGACAAGTCTGAGCTGTTGGCCCGAATTCAGGCTGTTGTCCGCCGTTCGAAAGGACATTCAAATTCTATTATCCGGACGGGAGATGTCGAGGTTAATCTGGATACGCAGACGGTTAGCATTAACAATAAGCCGTTGCATCTGACCGGTAAGGAATACGGAATTATGGAGTTGTTATCCCTGCGCAAGGGATCTACCCTGAATAAAGATCAGTTCTTGAATCATCTGTACGGCGGGATTGACGAACCGGAACTCAAGATTATCGATGTGTTTATCTGTAAGCTGAGAAAGAAACTGGAAAAAGCTTCGGGCGGCAAAAATTATATTGAGACCGTGTGGGGCAGGGGATATGTTTTGAGAAATCCGGACGAAGTCAAGAAATAAAGAAAAAAGGGAACAGAGGGGGGAGACATTGAAGCTCCCCCTTTTGGTGTTTAGATTGTGCGGTTGATGTTGCCTTTGAGCGACGGGGCGATGTCAGTAAAGGTGCGTAATTTTTTCCACACGGCAAGAGCTTGTTCCGGCGTATAGGGTTTGTACATGAAATCAGCCCGGTAAAAGTCAGCAGGGATTGATTTGGCCTCTTCGGCTGCGCAAAAAGGCAGCTGATTAAAGACCATGGTTTGGCAGTTTTCCGACAAGGCCAGGTATTTGTTGCCGTCTTTTTCCAGAGGAATCCATTTTTTATCTTTGGGACAATCTTTGCAGGTGTTGTCGCGGATGCAAACAGCGCTGGTAAATAAGGGGACATCTTCGTAGAGTTTGAAGACAACGGGCAGACATGATCGTTCCGCCAGCAGTGACCAGTTGTCGGGGGTGTCTTCAACCGAAAGGGTTATGCGGGAGGCCCGGCATTCAGCGGCAGCGCCGGCAGCCGGTGTGTTCAGGATATAAATCTGGCGGTCAAAGCTCAGGTCTATGCCTTTGTCCGGCAGTGCGCTCAGAGCCCAATAGTTTGCCGCTTCCCATTTTTTATATCCGCTGTCAAGCAGGCGGGTGATGGTCTTTTGCCAGGCGGAAGTGTTGCGGCAAACGGCGGGAAGTTCCAGACGCAGTTTGTTTTGGGGCAGATTTTTCAGCTGTTCGGGCGTTGTGTGCTCGTTTATTAATAAAATCAGTTCATCGGCTTCGGGAGCCAGCGCGGATAAAATATCAATATTGTCCGAAGCGGCAATCCATTGCGGCCGGGTCGGGGTGCGGGGCAAAAGTCCGGGCAGGCGGCGCGGGGTTGTCTCCAGCGGCGGAATAGCCTCGTAAAGCCGGCGGCGGAGCTCGTTAAACATTGATGCCGGAACGAACAGGTTTTGCGGATTGTTTATTTGCAAATCGGCGAGTTCAAAGTTTGTGTCGCCGGTCTTGGCAAAGGATTTTTGCGCGGCTTCTGCGGTGCGTCCGCTGTTTTGCGCCGGGGTGAAATTTCCGGGCAGGGAGACGCAAGTTTGGTCTGCTTCGGCGCTTATTTTGTCGGGCAGAATTGTCAGTTTTACATTCAGCCGGCGGCGGGGTTTGAATTCGCCGGGGCGGGGTTTGGTGTAGGGATAGGCGCCTTTGACCGCGCTGGACGAGGCCAGGTAAACCATGTTGCCTTTGGTTATTTCCGGTGCGCCGGGTGGCAGAATAATCTCAGCCGTTTCGCCGGCTCGGGCTTCAAAAGTGTGGCGGCGGTTGACAAAGAGTTTTTGCAGGGAAAAGCCGTAAGGTTTTTCGTTGCCGGGAATGTCAATCTGGATGCCGTCGTGACGGGCAATGCGGTGTTTGAGTTTTACGCAAATGCGGTTGCCGGATACGGATTCAATTTGTCCGACGGGCAGGCCGCGATGGCCGACAAAATCCCGGTCGACGATGTTTTTGTCCCGGCCGTTGAAATGAAAACGGCACCAGGGACGGGAGAAAATCTGTTTGATGTTGTCGGTCAGGGTCGAATCGGGTTTTTGTCCGTCAAGCAGGCGGCGGTAAAAGTCGGTGACGGCGGCAACATACAAGGCGCTTTTTTTGCGTCCTTCGATTTTGAGCGAAAAGGCCGGCATTTTGAGAGCATCTTCTTCCAGCGCCATGTCTTTCATGGAAAAATAGTGATGTTCTTTGCCGCCGCTTTTGAAACAGGCACGGCAGGGATAAAGGCAGCGTCCGCGGTTGGCGCTTTTGCCGGTGTCCATGGATGAAAACATGCATAAGCCGCTGTAAGAATAACAGAGCGCGCCGTGAATAAAGGCTTCAGTTTCCAGGTTGGGAATGGCAGCGATTTCCGCAATTTCGCGGCGGGAAAGCTCGCGGGCGAGGACGACCCTTTTGAAGCCGAATTTTTGCAGTGCCAGGGCGCCTTCTTTGTTGTGAACGGCCATTTGCGTGCTGGCGTGAAGTTCCAGTTCGGGGTAAAGGTCGCGGACGATTTTGGCCACGCCTAAGTCTTGGACAATGACACCGTCAATGCCGCAGCGGGAGCAGATGTCCAGAGCTTCATACAGGGCATCAAGCTCTTTTTCCTGAACAACGGTGTTAACGGCAGCGTAAATTTTGCGGCGGGGGGAAAGAGAGTGAGCATGAGCGGTGAGTTCGCCCAAATCCTGTTCGTTGAAATTGGCGGCGGTGGCCCGGGCGGAAAATTTTTGCAATCCGAGGTAGACGGCATCGGCTCCGTAATACAAGGCGGCATAGCCGGCCTCAAGGTCTCCGGCCGGAGCCAGCAGTTCTTTGTTCATTTTGTTTGTCCTGAAGTTTTTGTTTTTACAAAAATTATTACACCTCGGCGTTTTTGTCAATCATATAAAAAGCTCCGGCAAGGCGAGGGGAAGGCTCTTTATTTCTTGCAATTTTGTTTTCTTTCTTTTATCATGGGTGTTGCCGGTGAGAGGTCGCCGGTGGTGTTCCAAAAATGCCTTCACTATGAATTCTCCGCTTTGGGCGGAGTGTCCTGAATATGTTGAATAAGGATGACTGTTGGTGAACAGTTTTTGGGCTCCGCCTGCTTTGCATTTGGTAAAGCAGGTTTTGTTTTTAACAAATTAATGGAGTTTTAGAGTTATGATTTCTACGGCAGAAATTAACAAACAAGTGTTTCAGACTAAAAAAGAGATTGGTCTCGAGCTGCGTTACCGGCGGGAGAAGAAGGGGTTAAGTCTGGCAGAAGCGGCCTCGGTTTGCGGCTTATCTCCCAACCGGATTATGCGGATAGAGAATGGCTATGCGTTTTCGTTCCGTCATATTTTTATGCTGGCGGCGATGTATGGGGTTGAGGCTCAGCTGAGGTTGAAACTGAAGAGGAAAAGTTTTTTCCGGTGGGGTGGTTGGAGAAGAAGCTAATTTGTTTGACCTGGATCCTCGGGGCAAGCCCGTGGATGACCTAGAAAAGGGACAAGACAGAGAAAAGGTAAGGCAGGTGTTTGACCCCACCGGCTCCCCTTTCAAAAGGGGAGAGAGAAGCAAGGAAGATCCCTTGACGTTCAGACTGGCGCTGAACGAGGGATGACAGTTTTTTTGTTTGAATATGAAACCCTCCCTTTCCCTCCCTGAGTTTTCAGGGAGGGGAGAGGTCGCGGAACGGTGTGATGCGGGTGAGGGTGAAAAGGTACGGCAGGATTTGCTCTCCCCGGCCCTCTCATCTATGAGAGGGTGACAAATTTGAAGATCCCCTGACGTTCAGGCTGGTGCTGAACGAGGGATGACATTGCCATACCCCCTCCTACTCCCCCTATGGATATAGGGGGAGGGGTAGGTTTGGGGACTAAGATTTTAGGGAGAGGATAATAGGAAGATTGTTTTGACCTGGATTCCCGGGCAAGCCGGGAATGACATTGCTTCTTTTCATCTCGTCTCTTGAGGGGAGAGACAGAAGAAAGGGATGAGCAGAATTATGGTTGATTGTTTTGCTGTTTCAGCTCATTTAAAATATAAACGCGGATGGCGCTTGAGAGGTTGGGGATTTGTTTTTGGGCGTCAATCTGAGTGATGAGCTGATTTAAACTCCGGTTTTGCTTACGAGCAATGCGCAGGAGTTCTTCGTAAAATTCATCTTCCAGGGAAATGCTGGTCTGGTGGCGGTTGGCAATGACAACAGAGATTTTGCGCATTATTTCTTTTTGCGGAAAGAATCGATGGAAACGACTGTGGCCGGTCCGTTGGAGGCCTTCTTTTGCGGTGTTTCGTCTGCTTCTTCGTCGATTGTTTCGGCCGTTGATGACGGTGTGAGGCTGATATCGTCGCTTAAGCTGAAACTGAGGCCGAATTTGGCATGCGGATCAGCAAAATAAGTGATGGCGGCAAAGGGAATGGTCAGGGTTTGCAATACGCCGCCGAAACTCAAGTCAACCGAAAAACTGTCGCGGTTGACAACAAGGTTGGAGTACTGATGCTGGATGACAATCGTCATTTCTTCGGGATACTGGCTGCGCAGATGATTGGAAATAACACATCCGGGATAATTGGTCTTAAAAGTGATGTAAAAATGGTTTTCTCCCGGCAAGCCCTGAAATTCGGCAATGCGGAGCGCTTCAACCACCACGTTTTTGAGCGATTTTTCAATAAGCTTGTCATAATTTATTTCTGAAAGATATTCTGTCATCCTCAATTTCCCGTCAGTCAAAAAATACGGGCCTTCTGTTGCTGGGCGGCCCAGGCCCCACTTTCAACTAACCAAAGTTAAAAGAATTTTGCTTTGTTGCTTTCACTAAGCAGCTACGGCAACAGGTGCTACGTTATTATCGTTAGCATTCATTTACTTTGAACCGATAACGGTGGTATCTCACCGGGCACAGCAAAGGTATCTTTATTATATATTGTCAATCCTGTTTCACCCCCGTTTAAATCGCGTATAACGGGCGCCTAATACAGATTTTGCGGTCTGGCAAAATGCTCACGTACCTCTTATGTACGCTCCGCTTTTGCCAACCTGAAATCTTATTATCCGCCTCGTTCTCCGCAATTTAACAGAGAAGCATAACGGGCGCCTGATACAGATTTTG
>CALYAY010000028.1 GCA_944393695.1 uncultured Alphaproteobacteria bacterium | reverse complement strand
CTGGTCAAACTCGCTCTCCGAGTTCGAACCAAATTAAAATAACCATTAAAAAAACTCTCCGTAAAGGAGAGTTTTTTTAGTGGTGATCCCAGCGAGGTTCGAACTCGCGTTACCGCCGTGAGAGGGCGATGTCCTAGGCCACTAGACGATGGGACCGTAAATATATGTGCTTAATAACCTATATTTGAAAATATTGCAAGCTTTTTTATTGCGAAAAGATTGAAAAAAGCAAAAGAGGCGTTATCTGGTTAAGAAAAATCAGGGAAATCGGAATATGAAAACCATTCTTGTCGTGTTGCTCTTGTCGGTTTTGTTTTGTCTGGGGCGGGAAGTTTGTCAAAACGGGGAACTGTTGTTCTTAACCGAGTTTTTGAATTTTTGAATGAAATTATAAAAAATTTAGTAAATGTTAATTGAAACGGCGCTATTAATGATTATGTATGCAAGTGGTTATTCTTTATAAGGAGATGGTTATGAGAATTATTGTTACCGTCATTGTGCTGGCCGCAATTGCTTATTTGGGCTGGTATGTTTATGAGGCTTATACTGCTCCGGAAGCCACTGCTGTTATTGAAGAAGTTACAGTTGTCGGCGCTCCGGCAGGAGCACAGGCCGAATAACCGGGCAGGGGCTGTACGTGGTTGTGCGGCCCTTCCTGCTTTTTTATAGGGAATAAACAATGAAGACTTTATTTTATCTGATTGTGCTGGCGGCATTAGTCTGGGGCGGAAAGGTTTTGTATGACGAATACGGACGCGAGGCCTTTGGCGATATTGCCGAGAAAACCGGAAGTTTTGTTGATAAGCAAAATTTGAAGCATATTGAGTTTGGCGGCGACGGCACGATTTATAAAAAGGATATTTAATGAAAAAAACTCCGTCCGGTTGTCGGGCGGAGTTTCTTGGTGTGGCGGTATCAGAATTCGATGACAGGGCGGACCTTCGAGTAAACATCTCTCCTTACTTCAGAAAGTCTGTTTTCTTCTATGACTATGCCCCAGCTATAAAAATCTTCACCAAAAAAAGGAGGCGTACGTTCAGAGGATGACCAATAACTACCAGTAACTGGAGAACCACCGGCTAAATTTATGGCATTATTTATGGTTGTTAAGTTATTTAAAACATCTATTAAAATACCGGCTGCCGGCAAACACCAGTCCCCCATTTCTGTTCCCGCTGTATTATATTTTCTGGCGTCATTTGCAGCATTAAGATAGTTATATTCCTCATCTTCGGTTTCTGCAACTATAGCCGTTGTATTTTCACAACTGGCATAATCTTGTGATGCTCCTGTTTTATAATTGTAATTAAATACTCCGGTTATGTCTTTAGATTCTGCTCCCCAAGAAGAAAACTTGCTATACGTATCCTTCAGACTTATGGCTTGGGCACAGTTTCCATCCGGACTTTTGTGAACAACTACGGCAATGGGGGTTTTGCCTGATATGAGAGTTGCGCTGCAGGTTTTGTCGCTGTAAACAATGTCGCCGATTTTGCAGTTTTGGGCTGAGCCATTGCATGCTCCCTTTTTTTTGCAAATATTATAATAATGGTTGAATTCATATCCGTCTGGACAAAAAGAAATGACCGGACGGACTTTATTACATTTATATTTGGATGCTTCTCCGATCTGTTCTCCCTCATAGAGGGGATTATAGTAGCCATCGCAGATGCCATCCTCAGTATAGTGGAGAGCGATATCATCGCTCAATCCGCAATCTTCCTGAGCATGAAAGAGCCAAGCTGCTAAAGAGCTATCTTCAGTAGATGTCCAAAACGTATAATCTGTCTCGTGGTAATTAGGTCCAATATCTTCGAGAGAAAGAAGATTACTTGACGAGCCTGGAAGTTCGTATCCAAACAGAAGTAAACTAAGTTTGCTATTTATGGTTTCTATATTGTTTTTAATGCTTACGGCAACACCCGCAGTAGGCAGGCTCCAGTCTCCGGGAGAGGTTCCTTCCGTTGAATATTCATGTGCCGCCCAAGCAGCCGGATATGTTTGTTTATCTCCGGCGTTGATTAATTGTTTTGTATTGAAGCTACTCCGGGTATAACTTATGCCCTCTCCTTTGATGAATGATATATTTTCTATACGATTCCAATAGTTGTATTCTTCATTTTCAATCAGGGTATCATATCCTCCCCATTGATATTTGCCGATAGATTGTAAAGCTATAGCTTGGCCACTGCCGTCAGCATAAGAACAGACGACGACACCAATCGGAGTTTTGGAGCTGTCTAAATTTTTTGAACGGGTCATGTCGCTGTAAAGGATATAGCCTATCTCAGAGCCTCTCATGCAATCGTTTATAACACAATAACCTTGCACACAGTTGCCATTATCCCATATATATCCTTCAGAACAGGTACAGCTTTGATATTTCTCGTTGCAGGCTTCACCGGAGCCGCCGGCATAGCCAGTGCCGGAGCAGGTGTATTGATAATCGTCCGAACATTGCTGGGTACAGGTTTTTGCGTTTTCGTTCCAATCATATCCGGATTGACAACCTGTTTTATACCAGAGGCCGGAGCATTCTTCATAGGTGCAGGTGAAAGGTGCCGGGCAGCTGGTGAGGGTGCCGAGATTGGGACAGGGTTTACAATTGTCATACATGGTAGTTGTTCCCGACAGGCAGGTTTGGGCTCCGGCTTCTCCGCCCATAGAGCCGCAGTCCATATATCCGTCACAGGGATTGGGTTTTATCTTGTAATGTTCTTGACCGTCGCAACCGATACAGGCTTCCCCGTCTTGGACATATCCTTCGGGGATACTCGTATTGTCATATCCGACGCAGGTGTCGCAGCAAATGCCGTAAGAATTGTCATAAGAACAACGGTTATCGCTTAATTGTTGTCCTTCGCCGCATTCATCGACATAACCGGGGTTTAATTCCTGACAGGCACGTTCGGTGTCCTTTTCGCAGGAAGCATATTTATCACCGCAGGCTTCTCCCACACCGTAATAGGGCGGTTCGCAGGTCACGTAATCACTGGGGCAGTTGGCCTGACAACGTTCAAAATAAGTATTGTCATAGGGGCAAAAATTGACGGGATCGGAATCTTCGGGGCAGGAGGTTTGAGTATATCCTTCCTGGCGGCAGCGCTCGGCATTGTCCAAATCAAAATCATCTCCGGGGCCTCCGGGAGCTCCGTGTCCGTTCTCGCTGTCGGCATTGGAAAACTCATTGCCGGAACAATCTCCCGTGTCGGTCACAAAACATACCGAGGTGAGTTGGATGAGAGGGGTATTGTGAAACTCTCCCCACCCCCTCCCTAAGTCTTTAGGGAGGGGATAGAATAGATAGTTCCCTAAGTCTTTAGGGAGAGGGTAGGATAGATAGTTCCCTAAGTTTTTAGGAAGGGAGAGTATAGAGGGGGCTGAGTTTTCAGGGAGAGTAAGTTCGGCAAAATCTTCGAGTGAAGACAAATGTGCTGCCACGAGGTGTGGTGTGTACAGATTATGTGATTTTGTGTCGGCAGCGCCTGATAACCGTGGCGGCGTATGATAAGAATGAATATCGGCATAACTCAAAGCTCCCGTATAAAGGCTTACACAGGATACAGTTATCAACAATACAGTTTTGTTCATCATAATAACACCTCACGTTTATTAAGCTTCTACATTTGTCTCCACGAATCTTATACTAGCATAGAACTAAAGTATTGTAAATAGATAATTTGGCTATGTGACGGGAAATCTGACGAGAATAAGGTAAGGCTGATATTTTACCCCACCGGCTCCCCTTTTGAAAGGGGAGAGGGCAATAAGGAAGATCCCTTGACGTTCAGACTGGCGCTGAACGAGGGATGACAATTTTTTATTTTTTTTGGATATGAAACCCTCCCCAACCTCTGGCTCCGTAAGTGTTGCCAAGGGGCAACACTAAGTCGCTGCGGTCACTCGGTTTGTAACGCTCATTTTGCTTTGCTGCCGCTAGCTCATGAGCTAACAAACTCTCGCCTGTCGTTGAAAATATCTCCACCGGAGATATTTTCTGCCTCCAGCCCTAAGTCTTTAGGGAGGGGAAATATAAAGAGGCCTAAGTTTTCAGGGGGAGGATAAAGAGTAAGGCTGATATTTGACCCCTCCGGCTCCCCTTTCTAAAGGGGAGAGGGCAACAAGGAAGATCCCTTGACGTTCAGACTGGCGCTGAACGAGGGATGACAATTTTTTATTTTTTTTGATATGAAACCCTCCCTTTCCCTCCCTAAGTCTTTAGGGAGGGAATGATAGGAAAGTTGGTTTGACCTGGATTCCCGGTCAAGCCGGGAATGACATAAAAAGAAGCCGGAGGATGACGGAGAAGAGAGTTTGAAGATGGCAAATACAGGTACCAGAAGGGGACGGAGAGACGGAACGGGAGGGACAGGGCGTGAGATTTTAGGCGTGGCCGGAGTAAGAGGCGAGATTTTTAATATCAATGCCGGCGGTGGTGAGGGCTTTTTCCCATTTTTCTTCATCTTTGGTGCGGAAAACGAGCTCCGGTTCGGGGGTGGTAACAATCCAATTGTTATTTATTATTTCCTGTTCCAGCTGAAAGGGTTTCCAGCTGGAGTAGCCCAGAGCAATGATGTTGTCCCGGGGGCCGGTGCCAAAGGCAATGTCGCTGATGATGTCTACGGAAGAGGAGATGGCGATGTGGTTGTCGATGACAATGGTATCGGCTTTGACATAGTCTGTCGAGTGAATGACAAAACCGCGAATCTTTTCAAGCGGGCCTCCCTGATGAAGGTCAATCTGCGGCTGAAAGCCGAAATTTTGCAAGGAAAGCTGGCCGGTTAAGTCCGAAAAAGTGAACCCTTTGATTTTTTTGTTGATGATAAAGCCCATGGCGCCTTCTTTGCCGTGGGAGCAGATATAAATCAGCGAACGGCTGAAGTGTTCATCTTCCATGTAAGGGGATGAAATCAGGCATTTGCCGGTGAGATTGCCGTTGTCCATTCTTAGCATTGCTTAATCTCTCACAAAAAATACTTTTTCTCCGTTCAACTCTTGTATTCTAACATAAAATAACGTAAATTTAAAATTAATTTTAACGTAATGAAAAAAATAAAATGAAAAAGTTTTTGTTTCTGTTGTTTTTTTTGCTGATGACGGGCGGGGTTTCGGTTCGTGAAGCCGTGGCGGAAAAAACGGCAGAATCGGAGGCGGCCGATGTGGTTCTGGATTTGCAGCCGGGAGATGAGAGCAAAGTCAGGGAAATTACCATCGGGGAGCAGATACAATCGGTGCTGGATATCGGGCGTTTTTTTGAAGAAAATTATCCCGGCGAAATGATTAATACGGATATGCGTGCCGATGTGCGGCGTTTTTTTCCGGGAGTGGACGAGGCTACAATCAACAGCAGAGAAGCTCTGATAAGAGACGGGATAAAAGTTTATCGTTATTTTTATGATGTTTATCAGCGGGTGAAGGAAGCGCTGCTGGTGCCGGATGAGGCACCGCTGGTTTTGGATGAGGAGGAGTATGAACATCCGGGAGACAGCGGAGAATATATCGAATCGCCGGATTTGGTGGTGGTGAATGACTTTAAAAAGGTTCTTTCCTATAGTTCGGAGCCGCGTGATTTTCAGGCGTATGTGGAAAAGAACCGGCGTGATGCCGAAAAAAACAGTGCGGTGCGCAAAGATGATTCTTTGTCCAGGCTGGAAGATATGTTGTCCAGGCTGGAGCTTAAAAAGCTTTTGTTTTATGGCAATGATTATCAGGATCCGCTGACCAAAGGCGGCGGTAACGGGGCATGGGTTGAGGAAGACGGAGTCCGACTGAGGCTTGTCAGCGCTTATGCCGCGGTTAATGATATGACGGAGATGCAGGCGGCTTTGCATTTTGATCTGCCGCCGGACAAGATGGTTAAATTTATCGGCAGCGGACGGCCGAATATTAACCTGAAATCAGATAATTTGAGCGGGTGGGCGGTGTTTGTTCCGGAAATGTACCGGATTAAAGCCGGAGAAAATAAACTGGTCGGCCGCTGGGGAAATTTTGCCGTGCCGGTTTTGCTGAAGATTAAAGATATTAAAAAGCCGCTGAATGTGACGGCGGAAGCAGAGATAGAAGTCTGTGACCTGAAAAGCTGCCGCCGAATGGTGCTGAAACCTGAATTGTCTTTAAAACCTGGGTTTGGTTATGCTTCAACGGTGAATAATTTTATTGTTCAGTCTTTTATTGCCCTGCCGAAAGAAAGTGTCGATGATATTCAGGCAAAGGCATTGGCCGCGGTTACGGGCAAAAATGGCGGCGAAGAGCTGCTTTTGAGATTGAAAACCGATGAAAATCCGGCCATGCTGGATGTGTTTGTCGATAATGAATACGGTATTGAATTTGATATGCCGCAGATGCGGGTAAACGGTGATTTTGTTGATGTGACTTTGCGGCCGAAAGAGACAAAGGAAGTTTTGTCCGGTCGGGAATTTACCTTGCAGGTGACCAATCATTCGGGGCAGACTTTGAAAACAACCCTGGCCGCCGAAAAGGGAAGTCTGCCGGATGTTGGCAGCAGACGGGGAGCCGCGGGGATAATTTTTGCGGCGTTCGTCGGCGGAATGCTGCTGAATTTGATGCCCGGTGTTTTGGCCGTTTGGATTTTGAAGATAATGTCTTTGGCCGAATACGGGGCCAAACGGCCGGCAGAAGTACGGAAAAGTTTCGGCCGTACGGTTGGCGGAATTTTTGTGCTTTTTGCCTGGTTGACGGTTGGTTTGGTGTTTATGAAATTCCGTGGGCAGGAGCTTTATTGGGGAATGGCGTTTCAAAGCGGGTGGTTCTTGACGCTGGCGCTGCTGGCGATGGTCTGGTTCCTGTTTCGGGGATACCGGATGACGGAATTTCGTTTTTGTGAAACGGAAGATAAAAAAGAGGAATGGAGCCTGATTAGCGGCGTGATGATTGCGCTGACGGCGGTTTCTTTTACGGCTCCGTATCTGGCCGAAGCGGTCGGGGAGGCGTTTGCCGGAAGCCGGTTGATGATTATTTCGGCTATGGCTGCGGCGGTCTGCGGTTTGGCTGTGCCGGGTTTGTTGCTGTGGGGTTTTCCGGAACTGGCTTTGGCAGTGCCCCGGCCCGGGCGGTGGCTGGAGGGAGCCAGAAAAATTATGTGCGGATTGATGCTGGCGGCGGCAGGGTGGCTGTTGTGGTCGGCTGCGGCGCAGATTTCCGACCGGGCATTGCTTCGCTTGTGTTTGTATCCGGTGTTGCTGATTGTGCTTTTGCTGCTGAAAAAAAATGCTTTGCTGGCAGTGGCAAATATGCGGAATGCGGGGGATGAGCGAAAAGATATTGAGCGTTTTATCCGTTGGGGAGCGGCGCTTCTGTCTTTGGGGGTAATTCTTTTGGCGGCAGCGGATATGAACCGGCAGTTTCAGGAAAATCCGCAGCGGCAGGCGGTTTCGGCGGTTGATTTTGAGAAGCTGAGGAAAGAAGCCGATGACGGGCGGGTTGTCTTTGTTAAGATTGATGCGGCCTGGAGTGTGGCGAGCCGGTTTAACCGGTATACCGTTTTTAACAGTCCGATGGTGCATAATATTTTTGACGGCGGCAAGGTTGAACTGATTGAGGCGGATATGACGGTTTATAACCGGAAGACGGCGGAATTTATGAAACATTTCGGGCGTTACAGCGCGCCGCTTTATGTGATTTTCAGTCCGCAGCTGCCTGATGGGCTGGTGTTGCCGGATTTACTGACGGAAAAAGATTTGGTCAAAATGCTGAATGTGTATGCGGGAAAGGCCGTTTAATCCGCCGATTTTTTTGTGGCGAAGTTTTGTGACTGCGTGCGGGCGAGGCGGTCTACCCGTTCATTTTCGGGGTGGCCGGCATGGCCTTTTACCCATATCCAGTGAATTTTGTGTTTTTCAAGCAGAGAATCAAGTAACTGCCATAAATCTATGTTTTTAACCGGAGATTTTTTGTTGGCGGTTTTCCAGCCGTTGCTTTTCCAGTTGGCGAGCCAGCTGGTGACGCCGTCCATAACATAGCGGCTGTCGGTGTAAAGTGTGATGTCGCAGGGGGCTTTGAGAGCTTTAAGCGCTTCGATTACGGCAGTTAATTCCATGCGGTTATTGGTGGTTTGGGCTTCGCCGCCGCTGAGTTCTTTTTCTGTGTTTTTGCAGCGGAGAATTGCGCCCCAGCCGCCGGCTCCGGGGTTGCCCGAACAGGCGCCGTCCGTGAAAATTTCAATGCGGTGCATGGTTAAAAATCACTCCTTAAAAAGTCGCTGAAAAATTCGTTGAGCCAGAGCTGTTCGTCGCCTTCGCCGCGCAGGATTTTGGCGACAAAAGAACGGAGCGTATTTTTGTTGATGTAAATGCGGAAATCGCGCGGGGCGGCGCCTTCGGCTCCGATAATGCCGTTGAAGAGGAAATCATCATCGGTGTGAGCGGTGAGAATGACTTCAACATTGGTGAATTTGAAAGAACTGCGCGGCGGCAGGCGTAATTCCGGACGGGTGATGAGGTTAAGCTGGTTGCTCATGCCCAGAATCGAATCCATCTGGTTATAGTTGAAAAATCTTACTTTGTTGTAGGGGCTGCCGTAATTGGAGGTCGTGCATGAAAAGTAGAGTTCCCGGGCGATGACGCTGCTGTCGTTGCTGCCGTTAACAGAGAAGCTTATTTTTACATATTTTTCAGGTGTTTTGTCTTTGTTGTTTTCAATGGTGTAAGCGTGATTTTCATTGCTGTTTTCTAAAACCTCAATATGGCGGTCGCTGATTATCAGTTCGATGTTGGGCTGGGGGCGGCGGCCGAACATGCCGGCAATGACCGAGTAGGGGGCGGGGACGTTGTTGGAGCCGGAGCGGATATAAATTGCGTTGCCGACGGTGGACATTAAAGGAGAGGTTTCCGCTTTGGGAATGTAAGTGGCAATATAGCCGTCGCCGTTTTCGTCAATGCTGATAATGTGGTTGCGGACTTTGTTGTGGCTGGGAATGGTGCAGCCGGATATGGCGTTTTCCAGCCAGCTGAGATAACGGTGGACATTGGGAACTTTTATTTTGGCTTTGGCAACGTCGCCGATGTCAAAATCACGCGAACATTCTACTCCCCAGATGATGACCCCGCCTTCGGAATTGCCAAAGCCGGAAATGCATTTGGCCAGGTTTTTACGGTCGTCGCGGGGCAGAGAGGTGACATTGCGGCCGATGCCGGGGGTGGCTTGTTTGAAGTCAAGAAACAATTCTTCGGCCTGGCGGTTGATGATGTAGTCATCAAGGGCGTCTTCTCCGAAATAAATGAGTTTTTGAAAAATGTCTTCCGCGCGTGACATGAGGTTTCCTCTGGTTATGGTTTGAAGTTAACATTCTCTTCGGCAACTATAACATCACGGATGTTAATTTTGTGATAACGTGAGCGGAAATCGTCCAGCAGTTTTTTTATCAGATATTCGGGAGCGGAAGCGCCGGCGCTGATGCCGAAGTTTTGATAAGCGGCAATTGCGGACCAGTTGAGTTCGGTGCTGTCGTCAATCAGAAAAGCCGCCCGGGCTCCGTTGCGCAGAGCCGTTTCTTTCAGCTGGCGGGAGTTGGAAGAATTCTGCGAGCCCAAAATGATGATGCATTCCGCCCGGGAAGCCAGAGCCTTGACTGCCTGCTGGCGGTTGGTGGTGGCATAGCAGATATATTTTTTTGCCAGCCCCTGAAGATTGGGAAAACGCCGCTTTAATACAGAGATGATCTCGCTTGTTTCGTCAACCGAAAGAGTGGTTTGCGAAACAAATCCCACCGGATTTTCCGTCGGAATATTGATTTTTTGCGCCTCTTCAACGGAATTGATGACATGAAGCTTTTTATAACCGGGAATTTGGCCGATGGTGCCGATGATTTCGGGATGAGAGGCTTTTCCGATGACAATAATGTCAATATTCTGTTCGGCATATTTGATGATTTGCTGGTGGACTTTTTCAACCAGGGGGCAGGTGGCATCAATTGTGTGCAGATGTTTTGCCGCGGCCTGAGACATAATTTCTTTTCCGACGCCGTGAGCCGAAAAAATCAGCGTGCTGCCGTCGGGGACAACGGAAAGGTCTTCGACAAACACGGCGCCTTTGGCCTTAAGGTCGTCAATGACATGGCGGTTGTGGACGATTTCGTGCCGGACGTAAACCGGCGGCGGACAGGTCTTGAGCGCCTGTTCAACCAGATTGATGGCCCGGCGGACACCGGCACAAAAACCGCGGGGTTCAGCCAGCCAGAGAGTGATTTCCTGAGTATCGGTCATTTTTTTATTTCAACATTTGTTGCAGTTGGTCAAAATCAGCGTGGCCGTCGATGTCGCCCACCAGGGTGTAGGTCGGCCGGGAAGAAAAAATGCGGCCGGCGGTTTCCAAAATGTCTTCCGGAGTGATTTTTTCTATGCGGGAGACCATCTCATCAATGCTGAGAACCCTGTTGAAGACAAGCATCTGACGGGCCAGAACCTCGGATGAGGCCGAGGAGCTTTCCAGCCCCATGAGCATGCTGGCTTTCAGCTGGGTTTTAGCCCGCTTCAATTCTTCTTCGGAAACTTTTTGCGTGCGGATTTTTTTGATTTCGTCGGTCAAAACCGGCAGAAGCTGTTTGAGCTCGCGTTTGGTGGTGCCGGCATAGACGCCGAACAGTCCGGTTTGAGAATGGGCGTTGCTGAAGCTGTAGGTGGTGTAGGCCAGGCCGCGTTTTTCACGGACTTCCTGAAACAGGCGCGAGGTTGAGCTGCCGCCGAGGATGGTGGAGAGAACCGAGGCCGTGTAATAGGAATCGCTGTAATAATCTACGCCCTTGAAACCGATGATGACATGGGCCTGTTCAATATCGCGTTTTTCGGCGCGGTACCCGCCCCGGTAATGCTGTTGCGGTATTTGAAAATCAGGATGCGGGCGGTAGTTTTGAAAACGGGCGGAAACCATTTTTACAAAATCGTCATGTATGATATTGCCCACGGCGCAGATGACCGTGTTTTCCGCTGCGTAATGTGTCTGGCGGTAGGTTTGCAGCTTGTTCCGGTCATAAGAGAGAACCAGCTGTTCCGAGCCCAGTATCGGGCGGCCGAGAGCCTGTCCGGGAAAAGCCTGTTCCTGAAAATAGTCAAAGATAATATCATCGGGCGTGTCAATGGTTTGTTTTATTTCCTGAACAACCACGTCGCGTTCTTTTTGGAGTTCGGCTTCGGGAAAATCGGCATTAAGGACAATGTCGGACAAGACATCAAGCGCCAGTTCGGCGTCGTCTTTGAGCATTTTGGCATAAAAGGCCGTGAATTCGCGCGAGGTGTAAGCATTGGTCTGGCCGCCGGCATTTTCGATTTCGGCATCAATCTGAAAAGATGTTCTGGTCGGGGTGCCCTTAAACACCATATGTTCCAGAAGATGGGAAATGCCGTTGGTGTCTTCTGTTTCACATGCGGCGCCGGTGTGTACCCAGATGCCCAGCGATACCGTCTGGATGTCGGGACGGGTTAAAGTGATGACTCGCAGACCGTTGCTTAACGTGGTTGTTTGTGATTGCATATTGTAGTCCTGAAAAAAATTATTTATTGAAATCCTTTTATTATAGTTTATATTTTATTGTAATATATTAAAAAGTATAGGTAAGCAAGGAATAAATTGATGAATGAGGCTCCAAAATTTGCGGTAATTCTTTCCGGCTGCGGCGTGTATGACGGCTCGGAAATTCATGAGGCTGTCAGTCTGCTGCTGGCGATTGACGAAAGCGGCAGCACTTATCAGTGTTTTGCGCCCAATACCTGGCAGGCTAGGACGATTGACCATTATACGGGAGAATCAACCGCCGTGGCCGGAGACGAGGATAACCGGAATGTTTTGGCCGAATCGGCAAGAATAGCCCGTGGCAATATTCGTCCGTTGTCGGAGTTTAAGGCGCAGGAATTTGATGCGGTGGTTTTGCCCGGCGGTTTTGGTGCGGCGCTGAATCTGAGCAATTTTGCGGTAAAGGGTGCGCAATGCGGCGTTAATGAGGAAGTGGAGCGGGCGCTTAAGGAAAGCTATAAGGAGGGAATTGTTATCGGCGGTATGTGTATTGCGCCTGTGGTTTTAGCCAGAGTGCTGGGTAAGCATAAAATTACGGTGACCATCGGTAATGATTCAACCATGGCAGAGGGTATCAGGCAGATGGGAGCCAAACATCAGAACTGTGAGGCGGAGGAGGTTTGCGTTGATGAAGAAAACCGTATTGTCACCACGCCGGCTTATATGTTGGCAAAGTCAATTAAAAATGTGGCTCACGGGGCAAAAAATCTGGTGAGCGAGGCTTTGGAACTGATGTAAGTTTTGGAATATGAATTTTATGAATAAAAAAACTCCGTCTGATTGGGCGGAGTTTTTTTAGTGGGGTGGGTTACGAGGCGGGATTAGAATTCAAGGACGGGACGGACCTCGTGGCTGCCACCCTTGATGCGGCCGCCCACCCCGATGTCGAAGCTGAAACCCGAGTCCCACGCGCCGTCGCTATTGTACTCGGAAGACGACCAGACGTAGGAACGTGTTCCTATCTGCGTACCTCCGGCATTGGTCATACCGATGTTAACTAACTGTTGATTGTTATAATAAGAGGTAAATACACCTGCTGCCGGTAAGCACCAATCTCCGGCCTCGGTCCCAACTGTTTTATATTCGTGAGCCGCCCAGGCAGCGGGATAAGTATCGTTTGTTCCGGTAGCAGTTATTACCTCTGTATTTTCACAACTTGCCAAATCCTGTGATGCAGTAGAATCTGAGCCAAAGTTGGTCAGATTTGGAATATCAACATACTCACTTGACCAAATGTAGTTGCCTATGCTATTCAGAGCCATAG
>CALYAY010000027.1 GCA_944393695.1 uncultured Alphaproteobacteria bacterium | reverse complement strand
ATGGTTTCTGATTGGTGGGCGCTGAGAGGCTGGAGGCAGAAAATATCTCCGGTGGAGATATTTTCAACGACAGGCGACAGTTTGTTAGCTCATAAGCTAGCGGCAGCGACGCAAAATGAGCGTTACAAACCGAGTGACCACAGCGACTTAGTGTTGCCCCTTCGGCAACACTTACGGAGCCAGAAGAACTCCCGAGGGAGTTCGAACCTCTCTTCTTACGAAAAAAACCACCCTTCCGGATGGTTTCTGATTGGTGGGCGCTGAGAGGTTCGAACTCCCGACCCTCTCGGTGTAAACGAGATGCTCTTCCAGCTGAGCTAAGCGCCCTTCTCACTTACGAAAAATCTTATACACTCATAAAAATAATTAATCAAGCAAAAAATTCAAAAATTTCATCTTTTTCAAAAGTCACATTTTTCCTGACAAAAAAATAAAGACCTCTCGCATAACGGAGAAGTCTTTAAGCGGACGCAAACCGATAAAAGAAGAACCGGCAGCAGGCCGGTCCGTCTCAAATTAGTTTACAGAGTCCTGAAGAGCTTTGCCAGCCTTAAATTTAGCCTGCTTGCGAGCCGGAATTTTAATGGTGGCACCGGTGCGCGGATTGCGGCCGGTAGTAGCCGAACGGGTAGAAACGGCAAAAGTACCGAAACCAACCAAACGAACTTCGTCACCAGACTTCAAAGCGCTGGTAATAGAAGAAACGAAAGCATCCAAAGCTTTAGCAGAATCGGATTTAGTCAAACCAGTTTCATTAGAGATGCTGGCGATCAATTCATTTTTATTCACGGTGAGGACTCCCTCTAAAAATTATGTTAAAAACCAATGCAGCCCTGCCTTTCACGGCGGCCACACCAAAATTTAAGAACAAAAAGAACAGCCTTGTCAAACAAAAAATCGCACTCTTCCGCCAAAAATGTGCATTTTTTTGCCATTTTCAGCCCCAAATAGCATTTTTTTTCACTTATTCACAGAAAAAAAGCGCCCAACCCCAGGATTTTCTAGGATTGGACACCGGGATTCGCCCACAGGGAATCTCTTTTGGGTTACAGATTCTTCAGATATTTTTTTATCTCCCGATTCATCTGCCTGCTGCCGTGTCCGATTGCCGGCACAATATTCAGACAGGCGTTTTTCATTCCCTTATACAGACGATAAGCTCCGTTCAGCGGACAAAGCAAATCCAGCCGGTTATGAATGATATAGAGAGGAATATTTTCCGCAGACCTGATATTTTTCATAATCTCGTCATCTTTCAAAAAGAAATCATGCGCCGCATAATTAATGTATATTTTGGAAGAATTAATATCATCCTCGCTCACTTCGCCGCGGTTTGGTTCCGGCTCCAGACTGCCCAGCGCAAATTCATAACTGCCGTATAACCTGACGGCCTCCTCCTGTTTTTTCCGCTCACGCGATAAAATCAGCTTATTATAATACTGAGGCACGCTGTCTCCCCCCTTCACCCTGCCGGCAATTTTCTCCCACACATCGGGATAAAGCCAGCCCGCATATTCCGTTTCCCAGGCCTGGTTCTCGGCATTGGCCAGAAACACCTTGGAAACCACCAACCGCTCCACCCGCTCCGGATATTTCTCGGCAAACAGCATGGCCAGGGTTGACCCCCACGAACTGCCATAAACCAGCACCTTGTCTTTTATCTGTAAAAAATCAAGCAGCCGCCGGATATCTTCCACCAGATCCGGCGTTGTGTTGTCTTTCACCTCGCCGGCCGGACGCGACCTCCCTGCCCCGCGCTGATCAAACAAAACAACCCGCCGCCGGTGCAGATTAAAATTCCTTGCCGTATCCGCATTACTGCGGTATCCCGGCCCGCCGTGCAGACAAACCGCCGGCTTTCCCTTCGGATTCCCAAACTCCCGGTAATAAATTTCATGCACCGGTGAAACTCTCAGATACCCCTCGTTAAAAGGCTTTGGTTCAAACCATTTTTTCCAAAACGCCATAAAAAAATCCTCTCTTTCCCGTTGCAATATTTTCCGCATATTAATATAATGAATATAATAAGATTCGCAAGAAGGAATAAAGTATGGTTTCTGAAATCTGCCTGCACAACGCCACCGTCATCAACGGCTACACCACCATGAAAAACTGCGCTGTGCTCATCAAGGATTACAAAATCATCGACGTTTTCAACGAAGTCCGCTTTGCACAGAAAAAATTTCCCGCCAATGTGCGTTTTATTGATGTCAAAGGCGCTTATCTTGCTCCCGGCTTTGTTGATACTCATATCCACGGCATCGGCGGATTCGGCACTGACGACAACGATTCCCGTTCGATTCTGAAGATGTCCGAAATTCTGCCCCGCTACGGTGTAAGCTCGTTCATCCCCACACTTTATTCTGCTCCCCGCGATGAAATGATTCGCGGCATCCGCGCCATTGTTGAAGCCATGGGCAAAGAAAAAGGCGCCCGTATTCTGGGAATTCACCTGGAAGGCCCGTTTATCTCGCCGGCCCGTCTCGGCGTTCAGTCCGAAGCCTCGCTCAACCCGGTCAACCTCAAACTGATGGATGAATTATGGGAAGCCTCCGAAGGCAAAATCATCAACATGACCGTCGCCCCCGAGCTCAAAAACATGCGTCACCTGGCGCTGCACTGCATCGGCAAAGGCATCGTGCTGCAGGCCGGCCACACCAATGCCACCTACGAACAAATGGTAGAAGGCATGCAGGCCCGCATCATGCACGTCACCCACCTGTTTAACGCCATGAGCCGCATGCACCACCGCGACCCGGGAGCCGTCGGCGCCGTATTCATTCATCCCGAACTCTCGTGTGAAGTCATTGCCGACGGGATTCACATCAACCCCGACATTATCAAATTTCTGCTGCGCTGCAAACCGATTGACAAACTTGTCCTGGTTACGGATTCGCTAAAACCCACCCGTCAGAAAAAACTCCCCCTGATAGCCAACAGCGAAGAAGTTTACCTTGACAAATGTTTCTACCGCAAATCCGACAATGTCATTGCCGGTTCGGCGCTCACCATGCTCGACGGAGTAAAAAACCTGTATGAATTCGGCCTCACCCTTGAACAGGCGGTACAAATGGCTTCCTCCAATCCTGCCCGCATCATGAAACAGGAACATCTGGGCCTGATAGCCCCCGGCTATGATGCCGACCTGGTCATTTTTGACAAACATTTCAACAACCTCTACACCCTCATCGGCGGTGTACTCTATCAAAAAGGAAAAAAACTATGCGAGTGATTATCAAACCCGACAGCGAACAATGCTCCCAATGGGCGGCAGATTATGTGGCTTACAAAATCAACCGCTTTCACCCCGCACCGAACCGCCCCTTTGTCCTGGGGCTGCCCACAGGTTCCACGCCGCTGGGCATGTATCGCAACCTGATAGAACAATATAAAGCCGGAAAAATCTCCTTTGAAAACGTTGTCACCTTCAACATGGACGAATACATCGGCCTCCCGCCGGAACATCCGCAAAGCTATCATTATTTCATGAAAGAAAACTTTTTCAAACACATCAACATCAAGCCGCAAAACATTCATATGCTGAACGGCATGACCCGCGATTATGAAAAAGAATGCACGGATTACGAAAACGCCATCAAAAAATGCGGCGGTGTAAATCTTTTCATTGGCGGCATTGGTACCGACGGCCACATTGCCTTCAACGAACCGGGATCTTCGCTGTCATCGCGCACGCGCATCAAAACCCTGCGCTATGACACCATCAAATCAAATTCCCGCTTCTTTGACAATGACCTCAACCGTGTCCCAAAGACGACACTCACCGTCGGTGTCGGCACCATTACCGATGCGGAAGAAGTCATGATTATCGCCACCGGCAGCAACAAGGCCGAAGCCATCCGCCAGGGTGTGGAAGGCGCCGTCACTCACATGTGGCCGATAAGCATTTTGCAAATGCACCAGCACAGCATCATTGTCTGCGATGAAGAGGCTGCTTCGTCACTCCGGGCCGAAACGGTTAAATACTTTAAGGAAATCGAAAACCGCACCCTCGATTTTCCGCTCTGATTTTCCTACCGGCAAAATCAAAAAAAACGCACTTTTATTTTTTCCTCTCCGCTCTAAAACATTAGTCCCAAACCTACCCTCCCCCCTATAGTTATAGGGCTGGAGGCAGAAAATATCTTCAGTGGAGATATTTTCAACGACAGGCGAGAGCTTGTTAGCTCATGAGCTAGCGGTAGCGAAGCGAAATAAGCATTACAAACCGAGTGACCGCAGCGACTTAGCAAACGTAGTGAGCTTAGGAGCCAGAAAGCAGGAGGGGGTATGGCAATGTCATCCCTCGTTCAGCGCCAGCCTGAACGTCAAGGGATCTTCCTTGTTGCCCTCTCCCCTTTCAAAAGGGGAGCCGGAGGGGTCAAATATAGGCCCCTAACTTATTCTCCCCCTAAAATATTAGGGGGAGTTAGAGGGGGTTTCATTCATCCTCGTCCGATTTTCCGTCATATAGCCAAATTATCTATTTACAACCATTTCAATTTCTGTTATCATAAGATTCGTGAAGACAAATGTAATTAATAACAGAGGTGCTATTATGATGAATAAAACTATACTCATGTTGTCGGTTTCCTGCATGTCGTTTATTGCCGGAGCTGATTTGTGTTATGCCGGTTTTAATCCTGATGATACGCCTCCGGTGTTAAACGCGGCCATGCTTAAATCACACGTTTCCACACATACTTCACACCTCACGGCCGCTCATTTGTCTTCACTCGAAGATTTTGATAAGAATGATAATAAACTCATCCAACTCGCGGCGACCTGCTTCGTAACCGACACCTCGGCCTGTTCAGGCAATGAGTTTGCCGGCAACAATGCCGATGATAACGGACACGGTGTTCCCAACCAACCGGAAAACAATGACGATTATGACCTCGACAATGCCGAGCGCTGCCGCCAGGAAGGATATACCCAGACATCCTGTCCGCCAGGTTATGATAAAATAAACCTTTGCCCTTACGACAATTCTTATTTTGAAACTTGCCAGGAACCATGCCCGGACAACTATGTAGCTTGTGAACCGCCCTATTACGGCGTAGGCACCGCCTGCGGTAATAAATATGCTTCTTGTGAAAAAGACACCGAACGCGCCTGCAAAGAATTAAATCCAAACTATACAAATACCTGCGGTGAGGGACAGCAATTAAGTTCCGACCGTTGCTCATACGATAGCTCTTACGGCACCTGCTGCAACACCTGCGCCGGTTATCCTTACACAGCCGATACCATTCCCGAAGGCTACGTTCAGGATGGCGAGGCTTGTACTAACTGTGACGGACAGGAACATTTCAAAGTTAAGCCCAACCCCTGTGACGGGTTTATGGATTGCGGCTCCATGGGCCCCGAAGCCGGCGCAAACTCCTGCCTCTCCGGCACCACCACAAAATACGACAACTGCAAGCCCTGTCCCAATCTCGGCACCCTCACCAGCTGTCCAAGCCCCTACACCTGCACCTACGAAGAATGTTCCAACCGCTACTACAAATCCGGCTGCCAAAGCGGCTACGACTGGAATGCAAGCTCCCAAACCTGCACCTGTGATTCATCCTATAAATATGCCTGTACCGGCACCAACGAGAGCCCCAGCGGAACCAGTTGCGGCGGAAAATACCAATCCTGTAAATGCAGCGGAGCATACGTATGGGATAATAATGCATGCGTTTGCTGGGATGCCTATAAATATAGCTGTACCGGCCCCAACGAAGCCGGCGGCGTAGGAAAATCCTGCGATAACAAATATATGCTGTGTAATTGCCAAAACGGTTACGTATGGGGCCGGGAAGAAGGCGCCTGCGTTACCCCTCCGGTCTGGGGAGAATGTTCCGGTTATGCAAAAAACTGCTCCTCATTTGATTATCTGTACAGTGACGGAACCTGTTATCCTTTTCATGGTTATGCCGACTCCTTAACTATCCCGGGAAAAACCCCCATTGCCGAAGTCATACGCGTAGATGGAAATTGTGGTTATGCCGTTGCTCTGACAAATGCAGGCACCCACCAGTGGGCAATATCAAACTCCAGTCCTGATATTCCTGAAATAATTCATTCCTCCACAGATGCCAAAAAAGACTATAACAGTTGCTTAAACACTCAAAAAATTATTGCCGCAGGAGATAAAAATACTTATCCGGCAGCCTGGGCAGCGCATGAATATAAAACAGAAGGAACTAATACAGGTGATTGGTGCCTGCCGGCAGCCGGTTTAATCTCGTCAATTTATTTCAATACAGGACATTTCACAAGTACACCTGTCAACTTTTGGTCATCTACGGCATCTCAAGATACAATAACAGAAACTTATTTGGGAAATTCCACCACTTTTCATCCAGTATGGTTCGGAACACTTCATACCAACATGAATTCTTCTGATGCTGCTTATATACAAGGTTCTAAAGACAGTTCTTACTTAGTCCGCCCTGTCATCGAATTCTAACCACCAAAACACAAAAAACCCGCCTTCTTCCGAAAGCGGGTTTTCTTCTTCCATGTCAGTAGGCAGAAAAACTTAATCCAACTCTTTTCCTCTACCGCGCAGCCGCAACGGATTAACCTTGCGAATTTTACCGCTTTTGGTCGTTTTAACCCGTTCAATCCCCTGCCCGTCAATATAAGTCATGGCCTGAACAGTATCGGCGTTGTGCCTTTTGTCCGCAAGACGTTTGCGGCGATCAGCTTTTTCTTCCGCGCGAAATTTTCTCTCCTCATCGCTAAGACGTTTTTTCTCTTTGCGAGAGAGTTTAGCCTTTCGTTCACGCATCGTTTCTTTTGCCGCAAACTCTGTTGTATCATCAAACAATTCTCCGTGGTTGGCGTAATAATCATCATTTCCGGGTTTTGAATTCCGCACCATTGCCGTATCAAAAAACGGCTTGTCCTGCAGCGGCTGATAATCCTTATCCACCAGCCAAAATTCCAGACTTCCTTCCGGAGAAACAAATTTTTCCGGCTCCAGCGGGTTATAAAGCACTTTTTTGACCGCAATCCATGAAAAATCCTTCGGCTGAGCGGGTTCAATCTCTTTTGCCTCACCGGCTTTAACCGCCAATTCCGCACTGTTAGCCACGGTCACAGACTTAACACCGAAATCCTCGGCCATTTTGCGGGTTGTTTCACATTGTTGGGGATTCCCGTGTATCGGCACATAAACCGCATCCGGTGCATATTTCCGGTTCATTTCCATCAGCCGGACAAAGGCTTCGCCGTTAACATGCCCGGAATCCTGCATTTGAATTTCCTCAAAATTGCCAACCTTTCTGCTGCCCAGCGTCATCACCACCTTGGCTCCCTGCGCTGCCATCAGCTGCAACATTTCCGGCCCGGTCTTGCCGTTAATCTCGTCAATAATCCGCTGCCGGGCCAAAACCAGACAGTTGTTTCCAAGCGTCAGGCTCTTATGCAGTCCAAGCGCCATACGGGTGGCCGAAGCCATAGGAATGGCATTAAAACCGTTGCCCGACTGGTTGGATTTATATTCATTCAGCCCCTGGGCAAAAGCGCCGGTACAGATAATATATTTCTTTGCCACTTTCTTGTCTTCAAGAAACTTGGCAACATCACCTTTATAAATCACATCCTCAAAATCTTTATAGCCGCTGAGCTGCATGGCCTTATACACCAGCCGCAGCCACGTTCCGTCAAGACAGACTTTTGTTCCGGTCTGCCGGGCCGCCTCAATATCAATGCTCATGTTTTGCAAACTGCGTGAAATCACCGGCGAAATAATCACATTGCGGTCGGGATTCCGGTTAATAACCGACACCGCATTTTCCACCGCCTTGTCAAAACCGATACGCTTGCCCGCCCGGGGACTGATTGAAGTGGAATCAACCAGAAAAGTAGTCACCGGCTTACGCCGCATCAAATCTTCAATCTCCTCATTGTTAAACGATTTACCGAGCGGCATGTTTTCCTCGGTCAGAAAGTCTCCGTAATTCATAATACCGGCTTCAGGCTTACCGTCGACAAAAGTCAGCGTGTGAAAACCAAGAGAATCAATAATCGAATGGCTGACACTGAAAGCCTCCACCACCATATCTTCGCTCACCCGGATATTTTCCCCCGGCTTCACGGGCATAATCTCGGGACGGCCTTCGGTAATGCCGTTTTGCGTAAACACAATGTTAATCAGATTGCGGGTAAAGCGGCTGGTCTTAATCGGCGGCAGCTTATACCCCATCCGCACATAGTTCACCAGCCCGCCGATATGATCTTCGTGTGCATGGGTGATAAAAAGCATATCCACTGGTTTGGTTGCCTTGGTTTCTTTGCCGCTCACCGGATCAACCCGGTCAAAATACTCGTCCACATTCGGATAAGCCGCGTCAAAACCGGATTCATACGGCGCAAACATTGTTCCCAGGTCAAACATCGCCCGACTAACTTTACCTTTCTCGTTGGTGTGCTCAATAACAGAACAGTTTCCGCCGATACGCTCATCATTCACCCCGGCCACAAACACAATCTTTGTTCCCGGATTTATCTTTTGTTTTTTTGCTGCCATAACGAAGCTCCATAACTTATTTATAGGTAATTAAACATATTTTTTGACAAAATTCAAGTATTTTTTACATTTTGTCACGAAAGAAGGCTTGCATTTTTATTTGTATGACCTATCTTATAAGTCAGCAGATATCAGGGAGGCCTCAAATGGTTAAGAAAATCAAAAAGATTAACGAAACCGCCAAATACGTCAGCATGGCTTATATTTTTGCCATCACCGCGGTTGTTGCTTATTATTCAAAATTTTTCATAACCGCAGGCATCAACGACTGGTACCATTTTATTTTTCATCCCAACATTGTTCCCGGCGATTCGTTTTACCTTATCGGTTGGATGGTGGCCGACATTCTGCTCGGTGCCGCTTTCATGGTGCTGATTCTGCGCCTGCCGGCTGTCGAATTTCCCAAATACAACTACCCCTTTCTCGGCCTGCTCATTCTGCAGTTTTTATGGTGTTATGCATTCTTTTTCTGCAAGCAGCTCGGCTGGGGACTAATCATCATGCTGCCCTACACGATTCTGGCTTTCCGCTCCATACGTATATTCAAGGAAGGCGAACAGCTGGCCGCGCAGCTTCTTTATCCTTATTTTGCCTTTATTCTCTACACCACCTTTGTTAACATGAGCATGGTTACCGAACACGGCCTTACAGCTGAACTGTATATGTAAAAACACCAAACGCTACATGGTATTTTTATAGCATTTTCGCTGCATTTTTTGCTAGACTCTGTAAAAATTTTGACCTATTTTTACAGCAGTTAAAATTTTACGATTTAAATTGGGAAGTAAAACAAAAATGACAACAACATTAAAAGACATAAGAAGCACCTACCTAAACTTTTTTGCTGACCGCGGACACAAGATTATTCCGTCCTCATCCCTGGTTCCCGACAATGACCCGACCCTGATGTTCACCAACTCGGGCATGGTTCAGTTCAAAAACATTTTCACCGGCAACGAAACCCGCGACTACACCCGGGCCGCAACTTCCCAAAAATCCGTTCGTGCCGGCGGCAAACACAATGACCTGGACAATGTCGGCTACACCGTGCGTCACCATACTTTTTTTGAAATGCTGGGCAATTTCTCTTTTGGCGATTATTTTAAGGAAGAAGCCATTGAATGGGCCTGGCAGCTTGTCACCGGCGAATTTGCCCTGCCCAAAGACCGCCTGGCAGTAACCGTTTATCATAACGATGATGAAGCCTGGAATTTATGGAAAAAGATCTCCAACCTGCCGGATGACCGCATTATCCGCATTGCCACCAAGGATAATTTCTGGCAAATGGGCGATACCGGCCCCTGCGGCCCCTGTTCCGAAATCTTTTACGACCACGGCCCCGAGGTTTGGGGTGGTCTGCCCGGAACACCGGAAGAAGACGGTGACCGCTGGATTGAAATCTGGAACCTGGTTTTCGACCAGTTTGAAGATTTACCCGACGGCACTCGCATTCCTTTAAAGAAAAAATGCATCGACACCGGCATGGGACTGGAACGCATTTCCGCCATTCTGCAGGGTGTTCATTCCAATTACGATATTGACCTCTTCCGCAGCCTGATTAACGATATTTCCAAACTGGCTCCCAAAGAAGACCCTGAAGGCCCGCTCAAAGCCTCATTCAATGTCATTGCCGACCACTTGCGTTCAACCGCCTTTTTGATTGCCGACGGCGTTTTGCCTTCCAACGAAGGACGGGGTTATGTTCTGCGCCGCATCATGCGCCGTGCCATGCGGCATGCCTACATGCTCGGGGTTAAAGAACCCATGATGTACAAGCTTCTGCCCTCGCTGCAGCGTGAAATGGGCGAAGCTTATCCCGAACTTTATCGTGCCGAAGCTCTGATTACCGAAACCATCAAATCAGAAGAAACCCGCTTTTTGAAAACCCTGGACAAAGGTCTTCGCCTGTTGGATGATGTTTCTGCCGGGCTCGGAGCCGGCGATACGCTCCCCGGAGAAACAGCCTTCCGTCTTTACGACACCTACGGTTTCCCGCTTGATTTGACTCAGGATGCCCTGCGTGCCAAAAACATCAAAGTCGACACCAAAGGTTTTGACGCTGCCATGCAAAAACAGCGTGAAGAAGCCCGCAAAAACTGGGCCGGCTCCGGTGATGCCGGAACCGAAAAAATCTGGTTCGAAGTTAAAGAAAAAATCGGCGATACCGAATTTCTCGGTTACAACACGTTGAAAACCGATGCTCAGATAACCGCCCTGGTCAAAGACAATCAGCTGATTAATACTGTCACCGGCGGCGAATTTTATCTTCTGGCCAATCAAACCCCCTTCTATGCGGAAATGGGCGGTCAGGTCGGCGACAGCGGCATGCTCTATAATCAGGACACCGCCATTGAGGTCACCGATACCAAACACAAACTCGACGGCCTCTATGTCCATTGCTGCAAATTAATAAAAGGCTCGGTCAAAGTCGGCGACACCCTCACCTTTCATGTTGACGAGGAACGCCGCCAGGATATTTGCGCCAACCACTCCGTCACCCACCTGGTTCACCGGGCTCTGCGTGACGTTCTGGGTGCTCACGTCACTCAAAAAGGCTCGCTCGTTGCGCCTGACCGCATGCGTTTTGACATTTCGCACCACAAACAGATAACCGCAGAAGAACAGCGCCAGGTTGAAAATATTGTCAACCGGGCTATTCGCAAAGACTATAAAGTCACCACCGTGCTGATGTCTCAGGATGAAGCGGTCAAAACCGGCGCCATGGCTCTGTTCGGCGAAAAATACGGTGAGGAAGTCCGGGTGGTTTCCATGGGCGATGATGATGAAGTCTTCTCCCGTGAACTCTGCGGCGGAACTCATGTCAAATCCACCGGACAAATCGGCTATTTCAACATTGTGAGCGAAAGCGCCGTCGCTGCCGGCATCCGTCGTATTGAATGCGTCACCGGCCGCGGAGCCGAAGAATATGTCCAGCACATGGAAAACAAACTCCGCGCCGCCGGACAGATTTTAAAGTCTGATTTCAACAACTTGGAAACACGCATTCAACAACTGCTTGATGAAAAGAAAAAGCTTGAAGCCGACATGTTCGAACTAAAGAAAAGCTTTGCCAATGCCAAAGCCTCGGACAACCAAGATAATGTCGAAACCGTCAACGGCGTCAAATTCATCGCCCGTTCGGTTCCCAATGTTCACCCCAAAGAGTTGAAGGCCTTCATTGACGAAATCAACAAGAGCCTCGGTTCCGGAATTGTTGTCCTCGGTACCAGCAAAGACAACAAAGCTTCCATTGTTGTCGGCGTCACCAAAGATCTGACCAACAAATATTCCGCCGTTGATTTGGTCAAACTGGCCTCGGCGGCAGTAGGCGGCCAGGGCGGCGGCGGCCGTCCCGACATGGCTCAGGCCGGCGGCCCCGATGGCAACAAACTGAACGATGCCTTTGAAGCCGTCCGTAAAGCAATCTGAAAAAAGCCCGTGCAAACGGGCTTTCTTTTTCATAAATCATCCTAATCTTCTCTCCCTAAAGCCTTCCCATATTCTTCCCTCTCCCTTGAAGGGAAATGTTGTCCTCCTTTCTCTTCCCTCTCCCTTGAGGGGCAGGAGGAAAGAAAACAATCCGGTGAATTGTTTTCTGACGACTGGGGCAGAACTGTTAATTTGCGACCCAGCGACAGCGACGAAAGCAAATGTTACAGTTTCTGCTGACCGCAGCAAGTTAGTGTTGCCCTTTCTGCAACACTTACGCAGCCAGACGGGTCAGGGTGAGGGTGACAATCAACCTTCCATGTATTCTCCCCCTAAAATATTAGGGGGAGTTAGAGGGGGTTTGGCTATGTCATCCCTCGTTCAGCGCCAGCCTGAACGTCAAGGGATCTTCCTTATTGCCCTCTCCCCTTCAAAAGGGGAGTCGGAGGGGTAAATATTAGCCTTACCTTTTCCCTGTCCCCTCCTCTTTGTCATACTCCGGCTTGACCGGAGTATCCAGGTAAAAACTCATCCTAACCTTCTCCCCCTAAAACCTTTTCCCCATATTTCCCCTCCCTGAAAACTCAGGGGGAGTTAGAGAGGGTTTCATTCATCATAAACAAAACCTCGTCCGATTTTCCGTCTTAACTGAAAATTAACTATTTACAATAACCAAACTTTCTGTTATCATTAGATTCGTGAAGACAAATGTAATTAATAACAGAGGTGCTATTATGATGAATAAAACTATACTCATGTTGTCGGTTTCGTGCATGTCGTTTATTGCCGGAGCTGATTTGTGTTACGCCGGTTTTAATCCTTATGATACGCCTCCGGTGTTAAGTGCGGCCATGCTTAAATCACATGTTTCTACACACACTTCACACCTCACGGCCGCTCATTTGTCTTCACTCGAAGATTTTGATAAGGATGATTTGTTTGTCACCCTCACCCGGAGCTTACGCTCCGACCTCTCCCTTCAAGGGCGAGGTGGAAAAGGGACTCTGTCATCCTCGGACTTGCTCCGAGGATCCAGGTGGAATAAATCAGCTGCTTTGTCTGACCTGGATACTCCGGTCAAGCCGGAGTATGACCAGTCAACCTCTCCCTTGAGGGGAGAGGTCGGGCTGCGGAGCAGAACGGGTGAGGGTGATAACAACAAACTCATCCAACTCGCTGCCACCTGTTTTGTGACCGACACTTCGGCCTGTTCGGGGAATGAGTTTGCCGGCAATAATGCTGATG
>CALYAY010000026.1 GCA_944393695.1 uncultured Alphaproteobacteria bacterium | reverse complement strand
GTATTTTATTAAAAAAATTAAATTTGTAAAGTTTTTAGAATATTTTCTTAAAAGTCCGATAATTCATCAAAAATCGCCAATTTTAAAATCCTCAAAATCTGACTAAATAAGTGTTTGTTTAAAAACAAAAAATCCGCCACTTGGGCGGAAATATCAAAAATGGTGCGAGATACTATGCAATTATCGGACTAATTTCTATGATGATTTTAAGCTTTTGAGTAAGAAAATAGATATGTTTGAAATGAAAGAATATATTTGAAAATTAAAAGTTATTTTTATAGTATATCTAAAAGAGAGGTTACTATGAAGAAAATTTACTTGTTTTTTATAATGTTATTGATTGGGTGTGCAAATTATGATTTACAAAATGCGATGCATCCTAGCAATCGCGGATTTTATCAGAAATTACCCAACATGGAACCTATTTTTGAAACGGGAAAAGCATCTGGTATCAGTATGTCTAGTATGCAATTTAACAATGAATTTGCTACATTGTTCAGGCGTGAAGTAGAGATGAATCTGGTTGATGTAAATGGTTCTGTTAAAGGAAAACTGGTACTAGACCCTGTCTATTTTGAAAATGAACCAAATAATGCTTGGTTATTTACATTATACCCTCTTTTATTTATTCCTCCGGCACTTGGTGTCCCATTGAATTCATACACGGCTAAGTGGGAATTAGAATTAAATGTGTTGGATAAAAATGGCAAACGAATTGCCCGCTATTCTGGAGAAGCTGAAGATACGGCATATATGGCAGCATATTGGGGATGGGATGATCCATATACGGTGGCAGCATTTGAAGGATATAAAAAAGCATTAAATAATATCATCGTACAATTACAAAATGATATCCCTGCACTATCTGCTAAATTACAATAGTAAAGTCCGATAAATTGTTGAAAATTGCCTATTTTAAAAATCCTCAAAATCGGACTAAATAAGCGCTTGTTTAAAAAGAAAAAATCCGCAATAAATGCGGAATTTCTAAAAATGGTGCCGCCGATAAGAATGTATATTCCCATTGGCTGAGCCAACGGGCCCCTTTCGCGTCGTAAGCCTCAAGCTTCGTATTTCGCTAAGCTAAAAGCTAAAGCTCAACACTCGCTTTCGGCAACTATCCGCTCCGGACATTACTTCGTAAGTCCGCTTCTAACGGCCTCAGGCATTTATCAAAAAAGCCCCCTCGCGGAGGCTTTTTTGATAAATGGTGCCGCCGATAAGAATCGGACTTACGACCCCGTCATTACCAATGACGTGCTCTACCACTGAGCTACGGCGGCATCGCTTTGCTGAGAGGTAACATACAAAGGATAAAAATAAAAATCAAGTATAATTTTTATTTTTGCTGGATTTTTTTGTGACATCCGTTATGCTGATGTTGATTTAATACAAAATTGAGGAGTTGTAATCATGAAAAAATTAATGACCGCGTTGTTTTCTTTATTGATGGTGGCGGCATGCAGCAAGGCCGAAACCGCCTCAATCAAAGGAAAATCTTTCCAACTGAGCGAAAAACCGGCCGGTTTGGAAATTACACTGGCTTTTGATGCCAATGAAATGAGATTTCACGGAAAGGCTATCAACAATTATTTCGGAAGCTATCAGCTGACTTCTGCGCCTGACGGTATTTCTTTCGGCGCCGCCGGAGCAACAATGATGGCCGGTCCGGTTCCTCAGATGGAAGCCGAACATAAATATCTGGCGGATTTGTCAAAAATTACCTCATACAAGCTTGAAGGCAAGAAATTAACCCTCAGCAACGGCAGCGACATCAATCTGGTGTTTGAGGAATATACTCCGACAGCCGAAAAATAATTTCTTTGCTAAATATACCGGCGCACGGCTCGGCGGCTTTTTCCGATACGGGATAAGATTTCATAACCGATGGTTCCGGCATCACGCCCCATATCATCAGCCGTATAGGAATCAAAAAGCAGCCAGGCTTGGGCGCCGGGTTCAACTTCAGGAATATCCGTAATATCACAAATAACATTATCCATAGAAATGCGCCCCAGAATCCGGGCCTCAAATAATTTGCCGGAACGGGAAAAGAAAACTTTTCCGACATTGGACAGACTGCGGGGTAAGCCATCGCCGTAGCCGACGGAAATGATAGCAATGCGGCGGTCGGAAGTGGCACGGTAAGTGGCCGAGTAGCCGACAAAAGATCCCTGAGGCAGATCAGCGGTTTGCAAAACAGGAGCACTCAGCGACACAACGTTTTTCATTTGATTTTCACGATAAGGCGCTGTGTTCAGACCATAAAGAGCGGCGCCGAGGCGGACAATGTCAAACTGATAATCAGTTCCGAGAAAGGTTCCGTCGGAGGCAGACAAAGACGCCGGCAGATTTGGAAACCAGCGTTGTTTGCGACGGACAAAGTTATCCAGCTGAAAACGGTTCATAAAATGATCTTTTTCATCGCCGCAGGCCAGATGAGACATGACGAAACAAAAGCTTTCCCTGTCGGCCGGAGACAACTCCGCCAGCTCGTTTTCACGAAAGCCCAGGCGATTGAGGCCGGTTTCAATATTAACGGCCGGGCGAATCCCGGGAATGGTATTCTGCTTCCAAAAGGCCAGCATTTGCGGACTGCTGATGACCGGGGTTAAACGCGCCCGGCGGCAGGCTTCAAGGTTATCAACCCCTATTCCCTGCAGGACATAAATTTCGGCCTCGGGAACTACCGGGCGAATCTCCTCACCTTCCCGGGCATGCGCCACAAAAAAACGCCGACAGCCGCCCTGAGAGTAAAGTTTTTCCGCCACGGCAGCCGCACCCAGTCCGTAAGCATCATCTTTAACCACGGCCGCGGCTTCCGCCCGGGGAGCAATTGTTTGCAAAGTATGATAATTGGACAGCAGATTTTCAAGATTTACGGTTATTTCCGGACGGGTCAGAATCGTCATGTTGGTTACTCCAATGTAAAACTGGTATAAATTAATGCTTGTTAAGCGCCGTCAAAAAGCTTAAACTTTTGGCAAAGGTTTAACAAGGAATCCTGAATGAAGTTTACAGATACGCATATTCATTTGCAAGATTATAATGAAGAAAAACTGAAGACAATCATAAACGCAGCCCGACAGGCCGGCGTAAAGCGTATGATTTGCTGCGGGACAGCACCTGCCGACTGGAAAAAAGTGAGCGATTTGGCGCAATCGTATCCGGATGAAATCGTGCCGGCTTTCGGGCTTCATCCCTGGCATATCGGGGAAACGGCGGCAGACTGGGGAGAACAGCTGGAGTATTGGCTGAGACAATATCCCGAAGCGCTAATCGGCGAGTGCGGACTGGACGGCATCAAGGACAAACAGCCCGAGCCGCAATGCAACGTTTTTCAAAGACATATCGAACTGGCGGAAAAATACCGGCGGCCGCTGATTATTCATGCCGTCCGCTGCTGGGGAATGATGGAAAAATTCTGGAATATTCTGCCGGAGAAATTTGTGTTTCATTCTTTTAACGCCAGTACCGAGATTTTGAAAAAAATCATTAAATGCGGCGGGTATGTGTCGTTTTCCTTTTCTATTCTGAAAAACAAAGAGCGGCAAAAAGTGATTTCAACGGTGCCGGCAGAGAAAATTCTGACGGAAACCGACGGGCCTTATCAGGCAGAAGAAAAAGGCATAATCAATCTGCCGGAAAGGCTGCCGGGACTGATTGAAATTTTGGCCGGGGACAGAGGAAACAGTCCGGAAGAATTTTCCCGACAGCTGGAACAAAATGTAAAGGAATTTATCTATGGCAGATAACAGATTTATGCGTACGGAAGCCATGCTCGGCGCGGAAAATATGCAAAAAATTTTTAATTCCACAATATTAATTGCCGGGTTGGGAGCCGTCGGCGGTTATGTGCTGGAGGCATTGGCCCGGGCTGGCACGGGAAAGTTGATTCTGGTTGATTTTGACCGTTTTGAAACAAGCAACATCAACCGGCAGATTTTGGCCCTGGAATCGACTATCGGCCGAGCCAAAACCGAAGTTGCCGCCGAGAGAGTGCATGAAATTAATCCCCGCTGCCGGGTGGTGGTTAAAAATATGTTTATTGATGCCGCCAATATTGACGAGCTGCTGGCGGAGAAACCTGACTTTGCCGTTGATGCCATAGATTCCCTGGGGGCAAAATGTTTGTTGATAAAAGAACTGTCGCAAAGAGGGATTCCGTTTATCTCATCCATGGGGGCGGCACTGAAACGCGAAACATCCCTGATAAAATACGGTCCGCTGAGCGAGACAAAAAACTGTTCCCTGGCCCGGCAGGTTCGGCGGGGGCTGAAAAAAGAAGGTATTGATCTCAACCGGGTTATGTGCGTTTCATCAACCGAACCGCCCGATAATCGTGCCGTTTCCGATAATACGGAAGGCGGGCGGCATATATTGGGATCGCTGCCGACGGTGACGGCCGTCTTCGGGCTGACCATAGCCAACGAGGTGTTGAAACGGCTGATAAAATAAGTTTTTGCGCCGCCGATTAATTATTTGTAAGGAAATAACTGTTATACTGCGAGGCAAATAAGGTTTTAAGTTTTTTGGCAGATTTGAGAAATCAATGATAAAAATGATCAGGCCCATAGTCAACACGGCAAAAATCATAGAGGATTTTGATGCGGTGATTGTCGGTTTCAGCGGGGTTTTGAGCGACGGCGCCGTTATCCGGAAAGAAGCAGTCGATGCTTTGATAAACATGAAAAAAAGCGGTAAAAAAATCGTGTTGTGTTCCAATACGGTTTTGCGGGTGTCGCAATTGTGCGATTTGTTTGTGGAAAACAAAATACCCTTAAAGCTGTTTGATGCCATTATCACAGCGGGAGAAATTTTGCATTATAAACTGAAAAACCGCAGCGGGGATTTGGAACATATCGGGCAAAAATATTACCGGCTGGGCAGCGGAAAAAATACGGCGGTTTTTGCCAATCTGGATTATCAGGCGGTGAACAGCCTGCCGGAAGCAGATTTTATGTTTATGGACAGCGTTGCGGCCGAGGATGATACGATTGACCGGTATATGCCGCTGCTGGAACAGGCGGCCGGAATGGGAATACCGTTTGTGATTGCCGGAAATGACACTTCCAGCTTTAAGGACGGAAAAATCTGTCTGGCGCCGGGAGCCCTGGCCGAACAATATGCCGTGCTGGGCGGCCGGATTATTACCGTCGGCAAACCGGATCCGCTGATTATGGCTTATTGCATGGAAGTTTTGCCGATTGAAACGCCGAAAGAAAGAATTCTGGTTATCGGAGATAATCTGGCAACGGATATTAAAGGTGCCAATCTGGCCGGGTTCGGCAGTCTGCTGGTTACCAAAGGCGTGCATGTCAACTTTTTGGGAGAGGGATATATCTCGGACGTGGCCAAGACCCGCGAGCTGGCGTCAAATCTGGACGGGTATCCCGATTATATTATTTCCAATCTGCGCTGGTAAGGATTAATGAAAAAGTATGTTTACTTTTGGGTTTTTGCCATTATCGCGGTGATATTTTGTAAATCGCCGATTTTTAACTATGCCGCCCGGCATGAGGTTACCAGCAGCCGGACGTCTTTTGAGCCGGAAATTTCTTATGACGAAATGAACAGTTTTTTGAGGTTGTGGCCCAAATATCTGCAGAGCAACGTGGTGCAGCTGGCGGTTTATCAGGTATCTCTGGCTGACGGCAAGCCGTCAAAAGTTTTGCATCCGAAGGTGGTTCGCTGGCTGGAACACCGGGGCTGGAACGCCGACCGCTTCTTTTATGTGCAGCAGAGGCTGGTTTCCATCGTTCAAACGCTTGACCATGAAGAGCTTATCGGCGGAATGATAAAAACCTGGCAGCAACAGCTTGAAACCGAAAACAACCAAAGTGCGGCGCAGAACCTGAGGCAAAGCATTGACGCCCAGGTGCAGACGCTGAACGTGGAACGCATCAGCGAAGACGAATTAAATATGGCCGCTCCTTTCCGCGAAGACATAAGGAATATCCTTGAGGGAAAGGCCGCTTATGAATTTTCGCTGTTCTGAATTTTATAAAATGCCACGGCCGGCATAGAGACACAAAGCCGCAATAATGCCGGCAAAGACATCATCCAACATCACGCCCCAGGCATTGTGTACGCGGCGGTCGAAAAACTTTACCGGTCCCATTTTGCAAATGTCAAAGAAGCGGAACAACACAAAACCGGCCAGATAAAATTTCCATCCGGCAACCGTATCCAGTTCCGGCCAGACCAGGGCAAAAGACAATATCTGCCCCACAACTTCGTCAATGACAACTTTGGAAGGGTCTTTGTCTTTCTGGCCGCTGATTATCTGATGAGTTGCCCAGACGCCGGCAAAAAACAATATTGCCGCGGCCAGAAATAAGGCACCGACACCGTATCCGGCGTAAACGAGCAGCCAAACCAGCGGCAAAGCCCCCAAGGAGCCAAAAGTTCCCGAGGCTTTGGGCATCAGACCCAAGCCAAACCAGGTGGCCGTTGCGGCAGACAAAAAACGGTTCATTTTATTTTCCCCAATCTTCGAATTCCTGTTTGACATCGCGGGTAAACATGCTGCGGATAGTGTCTTTGATGTCGGCTTTTTCATAGACAACCCGGTATAAAGCCTGACAAATCGGCATATCAATATTTTCTCTGTCGGCAATGATTTTGACGGCTTTCAGGGTCGGTACGCCTTCCGCAAGCTTGCCGAAATCTTCTCCCCGGGCCAGTTTTTCACCAAAAGTGCGGTTGTGGCTGTAAGGAGAAAAAAGGGTGGCTTCATAATCGCCGAGATGAGCCAGGCCGTAGGCTGTTTGCGGATTGCCGCCAAAATACCGGATAAAGCGGCCGACTTCAACCGGTGCACGGGCCATTAATGCGCCTTTTAAGCCGTGCCATTCCAATCCGTCCAGAATTCCCGCAGCAATGCCGATGACGTTTTTCAGCGCGGCGCCAATCTGATTGCCGATTAAGTCGGCGCCGTAATAAAAACGAATCAGCTCACTGGAAAACATTTTTATCAGGCGGTCTTTGGTTTCTTCCTCATCAGAATCGACAACAACGCAGGAAGGCACGCCTTTGGTATAATCCTGAACATGCCCCGGACCGGCCAAAACGCCGATGTGAATATTTTTCCCGATTTCCTCACGCATAATCTGGTGCATGTATTTGGCATCGGGAACCTCAAGCCCTTTCATGGCCAAAAGAAAGGTCTTGCCGTCCAGGTCATAAGCATTTAATTCGCGGCAGAGGCTGCGGAAATGCTGGCAGCCGATAGAAATGATTATGGTATCGTTATTTAAGACTGCCGGCAGATTATCGTGCAGCTTCATATTGTCAAGCAGGCTCAAATACTGGTTTTTGCGGGTATTGCGCAGTTCAATGAAATTCGGTGATGAAGGAATATCATACATATCAACGCCAAAGCCACAATATTTTGAGGCATACCATCCGAGAAAAGTTCCCCAGCGGCCGCAGCCGATAAGAGATATTTGGTTCATATCATATCCTTAGTCAACAGTTAACATAATGTCTGGTTTTACTCCTTTGTTATGCAAAAAGCAACTCTGTTAAACAAAAACCCACAACAGTATTATTAAAAAGTTAATCTTTTCCCGGTATAATATGGTTTCCGAAATGATGCGGAATGAGGAGAAAAATATCAGTGAGCGATAAACAGATAAACTTCAACGTCGATTATAAAAAGCTGGAAATCTGCCGCGAATACGGCTTTGGAGATGTTCGTTATCCGCTGGTTCTGGCCTCGCCGCACAGTGGACAGGTGTTTCCGGAAGAATTTCTGGCTGCCGTCGGGAAAGGCCTTGACGAGCTGCGGGGCAACGAAGATTCTTTTGTCGATGAGCTGATTATGCCGGTCTGCGCCAAAGGCATCCCTTTGCTGAGCATGAATATTTCCCGTGCATTTATTGATGTCAACCGCGATAAAATCGAGATTGATCCGCAGATGTATTACAATTATCCCAGCGACGGGAACATTCCGGGCGGAATACGCTGCCGCGTGGGGCTGGGCGTGGTGCACCGGATTAATTCCCAAAGAGAAAATATTTATGACGGCAAGCTTGATTATTATGAAGTTCAGGCCAGAATTGCCAATGTTTATGACGTTTATCACAAAAAGCTGCAGCAGATTATTGACAAGACAGTCCGGAAATTCGGCTTTTGTCTGGTGTTGGACTGTCATTCCATGCCGTCCAAAATCTGTTCGCTGATGCAGGACGACCGACCGATAGACTTTTGCCTCGGAACATTGTTTGAACAAAGCTGCCCGGAGGAAATCAGCCGTTTTGCCCAGCAATCATTAAGCGAACGCGGCTATAAAACCGTCATGAACTGCCCGTATTCCGGGGCTTTTACCACTTTTAACTATTGTCAGCCGCGCAAAAATATTCATACCATGCAGCTGGAGATGAACCGGGCTTTGTACATGAACGAAAATGTGCATAAAAAATCTGATAATTTTCAAAATCTTAGTAACGATTTGTGCGGTTTTGCCGAGGGGTTGGCAAAATTTTTACTGGATTTTAAAAATTAATTGTGTTATAAATCCTCTTGTTTTGTTAATAAATAGTTAATTTGAACTATAAACTTGTTTGAACGCAGCAGGTATTTCCGGACAGGAACAATGCCGGCTGGTGATGGAAACCAAACCCTGAGATTATTTGAAATAAGGGTATTTTGATTAAGCCGTTAAGCAAACTGAAATTGGCATGATTATTGCACGAGGGATGTTTGTGGCTATCTTGGGGAAAGAGAGGGATGCGACTTATCGTATCAAACAATTTGATGTTATTACTATTATTGCTGTTGCTGATTCAGCCGGCGGAAGCAAAAACTTATGCCGGAGTTGATGAAGCGCTGATATGTCAGACTGCTGCCGCAAAATTTGAAAAGCAATATCAGATTAAAGAGCATATGCTGACGACGATTACCAATGTGGAAACCGGAAGGTGGAACAAAGAAAGACAACAAACATTGGGATGGCCGTGGACAATTAATGCTCAGGGCAAAGGATATTTCTTCAAAACCAAAGCGGAAGCCGTCAGAAAGGTTAAGGAATTGCAGCGTAAAGGCGTCAAAAGCATTGATGTGGGCTGTATGCAGATTAACCTGATGTATCACGGCAGCGCATTTAAAAGTGTTGAAGAAGCTCTGGATCCGGATAAAAATGTGGAATACGGGGCAAAATATCTGACAAAGCTCTATAAACAAAAAGGAAAGGACTGGTTTAAGGCTGCAATGGCTTATCATTCCAATGTGTTGAAAAAAGCTTTGAGATATAAGAAAAAACTGGTTGTGGCTTATGCCAAGCTGAAAAAGCAGAACAGTACCGTTGCTTCGGCTGCCAATTCGGTTAAGGCAAACAATCAGGATAAAAAAGCCGCTGTTCAGACTGCGGCACGGGAAACCCGGGCAGCAATCAAGGCCAATGCTTGGAGAGAACAGAAGCTGGCTGAATATCAGCGGGGAAAAATTAATTAAGCCGCGTTATAAAATCAGCCGTTTGGCTAAGAGATGATGACCAAAGCATTTGACAGCATCGGATTTTACTGGCAGCCGCTGGGCGGAAACAATATTGACCAGATCAGCGGGCATTGCTATTGTTATACCGATGTTGTCAAATGCGGACGGCAATCAGAGAAAACAAGCATTATTGTTGACGTCGGCAAGTTTGATAATCATCAGGCACTGGGCATAAAAAATTCGGCAGCGGCGGTTCCGGATATAAGGAATCTGCTGGAAAGCGACAAAGACCGGGCGCAGGCCGTGTTTATTACTCATTCTCATCCGGATCATCTGAACGGAATTCCCCATTATCTGAAAGCAGGATATGTTTTTCCGCCGCTGTATGCCGGCAAATATACTTTTATGATTCTCTATGATTTGCTGAAGGAATATCAAATTCCCCGCTCCCGCTGGCCGAAATTTAATGTTATCAATGATGGTGATGTTATTAATATCGGTTCGCTGGAAATTGAGGTTTTGGCTTCATCGCATACTTGTTTTGACAGTTTCGGACTGATTATCAAATCAAAACCGGCAACGGTTTATCACAGCGGAGATATGAAAGTTGACCAAAGCACCTGTTTCCGCCGGCCGACAAACCTGAAACGCTTAAAAGAACGGGCCGGAGAAATTGATTATGTCGTCGGAGATTTTTACGGCATTTATTCCGACGGCATGGCGGTTAAAGAAGTTGATACATACCGCAAACTGGTCAGCCTGATTAAGAAAATGCAAAAGCCCAAAGTTTTCATTCCGGTGTATCCCACGCATCCGGAAATGTATCTGATTGCCTTTATGGCGGCGCTCAAGTTGAAAAAAAATGTTATTTTTTACGGGAATCCGGATTTTTTCACTTATTTGAAAATGATTATAGAATACGGGATTTCGTTTGAAAAGCTGGCGGGGAAAAGAATCAAAATCAGCTATGCCCATAACCGGGAAGATGTTGCCGAAATGGATAATAATTATGCGGTTATCGGGACATTTAACGATATTCCCGACGTTTTTGAAGCTTCGCATAAAGACAGTTTCGGGATTATCACGGCTTCAACCTATTTTAATCCGCTGAAAGGGCGGCTGAATTCTTATAATATCAGGTTTGTCAGCGTTAACGATTATCCCGAACTGCAGGGATACGGACATGGTTTTTTGGGCGATTGGGAATATGTTAACAATCTGCTGTCCGGGCGGGCGGTATTTATTCCGACGCATTGTCCGGTGTTTATGATTGATGATTTCCGGCAGCTGGCAAAATGCTGCGGGCTTAAATTAATCAGTCAAACGCCGCAGAACAACCAGATATACAAGCTGAGCAAAAAAGATGCTCAGCTTGTTTCGAGTTTTCCGGCCAAGTGGCTGGTGGTGCTTTACAACGGTGACGATATGGCTTACTTCAGTGAAGTTTTTCAAAAGCCAACTTCTGGAACCGGCTTTTTGAAAAGAACCATCAGCCGGAAGCGCTGCCAGAGGCGATTTAAAATATATATGGCTCAAAGGTACAGGAAACAACATGAACAAAATTGAAAAACTTTGCCGCCGGGCATGCGTTTGCCAACGGGGCTTGTCCGATATTGTTTTAATCACCGGTAACAGATGACGGGTGTGTTTTATTATTGCAGGCCGGATAAGTGTTCCCACAAGACTTTGGTTCCTAAAAGGATGAGGATGATGCCGGAAGCAATTTCCATGTATTTTATGGGAACTTTTTTGAATATGCGGCAGAAGTTAAACCCCAGCGAGGCATTGATGAAGGTGATGATTCCGATTAATGCGGCCGAGCTCCAGACCGGAGATTTCATAAAATAGAGCATGGAACCGCTGACAAAGGCGTCAATCGAAGTGGCCAGTCCGATGAAAAACAAAATTTTAAAATTAAGGATTTTTGATAATTTCGGCGGACAGCCGTTTTCCTTAAAAGCCTCGCTGATGATTTTTATTCCCAACACCAAAAAGACAAAAAAGGCAATCCAATGGTCAATCAGCTCTATGTGTTTGTAAATCGAGCGGGCGCCGTACCAGCCGAGAACAGGCATGACAAACTGCCCCAGGCCGGTGGCCGTCGATAATTTCAAAGCGGCTTTGCCCTTGCCTTTTTTGATTATCAGACCGTAAGAAAATGAAACCACAAAAGCATCAACCGACAAAGCCAACGCCAGAAACAACACTTCCCCGATATTCATAATATTTCTCCCTGAAAAACATAATCCGTTTTTAACTTACGGCAAAACAAAAGTCCAGCATAAAACCAAAGTTGAGCCTTTTATTTGCGGAAAAAACATGCTAGTGTTTTGTCAGGAGAGGTAAAGTATGAAAATCATCAGCTGGAACTGCAACGGCGCTTTTCGGCTTAAATATCAGGCTTTGATGAGCCTTAAGGCCGATATCTGGGTGATTCAGGAAAGCGAAAGTCCGGAATATCTGGCGGAAAAGGGTATTTTTATTCCGGCGGAAAAACATCTCTGGCACGGTGACCGCAGTTGCAAGGGACTGAGCATTTTTGCCTTTAACGGTTGTCAGATTAAAAAAGCTGATTTTTTTACGCCGGAGTTCAAATATGTCCTGCCGGTCAGAGTTGCTCTGCAGCCGGGGAAAAGTTTTCTGCTGACCGGAATTTGGGCCTCTACGGTGAAAAATAATCATGACTGGGATTATATCGGACAAATGTGCGTTTTTATGGAGCGCTATCAGCAACATTTTAACCAAAACTCGGTGATGATCGGCGATTTTAACAGCAATATGCTATGGAACAGTTATTATAAAAAAGAGCATAATTATGCGCGTTTTCTCAGTCTGCTGGCCGCGAAGGGAACGTTTAGCGTTTATCATATGCTCAGCGGCCGGGAACAAGGGCAGGAGCTGGTGCCGACAAGTTATTATCACCGGGACGAGGCGCGCGGTTTTCATATTGATTATGCCTTTATCAATAAAAAGAAGCTTGAAAAATTGCGCAAGTTTGAAATAGCGGGCAAAGAATGGCTGCAATACAGCGATCATGTGCCACTGGTTTTGGAGCTGGAAAATGAGTGAATATGATAAGATTCTGGCACGGCTGGCGCAATCACCGTTTCGCAGCCGTTTCCGGTTGGATGAAAAAGATAAGGCTTATATCCGGCAAAAGGGGATGGATATTATCCAAAGTCATTGCCGGGATTTTGTACATAAGAGGCTGGCGCCGGCGGTTATCCCCAATGACGGCAGACAAACGCCGATGCGCGGGCATCCGGTTTTTAAGGCGCAGCACGGATGCGCCTGCTGTTGTCGCGGATGTTTGGAAAAATGGCACCATATCAAAGCAGGAAAAGAGCTAAACCCGGTGGAAGAAGAATATATTGTCGGATTATTAATATATTGGATAAACAGACAAGTCCATTTTTAAAATTATGACAAAATTACATACAAAGTGTTGACAAGTTCACTTAGCTATTGTATACTTTGTATTGTAAAACATATTATTTTATTAAAATTATGGAAAAACAAGAACAAATTAAAATGCTGTTGAAGAAAAACAACTTCAAATGCAATGCAGATGGACGGAGAGAAATTTTTGAAACTGTCGGGGCGATGCAGCCAAGAAATTTGCGGGCCGAAAAATGGCTTCCCATTTTAAGATATGTGGAAGAGTATTTCGGTGGCAAACCGGGAGAGGCTTTTTCTTATAAAAATGCCCGAGGCGAAACCAGTCAGATAAAAGTTTATGACTTGTATAATCTGCCCAGGTTGTCTAATCCGGTGTTGGTTGTGTTCAGCGGAATGATGACAGCTCATTTATGTGCTTTTGAGGCTATCAGAAGCTATGCAAAGGCATATGATGCTCTGCTTCCGCTGTTGGCTATCGGCAAAGGCGGTAATAAAGGACTGTATGAATGCGTTTTTAACCGCAAAGAAGGTCTTATGGTTGGGACGGAATATCAAGCCTATTTGAACTTGCTGGACAAGCTGGCTTTTCATTCCTATGTTCATGCCAATGAACAGGTTTGCAAAGATGTCGACACTGCCGGCAATTTTGATGAGCTTTATAAATTTGCCCAATCAGTGCAAAAGCCGGTGACTTTTGTTTTGTGTTCAGGCAACTTCAGTTACGACAAGCGACTGATTGCCGAATTTGCCCTTAGAGCTGCCGATCCGCAATATGCAGATGTTAAAATGGATTTTGCCATAGTGCATTGTCCGATTATTACTAAGCTGCATGTGGTGGACGGGCGTCTTTCCGAAATCATGCTGGGATATGTGGCAGCCTCAATCGGACCGATGATGAAAGATACCATTACTTTTGACGGTAAAACTTCATCAGAGCACCCGGAAAGGTATTTGATGCCAGGCATGACAGAAGTTGATTGGGAAAGACTGCGGGAACTTATTTCCGAGTTTTCAAACATGGGCTGGCCTAATTACAGTGAAATTCTGTATGGGACGGAGCATGAGAAGGCAGTTTTAAACATCATTCTGGCCGATTTGCGGGCCCGAGGAAGTTTCACGGCATTAGATTACGATAAAGAACTGTTGTCAGACCTTGGAGGATATGTTGCATTTTTAGGCGGCGGCTATAAGGGAGGCAATAATG
>CALYAY010000025.1 GCA_944393695.1 uncultured Alphaproteobacteria bacterium | reverse complement strand
TTTCAGGGAGAGTAAGTTCGGCAAAATCTTCAAGTGAAGACAAATGAGCGGCCGTGAGGTGTGAAGTGTGTGTAGAAACATGTGATTTAAGCATGGCCGCACTTAACACCGGAGGCGTATCATCAGGATTAAAACCGGCATAACACAAATCAGCTCCGGCAATAAATGACATGCACGAAACTGACAACATGAGAACAGTCTTATTCATCATAATAGCACCTCTGTTATTAATTACATTTGTCTTCACGAATCTTATAATAACAGAAATTGAAATGGTTGTAAATAGATAATTTGGCTATATGACGGGAAATCGGACGGGACGTTTGGGGAACCGAATATAAACTTAGTTATACACATCCGGGAGCAGGGAGTTGCTTTTAGGGGACAGACTGATTATAAATCAATAATTAAGGAGATGTAGCAGCGCATGATTTTTTCAAAATTTGAACGAATGACAGCCTGGCGTTACCTGCGGGCCAAGCGGCGCGAAGGTTTTATTTCGGTAATTACCGGGTTTGCTTTTACCGGAATCGCGCTCGGTGTGGCGACCTTGATTATCGTCATGTCGGTCATGAACGGATTCCGCAGCGAATTATTATCGCGGATTTTGGGAATTAACGGCCATATCGGCATCGTATCGGCGGTAGGGCTGCCCTTTAACAATTATCAACAGGCGGTTGAGGAAATCGCAGCAATGGATAATGTCAAAACGGTAATGCCGCTGATAGAAAAACAGCTGCTTGTTTCTGCCGGCAAAAGCGCCGAAGGAGCCATGATTCGCGGCATCCGTATGGAAGATATTTTGAAAAAGCCGATATTGTCCAATAGTTTTAAGGATATTGAGCCCCGGGCTTTTCACGGCGATACGGTAGTCGTCGGACAACGGCTGGCCGACAAAATGGGGCTGGCTCCGGGCAGCGAGATTACGTTGATTTCGCCCAACGGAAAAGTGACGGCTTTCGGCAGCGTGCCCCGGATGAAAACTTATCGCGTGCTGGGAACTTTTGAAGTCGGCATGTATGAATACGATGCCAATTTTATTTTTATGCCTCTGGAGGCGGCGCAAAAATATTTCAGCCTGGGGGATTCGGTAACGCAGATTGATGTGACGCTGGAGGATGACAGCCGGCTGAAACCGGTGCGCAAAGCAATTGAGGCCAGTGTGGGGGCGGCGGCTTATGTTTATGACTGGAAGCAGACCAATGCGGCCTTTTTTAATGCGATTGACGTGGAACGCAACGTGATGTTTTTGATTTTGACGCTGATTATTCTGGTGGCGGCGTTTAATATCATTACCGGGCTGATTATGTTGGTGAAAGACAAAAGCCGCGATATTGCCGTATTGCGGACAATGGGCGCCACCAAAGGAATGATTATGCGCATTTTCTTTATGGACGGTGCCTTTATCGGCTTGGTCGGAACCGGCATCGGTCTGGCGCTGGGGTTGTTGTTCTGTGATAATATCGAAAACATCCGCCAGGCTTTGCAACAGATTGCGGGCAGGGACTTGTTTTCGGCCGAAATTTATTTTCTCTCGCAGCTGCCGGCCAAAGTGGATACGGCCGAAGTAACGATGGTGGTGCTGATTTCTTTGTTGTTGTCCTTTGCCGCAACCTTGTATCCGGCATACCGGGCGGCAAAATATGATCCGGTGGAGGCCTTGCGTTATGAATAAGATTATTCCGGTTTTGGAATTGCGGCGGGTTAACAAAAAATTTAAGCAGGGGTCGCAGACACTTGAGGTTTTAAAAGGAATAGACCTGGCGGTCAATCCCGGGGAAGTTGTGGCTCTGACCGGGCAAAGCGGTTCGGGAAAATCCACATTGCTGCAGATTGCGGGGCTTTTGGAACAGCCGGGCAGTGGTGAAGTGCTGATGAACGGGCAAAAATGCAGCAAGCTTAATGATGCCGCGCGGACGGCTTTGCGGCTGGAATATGTCGGATTTGTTTATCAGTATCATAATCTGCTGCCGGATTTCAGCGCCTTGGAAAACGTGATGCTGCCGCAGCTGATTGCCGGCGTCAATCCCCGGGCGGCAAAAGAAAAAGCCGAATGGCTGCTCTCCCGGCTGCGTATGGACAAGAGATTAAAACACCGGCCGAGCGAGATGTCGGGCGGCGAACAGCAGCGGGTGGCAATCGCCCGGGCACTGGCCAACAGTCCGAAACTTTTGCTGGCGGACGAACCGACCGGAAATCTTGACCCCAAAACATCGGATATTGTTTTTCAGGAGCTGCTGTCGGTGGTGAAAGACACAGGATTATCGGCGCTGGTGGCCACCCATAATTTTGAGCTGGCCGACAAGATGGATCGCCGGGTGCGTCTGCAGGAAGGGAGGCTGATTGATTTGAGAGCCGGAATAGCGGCAGAAACAGTTGGCGGCCGGCCGGTTGTGAGTGAAAACTTTTATTAGGAGGTGCTGATGAAAAAAATATGGCTGTGCGGAATGGGCTTTTTAATGGCTAATGCCGTCGTGTCGGGAGCCGTTGCCAAATACAAGGCGCCGGCGGACGTAAAAACCCGCGGGACAAAAGTCAGTTCCTACATATTTTATAATCAGGATGCGGACGGCGACGGCCAGTTGACGCTTGAAGAATTTAAAAATCAGCGGCTGACCAAAGATGTGGAACAACGCAACCGCGCCTTGAAGAAAAAAGGTCTCTATAAAACGCCGGAAGAACAATTCAAAATCATGGATGAAGACGGCGATGGCAAAATCAGTCAGAGTGATCTGGCCAAATATCTGGACAAGCAGAACGCTGATATGAATAAAAGATAAATTTTTTCGATAATATTACAGGAGGTTTTTATGTTAGGAAATTTTTCATATTGTAACCCCACAAAGCTTTACTTCGGAAGCGATGCCCTGAATTATCTGAATGCGGAACTGCCGAAATACGGAAAAAATATCGTGCTGATTTACGGTGGTGGTTCAATCAAGAAAAACGGCATTTATGACGAGGTTGTCAAAATCCTGAAGGATAACGGCAAAAATGTGGCCGAGATTGCCGGCGTTATGCCCAATCCGACTGTCGACAAGCTTTATGAGGGTATTGAAATTGCCCGCAAACATCAGGCCGACTTCCTGCTTGCCGTCGGCGGCGGTTCGGTCTGCGATTATGCCAAGGCGGTCGCGGTGTCTGTTAACTGCAAAGAAGACCCGTGGGACAAATATTATATACGCGCCGAAGAACCCGATTGCGAGATTTTGCCTTTGGGCTGCGTGCTGACCATGGCCGGAACCGGCTCGGAAATGAATGCCGGCTCGGTAATCACCAATCCGAAAACCAAACAAAAAATCGGCCATGTCTTTGTTGATGAAAAAGTGATGCCCCGTTTCGCGGTTTTAAATCCGAATTATACACTGACTTTGCCTCATTATCAGGTGATGGCCGGTGTTTATGATATTTTCAGTCATATTTGCGAGCAGTATTTTTCCGGAACCGATGACAATACCAGCGATTATATCAGCGAAGGGCTGATGCGTTCGGTGATTCACTCCGGCCGGATTGCCAATAAGAATACTCAGGATTATGAGGCGCGCAGTAATATTATGTGGGCGGCGACCTGGGCTTTGAATACCCTGATTGCCAAAGGAAAAACAACCGACTGGATGGTTCACATGATCGGACATTCGGTGGGCGCTTACACCAATGCAACCCATGGTATGACGCTGGCGGCGGTTTCCCTGCCTTATTACCGTTATATCATGCCTTACGGTCTGCAAAAGTTTAAGCGTTTTGCCATAAATGTGTGGAATGTTAACCCGGAAGGCAAGAGCGACGAGCAAGTGGCAGAAGATGGGCTGCAGGCGATGGAAAACTGGATGAAGGAGCTGACGCTTGTTTTGAAGATTTCCGAACTCGGCGTGACGGAAGACATGCTCGAGGGCATAGCCAAAGGCACTATCATTCTGCCCGGCGGTTATAAGGTTTTAACCCATGATGAAATCGTTAAGATTTTGAAAGACGCCATGTAGTAAAAGGCCAAACATCAAAAACTCCGCCTGCCCGGGCGGAGTTTTTTTGAGATGCGGTGCGGGGTATGTGAGTTAAAATTCAAGGACGGGCCGGACCTCAAGACTGTTCCCTTTACTAACGCCATAGTCGGAGTTGGTTATCCCATAGTCGTAGTAGTAGCTGAAATAAGAGTGCCACACAAAGTTGCCATCGTACTCGGAAGATGACCAGATATAGGAACTTGTTCCTAACTGATCACCACCTGCCAACACAAACCCGGCGTTAATCGCCGACATATTGTTTTTAATACTCGTCATAATCCCGGCTGCCGGCAGACACCAATCACCGGCATTGGTACCCTCCGTCTTATATTCACGCGCTGCCCAGGCAGCTGGGTATTTATTCTTATCTCCTGCAGCTGTAATAAGAACCGTATTACTGTAGCTTTGATAGTCAGTTGAAGCGCTGGAATTACTGGAAAAATTGTTTAACCCTGGAATATCTGTTCCTCGTCCACCCCATATATAATCTCCTATTTTTTTCAACGCCATCACCTGCCCACGTCCGGCCCCATTAGTATAAACGACGACACCAATCGGGGTTTTACCCGGCAAGACTTTACCATAAGAACAGCTTATGTCAGAATAAAAGATTGAACCAATAGCACAATCTTTGGTATTACCACCTCCACCACCACCTTCTTCAATCACTTTTTTGATTTCGGTTATCTCGGTAGTGATTTCATTAATTTTATCTGCTAAGGTGCAGTTCCAGGCATTACCAAACGGACATTTAATCCCGCCTTCGCAGGATGAGGAGCTTTCATAGCCCAAACTCGAACAACTCGGCGTCGGGATACAGGCGGCATATCCCATTCCGGCACTCATCACCATTACCCCCGCACTTGCCAATAATATCATCTTCATAACCTTTCTCCTTATATTAGTTGTTAATAATATTTACTCCAGCCCCCCCTTTTTACCTCTCCCTATGAGAGGGGAGAGGTCGGAGCGTAAGCTCCGGGTGAGGGTGACAAACACCCTTCCTTCTATCCTCTCCCTAAAACCTTAGGAAGAACATCTTTCTTCTTTTCCCTCCCTGAAAACTCAGGGAGGGTTAGGGTGGGTTTCATGATTCTTCTCTCTGTTTTCCCCTCTCTTCTCTGTCATCCTCGCCCCTCTCTCTGTCATTCCCGGCTTGACCGGGAATCCAGGTCAAACAAAGTTGCTTTTTTTCTACCTGGATACTCCGGTTAAACCGGAGTATGACATTGCTTGTTTCTCTTCCCTCCCTAAAGTTTTAGGGAGGGTTTGACAATGTCATCCCTCGTTCAGCGCTAGTCTGAACGTCAAGGGATCTTCCTTATTGTTCTCTCCCCTTTCAAAAGGGGAGCCGGAGGGGTCAAATATCAGCCGCTTCAATCTCCATTTCACCCTCACCCTAACCCTCTCCCCTCAAGGGCGAGGGAATAAGCAACAATTCCCTCACCCTCCGCAGAAGTCACAATAATCCGTACAATTCGTCGCACAGCCGGTGGAATACCACAGACCCGAACATTCCTCATACTGGCATATGGTGCAACTCGGACAAGTGGTGTATTCCCCTAAGTTGGGGCAAGCTTTGCAGTTGTCGTACATGGTTGTTGTTCCCGACAAACAAGTCGAGGCTCCGGCTTCACCGCCCATGGAGCCACAGTCCATAAATCCGTCACACGGGTTGGGCTTAATCTTGTAATGTTCCTGTCCATCACAACCCTGGCAACTCTCCCCGTCCTGAACATAACCTTCGGGGATACTGGTGTTGTCATAGCCCTCACAAGTGTTGCAGCAGGTGCCGTAAGTATTGTCATAAGAACATCTGTCATCACTTAATTGCTGGCCGGTGCCGCATTCATCGACATAACCGGGGTTTAATTCCTGACAGGCGCGTTCAGTGTCTTTTTCACAAGAAGCATATTTTCCGTCACAAGCCCCTCCGACACCATAATAAGGGACGTCACAGGTGACGTAATTTGAGGGACAGGAGGAAACACATTTTTCGAAATAATTACTGTCGTAAGGGCAGAAGTTAGAACCTTCTTGTCCTTCGGGACAGGAGGTTTGGGTATAGCCTTCCTGACGACAGCGTTCGGCATTGTCAAGGTCATAATCATCACCGTTGCCCGGCCCACCGGGAGCGCCATGCCCGTCATCATCGGCATTATTGCCTCCGAATTCATTTCCCGAACAGGCCGAGGTATCGGTTACAAAACAGGTAGCGGCGAGTTGGATATTTTTATTATCATCCTTTTCTTCCCTCCCTAAAGATTTAGGGAGGGCAAGGGTGGGTTTGAATAATTTGACATACCCCCTCCTACTCCCCCTATGACTATAGGGGGAGGGTTCTTCGGATAAAAAATCTTCAAATGAAGACAACAACACTTCCTCCGGATGAGAGGTGTGTGTGAAGTGTGTGTAGACAGATGTAATCGCATCCGGAAGAGATGACCGAGGGAAATAAGCTGCCAAAGATATGCCGCAGGGCATAAGCAGCAGCCCTGATGCTGAAATAAGCAATAATGCTTTGTTACTGTTCATCATAATATCACCTTTGTCTTGTTGTTGTCTTCACGAATCTTATGATAACAGATATTTTACAAATAATCAATGTATATTTTAAATATAATGACGGGAAAATGGACGGGGTTTTAAAATCCCCCTCTCTAGGGAAAGGCATATAATAAAAAAAAGGAGTGATTTTATCACCCCTTGTGGCTTTGTCTAAGTAAGAAATTAATTAACCGACGGCTGATTCTGATTCGTTTTTCTGATGTTCGGAAAGGCCGCGGGCGATATTCATGTTAATGTCAATCAGAATATTCAGGCTGTCCGGTGAAGGATTGCTGTCTGCTAATATATTGTTTATACGTTTAAAAATAAAGATTGAAAGATTAATAATATTAATTTTTATTTCATTAGGCTGCGGACAATCCGGTTCCCCCATAGCCGAGGCAATAATCGTCCATAAGCGGCGGTTTTTTTCCAGGGCCGGTGCCAGCTCTGATTTTTTTTCTTCCCAATTTTCTTTCACCATATTCATGGCCGAAGCCGTACGGATTAAGGCCCTGGCCTCAAGTTCGCTTTCACTTAAGCCGGAGATTTCGGTCTGAGCATATTTTTGAGCAGAATCCATCGTTTTCCTTATAAATTTCGTTATATATAAAATTTGTTAACATTATTTCCTTATCATACTTTTATTAAAATAGTATAAAAATTTTGCGGGGATTGACAATGAAAAGACTGATAAGATTCTTCATGCTGGTGCTTTTATTAACCGGGAGCCCCTTTCGGGCACAGGCTCAGGTTGATTTTGAAAGCGACCGAAACCGTGAAATCCAGCAGATTAAAGTAACCGGCTTTACCGATTATCAACCGTTTGGTTTTGTTGTTGATCCGTTTTATCCGGATACTTTTGAAAGTATTTTCAAGCCGATAATTGACAATTATGCTAAAATGGCCAATTTTTACATAACTTATGTGGTCGATAGGAATTATAACAAACGGATTCATTCCTCAAAAGACGGAAGCATAGATGTTATTCTCGGAATTTACAGCGACACGGATATGTATGCCGGAATCGACCTGGTTTATCCGGCGCTTATCAATAATCCGATTGTGGTGATTATGACCAACAACCGCCTGAACGAGGTCAAAAATATTGATGATTTGAAAAAGCTCAAAGGCGCTGTCAGCTCAAAAGAATATCTCAGCGATTATGTCACCCGGCAGCTGAAAAACTTTAATCTGCAGACTGTCGACGATGATTATGAATTGTTCAAAAAACTGTTTACCAAAGAAATTGATTATATTTTTGCTTCGCAATACAACGGCCGGGTGAAAATTGCAAAATTCGGGCTGAAAGGCCAGTTGGGAATGTCAAAATCGGCAATTTGGAATATGCCGCTGTTTATCGGGGTTTCAAAATCTTCCGTATTTTATCCCAAAATCCGCAACGGACTGACCAGAATGGCGGCAGATCCCCGGAGCGAACAAATTGTGCGTCAGGCATTAGTGGATTATATTGCTAAAATAGAAAAGGAAAACGAGGGCGTAACCGCTCCGGATTTTATCAATGATTAAACCGCATCAGAGGCTTGACCTTGGGGCATGAGGCTGTTAATATCAAGAAAATATTGTAAGGGAGTTGTCGTCTGTGGTTTTATTGATTCATCATCCGGTTTCGCCTTTTTCAAGAAAAGCCCGCATTATTATGAGCGAGAAAAGGGTATTATTCGTTTTGAAAGAAGAAGAGCCATGGAATCTGTCGCCCGATGTTTATAAGCTGAATCCGGCCGGAAGCCTGCCGATTTTTGTATATGACGGCAAGGTTATTGCCGGTAATTATGCCATCAGCGAATTTTTGGAAGAAGCAAATCCCGATGTCCGGCTGCTGCCTGCGGATATACGCGACCGGGCCGAGGTGCGCCGTCTCTGTGAATGGTTTGATACAAAGTTTTATCACGAAGTTTACCGCAATATCATCGGCGAAAAGGTTTTCCGTCGTTTTGGACAGGGAGAGGCCCCGAATTCAAAAATTTTGAAAACCGGGTTGAATAATCTGGCTTTTCACTTGGAATATATCGACTGGCTGGCCGAAAGGCGCAATTATCTGGCCGGAGACGAATTTTCCATGGCCGATATTGCCGCTGCGGCTCATTTGTCGATAATTGATTATACCGGGGATATTTCATGGGAAGGATATCGCAATGCCAAAATATGGTATTCCAGAATAAAATCACGTCCCAGCTTTAAGGAAATCCTTAAAGACAATATCCGCGGCATCCTGCCGTCCAAACATTATGCTAATCTTGATTTTTAAGGCGCCGAAGCAATGAATAGGGGAAAAACGAAAATCTTAATTGCCGGACTGGCCGTTATATTGTCGTCTTCATGTTCGTGGATGGTTACCGGCCGGGGACAGGTAATTTATCATTGGGAAAAAGAAAATACCGGCATTGAAAAATTTGCCCGTGATCATTCGGAATGTCTGCGCAAAGCGGAAGATTTCCAGCTTGTTCCCAATGTGATGTCCTGGTTCTATTCCGAAGAAGTCAAGCTTGACGTACGTGCCGACTGGCACGCCAAAAAGGGAATTTGGGCTTCATATATTCCTTATCCGGGAGCCCAGCCGATTGTGGTTAATTCCTTAAGAGATGATGTAAACATTGATCCGGGAGATTACCGGGATTGCATGGAACGCCGGGGATACTGGCACAGGCGTTACGACATTCCGACGACATCCAACATTTACATTTATAAGCCGCAGAGAAAACTGCAAAACCAACCCTTCAGCCGGGAAGAAATATAAACAGGGGATTCTGCAATCCCCTGTTTTGTTCTCGCGCCTCATACTCATTATTGATAACGCATGGCTGCATTTTTGGCCTGATTCAGCTTGTTTGTTGCCGCCTGGCGCTCGTCAGCCGTAGCATCGGGATTAGACATTACGCTGTCATATTCTTTTTGGGCGGCTTCAACCGCGGCATTAGCCGCTTTCCTTTCTTCACCCTTGGTTTTGGCCTCAGCAGCTTCACCGACAGCCGTAGCTGCGCCAAAGAGGGCTCCCAGTCCGTTTCCGCCGATGGTGCTTCCCTCATGGGTTGCGTTGGCAGCTTCTCCGGTGGATGCGGCCGCATCGCTGATTTTATTTCCGACGTCGTTTACTTTGCCCAGAATGTCGCTGCCGGCACCGCTGTTCAGCCATTCTGATACTTTGTTGGTCGATTTGTTGCCCGAATCTCCGGTCACGCCGTTTACGCGCTGGTTCTGATAAGCCTGACGTTCTTCTTCGGTCGCCGTCATATCTTGATAAGAGTTAGCCGCTCCCTCAATGCTGTTGGCCAGACTGTTGGTTTGGGTTTTAACGTCATATTGCAGCTTATTGACGGTTCCGGCGATGTTGGTTGCCATATTGACAAGTCCGTCAATTCCGCCGCCGCTGTTCTTAATGGCACTGCCGATGTTTTTGGCTGCAGAACCGACATTTTTAACAATATTTGAAGCATTTTTCACACCGGTACTGACATTTTTAACCAGATTTTTACCGGCCGTAATTGCACCCTTCAAATCTTTCAGACTCCATTTCTTCTTGGCTTCTTCCTGAACTTCTCCCGATTGGGCTTCGGCTTGGGTTCCGTCGGGGTTTACCGTATTGTTTCCGGTTCCCATGATACCGGCATATTTACTACCCAAAAAATTGCCGTAGCCAAGCTGGGATTCAACGCTTTTATCTCCTGAAAAATAAGTGATAAACGGGCCTATCATCGAAAGCAGAAACAACCCGATGGCAATTTGCGAGAAATGTTTCCAGCTGATTTTATTAAAAATCGCGCCCCAGGCAAACATCACCAGACCGAAACCGGCAATGATGTAGGCAATAATACGCAAGTCAGCCAAAAAATTCAGGGCTTTGCAGGCAATCTGCTCAAAAATGTTTTCACTGTTGCTGCATTGCACCAGATAACCGCCGCCGCTGCCGGCATCCGTATCGCTTCCGCCGTCAAGTTTATCGGCTTCATCTCCTGATTGACCGGTTGTGACATCGGCCCCCGGAACTACGGGGTTTCCGTTCTCGTCAACACTGCTGTCGGTATTTTCCTGAGCTTGGTCTTCTGTTTGCTGTTGAGCCGCAGCTTCTTCGGCCGCTGCCGCCTCGGCAGCTTCTCTGGCTTCTCTATCTGCCAGAGCCTGTTGCTGTTCGTCACTCAGTCCATACTTGGCCTGAGCTTTTTCAATACAAGCCTGGCGCGTGGACGTATTGGCAACCATTGCCTCACATTCAGCAATGGCCTCAGCCAGTTTATCCTGTTGTTTTTCAGCTTTATTAGCCAGTTTTTCTTGAGCTTTTTGTTCCTTTTGAAATTCTTTTAACGGCTTTTCGACCTGTTCTTCGTATTGTTTGTCAATTTCTTTTTCGGCATTTTTAATGCGTTTTTCCAGGCTTTTGATTAAATCTTTATATGCGTTCTTTTTATCTTTATAACTGTTTTCCAGATCCTTCATCTGCTGTTTATACTGATCTTCCGTAATCTGGTCATTGCGCACTTGTTCGGCCAGAGCCTGCTGACTGGCTTCATATTCTTTATCTAATTGCTTGTAATTGTTTTCAGTATATTCCAAATCAGATTCTAATTTGCTCTTTTCAGCTATGGCATCAGCCATATTTTGCTTAAAATTATTTCCTAATTCTGAAAATTTATCCCAGTAAGCCTCATTGGAAGTATCAACGGCAAAAGCTTTCGGCGAGCCTAAAGCCAGCACGCAAAAAAGCAGAAGAAAAAGGAGCTTGCGCATAATAATCCTCCTAAAAGCCTTTATACACCTAATATTTATTATATCTTAGAAACTGCTAAAAAGCAACAGGGTTTTGCCTTTGTAACAATAATTTAACATAAGCCAAAGGGGCAGAAAAACTGCCCCTTTTCAATGAGATACATCCGGAAGAAATTACTTCTTCAAAATGCTCTTTCCGGCATAAACAGCCATATCGCCCAGTTCTTCTTCAATGCGGATTAACTGGTTGTATTTAGCCATACGATCGGTACGTGACATTGAACCGGTTTTAATCTGACCACAGTTGGTGGCAACGGCAATATCGGCAATCGTGGTGTCTTCGGTTTCACCCGAACGGTGAGACAACACGGCCGTGTAACCATGACGATGAGCCATGTCTACCGCGCGCATAGTTTCGGTCAGGGTACCAATCTGATTAACCTTAACCAGAATAGAATTGGCAACACCTTTTTCAATACCCATAGCCAGGCGTTTGGGGTTGGTCACAAACAAGTCATCGCCGACCAGCTGAATCTTTTTGCCCAGCGCTTCGGTCAGCATCTTCCAGCCTTCCCAGTCATCTTCGGCCATACCGTCTTCAATGGAGAAAATCGGGAATCTGGCGCACAGGTCTTCATAAAACTTAACCATTTCCTTGTTGGTGTAAGATTTGCCTTCGCCCTTCATTTCATATTTACCGTTGTCATAAAATTCAGAAGAAGCTGCATCCATAGCCAGAACAACGTCTTCACCCGGCTTGTAACCGGCGCCTTTAATGGCGTCAACAATAAAGGTCAAAGCTTCTTCAGCCGATTTCAGATTGGGTGCAAAACCGCCTTCATCACCGACATTGGTATTGTGTCCGGCAGCTTTCAGATTTTTCTGCAGAGTGTGGAAAATTTCGGCACCCATGCGGATAGCTTCTTTGATAGAGGAAGCGCCAACCGGCATAATCATGAATTCCTGAATATCAATCGGGTTGTCGGCATGCTTACCGCCGTTCAGAATATTCATCATCGGAACCGGCAAAACATGAGCCATGGTACCGCCCAGATAACGATACAGCGGCAGGTCGCATTCTTCGGCCTGAGCCTTAGCCACGGCCATAGACACGGCCAAAATGGCATTGGCGCCGAGTTTGCCTTTGTTTTCGGTGCCATCGAGTTCAATCATTGTTTCATCAATGTCAATCTGATCATCGGCTTCCAGACCGGCCAGAGCGTCATAAATCTTGTCGTTAACGTTTTCAACAGCTTTTTCAACGCCTTTGCCGCCGAAACGGTTTTTGTCGCCGTCACGGAGTTCTACCGCTTCATGCACGCCGGTAGATGCCCCGGAAGGAACAGCTGCACGGCCGAAAGCGCCGCTTTGCAGCACAACATCGGCTTCAACCGTCGGATTACCGCGGGAATCAATAATTTCACGAGCATGAATATCAACAATTGCACTCATTTTTTTCTCCTTGAATATATTTAACAAACTGGGTATAACTTCCTGCATTTTGGGAAGATTGTCAAGAAGAAATAAGAATTTTCTTAGTTAGTTTTCAAAGAATTTTTTATTGCAAGTTTCGCGAAAATCCGCTAACCTGAAAAAAATATATCGGAGATTATATGCATGTTTTCGGAAAAATGGAATCAACGCTTCATGGAGCTGGCTTTATTGGTAGCCAGCTGGTCAAAAGATCCCAGCACCAAAACCGGAGCCATTGTCGTCGGGCCTGACCGTGAAATCAGAGCCACCGGATACAACGGTCTGGTGCGCGGCGTTGATGACAATAAGGCCGAGCGCCTGGAACGCCCGACCAAATATGACTTTTTTGAACATGCAGAAAGAAATGCCATTTATAATGCCTGTCTGACGGGAACATCTCTCAAAGGCTGCACCATGTATGCCACCCATCCGCCCTGCACCGATTGCGCCCGGGCAATTATTCAGTCCGGCATCAAAACCGTCATTACCCGCGAACTTGAAGCCAGAAAGGACATCAGCGGCCAGACCTGGCGTGACAAACTTGATTACTCACGTCAGATGTTTGAAGAATCCGGCGTTGCATATATTGTTTTAGACAATAAATAAAAAATCTCTTTTAGAGACCTCTTTAAATTCGTATTTTCTTGCATATATTAGAGAAAAATATCGTAATTTCATGCAAGTATATGTTTGATATGCTTGTTTTGACGTGGAGGATTCAGATGAAAATTCTTGTTGCTGAGGACCATGTTCTGTTTCGTGAAGCTTTAAGTAGTATGTTAAAACAAATTGACGGGAAAAACGAAATTATTGAAACCGCAACTTATGCCGAAACAAACACCGAACTCGAAAACAATAAAAATTTTGATCTGATAGTCATTGATATGGCCCTGCCGGATAATACCTGGGAAAAAGGCCTGAGCCTGATTAAGGATAAAAATAAAAAAGCAAAAATCGTTGTTCTTTCCGCTACGGAAGACAGCAGGATTATCAAGAAAGCAGCAGAAAGAGGGATTACGGCCTATATTCCCAAAAGCCTCAATCCCAAAATCATGCAGGGGATTATGAAAGTGATTTTCGCCGGAGGAACTTATATTCCCGTTTCAGCCTTGTCTTCTGCCGGTAGCCCAAAAACGGCTCATGCTCTGACCCGGAGGCAAAATGAAGTATTAAACCTGGTGGCCGAGGGAAAATCCAACAAACAAATCGCTTATGAAATAGGTGTTTCGGAAGCAACGGTAAAACTTCATATTAATGCGTTACTCCGAGCTCTGGGCGTGACAAACCGGACCCAGGCCGTAATTACGGCCCAAAAGCAGGGGATTTTATGAAGCTTGTAAAATCCCCGCTCGGACTATTTTTCTGCCATTCTTGATGTCTTATCTTTTTTAGCCTCTTTGTTTTTTTTACCATTCCCGGGCTCTTTCTATTTTCATATTATCCCCGGCCTTCCTTCTGTCATATTCCGTTTTTCTTTATGTCATCCTCGGGTTTAACCCGAGGATCCAGATCAAAAAAAGTTGCTTTGTATTCTCTCCCTAAAGCCTTTGCCCCTAACTTATTCTCCCCCTATAGTTATAGGAGGAGTAGGAGGGGGTATGACAATGTCATCCCTCGTTCAGCGCCAGCCTGAACGTCAAGGGATCTTCCTTATTGCCCTCTCCCCTTTCAAAAGGGGAGCCGGAGGGGTCAAATATCAGCCTTACCTTTTCCCAGTCCCCTCCTCTTTGTCATACTCCGGCCTGACCGGAGTATCCAGGTAAAAAATCATCCCAACCTTCTCCCCCTGAAATCTCCCTCATATTCTTCCCTCTCCCTTGAGGGGAGAGGGTCAGGGTGAGGGTGAAAAAAACTTTCCTTATACTTAGGGGGGGTAAAACCTCGTCCATTTTCCCGTCTTAATCTAAAATTAACTATTTACAATAATCAAACTTTCTGTTATGATAAGATTCGTGAAGACAACAACAAGACAAAGGTGATATTATGATGAATAGTAACAAAGCATTATTGCTTATTTCGGCATCAGGGCTGCTGCTTATGCCCTGCGGCATATCTTTGGCGGCTTATTTCCCACAGTCATCTCTTCCGGATGCGAT
>CALYAY010000024.1 GCA_944393695.1 uncultured Alphaproteobacteria bacterium | reverse complement strand
AATACTTACGGCACCTGCTGCAACACTTGTGAGGGCTATGACAACACCAGTATCCCTGAAGGCTATGTGCAAGACGGCGAAAGCTGCACCGGCTGCGACGGACAGGAACATTACAAGATAAAACCAAATCCCTGTGACGGATATATGGATTGCGGCTCCATGGGCGGCGAAGCGGGAGCGAAGACCTGCTTGTCGAGGACAACCACCATGTATGACAATTGTAAGGCTTGCCCCAACTTAGGGGAATACACGACCTGTCCGAGCTGTACCATATGCCAGTATGAGGAATGCTCAGGTCTGTGGTATGCCACCGGCTGTGCGACGAATTGTACGGATTATTGTGACTTCTGCGGAGGGTGAGGGAATTGTTGCTTATTCCCTCAGTTCTCTATTTTATCCCCTCCCTAAAGACTTAGGGAGGGGGTGGGGAGGGTTTCATATTAGGAAATGGTAATGATGAGAAACCCTCTCTAACTCTCCCTAAGGTTTTAGGGAGAGGATATAAGGAAAACAAATATTATTAACAACTAATATAAGGAGAAAGGTTATGAAGAAGATATTATTGGCAAGTGTGGGGGTAATGGTGATAAGTATGGGAACAGCATATGCTGCCTGTATCCCGACACCGAGTTGTGCAAGTTTGGGGTATGAGAGTTCCTCATCCTGCGAGGGTGGGATAAAATGCCCGTTCGGCAATGCCTGGAACTGCACTCTGGTAAACAAGATTACCGAAATCGAAAAAATCATTCAGGAAGAAGGAACTTCCGGCAACAAAGGCGACACTTCAAACTGCGTTGTCGGCTCAATTTTCTACTCTGATTGGACTTGTTCATACGGAAGTGTTATTGCAACCAAAGCACCTATCGGTGTCGTGGTTTACAGCGATAATGCCGGACATGGACAGGTTATGGCTCTAAAAAGCATTGGCCGTTATACGAGAGGAGTAGAAGGTACAGATCTTCCGACTTTACAAAATTATTCTTCTGCTTCAGATGCGTCAAAAGATTTTTCTAGCTGCGAAAATACATTAAAAATCATTGCCGATGGAGACAAAGAAACTTGTACCGCACCTTGGGCCGTACAAGAATACAAAACTGTTGGCACTTCTGCCGGAGATTGGTGTTTACCAGCTGCTGGTATATTTACCAGTATCTATAATAATCTTTCCATTATCAACAATGCTTTTAATTTGGCCGGAGGAACCCAGATAGGTACAGGAGTGGATTTTCATTACTGGTCTTCTTCTGAGTATAGTACCAGAGGAGCTTGGATTTTATATATCCAAAATGATTTTGGAATAGATTGGACCCCTTATGGCTACATTTATGAAATTTCCAGTTACGAAGTCCGCCCCGTCCTTGAATTCTAACACTCACCCTACAAAAAACTCCCCGGGTTCAAAACCCGGGGAGTTTCCTGTTTATCGGAAAGATTATTCCTGACCTTTGAACTCAGCCATATGCTCAAGCAAATCGCGTTTGTTCTTCAGGTTTTCCGCTGATTTTTCCATCAAAGCTTCATAACGTTCCGGATTCGTCTTGTTGACAATCTGGAAACGTACTTCGTTTGACATATAATCAGACAGCGGCCGCGACGGAGCTTTGGAATCCAAAGTCAACGGCGCCTTACCGGCCTTAATGTTGTCCGGATTATAACGGTACAACGGCCAGCTTCCGGTTTCAACCGCCAGCTTCTGGTGTTCCAGACCGTCAGCCAGGTTAAAGCCCTGAGCAATACAATGCGAGTAAGCAATGATGATGGACGGACCGTCAAAAGCTTCTGCTTCGTTCATGGCTTTAATAACCTGAGAGTCATTGGCTCCCATGGAAACCTGAGCCACATAAACATTACCGTAAGACATGGCAATCATGGCCAGATCCTTCTTCGGCAGTTCCTTACCCGCGGTAGCAAATTTAGCCGAAGCACCCATCGGGGTAGCCTTGGACTGCTGACCGCCGGTATTGGAGTAAACACCGGTATCAATAACCAGAATGTTAATGTTTTTACCCGAGGCAATGGCGTGATCCAGACCACCGAAACCGATATCATAAGCCCAGCCGTCGCCGCCGATAATCCATACGGATTTTTTAATCAGATAATCGGCAACCGCGTCAAGATGTTTTGCCTCAGCCTCATTCATTGAAGCCAACTTGCTGCGCAGGGCTTTAACATTGTCGCGCTGAGCGTCAATTTCAGCATCATTAGACTGCAGGTTGGAGATGATTTTTTCCACCAAATCGGCGCCGATTTTGTCTTTCAGGCCATTCAGCAGAGACATTGCCACATCATGCTGCTGGTCGATGGAAAATCTCATGCCCAGACCGAATTCGGCATTGTCTTCAAACAGCGAGTTTGCCCAGGCCGGACCATGGCCTTTTTCATCTTTGGCATAAGGCGTGGTCGGCAGGTTACCGGAATAAATTGAAGAACATCCGGTAGCATTGGCCACAACCATTCTGTCACCGAACAACTGGGTCAGCAGTTTGATGTACGGGGTTTCACCGCAACCGGCGCAGGCACCCGAGAATTCAAACAACGGCTGAATCATCTGCGTTGTCTTCGGCAGGTTCTTTGTAACTTCCGTACGTTTTACATACGGCAGGGTTTCAAAAAACTTCCAGCAGGCTTTTTGTTCATCCAGATGATTTTCGATATGATCCATATTGATTGCCTTACGGGTCGGATCAGCCTTATTCTTGGCCGGGCAGGCGCTGACGCAGATACCGCAGCCGGTGCAGTCTTCCGGAGACATCTGCCAGATAAACTGTTTACCGGCAAATTCCTTGCCCTTATACGGAGCCGACTTAAAGCCCTTCGGTGCATTCTTTAATTCTTCTTCGGTCGCAACCTTCATGCGGATAACACCGTGCGGGCAGACAATCGAGCATTTGCCGCACTGAATACAGGTATCCGGATCCCATACCGGGATTTCCGTTGCAATGCAGCGCTTTTCATACTGGGTTGTTGCTGTCGGCCAGGTACCGTCCACAACTTCGGAGAAAGCAGAAACCGGCAGCTCGTTACCGCGGTCGGCAATCAGCTCGGCAGTCAGCTTCTGCACAAATTCAGGCGCATCGGCCGGAACCGGCGGCAGCATATGCAGGTTGGAATCCGCCTGCGCCGGAACATCGATTTTCACCAGATGTTCAAGCGAAGCGTCAACCGCCGCAAAGTTTTTCTGAACAATGGCATCGCCTTTTTTGCTGTAAGTTTTCTTAATCGCATTCTTAATCTGGGCGATAGCCTCGTCTTTGGGCAGAATGTTTGAGATTGCAAAGAAGCAGGTCTGCATAATGGTGTTGATGCGCTGACCCATGCCGGTCTTGCGGGCGACATCAACCGCATTAATGGCATAGAAATTAATCTTCTTATCAATAATCTGCTGCTGAACTTCCTTCGGCAAATGTTTCCATACTTCCTGTCCGTCATATGGGGCATTCAGCAGGAAAGTGGCACCCGGTTTGGCAATCTTCAGAATGTCAACCTTTGCCATAAACGGAAACTGATGGCAGGCCACAAAATCGGCTTTGTTAATCAGATAAGCCGCTTTAATCGGATTATCTGAAAAACGCAGGTGTGAAGTAGTCATGGAACCGGACTTGCGGGAGTCATAAACAAAGTAGCCCTGTCCGTATTTTCCGGCATCTTCGGCAATGATTTTGATGGAGTTTTTGTTGGCGCCGACCGTACCGTCTGCACCCAGTCCGAAGAATACGGCGCGGACAACATCTTTGCCTTCGGTATCAATATCATCGCTGTACTTCAAAGACTTGTGGGTAACATCATCTTCAATACCAACCGCAAAGCCGTTGATAGCTTTTGCATTAGCACCGTTATCATAAACAGCCTTAACCATACCCGGGGTAAATTCTTTTGAAGACAAACCATAACGACCGCCGACGATTTTCGGCATGGCTTTGATTTCGCCGTTAGCAAAAGCCTGGGTCAGAGTGGCAACCACATCAAGATACAAAGGTTCGCCGATAGAACCGGATTCTTTTGTTCTGTCAAGCACGTTAACCGTCTTAACCGAAGCCGGCAGGGCTTTCAGGAAAGATTTAACCGGGAACGGACGGTACAGATGAACTTTAACCAAACCGACTTTATAGCCGTTGTTGTTCAGGTAGTTGATTGTTTCTTCAACCGTTTCGGCGCCGGAACCCATAATCACGATAACCTGTTCGGCATCCTGCGGGCCGACATAATCAACCACATGATACTGTCTGCCGCTGATTTTGGCAAACTTATCCATTTCTTCCTGAACGATTCCCTCAACCGCGTCATAATATTTGTTGGCGGCTTCGCGTCCCTGGAAGAACACATCGGGGTTCTGAGCCGTACCGCGGATAACCGGAGCTTCCGGACGCAGGGCATGCTTGGCGTTAAAGTTAACATCAATGCCTTTCAGCATTTCTCTCAAATCATCATCGGAGAGCAGCTTGATTTTTTTGATTTCGTGTGAAGTGCGGAAACCGTCAAAGAAATGCATGAACGGAACCCGGGAACGCAGGGTTGATGTCTGGGCAATCGCCGCAAAGTCATGAACTTCCTGCACCGAGTTTGAGCACAACATGGCAAAACCGGTCTGACGGCAGGACATAACGTCTGAATGATCACCGAAAATAGACAGAGCATGATAAGCCAGTGAACGGGCGGCAACATGCATAACAAACGGGCAGAGCTCGCCGGCGATTTTATACATGTTCGGAATCATCAGGAGCAATCCCTGGGAGGCGGTAAAGGTGGTGGTTAAGGAACCTGCCTGCAAAGAACCGTGACAGGCACCGGCGGCACCGGCCTCGGACTGCATTTCCTGAACCTCGGGAATAACGCCCCACAGGTTTTTCTGCTTGGCGGCAGACCACGCATCTGCCCATTCACCCATCGGCGAAGACGGGGTAATCGGGTAAATAACGCAGACTTCGTTCATGCGGTGGGCAACGGAAGCGGCAGCTTCATTGCCATCCATCATTTTCATCTTAACTTCAGACATATGCTATTTTTCCTTATTGAATTAGTGTTGCGAAAAACACAAAAAAAGCCGTAGGGACAAGACTGTTTTAGGCCTGATCTTTCCGGCTCGGGTTAACTTGATATAGAAGATTCTATATGCGCGCTTTATAGCATATAAAATTTAAAAAATCCATCAAAAAACAGCCGGACTGAATAAAAAACTTCATAAAAACGCCTTCTTGCACCGGGCTAAACATTTATTCATAAACTTGTTTTAGACTGGAGAGGAAACGAGATAAAATCGGATGATGTTTTTTATGCGCAGAATAAACATTTTGGTGATGACATTGTTTTTGAACGGCTGCCTCTTTGTTCCCAAAGAGCCTCAGCCTGACGCCTTTTCGCCGGCAGAAGAACAGTTTCGCCATTGTGCCTCCGAACAGGCACGCCTGCAGGTACGCAGCGGCAGTATCTTGCTTTCCGGCGATTCGGCCCTGTCCTTGCCGCAAAAAATTACAGATTATTGTTTGCAGACTTTGCATTTGGAACATGATGATTTTGCCGAACAGGCTTTATATGCGTCAGAAAACATTGTTCGCAGTTATATCCGGGATATTCGTCATTATGCGCCTTGTGCCGGCCGCAATATTTCTTACCGCGGATATTGATTAATAAATCACAGTGGCATAAAAAAGGTATTGATTATTAAAAAACTTGCGTTAAATTAAATCCGTCGTTGCGGGTATAGTTCAATGGTAGAACGTGAGCTTCCCAAGCTTATAATGCGGGTTCGATTCCCGTTGCCCGCTCCAATTTTACCGTAAGTTATTGAACTTGCGGATTTTTTTATTTAAAAATCTCCTCAAAATGCTGAAGTTTTGTAAGTGGTACACAGATATGGTACACTATCCTGATACACAGGATTTCAGAGGAGTTTCATATAATGCTGGGGTACAGTCGCCTCTATCGTCGCAATCACTCATACTACATCAGAGCAAGAGTTCCCGATTCCTTACGTTTCCTTGTCAAATCATCAGAAATCAAATATATCCATTTTATATCAATTTCTATTCAAAAAGTATGTCAAAAGTATCCAATTGGTATGTGAAATCATTAAAAAATATGGCATTACAAAACCAACCTATTACCGGTATAAAGAAAACTTCGGGTTATAGCCAACAAAAAACCATTGCTAACGATTGTGTCAGCAATGGTTTTTAGGTTGGATATTAAAGTTCATTGATGAGTGCCTTAATATCGCAGAGATTCTCTGCGGTGCCTTTTTCAGCAATGACGCTTGAGAAGGTCTCCATTTTTGACTTGAGGTTTTTTGCTTTCTCCTCATTAGGAGTTGCTTTCAGCACCTCAACAGCATTAGCAAACATCCATAAGCGAAATGCTATCTCGCCGGTGGCATTGAAATACTTTTTATTCATAATAACTTTTTTTAGGCGTTAATCCTATGCTTGTACTTGCCAAAGGCACAAAGGACATAATAATTTATTTTCAAAATAATATTAGCATATACTTGTTCTTATGTCAATTTTTTTCATATCTCAACCACTTCATACGAACCATTGTAATATTTAACGATAGCGTAATTATGACGATTAAGGGTTGGAGGAACAAAAACAACCTCTAAATGTTATTTTTGAACGACAAGTGAAGTTTTGTTATTGAGTAAGCTAGTGGCAACGAAGCGAAATGAAATTACAAAACGAGTGACCGAAGTGCGGTTAGCGAGGAACGAGCTTACAAACAAGACAGAATACAACAATCCAAGTCCAACCGTTATTATAAACAACCTTGCTATCATTCATCATGTACGAATGTTTCTTGTTGAAGTTCAACAATGCTTGATAGGCTCTTGCTACTTCCATCGCTTAAACCTTACCAATAATGGAGCAATCGTTTCGCAATCAGGCTTTGTCCCTCTGTAATCATATTATCCAAATGACGATTGACAGCACCTTTATCAGCAGAATTTTCATAACAAGTTCTCATAGCTATTTATCGGGAAGCGATTAAAACTTGTAATTATCTCTGAAAGTGTTTGTGTGTAATGGTTTTAGAAGATAGATGAGACCACCGCTTGAAACATCACTTGAAAATAGTTTCAAACAATTTCAAAACTGGCTCTTGACAAGTAAAATCAACACTATTATAAGCATTTGATATGGTACATTACAAACGGTAGTATTTTGTAAGTTTTTAAGTAAATTATAATCAATTACAATAACTTATAAAAATATATTGGAGGTTTCCCGTTACCCGCTCCAGTTAAAACCGCGCAAGCGGTTTTTTTTTTACTGAGCGCTAACGGCAATCGAACCCGGAAGGGCTCGCTAAGGATAAAAACAACCGACGTTGTTTTTATCTCTGCCAGAGCAGCGCAACATCTTAATGAGCAAGGAAGCGACAGCGCCCGCGGCGAATTTAGATGCCGCTGTGACGAGCAATGCCAAGCATTGCGAATTCCCGTTACCCGCTCCAGTTAAAACCGCGTAAGCGGTTTTTTTACTGAGCGCTGACGGCAATCGAACCCGGAATTTAAAAATAAGAAACCGGCTTTCAAACCGGTTTTTTCTTGACACTAGCCTAATTTGTTCAACGCGGATTTGATTCTTTCCAGAGTTTCCTGCTTGCCCAGAATTACCGCCAATTCGGTAGCCCCGCCGGGCGTTGTGGCCAGTCCGCTCAGTGCAATCCGTACCGGATACATAATCTGACCGTTTTTCATGCCTTTTTCTTCTGCCAGGGATTTTAACTCGGCAAAAAGATTGTCATTGGTCCAATCGCTGATCTTCTCCAGTCTTTCTGCGGCATAAATCAAAGCTTGCCGGGAAATTTCCTGATCGGTTTTCATCTTTTTGTTGATATACAAATCGGCTGAATAATCAGGAACCTGTTCAATAAATGCAATCTGCTCCGGAATAGCTCCGAAAGTCTCCAGCCGGGGCTGCAAAACGCGGCTCAACGCCCGGATATCGACTTCCCGGGTCAGGGCTTTGCGGATATAGGGTTCGGCATGGGCAAAAAATTCTTCTTCACTTAATTTGCGGATATACTGACCGTTCATCCACGTCAGCTTGACAATGTCAAAAATTGCCGGAGAGCGGTTCAGACGCTCAATTGAAAACACTTTTTTCAGCTCGTCCAGTGAAAAGATTTCGTCTTCATTGCCGGGATTCCAGCCCAGCAGGGCGATATAATTGATAATGGCTTCCGGCAGATAACCTTTGGCCACCAAATCCTGAAAAGAGGCATCACCGTTACGCTTGCTCAGCTTATGCTGCGCATCCTTCATCACCGGCGGCACATGCACGTAATGCGGCGGCGTCCAGCCGAAAGTCTCATAGATAAGATTATATTTCGGCGTCGATGAAATATATTCGTTGCCGCGCACCACATGCGTGATGTTCATCAAATGATCGTCCACCACATTGGCAAAATTATAAGTCGGAAAACCGTCAGACTTTAACAATACGCCCTCGTCCAACTCGTCATAATCAATCTCAATATCCCCATAAACTTCATCATGATATTTTGATTTTCCTTTTTTATTGATTGTTTGTCTGACGACGTAAGGTTCACCGGCAGCAATACGTTTTTTGGCCTCTTCCGGGGACAATCTTTTGCACGGATCCTGAAATTTCATATTTTGCTCTTCGTCTTTTTCTTCCTCAGCCTCAGCTTTGGAGCAAAAACAATAATGTGCCCCGCCGAGTTCGACCAGCTTATGAGCATATTCGGCATAAATCGGCTTACGCTCAGACTGCACATAAGGTCCGTAATTTCCGCCCACGTCCGGACCTTCGTCCCAATTCATGCCTACCTGTTTCAGCGTTGCATAAATAATGTCGGTTGCGCCTTCCACATAGCGCTTTTGGTCCGTGTCTTCAATACGCAGAATAAATTTTCCGTCGGCATCCGCCTTGGCGATAAGATATTCATACAAAGCCGTGCGTAAATTTCCGATATGCATATATCCGGTCGGGCTCGGGGCAAACCTGGTTCTGACAGTCATGACAAATTCCTTAATGTTAAAACACAATAAAAACTGTGCTTAAGCATAACGCTTTTTTTATTTTTCTCAAGAGTTTTTATTGTGGAACTTTGCACATTTTGCCGAATTGTCTTGACAACAAAATGATGAAAAAATAAACCGGAAAAAGAAGCAAAAACAAAGAAAGGGTACTGCCATGAAAAACAAAATTCTGATAGCTGCGGTAATATTGCTTGCTGCCGGCTGCTCCAAACTTGATTCTTTAACCGTGGTTGATGACAATGCCTCCGCCAAGGAAAAATTCCGTGCCTGCGCGGTTTCCGAGGCCATGAACAAAGTCCGGAACGGCACGGCTTTCAGTCAGGGACTGAGTGCCGCCAGCGATGAAATTGTCAATACCTGCATCAAACGTTTGGCTTTGCAAGCCGCAGGTATAGACAGCGAGGCAGAGTCCATGGCCAACAATATTTTGTCGGCGTTGATGAAAAATCAATAGGTTCAGTCACGAAAAAAAAGCCTGCTTCGGCAGGCTTTTGGTCTTAATTAAATCTCGGCTCGATATGAATAACCACACGCTGGTTTTTGGCCTGATTTTGCGGAATAGGCTCGCCGAACGGATCCAGATTCGGATATTTGGGAGCATTGTCATAATACCCGGAAATGCGGATCCTCGTACGGGAGATACCTCTTTCTTCAAGAAAACGGGCCACCGCGGCCGCCCGTGCCGCCGATAATTCCCAGTTGGACGGATAATGGGCCGTATTGATTTTTTTGTTGCTTGTATGTCCTTCAATGCTGAAATCAAACTTGATATAGCGGTCAGACTGCAACGTTGCGGCAATACGCTTTAAGGCCGGAATGGCCTGTTGCTTGATTTTGGCTGACCCCTCATCAAAGAACGTATCTCCGCCAAACTCCAGAACCACACCCTGCGTGTCGCTGCCCAGTTCGATTTTTTCGCCCATTTCCATAGACTGAATGTCATCGGCCAGCTCCACCATCATCATTTCAATCGGCCGGGCCACATCAACCTTTCCGACACCTTCCTGCATACCGGCCTGGATTTGTTCATACTTGGCCTTGTCCACACTGGAAGCCGCCAGCATCATCACAAAAAAGCACAACAGCAGCGTCACCATGTCGCCATAGGTGTCCATCCATGAACTGTCGATTTGCGGCTCTTCTCTTTTTGCCATAATTCTGCCTTTATTTTAGGGGTTAAGCCTGAGCATTGCCGGTTATTGTTTCTCGGTTCAGATCCCGGTCAATCAGGAACTGGTCTTTAACGTCGACAAACGAATTCAGCTTATCCTGAATATAACGCGGACTTTTTCTTTCGGCCAGCAAAACCAGCCCGTCCAGCTGAATATTATTTTTCAGCTCCGTACGGTCATAACGTGCGTTCATTTTGGTTGCCAGCGGAATGCAAACCAGTCGGGCGAGAATAACGCCGTAAAAGGTCGTAACCAGGGCCACGGCCATGGCCGGTCCGATAGAAGCCGGATCTCCGGCCATATTGCTGAGCATGATAATCAGACCGATAAGCGTGCCCAGCATGCCGTATGCCGGGGCATCACCGCCCATTTTCATGATGGCCCCCGTAACCAGCCTGTCCCGGCCGGCTTGCGTATCCATCATATGTTCCAGAATTTGCCTGATTTCTGTTCCCGTATACCCGGTCACCACCAGATCGGCCCCATAGGCCAGAAAAGGATTCTCCTGCCGCAGCGGGTCGGTAATCTCGTTTTCCAGCCCCTGCAGTCCGTTCTTTTGAATAATATATCCCCAGCGAACAATTCTTCCCACTTCATCTTTCAGGGGCGTATCCATGTCCTTATACTTGCGAAAAGCATCAAACATGGTTTTAAATGCACCGGCGGCTGTTTTTGTTTCATACGAAATGAAACAGGTCATAATCGTTCCGCCGAAAACCACGATCACGCTCGGAATATCAACAAAAGCCATCGGCCGGTCGGTTGCTGTCAGAATTGAACCGACAATCATTCCCGCACCGCCGATAAAAGCCAACAAAGTACCTAATGACATAGAAATATCCTATTTTTGTTTAACCTTTCTGTTGTTTGGCATTTTATACAAGAAAGGTTAAACAAAGGTTATTTCTTGTTAATCGGCTTCACATAAGCCAAAGCGGCATGTTCTTCACAATAAGTCTGTCCCAGGCGCACCCGGCGTCCGCAAAAATGAAAATTTTCATCCTTGGGGTCGCCTATCGGCCAGCGACAGGTGTGGTTGTCCAGTTCCGTCAGGGCGATTTTACCTTCCCGGCTTATTTCATAGCGTGGCGTGCTTTTAAAGGCAAAAGGCTCGGAAATTTCTTCTTTTTCCGCGGCCGGGGCTTTCTTTTCGGTTGCCTTTACCGCCGGAGATTCTTTCTGCGGCATAGATACATCAGCCGGAGCCGCTTCTGTTTTACTGTTTTGCGGGGAAGTTTCTTTTTTTGCTTCCTGAGGAGCCGCATCAGTCTTTTTCTTAATCGGGGACGGGCGCCCGGATAACCCCAGACGGTGTACTTTTCCGACAATCGAGTTTTTGGAAACACCGAGCCGTTTTCCGATTTCACCGGTAGTCAGTCCCTCTTTCCACATTTTTTTCAGGTCTTCGACCATCTGGTCAGTCCACGCCATTATAATTCTCCTTGTTAGATAACTCAATCAGACAACCTTATACTAAGTCAATATTTTTCACGAGTCTAGATTTATTGTGCTTAACAAAGGCTTTTTTTTATAATTTCTTAGTATATTTCAACTATGCTTGCATTCATGTAACAATTTGCGGAGAAAAATAATGAACAAAAAATATACCGTTTGCGTTTTAGGTGCCGGTTTACTGCTCAGTTCATCACTTGCCCGTGCGGCACTTGCCCTGCCGGAAAATGTAATTGATCCGGCCCGCGCCTCATCGGTTCAGCTCAGTATTTACAATAATAATCTGGCCTTTGTCCGCGACACGCGCAGGGCTGATTTGCAGAAGGGAGCCAATCGTCTGGCCTTCGTCGGTGTTTCTTCCCAAATCCGTCCCGAAACGGCCATGCTCTGGGGCGACGGCATTCAGGTAATCGAGCAAAACTACAACTATAATCTGATTAACCCGCTCAATATTCTTGAGGGTTATGTCGGCAAAACGGTCAAAACCGCCCTGTATAACGAAAAAACAGGTGAAACCGTTTATGACCAAGCCGAGGTTCTTGATGCTTCCATGGGAAAACCCGTTCTTAAATTTTCTTACGGAATAGAAACCGATTTTCCCGGCCGCATTATTTACGATTCGGTTCCCGAAGGCCTGCGGACCAAACCGACGCTGGTTATTGATTTGAAAAATCAAAACAAGACCGGCAGCCGTGATTTGGAACTGGCTTATCTGACCGGCGGCCTCAGCTGGAAAGCAGACTATGTTGCCGATGTCAAAGATGACCGGACGCTTAGTCTTAACGGCTGGATAACCCTGCAAAATGAATCCGGCATTGACTATAATAATGCTTCGGTTCAACTGATTGCTGGTTCGGTAAATCAGGCCTCTTACGGCACTGTCCGGCCGATGATGCTGATGTCGCGCAAAACGCTGGCCGCGGGTATGGCAATGGATGGCGCCGTGGCTGAAAATGCTGCCCTGCCGGCTTCGGAAGCCTTTGCCGATTATTATCTCTATACCCTGCCGGCTAAAACCACCATTAAGGACAAGCAGTCCAAACAAGTCAGCCTGATGGTGAAGGACAAGGTAAAATATACCAAGGAATATCGTCTGTCGTCGCCGCTGTACATCAGCTGGAATTCGGCAGAAAACGAATTTACCAAAGCCAATCCCAAGGTTATCTATAAAATTGAAAACACCAAGACAAACGGTCTGGGTGAAGCCCTGCCTCAGGGAACGATTCGTTTCTTTGAATCCGACAGCCGCGGCGATCTCCAGTTTATCGGTGAAAGCCGCCTGTCTCAGCTGGCCGAAGGTGAAAAGACCGAGCTCAGTCTGGGCAGTGCGTTTGATGTTTATGCTTCCGGAAAAATTTCTTCGGTTAAAAAGATTTCCGACAAGCTGAGCGAAATGACGGTGGAAATCACCTTTAACAATGCCAAAGACAAGAAAGTTGAAGTCAGATATGAACAAAACTTCGGCGGCAATTGGGAAATCGTCTCCGAAGAGCTGAAGAGCGAAAAGAAAAACGCCTCAACCCAGCGTTGGACGGTTGATATCCCCGCCCATGGCAAATATGTGCTCAAATATACGGTTCGTTCCGAAAAAAAGAGCTGAGGCATGAAAAAACTGGCGGCAATCATCTTGGGCGCGGTTGTCCTGAGGGCTTTTCCCTCTCAGGCGGCAGCGCCCGATTTCAGCAGTTATTTTGCAGTTGACCTGACCAAGCCGCTGCCCTCTTATGCCGAACTGTTTGAACAATACGGGCAAAGCTCAAATTACGATCGCCGCTATGATTTTTACTGGGACATCGGCCGCCAGTTTGACCGGATTTTTGCCCAGACGATTATTTCTTACGGTTCATCGGGAAAACGCCTCAAATACGAAGGTGAAGACCAACTTCTGGCAATGATACAGTCTTTGCCGAAGCAATATTATCCCTACATCGGGCCCTATCTCCACACTGTTCCCAATATGTCGCCCAAGATTCTCAATCTGCCGGGCATCAAAGAAACCAAAAACAAGTTTCCCGAACGTATTGCCCCTCAGCTGAAAGATGTTCCCAACCTGGAATTCCTTTCTCCTTATCTGTATTATTTGCTGATTCCCGAGATTTGGCCCGGCAATCCGCAGGAATACATCCGGGTGAAAACGACTTATCCGAAAGTCAGCTACAATCCGGATTTCTTCAAAAAAGTCAGAGATGCCGTCAAACCTGAAAATTTTTATCCCTCAGTTTCGGACAAGCCCCGGCCGACCACTTACGATGATTTACGCACGGTCGAACCCACGCTTTCTTCCCCGCTGACTTCTGCCGATGTCAAAGCCTTTACTGATACGATTCCCGCCGTTAATCAGTTTGCCGCCGGGCTTGAGCGTCAGGTAGCGCTGGTTCGCAGCCGCCAGCTGATTGACGCTTATGAGTTTTCCAAAGGACAGGCCTTGCCGTTAAACACACTGAAAGATTTGGTAAATCCCTGCCAGCGTCTGGCGCAGAGAATACAGGTTCTCGGGCTTGAAAACGAATTCACCGCCATCATCGGCCCTCAGGGATTCACTCTGGCCGAATGGGCTTACACCTGCGACAAAACCATAAAGGCTTACCGTGTTTCCAAAATGAGCCGGAGCACGGCCGCCGCTATTCTGAATTACAAAGATAATATTTACGGCGATTATATCCGCTCCCTGCCGTATATCCTGAGGGGAGGGCAGGTGGCCACCATCATGTCGTTGCTGGAAATGTACAAAGCCCCGTTAAACGATGTCCGTGCCGTCCACAAAAACCGCCGTGCGCTTGAACAAGCCCTGAAAGCCGGCGATTATACAATCGCCGGCGCTCCCGTAGCCGTCATGCCCTGAGTTCCCGGTCAATTCCTGTATCTCTCCCTGTTATACTCCGCCTCTCATCTGTCATTCCCGGCTTGTCCGGGCATCCAGGTCAAACAAAGTCGCTTTTTTATACCTCTCCCTATGAGAGGGGCAGGAGGAAAGAAAACAATCCGGTGAATTGTTTTCTGAATATCCTCTCCTTAAAACCTTAGCCTCCTCTATCTTCTCCCTCCCTGAAAACTCAGGGCTGGAGGCAGAAAATATCTCCGGCGGAGATATTTTCAACGACAGGCGACAGTTTGTTAGCTCATAAGCTAGCGGCAGCGACGCAAAATGAGCGTTACAAACCGAGTGACCGCAGCGACTTAGCAAACGTAGTGAGCTTGGGAGCCAGAAGGCAGGGGAGGGTTTCATATCCAAACAAAAAAACTGTCATCCCTCGTTCAGCGCCAGTCTGAACGTCAAGGGATCTTCAAATTTGTCACCCTCTCATGATGAGAGGGCCGGGGAGAGCAAATTCATCCTTATCTTTCTCACCCTCACCCGCGTCACTCCGTTCCGCGAGCTCTTCCCTCAAGGGAGAGGTAAGAATAGGGACAATGTCATCCTCGGGTTTAACCCGAGGATCCAGTCAAACCAACCTTCCAACCTATCCTCCCCCCTAAAATCTTAGGGCTGGAGGCAGAAAATATCTCCGGTGGAGATATTTTCAACGACAGGCGACAGTTTGTTAGCTCATAAGCTAACGGTAGCGAAGCGAAATGAGCGTTACAAACCGAGTGACCGCAGCGACTTAGCAAACGTAGTGAGCTTAGGAGCCAGAAAGTTAGAGGGGGTTTCAAAAATTCCCTCACTTAATCAAAATCTTCACCCGAACCCCATACACCGACGCCAACATCAAAAGATGTTTCAGCGAAAACGAACGCCCGTTTTCTATCATCTCAATATGACAGACTGAAATCCCGCAGACCTCCGACACTTCGGGCAGACTCAACTCTTTCTTATTACGCAAAAACTTCAAACGAACACCCATATCCCGTTTGATACAAAAAATCCGATATTTAA
>CALYAY010000023.1 GCA_944393695.1 uncultured Alphaproteobacteria bacterium | reverse complement strand
CATCAGCATTATTGCCGGCAAACTCATTCCCCGAACAGGCCGAAGTGTCGGTCACAAAACAGGTGGCAGCGAGTTGGGAAAGAGGGGTGTTGTGAAACCCTCCCCAACCCCTCCCTAAGTTTTTAGGGAGGGGGTAGAATAGAGAGCTCTCTGAGTTTTCAGGGAGAGGATAAAAGGCAGAAGACAACAACGTCTCTTCCGGGTGAGAGGTGTGTGTATAAGGTGTGTGGACAAATGTAACCGCACCCGAAGTGTTGAAAGATGTTAAATTATGAATTGAAGCCAAACTGCCGCCGGGCATAAGAAACAGCCCGGAAACCGACAGCATTAATGCTTTGGATAATTTCATCATAATATCACCTGTCTGTTGTTGTCTTCACGAATCTTATGATAACAGAAAATTTGAATACTGTAAATAGTTAATTTTGGGTTAAGACGGGAAATCGGACGAGGTTTTAAAACCCCCTCTTGCTCCCCCTAATGTTTTAGGGGGAGAATATTAGGATGATTCTTTTTACCTGGATACTCCGGTGTAAATTCCCATTACAGAGTAATGGGCCCCTTTCGTCTCGTAAGCTTCGAACTACGCCTTCGGCTTGTTCTTAGCAACTATCGACTCCAAGCCGGAGTATGACAAAGAGGAGGAGACGGAGGATGACAGAAAAGAAAAAAGCCCGCGGAGGAAAAAGCGCAGGCCTAAAAATTTTGCCATATAAAATCAATATGGCTCTACTCGAATAACAACACGGCGGTTACGTTCACGGTTGCCGGGAATAGGATTACCCAAGGCATCTTCATTGGGATATTTGGGAGCAATATTTGACATGCCGACAACTTTGAATCGATTTAGATCCACGCCGTTCTCGACCAAAACCTGCACAACGGAAGATGCACGCAAAGAAGACAAATCCCAGTTTGATTTATATCTTTGGCTGGGCGTATCATCGGTGTGCCCTTCCACGACAACCTGAAAACGCCGGTAACGGGGTTCTTTTAGCAAGGCGGCAATTTTGTTTAAATCAGGAATTATTTTCTTTTTAATCTCGGTTCCGTCTTGATCAAACAAAGAAACAGAACTAATCTCAATGACTACACCGCGGTTATCGGTACCAAGGGAAATTCCTTCACCCAGGTCAAGCCCGCCGACATCATCCAGAAAATCCATCAGACCACCGTTTATCTGGCCGCCGGAAGACGGGGAAAAAGCCTGGGTAAAAGCGGCTTCAATCATGGCTGCTTTTTTCTTATCCAGAGAAGACGAAGCAAACAGCACAATAAACAGAGCCAACAACAGGGTCAGCAAATCCGAATAAGGAATGAGCCAGGTTTCGTCGGCATGTTCTTCATGCGGTTCTTCCGTATGTTTCTTTTTGACCATTTATTTATCCCGCAGAGATTTTCGTTCAGAAAGAGGAATAAAGGACTGAAGCCTGGCTTCCATGGCGATTGACGAAGCTCCTTCCTGCAAAGCCAATGCGCCCTCCAAAACCATTCGCTTAAACTCAACTTCCTGGTTGGAAAGCTGTTTTAATTTATTGGCAAAAGGATGCCACAAAACATAACCGGTAAAAATACCGAGCAGGGTTGCGATAAAAGCAGCGGCAATGGAATGCCCCAACTGGTCAATATCCGACAGATTGCCCAGAGCCGCAATCAGACCGATAACAGCACCCAGCACACCCAAAGTCGGTGCATACATGCCGCTTTGGGAAAAAATCAGAGCTCCGGCACGATGACGTTCCTGCATCTGTTTGATTTCGCCCTCAATAACATCACTGATAAATTCGGCATTAAACCCATCGGCTACCAAAGTCAGGCTGGAGCGAATAAAAGGGTCTTCCATTTCGTTGGCCCGTTTTTCGATTCCGACAACACCTTCGCTTTTGGCGGTTTTTGCCAAAGAAACAAAAAGCTCCAGAACCTCTTGTTTGCCCGGAAACTTTTTTCCGGTTACCAAAATTTTTACCAACTTCGGAAATTTTTTGATTTCGTTCATCGGAAAAGCATTAAAGATTGCGGCAATGGTTCCGGCAATAATAATCAAAAAGGCTGCCGGGTTAATTAAAGCGTGCGGATCGGCTCCCTTCAGCGCCATACCGACACCAACAGCCAGAATACCGCCGACAACACCTATAAGCGTAGATTTTTCCATTATTAAATCCTAAACAATTTTTTTTATAGATTTAGCCATAATTACTTAAATTAGCGTTAATTTCAGGTATATTTTTATATATTTAGAGTTAACTCTAAATTTAATATTGATTGACATTCGCCTTTGAGCGGCATAATATTTGAGAAAATTGAATAAATAAGGAGAAAAAACATGGGGTATTCTATCGGACAAGCGGCGAAAAAAATGGGGCTGACAACGCATACGCTGCGCTATTATGACAAAGAAGGCCTGCTGCCTTTTGTGAAAAAAAGCGGCTCGGGATTGCGCGTTTTTTCTGACGAGGATATGGAATGGCTGGTTGTTATTGAATGTTTGAAGGGAACGGGTATGTCGCTGAAAAACATCAAGCAATATATTGACTGGTGTCTGGAAGGTGATGCGACCATCGATAAAAGGCTTGAAATGTTTAAACGGCAAAAAAACAAACTGGAAGAACAAATGGCCGAGCTGCAAAAATATCTGGAAAAAATTAATTACAAAATCGCTTATTATACCGAAGCATCTAAAAGCGGCAGTGTGGATGCCGTAAAACGCAATGCTTATCTGGCGGCAGAAAAAAAACGTATTTTTGACATTAATAATGCGGCTTAATTCATAACAGTGCAGTTGTTTGCACCAGGCACGAACTCTACAAGGAAAAAGAAGGATATTTAAGGGTGTTGATTTTAGTGATCCCAGCGATCCGCGGTATAATACAGACCAGTCTGAGCCGGAGAAAACGTTTGAAGCCCCTGCCCTCTGGCCGTGTTTAAAATATCATAATAGAAAGATATTCCTTTACATTTCTTTTGTAACTGACTGATAATCAGATTAAATTCCTGTTGTTGGTCTTTCTGGCTTTCAAGAAGAATCTGGTTTTGAATTTCTTTGCGGTGAAGGGATTTTTCTTCAGGCGACGCGTGAGCATAAGCATCTAACACTTTCTGTTGAAGGCGTTTCTTCTCTTCAAAATACAAATTATTGTATTTTTCGCCGCCGATATCAACATCATTCAAAAGTTTACGATGCAACATTTTAAGATAAGTATTTGTTAATGCTGCTTTTTCCAAAGGTTGCTTTTTAGCGTGGGTTCCCATCCATTCATGCAGACCTTTTATTTCACATTCTTGTTTTTTATCATAAACATCAACCAGGCGGTTGGCCGTACGGTTAAGGTGATCTTCAACAAAAGAAGAGACATAAGAGTGTGTTTTCAATATCTTAGCTAATTCTTTAACCTCTTTACGGGTGAATGAATTTTTGCGCACAGCAGCATTAAGCATAGCCGGAAATTTTTGCAGAATATGAGGATTAATTGTATGCGGCGTGCGTCTGGCAACTAATTGCGCGACATAAAGGCGGCAAGCTTCAGCCAGGGCGGACTTGTCTATGGTATTTTTGGCGGACGGGCGTGAGGACTCTTCAAAAATATTCAACTGTAATTCGGGAGCATGCTTTTTTCCCCGACGTTGCAAATAGGCGTATAAGGAAGTGAAATGGATGTTTTTGGCCTCAACGTCATTATCACTCAGCAGGCCAAAAAATTCTTCGCTCTGGCGGCGGAATTCCGGAAAACTATAGTCCTCCGTATGGTTGTAAAAATCCCGGATATTTTTTAACCGCTGCCAGGTGGAATAATAACGCCGGCCATTGGACGGGCGTTCTGCCAGAAAAGACTTTACTTCTGCCGAAACATTAAGGTGATGTTTTTGAATATAAACCTGTGCAACGTGACGGTTATGATCATCAACTTTTAAATCCGGCAGAAACTCACTTAATAAACGGGAAACCCGATATAAATTCTGACGATGAAGAGGGAGTTTTTCGCGGTTATAAACGGAGGCCCAGGCGACTTCGAGACTGTTTTTCCTGATTGAGGCCAGCAAACGCCACATGATTTTTCCCGATATATAACCATAGTCGCGGTGGGCAGAAAATTTTTTAATCTGTTCAAAATCTTTTTTGATTTTAGACAGACTGCCATTTTTTATATCTTTATCCAAAAGATTAAAATTTTCATTTAACTGCTGAGAAGGCAACAACATTTTTCCAACCTTACATTTTCTTTGTTTCGTCATTATAGCCAAAACAGGACAAAATGCAAGTAAAAAAACATTCCCTTTTAATTCAGAGCCTTTTGCAATTCGTCACAGACTGAATGCAATGCGGAAATTGTTGAACAGATAAGTTCCCTTGCCTCCGGAGATAAATCAACGGCCGGCGAGGTTTCAAAAAAATCAGGCATAATCTCTTCCCCGACAAAGGCTTTGATGCCTTTTTCGCGGATGAGTTTTTGAACGCCTTCAATGGTATAACGTTTATCGTAAAGATAATTGCTTATTTTTTTTACCAATTCAACGTCATCGGGGCGGTAATAACGCCGGCCGCCGCTGCGTTTCATGGGTTTGAGCTGAGAAAATTTTGTTTCCCAAAAACGAAGGACATGGGGTGCAATATTCAACTCTTCAGACACTTCGGCTATTGTACGAAAAGCAGATTTTGATTTTTTTACGGCCATGTCCGCTCCAAAGCTTCAATTTATCAGGCGTTGATAATTTTTCTCATAGTTTGAGAGGGCTTAAAAGAAATAACCCGGCGGGGAGAAATTTCCGCCGCAACCCCGGTTTTGGGATTACGTCCGGCACGCGCCTTTTTGTTGCGCAGGGCAAAAGTTCCGAAAGAAGAAAGCTTAACATCGTTTCCTTTGGACAGTTCCTGGACAATCTCGTTAAGAACCATATCCAAAATGTCATTCGAATCTTTACGAGACAGACCGATTTCTTCGTAAATGGTTTCAGCAACATCTGCACGGGTAATCGTTTTCATGTTAATCTTCTTTCCTTACATAATTTATATTCATTTGACTTTTGACATCATTATAACATAACCGCCGCAAAGACAAGTATTTAATGACGGGTATTGCACAACTTTTGTTAAAGACGGATGATGGCGCCGCCCCAGGTAAATCCGGCTCCCATGGCCGTAATTACGATAAGGTCGCCTTTTTTGATTTTTCCGCTTTCAAGGTTTTCGGACAGGGCCAGAGGAATCGACGAAGCGGAAGTGTTGCCATGATGGTCAACGGTTACAATAACCTTTTCAGACGGAAGGCCGAGCTTCTCTCCGACATTGGAAATAATCCGGATATTGGCCTGATGCGGAATCAGCCAGTCAATATCCGCCGAAGAAAATCCGGTTTCGGTAATAACGGTTTCAGCCGCCTGAGTCAAAGCATTAACCCCGTATTTAAAGACTTCCTTGCCGTCCATATACAAAAATCCGGCATTTTGAGTAGAAGAAACACCGCCCAGCGTTTTCAGACTGTCGTAGTGAGAACCGTCGGCATAAATTCTGGTATCAAGAATACCGGTATCAGTATTGTCCCCTTTGCCTTCGCAGGCACGCAAAACAACCGCCCCTGCCCCGTCGCCGAACAAAACACAGGTGTTGCGGTCTGTCCAATCAACAATTTTAGACAGGCTTTCTGAGCAAATGACCAGAGCATTTTTAATCTGCCCCAGACGAATCATATTATCAGCCTGAGTCAGGGCATAAACAAACCCGGAACATGCTGCCGAAATATCAAATGCCGGCGTGCCGATTTTGGTTCCCAGGCGGCCGGATACGCGCGTGGCTACCGAAGGCGTGGTGTTGTCGGGAGAAATGGAGGCGACAATGATTAAATCCAAATCTTCAGCATTCATTCCGGCACGCTGCAAAGCCATTTTGGCTGCTTCCAGAGCCATATCGGAAGTGAGCTCCTGTTCAACAATATGACGGCTCTTAATGCCGGTGCGGGTGCTTATCCACTCGTCACTGGTATCAACAATTTTGGCCAGATCATCATTGGTTAAAACTTTTTGCGGCAGATAGTGTCCCCAGCCGATAATTTCAGATCTAATAAGCATCGTATAATATTTCCTGTGAAAGTTCATCCAAATCAACATGTTCAAGTTCGTCACGAATCGTTGCAACAAAATTCTGACGAACCAGTCTCACGGCATTGCCGACGGCAACAGAATAACCCAAGGCATCCGTTCCGCCGTGGCTTTTAACCGAAAGACCGTTCAGTCCGACAAACATGGCGCCGTTGTAAAGTCTGGGATCCATCGTCTTTTTTACATTCAGAGCCACTCCCATCATAAAAGGAATCCCGAACTTTGCCAGAAAAGACTTCTTTACGGCATCCTTAAGCAGGCGGACAACAAGCTTGGCTGTTCCTTCAATTGATTTGAGGGCAATATTACCGCTGAAACCATCCGTTACAATGACATCTGCTTTGCCTTCGGGAATTTCGTGAGGCTCGATATAACCTATCAAATCAATATCCAGATGAGAATTTTTGATGATTTTGACTGCCTGGTGAATTTCTTCCCGCCCCTTCATTTCTTCTGCGCCAATGTTAAGCAGCGCCACCCGGGGATGTTTGATGCCCAAAGCGTGTTTGGCCAAAATATTTCCCATCAGGGCGAATTCTGCCAGATTAAGGGCATCACATTCGGTGTTGGCGCCCAAATCAAGCATAACATAACGTCCGGTACGATGAGGCATAATGCTGACAATCGCCGGACGATGGATTTTCTGAATGGTTTTCAGGGTTAGCTTGGAGATTGCCATCAATGCCCCCGTGTTTCCAGCGGAAACAACAGCCTGAGCCTCACCCTGTTTTACGGCATTTATGGCCATATACATGCTGGTGTTGCGGTTGCGGATTACGGCAGAGGGTTTGTCATCATTATGAACGACTTCCGGAGAATGACGGACTTCGCAAACCTTTTTAAGAGAAGGAAAATTATTCAGAATTCCGCTGACCTGAGGCTCATCACCAAAAAGGAGAAATCTTGCATCGGGATTTTTTTTGGCGGCGATTGCCAGTCCTTCAATAACGACTCGAGGGGAATTATCTCCCCCCATAGCATCGATGGATATTACCAGATTATCAGACAAAACCTGTTCTCCATAAATTATTTTTTTGATATAAACAAATTACTCGTCAGCCGGCTTTTGGGCAACAACTTCACGATTATCGTAATGTCCACATTTCGGGCAGACATTGTGCGGGCGTTTCAGCTCACCACAATTCGGGCATTCCATGTAAGAATTGGACCCCAAAGCATGATGTGAACGGCGCATATCGCGACGAGATTTTGATACTTTCTTTTTAGGTGTAGCCATTTTCTTATACTCTAGTTAAAACAAATTAATTATTCAGGCGACATTATTAAACGATTTGATTTTTAAAATCAACCTTAAAATGACGCTTAAACATTCGCTAAGTGCTTTTTATAAAAAAAAAAGCATTTTGGCAAGCAATATTTTTCAAAAAAACGTTTTATTTAATGTTTTTAAGAACGGCAAAGGGATTGGGACGCTCGTCTCCGGCCGAAAATTCAGGCTGAAAAGTGAAAACTTCCCCTTCCTGACGGGGATAATCCTCCATAACAAGCGCTATCTGTTCTATGGCGATATCGGCCAGGTCAATCGTGCCGTTTATCACGACATCAGGCAAATTGTCATCAATGGTAATTTCAACTTCTTCCTCCCGCTGACTCTTCAATGTGGCTTTGGTATCATATAAGAGCTCAAAATCCGCCGCATATTTCTTTGAAAAATGCTCAAGCGTAATGACGCTTTCCAAAACAAGTTCCGCTTCCGAACGGCCCCAAAGCTTTAAAAGATGTTCGGCGTGGTTGTATCTTAAATGAATATCTGAAGAAAAAGACTTAACGCCCGGAATTTTAAGAATTTCCCTGATTTTTTCCCGATCTTCGGCGTCGGCGCGCAGTTTGTATACCTGTTCGCCCTGGGGTAAGGCGTCGGTTTTTATCTGATAAGAAAAAAAATTTTGCATTAATGAAATCCTTATGCTATATACAGTATGATGTTTATTAATTAAGAGGTCAGAAACAATATGTCAATAAATAAAGTAAGACTGTTGGCCGTTGCTTTTGCTTTGTTAACGGCTTCGTGTTCCCGGGAATGGTTCACAACCTATGCCGGCAATATGCCTTCGGAAGACAGAATCGCAAAAGTTTCAACCGGACAATATAAAGAAGAGGTGTTTAACAATCTGGGGGCGCCTTCCAATATTGTTTCTCTTGACCGCAACACCTGGATGTATATGTCCTCGGAGATTGAGCAGGTGGCATTTTTTAAGCCGGAAGAAATCAGCCGGGATGTGTTGATTATCCGCTTTAATGATGAAAACAAGGTGGAAGCTGTCAAACGTCTGGCTATTAAAGACGGACAAACAATAGAAGTCAGTCAGGATTCAACAAGGACACTCGGACAGGAACCCGGCTTTTTTGAAAGATTTTTCGGCGGCGTGGGAACATATATGCCTTTTGCCGGCAGACGTCAGCAAATGTAGAAAGAATTGTTTTGTTTGAAAAGGCGCTTCTTCGGAAGCGTTTTTTTTGTTTAAATTCTGGTCTTAACTGAAAATTAACTATTTACAACTGTTTTGAAATTTGTTAATATAAGATTCGTGAAGACAACAACAGACAGGTGATATTATGATGAAATTATCCAAAGCATTAATGCTGTCGGTTTCCGGACTGATGTTTACGTCCGGCGGCAGTTTGGCTTCAATTCATAAATTAACATCTTTCAACTCTCCGGGTGCGGTTACATTTGTCCACACACCTTATACACACACCTCTCATTCGGAAGAGATGTTGTTGTCTTCTGCCTTTTATCCTCTCCCTGAAAACTCAGGGAGAGTTAGAGAGGGTTTCAAACCCACCCTTACCCTCCCTAACTCTTTAGGGAGGGAAGAAAAAAGACAGGATGATAAAATAAAAACAGCCGCGACCTGTTTTGTCACCGACACCTCCGCTTGTTCCGGCAATGAGTTTATCGGCAACAATGCTGATGATGACGGACACGGGGCTCCCGGTGGGCCGGGAGACGGTGATGATTATGATTTGGATAATGCTGAACGCTGCCATCAGGAAGGATATACCCAGACATCCTGTCCCGAAGGACAGGAACCTTCCAACTTCTGTCCCTACGACAGTGATTATTTCGAAAAATGTGTTTCCTCCTGTCCGAGTAATTACGTCACCTGCGAAGTTCCGTATTACGGCGTCGGTGAAGCTTGCGACGGAAAATACGCCTCATGTGAAAAAGACACTGAACGTGCCTGTCAGGAATTGAACCCCGGTTATGTTGATGAATGCGGCGCCGGACAACAATTAAGCGATGACAGATGTTCTTACGACAATACTTACGGCACCTGCTGCAACACCTGTGCTGGATATGATTATACCAGTGTTCCCGACGGTTATATTCAGGACGGGGAGAGTTGCCTGGGTTGTGATGGACAGGAACATTACAAAATCAAACCCAATCCCTGTGACGGATTTATGGATTGCGGCTCCATGGGCGGTGAAGCCGGAGCAAAGACCTGCCTGTCGGGAACAACGACCATGTACGACAATTGTAAGGCCTGTCCGAACTTGGGAGAATACACGACCTGCCCGAGTTGTACCATATGCCAGTATGAGGAATGCTCCGGTCTGTGGTATGCCACCGGCTGTGCGACGAATTGTGTGGATTATTGTGACTTCTGCGGCGGGTGAGGGATTGCTCTTTTCTGGTGGGGAGAATGAAGCGGCGCTATTTGACCCCTCCGGCTCCCCTTTAGAAAGGGGAGAGAGCAACAAAGAAGATCCCTTGACGTTCAGGCTGGCGCTGAACGAGGGATGACATAGTCAAACCCTCCCCGACCCTCCCTAAAACTTTAGGGAGGGAGGAAAGGAGAGGAAATTCCCTCCCTGAAAACTCAGGAAGAGCAAGGGAGGGTTTCATATTAGGGGATGGTGAGATGAGAAACCCTCTCTAACTCTCCCTAAGGTTTTAGGGAGAGGATATAAGGAAAAAAATATTATTAACAACTAATATAAGGAGAAAGGTTATGAAGAAGATATTGTTGGCAAGTGCGGGGGTAATGGTGATAAGTGCGGGGACGGGATATGCCGCGTGCATTCCGACGCCGAGTTGTTCGAGTTTGGGGTATGAGAGTTCGTCATCCTGCGAAGGCGGGATTAAGTGCCCATTCGGAAATGCCTGGAACTGCACTGTTATCAATAAAGTTAACGAAATTGAGAAAGTTATCAAAGAAACAGGCTCCGGCGGAAACAAAAATTGTGCCGTAGGTAATATTTATTATTCAGATAAAACCTGTTCCGCGTTTTTAGACAGCTCCAAAACACCTATCGGCGTGGTGGTTTATGTTGACGGTCTGGGACACGGACAAGTGCTGGCTTTAAATACTATCGGACAATATTCGTGGCAGGAATATGAAAGGGGTGATTCTTATATTGATATTGCTTCTCTGACTAATTATACTAGAGAAGTAGTTGCAAGTTATGATTTGAACAGCTGTGCCAATACGGAAAAAATCATTGCGGCCGGTGATAAGAACCTATACCCGGCGGCCTGGGCAGCGCATGAATATTTTACGGTGGGAACTTCTGCCGGTGACTGGTGTCTGCCGGCTGCCGGTATATTTACTTTTTATTATAACAATCCACAACTGATAAATATCGGCTTTACCAGAGCCGGTGCTCCTCTACATCCTGAGGGGGTATGGATGGAAAACTGCTGGTCATCTACTGAAGCAGAGGCAGGCGGTGCATGGTATTCTATATTTACTGATAATAGCAGAAGCTATGCAATAGAAACTTCTGATGCTGATCGTCCCCATTCTAAACGCTCTACTCTGTCTGTACGTCCTGTCCTTGAATTTTAATCTTAAGAACAAAGCCCGGTTTGACCGGGCTTTGTGTTATTTTTCCTCATCAGCGGCGGTAAAGGTTATGTAGATATATTTGCTCAGCGGCGAGGGCTGGTTCAGGACAAAAGAAAAAGGAGCCGGTTTATCGGGTGAAACCTCTTCAACCGGGGATTTGGCATTTTGAATTTCCAAAATATTGCCGTCTTTATCCAAAACTTCAATATAAATCGGCGGAACCGGCAGATTTTGTTCGGTCTGATTAACAATAAAACCTTTTACTTCAAGTTTGCGGACATAGTCTTCTTCATATTCACGGCGAACCACATTACGGAAATCAAGCCCCTCCCCGATAATTTTACTTTCAACTCCGAGCAGGTTATAAACATTTTCCATGACCGGAATCATCCGGGTGATTTCGTAACGAAAAGAAAAGAACGCCAGCACAAAAATAACACCAGCAACTCCCAGCAGACCGTAGCGGCTGTAAGGATTGTGCCAGTTCAGAAAATCGCTCACACGCCGGGCCAGGCGTCTGGGTGCGGGAACCTGTTTGTCCATATCATTAATAAGAGTGGTCTGGGCGTTAAGACGGGAAAAAATTTCCTGAATTTCATTACTGACTTTTGAGTTCTCACTTTTTGCTTCTTCAGGTTCTTCGGATTTTTCTGTTTCTGCCGACGGCTGTTCCTCTTCGTCCGCAGGTTCTTCTGCAGAGACTGTTTCCGCCTGCTCTTCCCCGGAAGAATCATTTTCATCGACCTCCCCGGACAGTTCAACAGCCTCAGGCCCGGTGTCGTCGGTTTCGGGGTTATACACCAAAGAGGCGTTTTCTTCGGTCTCTTCAAAAGCATCCTGAGGGAAAGCCTGCCAGACTTTTCCACATTTTGCACAACGGAAACGCCTTCCCTTTTCAGGGATCATTTCCAGTTCTATGCGGTAACAAACTTCACATTCGGGGCAACGTATAAGCATATTTTCTCCTCTGATGAATAAATAATATGCATAAATTGCATTTAAGCAAAGAAAAAAATATTTTATTGAGTATAATATTTTTATGTGCTATCTAAATTTTGTTGGAAACGATTATCCGGAGGAGTTGTTTTGCTTAGAAATTCTGTTATCGGCGAACCGGCAATCATTGAAATGAAAGGCGTCGGCATACGTTATGACAAGGGGCCGGAAGTGTTGAGCGACATCAACCTTTCGCTCAAGCGCGGCTCGTTTCATTTTCTGACGGGAAAAAGCGGTGCCGGCAAAACATCGCTCCTCAGCCTGATGTATCTGGCGCAAAAGCCCAGCCGCGGCGTGCTGAACGTGTTCGGCAGCAATGTTTCTTTTACCAACCGGGATAATCTGGCGCTCATCCGCCGCAGAATCGGTGTTGTGTTTCAAGATTTCAGACTGCTGGAGCATTTGTCGGCATTTGACAATGTCGCCCTGCCCCTCAGAGTCTGCGGCATGAATGAAAAAGAAGTCAAAAAAAGAGTGCGGGAGCTGCTGCAATGGGTGGAGCTGGATAAACATATGACCGATAAGGCCAGCACGCTTTCCGGCGGCGAAAAGCAGCGAATCGCCATTGCCCGCGCCGTTATCAACCGGCCGGACATTCTGCTGGCCGACGAACCGACGGGAAATGTCGACAGCGATATTGCACGCAAGCTGATGAAGTTGTTCATTGAACTGAACAAACTGGGGACAACGGTGGTGATTGCCACCCACAGCGAAAAGCTGATTACCGATTTTCATTATCCGAGGCTGCATCTGAATGACGGCGGTTTGCGCATTTATCAGCCGAATGAAGGATTATTCAGAGGAGCCGGAATATGATTAACAAAGAGCCTTTGATTACCCGCAAACAGGAATTGCCGCTGAAAGACGATTCAACCGGTCTTTTTTTGAAAATCATGATTTCGATCGCCGTCTTTTTATTTGCGGTCACTCTGGCGGGCGTCCTTTCGATAAATTCGATGCTTAATGCCTGGAATAACAGCATTCTCGGTTCGCTGACAATTCAGATTATGCCGGTGAACAATGCCAATCAGGAAAAAGCCCGGGAAGAAACTCTTTTGCAGCAGGATAAGGTATTGGAATTTTTGAAAACCTTGCCGGAAGTTGAAAAAGCCAGAGCACTGAATGACAATCAGCTGCAACAGCTGCTGCAGCCCTGGCTGGGAGACGGTATTGATATTTCATCTCTTCCGACGCCGCGGATTTTGGACATTAAAATAAAGCCGGGGGCAAAAATAGATTTTCCGGCACTGGCCGAACGGCTGGCGGAAGTTTCGCCCCTGGCCTCACTGGATAATCACAAATTGTGGCTGGACAAGCTTATCCGTTTTGCCGACGGTTTGAAAATGCTGGCTCTCAGCATTCTGGTGCTGGTAATTGCCATTACTTCGGGAGCCATTTTTTATACGACGCAGACTAATTTGGGATTGCACCGGAATATTATTGAAATTCTGCATATCATGGGGGCTAAAGACACTTATGTGGCCCAGCAGTATGCCAAGCGCGATGCCATGCTCGGTTTTATCGGAGGGATTTTCGGGTTGGTACTGGCCATACCGACGATATTTATGATTGCGGGACTGGCCGAGCAAATAGAAGGCGGCATTATCAGCGAGGCGCGGCTGAGCTGGGAATCCTGGCTGATGATTTTGCTGCTGCCGTTTTTTTCTTCCGTTACGGCCATGATAACGGCTTATTATACGGTTAAGAGAACTTTGGAAAAGATGATGTAAATGACCAAATTGGGAAAAATAGCCGTCGGCGTCATATTGTGCTGGTTTGCGGGGTTTGCCGCCTTTAACTATTATATTACGCATTATAAAACGGACACCACATCAAAAACCGATGCCATTATCGCCCTGACCGGAGGCAGCAACCGGATTAAGGAGGCCGTTGACCTGCTGAACAAAGATTACAGCAGTGTCTTGTTTATTTCCGGCGTGGAAAAAAATGTTTCTCTGGAAAATATTATGCAGACGCAAAAACTCTCCCTCAAAAAAGGTAAAAAAATCTTTATCGGACGCGCCTCAACCAATACTCTGGAAAATGCCATAGAAACCAACGAGTGGATAAAGAAAAACAATATCCGCTCCATCCGGCTGGTGACTTCAAACTATCATTTGCCACGGAGTTATACGGAATTTAAATTCCGCAACAAAGATGTTGACATTATCGTTAATCCGGTTTTTTCTGATAAGGTGTCGTCCGAATGGTGGAAAAACGGCGGTTCGTTTTTGCTGACCGCGTCGGAATACAGTAAATTTTTGCTGGTATGGGCCAAGTGTTTTGTGGTGAAGCTGATTGAGGGATAAGATGTTGTATTTACGTTCGCTGTTTTTTAATATTCTGGGATACGGCATTTTGCTGTTCGGATGTGCTTTTTGTTCGCTTATCGGTCTTTTTGTTCCGCAGAAAGCAATTTGCAGCTTGTGGAATGATCATTTGCTGATTTGGTCGCGGCGGCTGCTGAAACTTATCTGCGGACTGGAAATTGAAATCCGCGGCAGTCAGTATATCCAGCCAGGCGCGGCAATTTATGCCTCAAAACATCAGTCGGCCATGGAGACTTATTATCTGACATCTTACATTAAAAATGCCACTTATATTTTCAAAAAAGAGCTGACGCATATTCCATTTTTCGGCTGGGCGGTAAGATTTTACGGTTCGGTTCCGGTTAATCGCAGCGGCGGCAGCCGGGCCATGAAAGATATGCTGGCCAAAGCCAAGCAGCTTTTGGCACAGAAACGGGCCATTATTATCTTTCCGGAAGGAACCCGGACACATCCGGGCCAGACCACGGAATATAAGCCGGGAATTGCCTTTTTATATCAGAATACCGATGCGCCGGTGGTGCCGGTGGCGTTAAACACGGCTTTTTTCTGGAAGAAAAAGTCTTTTCTCCGCTATCCGGGTAAAGTTATTATCGAATTTATGGAACCGATGCCGCGCGGGCTTGATAAACGCACATTCATGAGCGAGTTGCAAAGCCGGATAGAAAAGAAATGCGAAGAGTTGAACAAAGAAACTCTGAAAAATTATCCGCAGGCACGGAAAGTTCTTGATGAATATGCACAATCCGACAAGCAGAAGCAAAGGAAAGCCGGGTGATTAACAGTTTGAAAAATATACATCAAAGTATTCATAAAGCAGCACTGCCGCTGGCCACCGGGATTGGTGTCTTCGTGGTTTCGTTTTTGGTCATATGGATGGTTTTTGCCAGAATATCGGGGATTTCTCAGGTTAAACAAGAGCTGGTCAAGCTGATTGCATCGTTGAATGAGGCCGGGTATGACATTGCTTATGACAAAATTTCATTTTCGCCGATATCACCGTTCAGTATTGCCAAAATAAAAAACTTTCAGTTGTACAATAATGAATGGAAATGGCGGATTGCCGAACTAAACATTAATGCAGGACTGCTGAATTTTGGCAATATGAGCATTAAACCGTCGGAAAAACAGGAGTTTGTCCGGGACGGAGAAAGTCACCCGGTGGACATGTCCGAAGCTAATATCTTGCTCAGTTTTGACAATAATGGATTATATTCAATTCTGGCAGAAGCAAGAAAAATAAATATTAACGGGTTGGCCGACATAAAGAGCTTACAAGCCGCTGTTCAGAGAAGCGAAGATGAAGAAACTAAGGTTTATGTGGTGAAACTTGATGCCCGGAATATTGATTTGGCAGACAACGGCCTGAATATGGAAAACAATATTGAGGAAATATTTGCTGATTTGAAGATTAACGGTGGAATATCAAACGGGGAAACTTATCGGCAAAGTATGCGGTTGTGGCAGGAAAACGGCGGCGACATTGAGGTCAATAAGCTGATTATCAACTGGAAACCGTTGGTTATGGTCGGAAAAGGCAATTTGGCTTTTGATGAAAATCTGGAACCGCAGCTGCAGCTGGTAACCACGTCCAAGGGGCTGATTGAAACACTGGATAATCTGGGGAAAGCCGGTGCGGTTGACAGCAAAAATGTTTTTGTCGCCAAAATTCTGCTGGGAAATAAGGCGCAGAAAATCGCCGAAGGTAAGGATGATTATTCCATTATGGCACCGATTTTTGCCGCTCCCGGTAAGGTAATGATTGAGAATATTCCGATTATAGAAGAAAAATAAACTTCCACTGACGGAAGTTTATTTTTTACTGCGGGAGGGGGACTAAAACTCAAGGACGGGCCGGACCTCGCCGCGGTTATTCTTACTGCTGCTGGTGCCGTAGTCGTAGTAGGCGTTGTCGCTGTAGTTGCCCAACCCGTAGGCGTTGAAGAAAGTCGAGGTCCACGCGTTGTCGCTAGTGGTCTCGGAAGACGACCAATAATAGGAACTTGTTCCTATTTGGGTGCCTCCTGTCAAAATAAAGCCAGCATTTATAACAGACATATTATTTTTAATACTGGTCATGATACCACCTGCCGGTAAGCACCAATCACCCGCTTTGGTTCCCTCTGTTGAATATTCTTTTGCTGCCCACGCCGCCGGATATTTACTTTTATCTCCCGCAGCCGTTATAATAACTGTGTTCGTACAGCTTTGATAGTCAGTGGACGCCGCTTGATCCGTTGCAAAGTTATTCAAATTCAAGTCAACATCTTCACTCGACCATTTATAACTGCCTATCGGTTTCAATGCCATGACTTGTCCGTGTCCGGCACCATTATTATACACAACAACACCAATAGGTGTTTTTCCTGCTTGTATTGAAGCAAAAGTACATGTTTTATCCGAATAAAACACTGAACCAACAATACAATTTGATGTATCTCCTCCTCCGACACCACCTTCTTCAATCACTTTTTTGATTTCCGTGATTTCAGTGGTGATTTCATTAATTTTATCTGCTAAGGTGCAGTTCCAGGCATTGCCGAACGGACACTTAATCCCACCCTCGCAGGATGAGGAGCTTTCATAACCCAAACTCGAACAACTCGGCGTCGGAATACAGGCCGCATAAACGCTTCCCGCACTTATCACCATTACCCCCGCACTTGCCAATAATATTTTCTTCATAACCTTTCTCCTTTTATATTAGTTATTAATAATATTTGTTTCTCCTTATATTCTCTCCCTAAAACCTTAGCCCCATATTCTCCCTCCCTAAAGATTTAGGGAGGGTCGGGGAGGGTTTGAATAACTTGCCATACCCCCTCCTGCTCCCCCTATGACTATAGGGGGAGGGATTATGAAACTATCCGCCGCAGAAGTCACAATAATCCGTACAATTCGTGGCGCAGCCGGTGGCATACCACAGACCCGAGCATTCCTCATACTGACAAATCGTGCAACTCGGACAGGTGGTGTATTCTCCCAGTTGCGGACAAGGTTTGCAGTTGTCGTATTTGGTCGTTGTTCCGGAAAGACAGGTCTTCGCCCCGGCTTCTCCGCCCATGGAGCCGCAGTCCATAAACCCGTCACAGGGATTGGGTTTTATCTTATAATGTTCCTGTCCGTCACAGCCGGTACAGCTTTCTCCGTCTTGAACATAACCCTCGGGAATACTCGTATTGTCATAGCCCTCACAAGTGTTGCAACAAATGCCGTAAGTATTGTCGTAAGAACATCGGTCATCACTTAATTGTTGGCCGGTGCCGCATTCATCAACATAACCGGGGTTTAATTCCTGACAGGCACGTTCGGTATCTTTTTCACAAGAGGCATATTTTCCGTCGCAAGCTTCACCAACCCCGTAATAAGGCGGTTCGCAGGTAACGTAATTAGAGGGACAGGAGGAAACACATTTTTCAAAATAAGTGCTGTCATAAGGACAGAAGTTAGAACCTTCCTGACCATCGGGACAGGAGGTTTGGATATATCCTTCCTGGCGGCAGCGCTCTTCATTATCCAAATCATAATCATCGCCGTCACCCGGTCCGCCGGGAGCACCATGCCCGTCATCATCGGCATTGTTACCGGCAAACTCATTCCCCGAACAAGCCGAGGTGTCGGTAACAAAACAGGTTGCCGCGAGTTGGATGAGAGGGGTGTTGTGAAACCCTCCCCAACCCCTCCCTAAGGCTTTAGGGAGGGAGATAATATTGGTGGTCCCTAAGTCTTTAGGGAGGGAATAGGATAGATAGCTTCCTGAGTTTTCAGGGAGAGGATAAAAGACAGAAGACAACAACGTCTCTTTCGGATGAGAGGTGTGTGTGAAGTGTGTGTAGACAGATGTAATCGCATCCGGAAGA
>CALYAY010000022.1 GCA_944393695.1 uncultured Alphaproteobacteria bacterium | reverse complement strand
CAGCTCTGCGTCGCTGCATCCCAGTCATAACCGCTTTGACAGCCGCTTTTGCAATACATGCCCGAACATTCTTCCTTGGTGCAGGTGAAAGGCTCTGGACACGAGCTCAGCGAACACTCATACGGACAGGCCTTGCAATTGTCATACAATGTCTCATTTCCCGACTGACATGTTCCGGCGCCGATTTCCGGCCCCATATTCCCGCAGTCCATATACCCGTCACAGGGATTGGGTTTGATTTTGTATTTGGTTTTACCGTCGCAATCCAGACAAGCCTCACCGTCCTGAACATAGCCCTCGGGAATGGTGGTATAATCATATCCCGCACCGCAGGGCGTGCATTCACAGGAAGCATATTTCCCGTCGCAGGCCTCTCCCACACCGTGATACGGTTCCTCGCAAGTGACGTAATCACTCGGACAAGCCTCAACACATTTCTCAAAATAAGTATTGTCATAAGGACAGAAGTTATAAGGTTTCATTCCTTCCGGACAAGATGTCAGCAAATATCCCTCTTCTTCGCAACGCTTTTCATCATCCAGCTCATAATCATCTCCAGGCCCTCCCGGCGGCACCCCTCCGTCATCCTCATCGGCATTATTGCCTCCGAATTCATTGCCCGAACAACCACTAGTGTCGGTCACAAAACACGCTGCCGCGAGTTTTATTTTTTCACCCTTTTCTTCCCTCCCTAAAAACTTAGTGAGCTCTCCTCTATTCTCCCTCCCTAAAGATTTAGGGAGGGTAAGGGAGGGTTTGAAACCCTCTCTGTCTCTCCTTGAGTTTTCAGGGAGAGTAAGTTCGGCAAAATCTTCAAGTGAAGACAAATGAGCGGCCGTGAGGTGTGAAGTGTGTGTAGAATTACGTGAGTTAAGCATGGCCGCGCTTAACGCCGGAGGCGTATCATAAGGATTAAAACCAGCGTAACACAAATCAGCCCCGGCAATAAAGGACATGCACGAAACCGACAACATGAGAACAGTCTTATTCATCATAATAACACCTCTTTCGTTAAATTACATTTGTCTCCACGAATCTCATATTAACAAATTTCGAAAAGGTTGTAAATAGTTAATTTTTAGTTAAGACCATAATTTAAACAAAAATCAAGACGCTTCAAAAGAAGCGTCTTGTGCAACCTTGGTTCGAGCCTCATACAAAAAAGCACCCTTCCGGGTGCTTTTCCAATCTGGGGCGAACGATGAGGCTGGAGTAGAAAAACAACTATTGAATTAGTTGTTTTTCGCCGACAGGTGAAGTTTTGTTAACTTGCAAGGATGCGAACAGCAACCGCGCAAGTGTTACAAAACGAATGACCGCAGCGACTTAGTGTTGCCCTTTGGCAACACTTACGGAGCCAGACGAACCTCGGTTCGAGCCTCATACAAAAAAAGCGCCTCAATTAAGGCACCTTGATAAAAACTGGGGCGAACGATGGGGCTCGAACCCACGACAACCGGTACCACAAACCGGGGCTCTACCAACTGAGCTACGTTCGCCATAACAAAACGGTTTTACAAACAATATCGGCGAAAGTCAAGCTAAAAATTCCATAAAAAAATTTTTTTCAAAACTTTTTATTAACTCTTTATTTTCTTTTTCAACGTTATACTTTATACAAAGTAAACATTTAGAGGCAGGAAGCGATTATTTTATGAAAAGATTATTGCGGAATATGTTAACCGGACTGTGCGCTGCATTCACCGTTGCATTTTGCACGTGCTTTTTTATGCCGCAAAACGCCGCGGCTTCCGTATCCTCAATTATTATCGACGCCAACACCGGCCACGTCATTTCCGCTCAAAACGCCGATGAACTGCGCTATCCGGCCTCTTTAACCAAATTAATGACCCTTTACATCACTTTTGACGCTCTGGAAAAAGGGCTGATAAAGCTTGAAGACGAACTTCCTGTTTCCCGCAAAGCGGCCAATCGTGCCCCGTCGCGTCTGGGACTAAGACCCGGCAGCACCATCAGCGTCAAAAAAGCCATTGAGGCCCTGATTGTCAAATCGGCCAACGACTGTGCCACCGTCCTGGCCGAAGGATTGGGCTACAGTGAAGAAAACTTTGCCCGCACCATGACCCGCGTGGCCAAAGAACTGGGCATGAAGAACACCACTTTCCGAAATGCTTCCGGTCTTCCCAACCGGGCGCAAAAAACCACCGCCCGCGATATGGCCATTCTCGGTGCCGCCATGTATCACCATTTTCCGCAATACTACAAATGGTTTTCTCTGCGCAAATTTTCTTATGCCGGCCGCACCTATTACACCCACAACCACGTGCTCAAAAATTTCAAAGGGGCTGACGGCATGAAAACCGGTTTTACCAACGCCGCCGGCTTCAACATCATCACCTCTGCCGAACGTGAAGGCCAGCGCGTCATTGCCGTCACCATGGGACACAACACGCTCAAAGCCCGCGATAAAAAAGTCATCGCCATGATGGACAAGGGCTTAACCCGTCTGGCCATGGAAAACCGTCTGCAATCGGCTCAAATGTATGCTGAAGTCATTCCCGAACAAGCCAAACCCGGCGACATTCCCTCTCAGCTGACGGCTCAGGCCGACGAACAGCTCCCCTCTTCCACCGAGGAGGAAAACGCTCATCCCGAAGTTGAACAGGGCAGCGCCGACGCCGAACAACCTTTGGCTTTAAACACCTCGGAAAGAAACAATCAATGGTCCATCCAGATAGGCGCTTTCTCCAACTACAGCAAAGCCCGTAATTATGCCAGCAAAATCAAAAAGAAAAAATTAAAGAAATTTGCCGGTTGCAACATCAGCATTCAGGCCGCACGCGCCGCCGCAGCCGTGGTTTACCGGGCCAGACTGACCGGTTTTGAAAAAAACGATGCAAAACTGGCATGTAACCATTTGAAAAAATCAAGCATATCCTGTATAGTCGTAAACAACGATTCTAACAATGCAATGATTATGGCTGCAAAATAAAATGATCAACACATCGCCCGCTCCGCACCGCGCACACACCATCGTTGTCAGCAACGAAAAAGGCGGCACCGGCAAATCGACAATTTCCATGCATCTGGCCGTCATGCTGATGCAGGAAGGCTTTTCCGTTGCCGTCATTGACCTGGACGGCCGCCAGGGAACATTAAGCAAATACATTGAAAACCGCAAAAAATTCTGTCGGCTGAAAAACATAAAACTTCCCATACCAACGCTTTTTACCTATGCCCCGCAGGAAGATTCTTCACTGATTGCCGCCAACAGGGAAAACATTTCATCCCGCATTAACGAGCTGCGTCGCGAATATGACGCCATTATCATTGACACCCCGGGAACTAAAAATTATCTTTTTGATGAAGCGCATCAACACGCAGACACACTGATTACCCCTATGACCGACAGCCTGATAGACCTTAACGTCATGGCCGACATTGACCTTGAAAGCGCCACCATCGGCAAACCCGGCCATTATGCGGCCTTTATCTGGGACATCAAAAAACAAATGGCCGCCGAAGGCCGCGGCTATCTCAACTGGATTGTCGTCGGCAACAAAACTTCCAACTATAATTCCAAAAACAAAAGCGCCGTATTTGAATACCTGGAACGTCTGGGAAAATTATTCGGCTTCCGGTTCACGCCCGGTTTAAAAGACCGTATTATTTATAAAGAACTGTTTCTGGAGGGACTGACGGTTTTGGATATGCAAAACCCCGCCATCCGCATGAAAATGACCATGTCGCACCTCGCCGCCAAGCGGGAAGTCCGCAGCGTGGCCGAATTCATCTGTCCCGAAGAATAATCAAGGAGTCTCACATGAAAGAACTGAGTTTTTTAATGTTCATGATCGGCCTGATTTTCGGCTTAAGCGTTTTTGTCCGCCGGCTGACTTCCCCTTATCATCCCGACCGTGCCGTCTTTGGTATTCCCTCGCGAACCACCTTTAATCTCCTGTGGGGCAGCATTTTTTACATTGCCTACGGCCTTTTGGTTTATCATCACCACGGTCTGCGCCTGACGCTCGGCATCATCGACGGCCTGCTTCTCGGCTACACGCTGTTTCTGCTGTTGCTCCAGCATTTCATCCTTTCTCCCCGGATGCCTGTCATTAAACCGCTGCAAAACTTCCTGAACCGCAAAATTTCCGGACAGGAAAAAATGGATTCCCTCCTTCCCGCCTACACTCGCAGCCGGGCTTTGTCCGTTTTAGGCCTTCCCCGTTACACCGACAATAACGCCCCTGCGGTTCAGCTCCGCCTGGAAGCCTTGAAATCAGCACAAAAATCCGGAAAAATCACCAATCCCTACTTGGATGAAATCATCAAAAAAACAGCCGCTGCCCTGGCATCAAAATAGTCGATAACCCAAAAATTGCGCTTGTCTTTCCCCTCAATAAAGGCTAAGTTATATTTAACTTAAACTGAAATGAGGCTGACATGATAAAAACCGTAAACACCACGCCTTATTCCGATCAGAAGATGGGAACCGGCGGATTGAGAAAAAAAACTCAGGCTGTAATGCAGCCCAACTATTTTGAAAACTTTATCCAAAGTATTTTCAACGTCATTGATCCCCACGGCAAAACCTTTGTCGTCGGTGGCGACGGCCGTTATTTTAACGATGTTGCCATCCAGCGTTTCATCAAAATGGCCGCAGCCAACGGCGTCAGAAAGCTCATCATCGGTCAAAACGGTTTCATGTCCACACCGGCCGGCTCCAACGTAATTTTAAAGCGCAAAACCGACGGCGCGTTCATTTTTTCTGCCTCACACAATCCCGGCGGCCTCAACGGCGACTTTGGCGTAAAATATTCCAATCAGACCGGCGGCCAGGTTCCCACCTCGGTTACCGATAAAATTTATGCCGAAACCCAAAGCATCTCTTCATACAAAATCTGTGAAGCTCCGGACATAAACCTTTCCGAAATCGGCCAAATCCGCCTGGAAAATACCGAAATCGAAATCATCGACCCGGTTAACGATTACGTTGATATGTTGAAAAACATTTTTGACTTTGACGCCCTGCGCCGCCTGTTTGCCTCGGGTTTCACCATGCGTTTTGATGCCATGAATGCAGTCACCGGCCCTTATGCCATCCGCATTTTTGAAGAAACTCTCGGCGCCCCGAAAGGCACCGTTACTCAAGCTGTGCCCCTGCCTGATTTCGGCGGATTACACCCCGATCCCAACCTGATTTATGCAAAACATCTGGTTGACTTCATGTTTTCAGACAAAGCAACGGATTTTGCTGCCGCCAACGACGGCGACGGTGACCGCAACATGATTCTCGGACGCAAATTTTTTGTTACCCCGAGCGACAGTCTGGCCATTTTGACCGACAACTGCCGCTATGTTCCCGCTTACAAAAACGGCATCAGCGGTGTTGCCAAATCAGCGGCCACCTCCACCGCTGTCTGTCGCGTGGCTGCCGCCAACAAGCTTCCCTGTTACATTGTGCCCACCGGCTGGAAATATTTTGTAAACCTGATGGATTCCGGCCGCATCACCCTCTGCGGCGAAGAAAGCTTCGGCACCGGTTCGTCCCACATTCGTGAAAAAGACGGCATCTGGGCCGTTCTGTTCTGGCTCAGCATCATTGCCGCCACCGGCAAATCGGTTGAAGAAATCACCCGCGAAAACTGGAAAAAATACGGCCGCAGCTATTACATGCGTTTTGATTTTGAAGGGCTCGACACTTCCGTCGCCGACAAACTCATGGCTGACTTGGAAAACAAACTGCCTTCGTTGAAAGGACAGGATTTCGGCTCCTATAAAGTATCCGAAGCGGCTCCCTTCATTTATCATGACCCTGTTGACGGCAGCATCACCCAAAACGGACTGGTCATTGACTTCACCAACGGCAGCAAGATAACCTTCCGCCTGTCCGGCACCGGCTCTTCCGGCGCCACCTTGCGTGTTTATCTTGAGCGCCCCGAATATCACGACCTTGACAACGACACTTACGACATGGTTCAGGATTTGCTCAAAATTGCCATGAACGTAGCCGAAATCCCCCAACGCACCGGAAAGACCAAAGCCGATGTTAACACCTAAAACCATTTTCCCGGCATTTTATTTCACTCTGGCGCTTGTTTTTTCGACAAGCGCCCTTGCCGGGTTATATGGTTTCGGCGAGGCAAATCCCCTCACTCAGGAAGAAAAAATCCTGGACATGGACGTTCCGCCGCTGAACATTCCCAACTACCGGCGCCTGATGCGTGATAATATACAAACACTCATCCGCTATGCCAAAGCTCAAAAACCTAATTTTCAGGTCATGCTCCATGAGGGGGGAGAACTTTTGTACAAAAGCCTCTGGGAATACCATCTTGAAGGCTATCAGAAAGCCCGCAGTCAGGGCCATGATGTTTCCGACCCGAGTTTTCTGGCCCGGTTAAATCAAACCGTCCCCGAGGCCTACAATCCCGAACACAATTTCATCCCTTCGTTTTACAAAAACATTGACGCCGTCGCCTTCAACAATCTTTATTGCTCGCCGCGCCGTCTGGATGATTTTTTCAAAAATCCCCGGCTGAAAATTGCCGCAATCAGCCAATGCCCGTCACTGAAAGCTTATGAAAAAGCCGCCGCCCTTTCCGTTGCCGACAACATACTGTTTTACGGTTTTCTGAAACCGTCACAGGCTTTTAAGCATATTGCCGGCCAACCCGTCATCAACGAAAATGCCCGTAATATCTTCAAAATTTCCGATGCCTCCAACATTTCGCTGTTGCTTGACGATTCTGATTTTTCGAGCAAAGACGCCATGATAAAAGATATCCGCAACTCCAATTTCGACATCATCGTCATCAACCCGCTGTTTCACGGACAAACCCCGTTTTCGCCCGAGGAGGTCAGCGCCCTCCGGTTTAAGAAGAACGGCGCCCGCCGCCTGATACTGGCCGAACAAAACATTTCCGAAGCCGACATGTCTGCTTACTACTGGCATGACGGCTGGGAAATTGGTTCGCCGGCCTGGCTCCGCCGCTTTTCCTTTACCAATGCCGGCAGCCTGATTACCGAATACTGGAACCCCGAATGGCAAAACATCATATCTCGCCATTTCAAGGGCATTGTTCTCAGCAACTACGACGGTGTCTTTTTTACCGGCACGGAAAATCATCGCTATTTTGAAAAAATGACCCCGCTTGAATAAGGATTCGGACAATGAATGAAATTGAAGTTCTGGACATCTCCCGCGAAGCTGTATTCACTCTGCTGAAAGTCGTCACCCCGATTTTGCTGGTTGCTTTGTTTGTCGGCTTAATCATTGGTATTTTTCAGGCTCTCACCCAAATTCAGGAAATGACCCTGGCTTTTGTTCCCAAAATCCTCGGCGTGTTCATCACCCTGATTATCCTGTTTCCGTTCATGCTGAACCAAATGCGCCAGCTTTCCGAAACTCTGTTTGATAAAATTGTCAGCGGCGGCTCATGATACACGAATTTTTCAACATTGAAATCTACAAATATCTGCTGATATTTTTGCGTCTGGGCTCGGCCATCATGTTAATGCCGGGCTTTACAAGCACTTATGTCAACATGCGTCTGCGCCTGTCCATAGCTCTGGCCATCAGCCTGGTTTTGCTGCCTTTTCTGGAAACAAACCTCCCCGCCCCGCCCGCAGATTTTCTGGAAAGCATTAAAATCTGCCTGATAGAAATAACCTGCGGTGTTTTTTTCGGGGTAATCATGCAGATTTTTTATTCGGCACTCAACCTGGCCGGAAACTTTGCCGGCACCGCCATCGGCTTTTCCAGCGCCCAGCTTTTTGATCCCTCCACCCAGACCCAGTCCATTGTTTTGGAAACTTTTCTGAGCATCATAGCCCTGACCCTCATTTTTATAACCGACCTTCACCACCTGATGATTTCGGCCGTCGTTGACAGCTATACGCTTTTTCCTGCCGGACAGCCGCTGCCGCTTAATGATTTTGCCGACTTTGCCGGCAGCTCTCTTTCTCAAAGTTTCATAACCGGCTTCAAGCTTTCGTCGCCGTTCATTGCTTTCACCATCATTTTTTACACCGGCATGGGGCTCGTCTCCCGCCTGATGCCCCAGCTCAACATCTTCTTTCTTTCCCTGCCCCTGCAGATATACCTCGGGCTGGGTCTGTTATTCATCACGCTTCCGGCCGTCATTTTCTGGTTTGTCAATTACTTTGAAGCCGGCCTGTACAAGTTCACCGGATAGGAGAAACGCATGGTTGCCGAAGACGAAGATGAAGCCTCCAAAACCGAAGAACCGTCGGAACGAAAAATCAGCAAAGCCAGAGAAGAAGGCGATATTGCCATTTCGCAAGACGCCAAAAGCTTTATCATGATTCTCGGCATGCTGTTTGTCGTCTGGCAGATAATCCCCTTAATGGGGCGCTGGTTTTACCGCTACTTTGTTTTGTTTATTGAACGTCCGGAAACCATTCCCGTTGACAGCCGCCATTTGCAGCTTTTATTTCTCGACTGCTTTGTTGATTTCTTAAAAATCATGGGAATTCCCTTCACCGTATTCCTGGTTTTGGGCATCGGCGCCAGCCTGCTGCAGACCGGCTTTGTTTATGCCCCCAAAAAACTGATGCCCGACTGGAACAAGCTGAATATTTTTGCCGCACTTCCCAAATTCATCAACATGAAAAAGATTGTTGAAAGCCTGAAAGGCATCATCAAAATCACGCTCATCACCTGGATTGCCGTCTGGATACTCACGCCCTATCTCGGCAAAAGCGAACTCATGCCCGACATGGATCCCGTTGCCGTTTTAAGATTTATTCATAAAATCGTCGTATTATTGATTTTTACCGTCGTGCTTGGCGTTCTGGCCATTGCAATTGCCGACTTTGCTTATCAGAAATACAGCCACTTGAAAAAGCTGCGCATGACCAAGCAGGAAGTCAAAGACGAATACAAACAAACCGAAGGTGATCCTCTGGTCAAATCACGTATCCGCCAGATTCGCAATGAACGCGCCCGCCGCCGTATGATGGATAATGTCCCCAAAGCCGACGTTGTCATCGTCAACCCGACTCACTACGCCGTTGCTTTGAAATATGACATGAACACCATGGATGCCCCGGTCGTCACCGCCAAAGGTGTGGACAACGTTGCCCTGCGTATCAGGGAAGTGGCCGAAGAACACGATGTCCCCATTGTGGAAAATCCGCCTCTGGCCCGTGCCCTCTTTGCTTCTGTCGACCTGGATCAATCCATACCTGAAGAACATTTTAAAGCCGTAGCCGAGGTAATTGGATATGTTATGCAGCTCAAAAACCAAACGCCCAGATAAACGCCTGGAAAAACGCCTGTTATTTCTGGCATATTCGCTGGTTGCACTCACCGCGGTAGAAATTTTGTTTCTGCTGTATCCCGAATATTTTTTATATCTGACTTTGTTGCTGGTTGCCCTCAGCGCCTTTTGCCTGCTCTCCACCATCAAAACGCTTAATGCGGGGGAAGAAGCCATCAGCTACGGCGGCTTCGCCAACGAACTGATGCAAGACCGGGAACAGGGCCGACGCATAGACAATGCATCATTTGAACCGGTATTGGAAAACGACCTTGCGCGCGACTTTTTCAAAAGCGGGGATATCTGTGATTTTCTCTCGGCTCATCTTTCTGACAACCGTCAAAACAAAAACGCTTTCAGCCGCCTGCAAACTGCTCTCAACAACCTGACGGCTGAAAAAGTAAACCTTGCCCTGCTATTACACCGCGACAACAAACAAGTCTTCGGCTGCGAAGAATGGTTTGAAATCTCAGTCCGCCCCGTTTATCTGAAAAAAACCGATATTTTTGAAGGCCCCTACTCCATCAAAAAAATCCGCCGTGATACTTATTTCTACTGGACAATTAAAGACATCACTGCCGTCAAAAACATGGAACAAATTTTTCAGGAAGAAAGCCGCAGCCTGCATGACTTCCTTGATTACCTTCCCGCTGCCTTATACATTTGCAACCAGAATTACCAGATAGAATATGCCAATCACGCTTTTGCACGGCTGCTCAACACTTCACGAGAAGAACTCTGTCATCATTCCCTGACTGACTTTCTGGCCACCAACTCTCCCCTGCCGCCGGCACACACATCCTCTTGGAAAGGTATCATCTATCTCACCGCCACCGACAATATCATCAAATGTTTCACTGCCCAGGAAAACTTCCGGGATAATAACGAAATCAAAACCCGCGGTGTCATTGTCAACGGCCTCCCCGGCGATGCCGAACTGAACACCGCCCTGCAAAAAGCCTCTGACCGTCTTGGCTGGCTGTTCGATTTTTCCCCCTTAAGCATAATTCTCTGCACTCCGGAAGGTATAATTACCGATGCCAACGCCGCCGCCTGCAGCTTTTTGAAACAAGAGGCCAAACACCTTGTCAACAGCAGCCTTTTTGCTCTTTTCCGGACAGAAGACGCCGATAATCTGCAACATCATTTGTCACAGTCCGCCCCAACCGCACCACTCATTCAGGACATCCGCCTCAATGACGCCTCCGGTGAACGCGTTGCCTTGCTTTACATCAGCCCTATGCACCACCGTCACGACCTTCCCGACGCACCGGCCGGCGGCTGGATCATCTATATGATAGACGCCACCGCCCGCAAAAATCTTGAACTACAATTTGCCCAGGCTCAAAAAATGCAGGCCATGGGACAACTGGCCGGCGGCGTAGCGCATGACTTTAATAACCTTCTTACCGCCATGATCGGCTTTTGCGATCTCCTGCTGCAGCGCCACGGCGTGGGCGACCCCTCATTCACCGACATTATTCAGATTAAGCAAAACGCCAACCGGGCAGCCGGTCTTGTACGCCAGCTTCTCGCCTTTTCGCGCAAACAGCCTCTCAAGCCCAAACTCATTGACGTCACCGAAAACTTTGCCGAACTCAGCCACATGCTCAAGCGCATCTTAGGCGAACAAATTCAGCTCAAATTCCGCCACGGCACGGATTTGGGCTATATCCGGGTTGACCCGGTTCAATTTTCGCAGGTCATCATCAACCTGGCCGTCAATGCCAAAGATGCCATGAACAACCAGGGTACCCTGACCATTTCCACCCGGGTTGAAACCCTGACCGAACCTTACCGATTCGGCGCCGACACCATCAAACCCGGTGACTTTGTCGTCATTGAAGTCAAAGACACCGGCTGTGGTATCCCGATTGAAAACCTGACCCGCATTTTCGAACCCTTTTTCTCCACCAAACAAAACATCGTCGGCTCCGGCACGGGACTGGGCCTGGCCATGGTCTACGGCATTGTCCGCCAGACCGAAGGCTTTATCAAAGTTGACAGCATCATCGGCAAAGGCACTGCCTTTTCAATCTTCCTGCCTCGTTTTGAGCAAAGCGACCTCCCTGCGGACACGGACGGCAAAACAGATGAAAAAAATATCACCGCCTCCGACGGCACACCGATTCTCACCGTTCGCAAAGAAAGCTCCGCCGCCCCTGCCGCCGGCAGCCCCAAGCTCATTTTCGGACTTAACGTCTCATCCATTGACCGCAGCCACGAAACCGCTGCCGCCTCGGAAAACATTCGTATCTTATTCGTTGAAGACGAAGATTCCGTCCGCACTTTTGCCGTCCGCGCCCTCAAAAAGAAAGGCTATGACGTCATCGGCTGCAACTCGGCCGAAAATGCCCTGGAATACCTTGAAAATGACACTGATTTTCAGTTGATGATAACCGACATGGTCATGCCCGGCCGCAGCGGTGCCGAACTCGCCGGAATTGTCCGTGAAAAAATCCCCGGCATCAAAATTCTCCTGGCTTCCGGTTATTCCGAAGAAATCGCCCGCCGCGAACTGGCCGGCTCCGACGACTTCGCTTTCATTGCCAAACCTTTCAGCCTTGGAGACTTGACTAAAAAGGTATTTAGTGTCTTAAATAATGAATAAACCCCTCTCGCCAACAAGGACTCTTTTTATGGAAAAACACCCTGCCGGACAGCTCCCGCTTGAATTTTATCACCGCCCCTGCCTGGGACGTGATGACTTCATGCCCGCTTCCTGCAATTTCGAAGCCTTTCGCCTGATAGATTCCTGGCCGGTCTGGACTTATTTCGCCGCCTGCATTTACGGCCCGCCCGGCTGCGGCAAAACTCACCTGGCCAATATTTTTTCCGACAAAATCTCCGTTGCCGAACATTATCCCTACAAAATCCCCTTCATCCGCGCTTCGGCACTCACTCTTGACATGCCCCGGCTTCTGCTGCAAAAACACCATTGCCTGGTAGTTGAAGATTTATCCGCCGATATCAACGAAGAGGCCATGTTTAATCTTTACAATATCTACCGCGACGAAGGCGGCTGCATTTTATTCACCGCCGAAACCGCCCCGGCACGCATCCCCTTCCGCCTGCCTGACTTACATTCCCGCATGAGTATTGTTCCCAGCGTCGAAATCCGGGAACCCGACGACGGCCTGCTCTCCGCCGTTTTGGTTAAACTGTTTGCCGACCGTCAGCTCAATATCTCGCCGGAAGTACTCAATTACATTCTGGCCAACATGCAGCGTTCTTTTGCTTACGCCCGCCGCCTGGTTAATGAAATTGACAATGTTTCTCTCGCCCGCAAACGCACCATCTCCATCCCCATTGTCAAAGAAGCCATATCCAACCTGGCCGCCGATTCTCAGGGTGAACTCTTTACCGCACCCCCTGTTCAGGGTGAACTTTTCCGCTTTTAAAAAACATTTTTTATTTTTTTTGACATTTGTTCCATCTGTTTATATTATCCAAACAAGTATTTAACCAAACAATTTATGGAACAATGAACAACAAAACTTACTTTTTTACTCTCAAAGCCTGGCAGTTTAACCTGACTTACGCTTTATTCATTTTACTGGCTTTCAACTATCCGTTTTTACGCCGCCTCTATGAAATAAACAATTCTCTCTTCATGACCATTACCGGCTTCATCACCGTTTTAGGCCTTCTGCAACTGATTTTAAGCCTGCTTTTCGCCACACCTCGGCTGGCCAAGATCATCGGCATTCCGCTCATTCTCATCGGCAGCATCGTTTTTTATTTCATGAGCGCCTACAATATCCTGATTGACAAAGTCATGTTGCTTAATGTCATCCGCACCGATATTTACGAAGCCGGAGACCTTTTCCGTCCCATGCTGCTGTTGTTCTTCCTGCTGCTGGGCATTCTGCCATCTTACCTTATTTACAAAACCCGTATTCTTCCCGGAAACTTCCGCTCCCGCCTTTACCCCGCATTGCCGCCCCTGCTGCTGTCGGCACTAATCATTGCCCCAAATTTTGCAACATTCAAAGACATTCTCCGTAATCATAAAGAGCTCCGCTACTCGTTGATTCCATCAAATTATATCGGCTCGGTCATCGGCGTCGGCAAAATGTATGATGAACTCATCCGCCCATTCACCGACATCGGTCTTGATGCCAAGGCTCACCCCTATTGGAACAATACCAAAAAGAACCTGTTTGTCTTCGTGGTCGGAGAAACTGCCCGTGCCGCCAATTTCTCGCTCGGCGGCTATTCCCGCGATACGGCAGCCCCTCTGCGGCCTTACCTTTCCGAAATTATTTATTATCCGGAGTTTTATGCCTGCGGCACTTCCACCGCCGTTTCCGTCCCCTGCATGTTTTCCAAAGACGGGCGCAAAGACTTCCAACCCGGTTCCGAGCTTAACACCGCCAACCTCATTGATATTTTCTCCAAAGTCGGCTACCACGGTCTCTGGCGTGACAACAACACCAGCTGCCAGGACAACTGCAACCGCATAGAACTGGAAGTCCCCTGCACGCGCAAATCCTGTCTTGACGATGTTCTGCTGACCGGACTGGAACAAAAAATCCGCCACATCAATCAGGACACTTTTCTCATTCTTCACCAGCGCGGCAGCCATGGTCCAGATTACACCGGCCGTTACCCCGCTGACTGGCAGGCGCCTTACCTTCCGGCCTGCGGCTCGGCAGATCTAAAAAGCTGTCCGCCGCAGGAGCTGATTAACGCCTATGACAATTCGGTTTACTACGGCAACATCTTTCTGCAAAAGACCATTGATATTCTCAAATCCCTGGCCGATGAATACAACACCGTTCTGGTTTACGCTTCCGACCATGGCGAATCTCTTGGCGAAGACGGCCTCTTCCTGCACAGCATGCCCTATGACACAGCCCCCGATGTACAAAAACACATTCCCGCCCTTATCTGGATTGCCTCGCAAACCGCCCGTGACTTCGGACTTGATATGCAATGTCTCCGCCGCCACGCACAACAATATCATTCTCACGACAATTTGTTTCACAGCTTTTTGGGATTGGCCGGAATCTCCGTTTCCGAATACAATTCTTCCTTGGACATTTTCGCCCCCTGCCGAAAATAAAAAAACAAAGCCCGGACAAATTGCCCGGGCTTTTCAATACATTGCCTGACAGAATTAAATCTCGCCGGCAGCATAACGCTTGGCCATCTCCGACATCGGAATCGGTTTAATCTTATCGGCATGACCGGCCGCACCAAAAGCAATATAGCGGGCTTCGCAGACTTTCTGCATTTCTTCAATCGCCGGCTTAAGATATTTGCGCGGATCAAACTCCTTCGGATTTTCGGCGAAAATCTTGCGGATAGCACCGGTAATTGCCATACGGCAGTCAGTATCAACATTAACCTTGCGCACACCGGACTTAATACCCCGGACAATTTCCTCAACCGGCACACCGAATGTCTGGGGAATGGCACCGCCGTAAGCATTAATCAAATCCTGCAATTCTTGCGGAACCGAAGAAGAACCATGCATAACCATATGTGTATTCGGCAGCTTCTTATGAATTTTTTCAATCACGTCAATTGCCAGAATATCACCATCCGGCTTGCGGGTAAACTTATAAGCACCATGCGAAGTTCCGACCGCCACGGCCAAAGCATCCAGATGAGTTTCAGCCACAAACTTGGCCGCCTCGTCCGGATCGGTAACCAGGCGTTTCTTGTCAATAACGCCTTCCGCACCGTGACCGTCTTCCTTATCGCCCTTACCCGTTTCCAGCGAACCGATAACACCCAGTTCGCCCTCAACCGAAGCACCGACAGCATGAGCGCGGGCCACAACTTCCTTAGTTACACGAACATTATATTCAAAAGACGACGGGGTCTTGCCGTCAGCTTCCAGTGACCCATCCATCATCACCGAAGAATAGCCGTTAACAATAGCCGACTGACAAATATCAACCGATGAACCGTGATCCTGATGAATACAAATCGGCAATTCAGGAAACATCTCAATCCCGGCCTGAACCATATGACGGATCATCGGATCGCCGGCAAACTTGCGGGCACCGGTTGAAGTCTGCAAAATAACCGGAGCGTTAACTTTCCGGGCTGCCTGCAAAACCGCAATCACCTGTTCCATATCATTAATATTAAAAGCCGGAACGCCGTAGCTGTTTTCGGCGGCATGGTCAAGAATCTGACGCATTGTAACTAAAGGCATTTTTATCTCCTTATGATTAATCGTTAAACTATTGCCAAATATATCCCCTGCCCCGAGATTTGCAAGTTTTTTTTACATGTCATAAACATCATGCCCGATACAAAAACAAACTCCGGCGAAGTACCGGAGCTTGGAGAGAGAATTAGTCTTTACTGTCTTTTTTATTATGTTTTTTATCGTGTTTTTTCTTGTCAAATTTTTTGAACTTTTTATCCGGGCGATGATCCTTTTTTATCTGATCAAAGCGGGCTTTTTGTTCTTCGGTCAGAATACTTTCAAACTCTTCCATGTTTTGTTTGCGAACCTTATCCATTTCCTTGCGGATTTCTTTCATTTGTTTCATGAGGGGCTTCATTTCTTCCCGGCCTTTTTTGCGGATTTCATCGGCTTGTTTCTGCTGTTCTTCGGTCAGCTGCAATTCATCTGCCAGTTTTTTATCCATCTTTTTACGCATTTTCTCGATTTTCTTATGAAACTCTTTAACCTTTTCAGGCTTTTTCCCCATATCTTGTTCAATGCCGGGAGCTGCCGGGGGAAGAGTTTGTGCCTGTTCTGCCGCATAAACACTGCTGCCGATTAACATGGTGGAAGCGCATAAGATAGTGAACAAAGTTTTTTTCATGTTTATTCTCCTTGTAAAAATTTAAGTTTTTCCGCCAGGATTTTTCTGGCATTAAACAGTCTGGATTTAACAGTACCGACGGGCAGACCCGTGCGGGCGGCAATCCGGTCGTAACTTTGGTCCTCAAATTCATACCAGATGACGACCTGCCGCAGTTTGCGGGGCAGACTGTCCACCGCTTTCAGAATAATTTTCTGGCGCTGTCTGGCATCAAGGATTTCTTCCTGATTTCTTTGAGCCGAGGGAATTTCTTCCAATGTCTGTTCATCATTAAGCTGTCCGGCTTCGAGCCTGTATTGACGTGATTTGAAATAATCGCGGCAGAGGTTGGCGGTCAGCGTGCAGATCCACTGGCGGAGTTTTCCGCTTTCCTGATATTTATCCATGTTGCGCCATGTCTTTATATAAACATCCTGTTCGATATCTTCATTATACGAGCCGGTCATTTTTTTGATGACGGCACGGATGAGGCTTTTGTTTTCCTGAATGAACTGTTTCATTTATGCCACCATCAGCAAACCGTATTCATCAACGGGGAGCCCCATGTCTTCAATGACTGAGCCGTTTTCTGTCATATATATAGTCTCACTCCATTCGTCAGTATAGCCATAGGTATAGCTGCGCGGATAAAACAGGCTTATCATCATGGTGCAGGCAATGACGGCCAAACCGGCTTTGATGCGGTTGTTGCGGCGTTTACGGCTGAAATAAAGCGGACGCGCTTCCCTGATTAAAGCTGATATGTCTTCCATATTTTTTCTCCTTACATTGTCTGTAACGATGTTAACCGGCATAAGGTTCATTTTTGATTAAAAAAAATTTTTAATTCCCGGATGTGCAATCCCAAACCCATTGGTTGGGGGCAATGTATCGGGTATGACAAACAGAATTGGCTGCCGGTTCCGGAGCGGTAGTGATTACGGTTGTGGTCGTGGTTGTGACTGGAACCGCAGGAGCGGTAATAACTGTTGTTTCCGGAGCCGAATTCTGCCAGAGAATATTGTTAATGACGGCGCTGCCAATGCCGGCTGCCAGTCCGCCGAGGACAAAATTGCCGTAGTGGTGACGATGGTGAATGAAATGAGGTGCCGGTCTGTGCGGCGGCAGCGGACGATGTATGGCCGGCGGCCGGTGAAAACGGGCATGTCCGTGCGGACCTCCGGCAAAAGCCGCTGAGGCGCTGAATAAGACAAGTCCGAAAATCAATAGTGCTTTTTTCATATTTTCCTCTCTCAGATTTCATGTTCTTACACAGGCTATAACGAGGCAAGAAGAAAAAAGGTTCACTAATTTTATAAATTTTTTTAAAAAAGTCCGCTGATAATTCCGTCGTCGGTGATGTCTATGTTTTCGGCAGCGGGATGAGCAGGAAGACCGGGCATGGTCAGAATGCTGCCGGAGAGAATAACAACAAATCCGGCACCGGCAGAGAGACGAATATCATTGACATGAAAAACATGGTTCTCCGGAGCTCCGAGAAGTTTGGGATTATCGGAAACGGAATTCTGGGTCTTGGCAATACATACCGGTAAGTTTCCAAAACCGCCTTGTTGCAGCTCATCAAGTTTACGGGAGGCATTTTCCGAGTATTCAATGCTTCCGGCGCGGTAAATCTGAGTCGCAAGAATATAAATTTTTTGGCGCAGGGGAAAAGCCGGAGAATAGAGCGGATGATAGCCGGAAGGTTGTTGTACCGCGTTTACGACGGCTTCGGCCAGCTCGACGGCACCGCTGCCGCCATGTTCCCAGGCAGAAACAGGAATTGCCGAAAATCCGCATTGAGTGCAAAGCTTTTGCAACAGACTGATTTCGGCGGGGGTATCAGCACTGAAACAGTTGAGAGCAACGACAACCGGCAAGCCGAATTTTTGCAGGTTTTCATAATGAAGCCGGAGATTGGCAAAGCCTTTTTCAAGAGCGGAAAGATTTTCGCCGGTAAGGGAATCTTTGGCAACACCGCCGTGCATTTTCAGAGCGCGGATAGTAGCGACCAGAACGACGGCATGTGGGGTGAGACCGGCGGAAGGACATTTGATATCGAGAAATTTTTCCGCACCGAGGTCTGCACCGAAACCGGCTTCGGTAACCACATAATCAGCCAGCCGCAAAGCGGTTTTGGTAGCGATGACGCTGTTGCAGCCGTGGGCAATGTTGGCAAAGGGGCCGCCATGCACCAGAGCCGGCGTGTGTTCAAGCGTCTGCACCAGGTTGGGGCGCAGGGCGTCTTTCAACAAAACAGCCATGGCACCGACGGCTTTCAGATCATCGGCAGTAATGTTGCGGCGGTCAAAGCTTTGAGCCACAATGATTCTTTTGAGCCGGCGTTTTAAGTCTGCCAAATCTTCGGAAAGGCAGAGAATTGCCATAATCTCGCTGGCCACGCTGATATCAAACGAATCTTTGCGGGGAGTGCCGTTTATCGGACCGCCGAGGGCGACTTCAATCTGGCGCAGACTGCGGTCGTTGAGGTCAAGACTGCGGTGCCAGAAGATTTTTTGCGGGTCGATGTTCAGTGCGTTGCCGTGTTTGATATGATTGTCAATCAAAGCCGCCAGCAGATTCGTTGCGGCAGTAACGGCGTGAATATCACCGGTAAAATGAAGGTTGATGTCTTCCATAGGGGCTATTTGCGCCAGACCGCCACCGGTGGCACCGCCTTTTAAGCCGAAACAAGGGCCGAGTGATGGTTCGCGCAGGGCAAGCATGGCTTTTTTGCCGATTTTACGCAGCCCGTCCGCCAAACCAATAGAGACGGTGGTTTTGCCTTCACCGGCGGGAGTGGGAGTAACGGCGGTGACCAGAATCAGTTTGCCGTTCAGCGGAGTGGTGGTCATGGTACGGAGTTTTTCTGCCGAGATTTTTGCTTTGTAATGTCCATAAGCTTCAATATCTTCTTCATTTAATCCGAGATTGCAGGCAATGTCGGTAATTTTTTCTAGGCGGCATTGGCGGGCAAGTTCAATATCCGATAACATGATGTTTCCTTTGTTGAAATGTTTTTTCTTATTATCGGCGTTTAGAGAAAAAAATCAATCCTGATTTAATAAGTCCATTTTCCCGTCACCCATTTAAAATAACTATTTACAACAATCAAACTTTCTGTTATCATAAGATTCGTGAAGAC
>CALYAY010000021.1 GCA_944393695.1 uncultured Alphaproteobacteria bacterium | reverse complement strand
ACTCTCGCCTGTCGTTGAAAATATCTCCACCGGAGATATTTTCTGCCTCCAGCCCTAAGTATTTAGGGGGGAGGATATTAGGATAATTTTTTTACCTGGATCCTCGGGTCAAGCCCGAGGATGACAGAGGAGAAAGGGGGGGGGAGGGTGAGAGGGGTAAGGCTGGTATTTGCTCTCCCCGTCCCTCTCATCTATGAGAGGGTGACAAATTTGAAGATCCCTTGACGTTCAGACTGGCGCTGAACGAGGGATGACATTTTTTATTTGAATATGAAACCCTCCCCGACCCTCCCTAAGGCTTTAGGGAGGGAGAATATGGATAGTTGGTTTGACCTGGATCCTCGGGTTAAACCCGAGGATGACATTGTCCCTGTTCTTACCTCTCCCTTGAGGGGCAGGAGGAAAGAAAACAATCCGGTGAATTGTTTTCTGACGACTGAAGCAGAACTGTTAATTTGCGCCCCAGCGATAGCGACGGAAGCAAATGTTACAGTTGCTGCTGACCGCAGCAAGTTAGTGTTGCTCTCACCGCAACACTTACGCAGCCAGACGGTCGCGGAACAGAGTGACGCGGGTGAGGGTGAGAAAGGTAAGGCTGAATTTGCTCTCCCCGGCCCTCTCATCTATGAGAGGGTGACAAATTTGAAGATCCCCTGACGTTCAGGCTGGCGCTGAACGAGGGATGACAGTTTTATTTGTTTGAATATGAAACCCTCCCCGACCCTCCCTGAGTTTTCAGGGAGGGAGAGTATGGATAGTTGGTTTAACCCGAGGATAACAGATAAGAGAGGGGGAGGATAAAAAAACCGTGTCGGGGACACGGTTTTTGGTTTTGCGAAGAAGTCGGATTTATGCGGCTTTTGATTTTTTCTTGGCGGCAAAAGCGTTCATCATGCTGATGACATAATCCTGAGCTTCTTTGGTTAAATACGGGTGCATCGGAATGCTCAAAATGGTCTTGGAGAGTTTTTCGCAAACCGGCAGAGAACGCGTATTCCATTTGGCATAAGCGGTCTGGGTATTGACCGGACGCGGATAATAAGCACCGCAGGGAATGCCGTTTTCACGCAGGTAAGCCATCAGTTCGTCGCGGTCATCACAGGTTACACTGTAAAGGGCACGGGCCGATTTGCAGCTGTCCAGAACTTTCTGGGTTTTGAAGTAGCTGTCGAGTTCGTTATTGTAACGCTGGGCGATTTCCTCACGGGCAATCAGTTCATTGTCCAGCAGAGGCAGTTTGAGCAGCAGAACGGCAGCCTGGAAAGAATCCATGCGGGCGTTTAATCCCATGCGGACGTTGTCGTAATGATCTTCGGGGCTCATGCCGTGAACACGGGCGGAAACCATCAGGTCGCGTTCTTTTTCGCTGTTGGTGAATGCGGCACCGCCGTCGCCATAACCGGCCAGAGGTTTGGTCGGATAGAAAGAGGTGGAAGTCATATCGGCAATGCTGCCGGCTTTTTTGCCTTTGTAGGAAGAACCGTAGCTCTGAGCAGAATCAGACAAAAGCTTCATGCCGTATTTGTCGGCAATCTTTTTGATGGCGTCATAGTCGCAGGGGTTGCCGAAGATATCAACGGCAATGATGGCTTTCAGGTTAAGCTTGCCTTCTTTTTTGACATTTTCAACGGCTCTTTCCAGATCGTTTACATCCATGGTCCAGGTGTCGGGATCAGAATCCACGAAAATCGGGGTTGCACCCAAAATGGCCGGAGCTTCGGCCGAAGCCACAAAGGTGAAAGAAGAAACAAATACGGCATCGCCTTTCTTAACATCCCAGGCCATCAGCGGCAGAATGAGGGCGTCGGTTCCCGAAGAACAGGTTACGCAATAGTTTACGCCGGCGTATTCGGCCAGTTTGGCGTCAAGCTCTTTGGTTTCGGGGCCCTGGCAATAACCGCCGTGATTGAGAATCTTTTCAAAAGCTTTTAAGAATTTGTCCTGGCCGATGACTTTTTGCGAGGACTGAACATCAAACAAATTAATCGGGCAAGAAGGTTTGGTTGTCATTATAAAATTCCTTTCAACAAGTTTAGCAACTGAAAGGGATAATAGGCCGGATTATTTATTTATGCAAAACACAAAAGATTTCATTTTGTAACAAAATCAGCGTACGGTTACGGTGTAGGTCGTGAGCTGCCGGCTGTCGTCTATCCGGTGAATGAGGTAAGCCAGCGGGCGCAGGAGGTCGCGTCCGGGATCTTTGTTTGCCTGGTTAAGCAGTTCTTCGGACCAGTTGGTGCTGAAGCCCGAGATCAGCGGAATGCCGTTGATTTCGGAATGAAGCGAGTTGTGAAGGTGGCCGCAGAGAATCAGGGCGATGTTTTGCCGGTAACGGCTGACAAGGTCGTTAAAATCCCGGTACCAGCCGGCGGCATGCGAATCAAAAAATCCGGAACCGGTGGGCAGTGTGTATTGATGAAGCAGGATGACTGCCGGTTTGTCGGCGGCAGAATCGGACAAGCGGGCTTCCAGCCACTGCAGGCGCCGGGCATCAAGATTGCCGCCGCCGCATCCGGTTTTACAGGTGTCAAGGGCCAGAAAACGCACCGGAAAAGAAGCGTCGTCATATTCATATTGCAAAAAATTTTCCATTTGCGGGCGGGGATGGTGCGGGGCAAAAGCGGCCAGAGCATCTATCAGCCCGGCGGAAGTATCATGGTTGCCGGTGATAACCAGATAAGGAGCGGGCAGTTTTTGTAATGCGGCAAAGCAGGGTGCGTAATATTCGTTGTGCTGTTTCCAAATCAGATCTCCGGTTATGACAACCATATCCGGACGGACGTGCTGATGATTTATCGAATCGATAATGCGTTCCAGATTTTTTTGGCCGGGCAGGTCGTCGGCGGAAAAATGAATGTCCGAAATGTGAAAAATATACATATCCTGTTTTCCTCTTTTTACTCAGATGTAGCTTATTTTGTTGTTGATTTCAAGTTTTGTTTACGATATATCTATCGTAAGTAAATTGTATTAAGAAAGGAAATTACAGTGCTTAAAAAGCTGTATCTGGCGGTTGCTCTGGTTTTGGTTATGGGCAGCAGTCCCGTCCGCGCCGAAGAAACGGTTCCCGATAAATTTGCCCAGCAGCAGGATGATAACAGCATGCTTGAAAGTTATAACCGGGCAATGTTCAGTTTTAACAATCATTTTAATCATTATGTTTTAATGCCGGTTTCAAGAGCTTATCGTGAGATTACAACGCCGTTTGTCCGTAAGAGGGTGCGCGGTTTGCTGTCTAATCTCAGGGAGCCGCTTTATGCCGGAAACTATGTTTTGCAGGGAAATTTAAAGCAGACGGGAATATCGCTGTCGCGTTTTGTGATTAATTCGACGCTCGGGTTGTTCGGAATGTTTGATGTGGCCGAGGCCTGGGGGCTGAAGAAAGATACAACCGGGTTTGACGATACTTTTGCCGAATGGTGCATTCCCGACGGGCCGTATATCGTTTTGCCATTCCTCGGTTCGTCAACGCCGCGGGCGGCAGTCGGAACAAGTTTGGGCTTTATCTTTGATCCGGTTTTCTGGACAACATATCATGATGCTAATGTTAATAGTAAGATTTCCTACAGCTATGCGGCTTTGCAGGCGATTACCCTGATGGAAGAGAATATGGATCTGCTGAACGATTTTGAACGTAATTCGGTTGATTTTTATGAAACGGTCAAGTCGGCTTATCTGCAAAACCGTAAAAACAAGGGATGTTTTGGCAAGGATATGTCTTCGTCTGTCGAATCTTATGATTTTGATTTTGATATTGACGAGGAATATGAATAAAAATTTAAGGAGTAAGTTATGAGAAAATATTTTTTTGCAGTGGCGGCGGTGTTGGCAGTTGTGTTTAATATAACCTCGGCGCGGGCGGAAGTGAATGCCCAGGCGGCCCGGAAATTTGTGGAAGATGTTACCAAAGACGGTATTGAAAATATTATTGATGCCAATGTTTCCCAGCAGGAAAAAGATGCCCGTTTTGCCAAGTTGTTTAATGATGCTCTGGATATGAAGTTTATCGGGCAGTTTGTGCTCGGGCGTTATTGGCGTACGGCAACACCGGCTCAGCGGGAGGCTTTTATCAATGCTTACCGGGAGCTGAATGTTAAAACCTGGTCAAAGAGGTTTGACGAGTTTAAGGGGCGCAATTTTGTGTTCGGCGGAACAACACCGTCGAGTTCGGCTAACCAGATTTTTGTGAATTCGACTGTTCCGATGGAGCAGGGAGAGCCGGCAAAGGTTGTCTGGCGCGTGAAACAAAACGGCGATAGTTTCAAGATTGTTGACATTATCATTGAAAACGTGAGCCTGGCGATTACGGCCCGCAACGAATATACGGCTTATATTAAAAATAATGCCGGCGGGGTTGAGGCGCTGATTAAGGATTTGCAAAAGAAAACAACGGATGCTCCGAAGAAAAAAGCGTAAGTTTGGGGCTTTGTGGAAAGAAAATGCGGATTGGTTTCCGCATTTTTTTGTGTGGCAGAACATTGGGAAGGGTGGCAGGAATTAAAAAAGTCTCGTTTGGGTCTTGGATGTTTTGATTTAAGATTTTATTCCCGGTAGGAGGCGCGGCGGATGCGGTCGTTGATGGCCAGGCCGAGGCCGTCCTGCGGAACGGGGGACATGGCAATGCCTTTGTATTCGGTGTGTTTTTCGGCTTCGCGCAAATAAGCAAAAAGGTGAGAGGCGGCTTCGCAAAGGTCGCCTTTTTCGCTGAGATTCAGATTGGCGGGGCGGGATACTTTGCCAAAAGCGATAAAAAACTCGTCATCGCGGACATCGTCTTCGGCCACGTTAATGCGCAGCGGCAGCGACGGGGCGTAGTGTTTGAGCAGCTGTCCCGGTGCTTTGGGTTGGCTGGAGCTGGTTTCGTTAAGCAGGATTTTTTCGCCGGTGAAGTCTTCAAGGGCTTCTTTGGACAGGCCGCCGGCGCGCAAAATGACAATATTTTTGCCGGTGAGATCGATGATGGTGGTTTCAACGCCGATGGTGCAGGCGCCGCCGTCCAAAATCATATTTACTTTATCTCCCAGGCTGTCGCGAACATGAGCAGCCGTGGTGGGGCTGACGGTTTTAAACCGGTTGGCGGAAGGGGCAACAATCGGTACGCCGCTTTGGCGGATGAGCTCAAGAGCCACCGGATGATCAGGCATGCGGACGGCCAGGGATTTGAGTCCGGCACAGGCCAGGTCAATGGCGGGATTGTCGTCTTTGCGGTTGAGCACAAAGGTGAGCGGTCCCGGCCAGAAACGGCGGGCCAGATCCATGGCGCGACTGTCGGTGACGGCGTATTCGGGCAAAAAGTCAATATCGGCAATATGCGAAATGAGCGGGTCAAACAACGGGCGTTCTTTGGCCTTGAAGATGCCGGCAACGGCGGCGGCATTGTAAACATTGGCGCCCAGGCCGTAAACGGTGTCGGTCGGAAAAGCGACAAGGCCTCCGTTTTTGATGGTTTCGGCCGCTTTTTGTAAATTGGCGGCGGTGGGTTGGTAAATATTGCTCATGTTTCTAAATCTTTATGATATTGCCGAGGGCGGGTTCAAGTTCCGAATATTCTTCTAGCACTTCCATATCCTGTTTGTCAATAATCTGGTAGCAGGCGGCGGGGTGGTTGTAAATCAGAAAATCAAGTTCGTTGTCGGCCAAAATGATTTTTTCGTTTTTGGGTGAAAGCGGACGGATGACATTGACGTTGACGACGTCCATGAAGTTCATGGGATCGGGGATGATGCCGAAGATGTGGCAGCCTTCGCCGCTGAAGCCGTTGAGCAGATGAAGAAAAGAAACAAAGCCGGCGGGCAGGGCGCAAAAGCCGAGCTGAGACAGGGTCTTCTGAGCATAAATCAGGGTTTCCGCATCAAGCGGAGGCGGGGTAAAGCTGTTTTGGCTTTTGAGCCGGTCAATAAATTTTTGCATTATTTTTCTTGGCCTTTGTTAAGAAAGGTGATTAATCTGGTATCGACAGAAGGTGCCCGTGCGGCTGTTTGCTGCAGAGAGCCGATGATTTTGGCCAGGGTGCGGATTTTGTTGCGTGATATTTTTTTCTTTTTATCAAAATATTTTTTTCGTTCTTTTTTTTGCTGGCGGCTTTCTTTGGCTTCGGGGCGGTTGGGGCGCTGGTGTTCTTCCGCACTGGGGGCCGGGTGGTCTTTTTTCCAGTTGTTGTGTTGTTGTTTTTGGCGCAGAGAGCGGGTATCGTTGCGGTAGTCGTAACAGATATGGAAAAGTTTGTGAAAACCGCCCCAGAAGACAAGGTTTTTATCCATGTAGATGCGGCTGATGTAACATTCGCGGCGGTCGATTTTTTGCGTCATGTCAAGGCTGTGCAAAATCTGGTGATAAGGTGAGGTGACGGTCAGGCAAAGGTTTTCAAAGCGGTTCACATATAAGAGGTCGGGAGTGTCGGCGGCGTCTTTAACGGCCACTTTGTGATGAACGCTGAAGTCGGGGCCGGAAAGCGGGCGTCCGTTTTCATCAAGGAGGGCGATTTGGTAATATTCGCCGCGGTTGCGGATGAACTCTATCTGCTGAGCGGAGAGTTTGGGGCTGATGACGGTGCCGGCCGGGAGGATGCCTTTCTGTTTGTATTTATTAAGAAGTTTTATGCCTTTATCGTGGTCGATGACATAAATGTTTGAGGTTTTGCCGTATTTTTTCATGTTGGCAATGAGTTCTTCGGCATAAGCGGGGTGAACGCGGATTTTTTGCAGATAGTCGCGGAAGGCGGCTTCGTTTTTGCGGATAAAGTCTTTGACAAAGCTGCGGCGGGCTCCCAGAAACATATAGGCTTTGGGGGCTGTTTCGGGATCATAAAAGGCCTTGTAAAGGACATCGGAAAAATCATAAGCATTCATGTGCGGCAGCATGTCGGCCGGAATATTCATGGCCTGAAGCTGTTGTTTGAGCCGGGTTTCGATTTTGCGAAAACGGGGAAACTGACGGAACAGTTTCCATATCGGCGAGGTTTCTAGATCGTATTCCTGCGGGGGCAGTTTGGGCGGATAGGAAGACAGGTGCCGGAGATATTTTTTTGTGTGGCGGGAATGGGCCGGGGTTTTGTCGGTTTCGTTAATGCTGCCGTAGAAGTCCATACGGATAATGTGTTTTTCGTCGCGGGAAAGGGGGTAATGGGCTTTGCCGTCAATGTAATTGAGCCCCCAGGAGGCAATGAGCATTTTTATGTCGCTGCGGGTGGCGTCACGTTCGGCCCGGTTGCCGGAATTGAGACGGTCGATGTAAGCGGCGGCAAGTTCGCGGTTGTTGCTTTCAATCTCCATGATTCTGTCGAATTCCGTCTGATAAATTTCTTCGGCGGGCGCGGGGGATTCCGGTAAGGGGGAAAAGTTTTGTCCGGCCGTTTTCCGGTCGAGGGAATTTTTATCTCCGGCGGTGTTGTGCAGGAGATAGTCATAGGGGTTTTGATTTGTGTTTTTGCCGGACATTCTTTTTCCTAAATTAAATTTTGTCAAAAATAATATATCATGGTTTAAAAATTTGTCTACTGCTCATTAGTAAATTGTTTATTTTTTTTCGATAAAATTTTAAACAGTTTTTATAAAATGAGGAAGATCAGTATGTTGGAATTTAAAGAGACCGCAGGAAAAGAGGCGGACAAGGCTGTTAAGGTGGTCTTGCTGCCGGAGAACGGGGCGGATTTGGAGCGAATCGGGAAGATTGCTTCTGCTGCCGAGATAAAAATGCTTAAAGCGGCGGTGAAAAATCGTGGTTTTAAGTTTGAAAACGGGAAAAAGCTGGTTATTGACGACGGGCGGCAGAAGTTTATCCTGTTCGGCGTCAAAAACAAACCTACGGCGCAGGAAGCCCGGCTGGTCGGTGCGGCTGCGGCCGGAATGGTGAAAAAAGACAAGGAAGCGGCTTTGTTTCTGCCCGCCGGGTGGGAGAAAAATGCGGCCGACGCGGCTTTGGGAATGGAGCTGGAGCTTTACAGTTTTGACAAGTATTTTACCCGCAAAAAGGATGACGAATTTAATCAGACGGAAAAGGTTTATCTTATTCCGGAAAAAGGCGGAATTGACGCCAAAGCCATGGAAAATATGCGGGCGCTGGCCAACGGCGTGCGTTATGCCCGTGATTTGAGCAACGAGCCGGGAAACATGTTGACGCCGGAAGTGATGGCGGCAGATGTCAAACGGCTGGAATATCTGGGGATAGAGGTTGAAGTCGTGCCGGTTGAGAAGCTGGAGGAAAAAGGATTTAAGCTGTTGTATGCCGTGGGCAAGGGATCGGAAAACAAGCCCTGTGCGGTGATTATGAAATGGCGGGGGAACCCGGCCCGCAAGGATTGGGATATTGCTCTGGTCGGCAAGGGAATCACTTTTGATGCCGGCGGTATTAACCTGAAAACAGCGTCCGGGCTGATTGATATGAAGCGCGATATGACCGGGGCGGCGGTGGCTGCGGCCAGTCTGAAAATTCTGGCGCTGGAAAAACGCAGGATTAATGCTGCGGCGGTTTTGGTCTTGGCTGAAAATATGCCGGACGGCGGTTCATATAAGCCGGATGATGTTATTGCCACGGCTTCGGGACAGACGGTGGAAATTGTCAATACCGATGCCGAGGGGAGGTTGGCGCTGGCAGACGGTTTGTGGTATGCCAGCACTAAGCTAAAAGCCAAAAAGGTGATTGATATCGCCACGCTGACCGGGGCTATTATGATTGCACTGGGGAGTGAGTTTGCCGGGTTGTTCAGCAATGACGACAAAATGGCTGAGGCGCTGCTGAAGGCAGGTCAGGAGAGTGGCGAGAAGCTTTGGCGCATGCCTTTGTGCGAAGAATTCGGCAAAATGCTGAAATCGGATATTGCGGATATTAAGCATCACAGTTCCGGCCGAGGAGCCGGTTCAGCTGTGGCGGCCATGTTTTTGCAGAGTTTTGTGGGCGGTAATGCCAAATGGGCGCATCTGGACATTGCCGGCTGCGATACGCGTTCAACTCCGAAGCCGACGGAGCCCAAAGGCGGAACCGGTTTTGGCGTCAGAGTGCTGTATGAATATATCAAAGGGCTGAGTCCGGAAAAGAAATAAGGCAAGAAAAAAACTCCGCTCGTTTGGGCGGAGTTTTTTGTGGGGTGCAATATGTGAGTTAGAATTCGAGGACGGGGAATATTTCGTAGTACTTATTCTTGTCGCTGCCATTGGCATACAATCCTAAATCACTGGTAAAGGTGGAGTACCATACTGTTTTACTGTTGATTTCAGAAGATGACCAGAAAAGGCTGGTAGTTATTTTCATTCCGCCTGCCAGACTAAATCCCGGAAGAATATCCCACTCATTGTTATAAATACTTGTTATGATACCGGCAGCAGGCAGACACCAGTCACCAGCTTCGGTTCCCTCTGTTTTATACTCATGAGCGGCCCAGGCAGCCGGATATTTGCTTTTATCTCCGGCGGCAATAATTTTGGCTGTATTACTGCAACTGGCAAAATCTGAAGAAGCTTCTGCTGCCGAAGCGTAGTTTGTCAGACCTGGAATATCTGTGTATTCCGTTGACCAGTAATTGCTTCCGATGCCCATCAAATCCATAGCTTGGGCGCAATTGCCGTCGGAGCTTTTATAGACCACCACCGCAATTGGTTTTTTGCCAGAGGAAAGAGAAGGAGCGCTACAAGTCCCGTCGCTGTAAACGATGTCTCCGATGTTGCAGTTTTTAGCATAACCGTTACACTTGCCCCATTCGGCTCTTTCCGCTTTTTTACAGGTGTTGGTATCATAGTCGTAAGAATATCCTTCCTGACAGAACGGAATGACAGGTAATGTATAAAAGTTATTGTCTTTATTTAGATGTTCTATATTCATAGCTTGCAGATAGAATTCTCCTGTCCACATTTCCAAATTATTATATTCTGTCGATGAAAAGATTTTCTTAGAAGTTGAATTGCTAAGATCTTTAAGATTTTCAGAGACACCTAAGTTATAACGAACTTTCATGCTCATCAGAACGCCGGCGGCAGGTAAACACCAATCTCCGGCTTTGGTTCCTTCCGTATGATATTCTTTGAGCGCTTTGATTACATCAGAATCGTAGTTTTCTATAATTTTTGTATTTGCACAACTGTTAGTATCTTGGACTGCATCTAAATAGGAACTATAATTTTGTAATTCAGCTATATCTTTTGTCGGCCACATTAATTCTAATTCTGTCTGCTCTAAATATTCCAAAGCCATGGCCTGTCCGCCGCCATCGGCATACGAACAAACAACGAAGCCGATAGGCGTTTTGTTATTATCTAAGTCTTTGGAGCGTGTCATATCGCTGTATAGAAAATATCCAAGTTCAGAGCCTTTGAGGCATTCGTTTTGAGTGCAAATCTCATTGGTATCATCCCAAAAATGAACATCATCACAGAGGCACCTTTGGAACTTTCCATCGCATTTTTCAAATGTTTGCTGTAATTTGTGATATCCAGAGCCGGAACATGTATATTTAAATTCAGGTGAACACGTGCAGGTTTGTGCTGTTTCATTCCAGATATAATTTTGTCCTCCACATCCGGTTTTGCAGTATTTACCGGAGCAGTCTTCATAGGTGCAGGTGAAAGGTGAGGGGCAGCTGGTGAGAGTGCATTCATAGGCACATTGGGCTGTACAGGTTTTGGTGCTTTCGTTCCAGTCGTAGCCGGGTTGACATCCGGTTTTATACCAAAGTCCGGAGCATTCTTCATAGGTGCAGGTGAAGGGTGTGGGACAGTAGGTGAGGCTGCCGAGATTGGGACAGGCTTTGCAGTTATCATACATGGTGGTTGAGCCGGAGAGGCAGGTCTTCGCCCCGGCTTCTCCGCCCATAGAACCGCAGTCCATATATCCGTCACAGGGATTGGGTTTTATCTTGTAATGTTCCTGTCCGTCACAGCCGAGGCAGGATTGGCCATCCTGGACATAGCCTTCGGGGATAGTGGTGTTGTCATAACCCTCACAAATATTGCAGCAGGTGCCGTAAGAACTGTCATATGAGCAACGGTCGTCACTGAGCTGCTGTCCAGTGCCGCATTCATCAACATAACCGGGGTTTAATTCCTGACAGGCGCGCTCGGTGTCTTTTTCACAAGAAGCGTATTTCCCGTCACAAGCTTCACCAACCCCGTAATAAGGTGGTTCGCAGGTGACGTAATTACTCGGACAGGAGGAAACACATTTTTCAAAATAATTGCTGTCATAAGGGCAAGTGTTGGAAGGTTCCTGACCTTCGGGACAGGAGGTTTGGTTATATCCTTCCTGTCGGCAACGTTCAGCATTATCCAAATCATAGTCATCACCGTCCCCCGGCCCGCCGGGAGCCCCGTGTCCGTCATCATCAGCATTATTGCCTCCGAATTCATTCCCCGAACAGTTGGTCGTGTCAGTAACGAAGCAGGCGGCTGCGAGTTGAGTGAGAGGGATGTTGTGAAACCCTCCCCGTCCCCTCCCTAAGTCTTTAGGGAGGGGGTAGAATAGATAGTTTCCTGAGTTTTCAGGGAGAGTAAGTTCGGCAAAATCTTCGAGTGAAGACAAATGTCCGGCCGTGAGGTGTGAAGTGTGTGTGGAAACGTGTGATTTAACTCCGGCGGGAATAAAAGACGGGGAAGTGTCAAAATGATTAAAGTCAGCGCAACACCAATCAGCTCCGGCAATAAGGGACATGCAGGAAGCCGACAACATGAGAATAGTCTTATTCATCATAATAACACCTCTTAGTCTTAAATTACATTTGTCTTCACGAATCTCATGATAACAGAAAGTTTGATTGTTGTAAATAGTTAATTTTGAGTTAAGACGGAAAATCTGACGAGGTTTTGTTTGAGTATGAATGAAACCCTCCCCAGCCCTCCCTAAGTCTTTAGGGAGGGGAAATATAAAGAGGCCTGAGTTTTCAGGGGAGAATATATGGAAAATTGGTTGTCACCCTCACCCGACACGTTGTGTCGACCGTCTGGCTGCATAAGTGTTGCGGTGAGAGCAACACTAACTTGCTGCGGTCAGCAGTAACTGTAACATTTGCTTCCGTCGCTGTCGCTGGGGCGCAAATTAACAGTTCTGCCCCAGTCGTCAGAAAACAATTCACTGGATTGTTTTCTTTCCTCCTGCCCCTCAGAGGGAGAGGTAAAAAAAACGGCAGGTATTTGACCCCTCCGGCTCCCCTTTAGAAAGGGGAGAGAGCAATAAGGAAGATCCCTTGACGTTCAGACTGGCGCTGAACGAGGGATGACATTGCCATACCCCCTCCAACTTTCTGGCTCCTAAGCTCACTGCGTTTGCTAAGTCGCTGCGGTCACTCGGTTTGTAACGCTCATTTCGCTTCGCTGCCGCTAGCTTATGAGCTAACAAACTGTCGCCTGTCGTTGAAAATATCTCCGCCGGAGATATTTTCTGCCTCCAGCCCTATAACTATAGGGGGAGGATGGTTTGGGGCTAAGGCTTTAGGGAGGGGGAATATAGAAAGGCTTGACTTTCCAGGTGGGGGGATCAGCGGGAGAATTCGCGGAATAAAAAACGGATGGTTTCGGTGACATCCTGGCGGAGGGCGTCGTCGTGTACAAATTCATCAAACCAGCCGGAATTGTCGTCAAGCAGATTTTCTACGGCTTGTCGTTCTCTCTCGTTTTCACTCAGGCGGATGATTTTATGCTGTTCGTTTTCGGAAATTATGGTTTGAGCAGATTCCGGCAAAAAGTGGGCGACGTAAAAGTTATCGGAATTCAGATTTTCGCGATATCCTTGGTAGAGGTTGCGGAGGGCAGGGATGTCCTGCCAAGAGAGAGCGGCTTTCATTAAACTTATCCTATTTATTCTAAATGTGAATAAATATTATTATTTCGAGTAATGAAAGTCAACTCCCGGATTTTTTATTTTAACCGACGCGCTGGACATGATAGATGACTTTGCCGAGGACGGAGACTTCTTTGTAATTGTTGAAAACAAAGGAACCGTATTCGGGATTGTCGGATTTGATGATAACCGAGTTTTCGAAGGGTTTTATCTGAATGCGTTTGACTGCCAGTTTTTCACCGATGTGCAGCAGGTAGATGCCGTCGCTGTCGGGGGTTTGGCAGGAGATGTCAACCCAGATCATGTCGCCGGGGTTAATGGTGGGTTTCATTGATTCGCCTTCTACTTTCATAATTTTGATATTTTCGGGGGCAGAAGAGGTGAATTCGCGCAGGGCGGGCAGCGACATCAGCTGGCGTCCGATGATGTTTTCCTGAAAATTTTCAATGCCGGTTCCGCAGCAGGCCTGAACATTGAGGATGTCGATGGCGGCCATTTCGTTGTCGTAGCCGCTGAGGTAGCTTTCCGGGGCTTCGCCGGTGACTTCATAAACCGGAACGCGAAAGTAGTCGGCAATCAGTTTGGCGTATTCATAACGAAGGGAAGGGGAATTTTCCCATTTGGAAATGGTGGGTTGCGATTTGCCGACGGCCTGGCCCAGTTCTTCGGCGGACATGCGGCGGGCTTCGCGCAGTTTTTTGATATTATTCATAGTGGGTCTCCTGTGATATTGCTTTTCAAATTTATTCTCAAAACGAATATGTGTCAAATGTTTATTTATAAAATAGAATAAAAATAATCAAAAAATAGAATATTGGAGTTGACTCATATAAAATATGTGAATAAAATTTATTCGTTATTTGAATTTATATACTCTAATAAGGGAAAGTAACATAAACTGTTAATTTTAGGTTGTGTATGCGCGGACTTAAGATTACGAATCGAAAAACGAATCGGTAATTTACCGGGTTATTTTTCAACAATGAAACGGATGTGATATTGAAAATTTGGGAGTTAAGATGATTGATTCGGAAAACGAAAATAAGGAAACAGACGGACGGAACGGAGCGATTTATACTTGTCCGTACCGGAATTTGGTGCGGGCGATTTTTGAGCGGTTGCAGAATGATCTGACAGCGGAGGTGATTACGGATATTTTTCCGCATAAAAAGAGCAAGGGGGCGGATTATATACGGCTGGAGCGCGGCAAGGCTTATCTTTTTTTCTTTGACGAAGGCAGTTCGTATTATGCCGGTTTCCGCCAATGGTGCGAGCTGGCGGAGTTTGATAATTTGTATTGGCGGAAGAAGGCTTTGACTGCAGTAGCGCTGAAGTGTCTGAGGGTGCCGCGTTTTCGGACGGCAGTGGTGGCCAAATGTGTGGGGCCGAAGGTTTTGGATGAGATTGACGCAATGGCGGCAAAAATTGCCGCTTGGGATGAAGTTGTTCAGGCAAGGGGTTGAAAATGAAAGAAATCAGCGAAATTAAGCAGGAGTTGGAGTTTGCCGCCGAGGTCATGCGCGGATTGCCGCCGGTGAAGGTGCAGGGCTTCGGGCGCTCGTGGCCGGATTTTGTGCAGCAGGAAGCGCAAAATGAGGCCGGGGAACAAGTTTTTTGCCGGCCGAGCGGGGCGGATATTGAGCGGATGGACCAGATTTTGGGGTGGCTGCGGCCGCTGAATGCCGGAGAAACCCGATTGGTGTGGCAGCGGGCCAACCATGTGCCATGGAAAAAATTGTGCGATGAATTTAAGGTTCATCGCTCAAAGCTGAGCGAAAAATATAATATTGCGCTGGCCAAGGTGCAGGTTTGTGCGGGAGAGGCGGAATGCCGCTGATTTTATCTCAGGCGGTGTTCCCAGAGTTCGCTGAACAGGCTGCTGCCGGATTTGTCCATCCATTCAAAGAGAACCATCTCGCGCGAGACAATGTCTATGCCGTTTTTGGTCAGGCGTTGCAGTCCCAGGGAATTTTGAAAATTGCTGCGGGCGGAGCAGCTGTCGGCGACGACGAAAACCTCGTATCCGGCCAGGTGAAAATCAATGGCGGTTTGCAAAACGCAGAGATGAGTTTCCAATCCGGCGATAATCAGCTGTTTTCTCTTGCTGGCGGCCACGGCTTTTTTGATGGCGGCGTTTTTATAGCAGGAGAATGTATTTTTTTCGTAATAGGAATTATCGGTTTTGATGATCTTGCGCAAGTCCAGCATGGTTTTGCCAAAGATTTTGTGATCCTGTTCGGCAACAATGTAAGGAATTTTAAGCTCTTCGGCCACTTCAAGCAGTGTACTGCAGCCGTTGATAACTTCCCGGGGGCTTTCCTGTACGGGAGTGAGGTTTTCCTGAACGTCAATAATCAGAAGAAGAGAGTCTTTTTGGTTAATTAACATGAGTATTCTCCGCTTATCTTTTGTTTCTTACATATCTTTTGTTTATAAAACCAGATGGTTAAAAAGAGGTGAATTCCGGAAATAAAAAAAACCGCCGTTGCGGCGGTTTTCCAAGTTATTTGTTGCGGCTTTCCATAAAGTGTTCCAGCCAGTGGATGTTGTATTGTCCGTCAATGAATTCCGCCTGGGAAATAATTTCCTGGTGCAGGGGAATTGTGGTCTGGACGCCTTCAATGACGAATTCTTCCAAAGCCCGGCGCAAACGCATTAACGCGGCGTTGCGGGTTTTGCCGTGAACAATCAGCTTGGCAATCATGCTGTCGTAAAACGGCGGAATGCTGTAGCCGGAATAAATTTCAGAATCGACACGAACACCCAGTCCGCCGGGAGCATGCCATTCGGTGATTTTTCCGGGGCAGGGGGTGAAGGTTTCGGGATTTTCGGCATTGATGCGGCATTCAATGGCATGGCCGTTAAACGTGACGTCGTCCTGGGTGTAGCCCAGTTCGGCACCGCTGGCAATGCGGATTTGCTCACGAACAATATCAATGCCGGTGACCGCTTCGGTAATCGGATGTTCCACCTGCAGACGGGTGTTCATTTCAAGGAAATAAAACTTGCCGTCTTCATATAAAAATTCGAGGGTGCCGGCGTTGGTGTAGCCGATTTGCTCGATGGCTTTGCGGACGGTTTCGCCGATTTCGCGGCGCTGCTGTTGGTTGAGTGCCGGAGAGGGGCTCTCTTCAATCACTTTTTGATTCTTACGCTGAATGGAGCAGTCGCGTTCGCCGAGGTGGACAACATGACCATATTTGTCGGCTAAAATCTGCATTTCGATGTGGCGGGGTTTCTGGAGATATTTTTCCATGTAAACCACGTCGCTCGGGAAAGAGGCTTTGGCTTCGGCTTTGGCCATGGTGAAAGCTTCGCGCATTTCATCGTCGTTGAAGGCGGTTTTCATGCCTTTGCCGCCGCCGCCGTCTTTGGCTTTGACGATTACGGGGTAGCCGATTTTGTGCGCCCATTCGATGGCGTGTTCGACACTTTCAAGCGCCGGAGAACCCGGAGTGACGGGCAGGCCGGCTTTTATGGCAGCCTGACGGGCGGTGATTTTGTCGCCCATGAGGCGCATTTGTTCCGCCGTCGGGCCGATGAAGACGATGCCGTGTTCTTCAACCATTTCGGCAAAGTCGGCGTTTTCGGAAAGAAAACCAAAGCCCGGGTGAATGGCGTCGGCGCCGGTAATCAGCGCGGCGGAAATGATAGCGGATTTGTTCAGATAGGAATCTGCCGAGCGGGCCGGGCCGATGCAGACAGCTTCATCAGCAAGGCGGACATGCATGGCGTTGGCGTCGGCTTCAGAGTGAACAGCCACGGTGCGGATGCCCATTTCGCGACAGGCGCGATGAATGCGGAGGGCAACTTCGCCGCGGTTGGCAATCAGTACTTTTTCAAACATTTAAGCGTCATCCTGTTTAGTTTATTCTATGACAACCAGGGGCTCGCCGTATTCAACCGGATCGCCGCTTTCTACCAGAATTTTTACGACTTTTCCGCCTTTGTGGGCTTTGACCGGGTTATAAGTCTTCATGGCTTCAATCAGGCAGACAGTGTCGCCTTCGGCCACGGTATCGCCGACTTTAACATAATTCGGGCTGTTGGGGTCGCTGGAAAGATATACCACGCCAACCATCGGGGATTTGACGCTGCCCGGGTGTTTGGAATAATCTTCCTCAGCAGAGGGAGCCGGTGCGGCCGGAGCAGCGGCAGGCACGGGAGCCGGGGCCGGAGGAACGGGCGGCAGCGGGGCATGAGCCGGTGCCGGAACAACGTTGACCTGGCGCGAAAGACATATGCGGCAGCCTTCGTCTTCGTATTCAAGCTCGGTCAGGTTGCTTTTATCAAGGATTTCAGCCAATCTGCTGATGACTTTGGTATCCAAAGGATTTGACATGTTTATCTCTCTATTCAATTAACAAAAAAAAAGTTTCAGCCATATTCTTAACGCCAATTTGAGCAAAAAACAACAAGAATCTTTTGTTTTTGCAAAATTTGTCGGCGGGAGAGGGAAAAAACAAGTTTTAAAACAGATGTATTTGCAATAATGGCATGAAAATTGCATGTGTGAACAAAAAGAAATTTTGAAAGAGGTCGACTATGGCTTTAAGCATATTTTTTCCTTCGGTGACGGGGATGAATGCCCAGAGTGAGGCAATGGGCACGGTGAGCGACAATATTGCCAACATGCGGACGACAGGTTATAAATCTGCCGATACTATGTTTCAGACGCTGTTGGGGTCGCAGCCGGCAACCCGCAACAATGCTTCGGGACTGGCTTCGTCGCGGGCGGATATTATGGGCGTGAGCTCTTATACGCGCTATAACATATTGGACATGGGGGTTATTTCTTCGACGGGAAATCCTTATGACGTGGCGCTGAACGAGCAAAATGCCTTTTTTATGATTGATGACGGTTATGACGGTCTTTATTATTCCCGGGCGGGCGATTTTTCAACCCGGGTGGAAAACGGCATGACCTATCTGGTGAACAGCAGTGGCTATTATGTGCAGGGGTTTCAGGCCAACGGCGACGGAACTTTTGCCTCAGAGCCGTCGGACATCAGTCTGCAGTTTGGCGAAAAGATGCCTTCGGTGCCGACTTCGGAAGTGGAAATTACGGCCAATGTGCCGGCGGACGGCGTTGATTCCAGTACCTACGGGGTTACCATCTACGGGCCGAACAACGACGGCAAGACCATGAACATGGTGTTTACCAAGGCGGAAGGGCTGCTGAATACCTGGAATGTTAATTTTGTGCTGGACGGCGGAGAAGTTGCCGGCGGGCCGATAGAGGTGCAGTTTTCGCCAAACGGCGAGTTGTTGTCGCCGAAGACTTTTAACATTATCGCCAACTGGGATGACGGCAGTTCAAACAATATTACCATGAATATCGAAAATATGACCCAGTATGCCGGTTCGGCCGGTGAGGTTTATGTGTCGCAGGACGGCGACAAAAGCGGCGAGCTGGTGTCCAGTTATATTGACGGCGACGGTATCTTGAAAGCCAAATACAGCAATGATAAAACCGTTGATGTGGCCAAACTGGCGGTGGTGAGTTTTCAGTCGCCGGAAAATCTGGTGCCGGTGACGGGAACCATGTTTGAGGCTTACAGCGATGCCGGGGAGATCAATTATTTGCTGGATGCCGAAAAAAACACGACCCAGCTGGTGGTGCCGCAGTCTCTGGAGGCATCCAACGTGGATGTTGAGCAGGAATTTGTGGAGATGATTCAGGTGCAGCGGGCTTATTCGCTGAACTCCAGTGCTTTTACGGTGGCCAATGAAATGACTTCGGTGGCGGTCGATTTGAAAACCTAAAGGTTTAAGACTTGATGCTATCTGTTTGATTTTTATGGAAAGCAGCCCGGGATGATGCCGGGTTGTTTTTTTATTTCTTGCAATTTTGAGTTTGTTCTTTTATCATGGATGTTGCCGGCGAGAGGTCGTCGGTGGTGTCTACAAAACATCATACCATGAAAGCTCTCCGCTGTTTTGGGCGGGGTGCCGGTAATATGTTGAATAACGGCGACTGTATGGTAACAGTTTTGTAGCTCCGCCTGCTTTGCATTTGGTAAAGCAGGTTTTGTTTTTAACAGATTAAAGGAGTTTAGGGTTATGGTTTCCAAAAAGAAAATTAAATATCGGATTTTTTGTATCAAACGGGATATGGGTGTTCGTTTGAAGTTTTTGCGTAATAAGAAAGAGTTGAGTCTGCCCGAAGTGTCAGAGGTCTGCGGAATTTCAGTCTGTCATATTGAAATGATAGAAAACGGGCGTTCGTTTTCTTTGAAGCATCTTTTGATGTTGGCGTCGGTGTACGGGGTTCGGGTGAAGATTTTGATTAAGTGAGGGGGGGAATGTAATCAAACCCTCCCCGACCCTCCCTAACTCTTTAGGGAGGGGAAATAAAGATGTTTTTTGACCTGGATACTCCGGTTAAACCGGAGTATGACATAAAGGGGAGGGTTGAGGGTGAGAGGGGTAAGGATGGATTTGCTCTCCCCGGCCCTCTCATCTATGAGAGGGTGACAAATTTGAAGATCCCTTGACGTTCAGGCTGGCGCTGAACGAGGGATGACAGTTTTATTTTGTTTGAATGTGAAACCCTCTCCGACCTTCTGGCTCCTAAGCTTTGCTGTCGCAATTGCTCAATTCCGACTAAAATTTTGTTGTATCGCTTCGTTGACACTAGCTCCCAACAAAAAGTCTCATTGCGTCTCCTTATTAAAAGCAACGTTGGTTGCTTTTAATTGCGGCCGTGCTGCGGTCACTCGGTTTGTAACGCTCATTTTGCGTCGCTGCCGCTAGCTTATGAGCTAACAAACTGTCGCCTGTCG
>CALYAY010000020.1 GCA_944393695.1 uncultured Alphaproteobacteria bacterium | reverse complement strand
GACCAGGTTGATGATCCTGAACTTCTGGATTTGGTGGAAATGGAAATCCGCGAACTGTTGTCTTCTTATGACTTCCCGGGTGATGAAATTCCGGTTATCCGCGGTTCTGCTCTGGTTACCCTGGAAGACGGAGATCCGAAAATCGGCCGTGATTCGATTATCAAACTGATGGAAGCGGTTGATGATTATATTCCGCAGCCGGATCGTCCGAAAGACAAACCGTTCCTGATGCCGATTGAAGACGTATTCTCGATTTCTGGCCGCGGTACGGTTGTTACCGGCCGTGTTGAACGCGGTGTTGTTCATGTTGGTGATGATCTGGAAATCGTTGGTATCAAACCGACTGCCAAAACCACCTGCACCGGTATCGAAATGTTCCGCAAACTGCTGGATGAAGGCGAAGCCGGCGATAACATCGGTGTTCTGCTGCGTGGAACGAAGAGAGAAGAAGTTGAACGCGGTCAGGTTCTGGCTGCACCGGGAACAATTACCCCGCACACCGACTTCAACTGCGAATGCTATATTCTGACGAAAGAAGAAGGCGGCCGTCATACTCCGTTCTTCAGCAACTATCGTCCGCAGTTCTACTTCCGCACGACGGATGTAACCGGAGCGATTGAGCTTCCGGAAGGCACCGAGATGGTTATGCCTGGTGATAACATCCGCATGACGGTAAAACTGATTCACCCGATTGCGATGAACGAAGGACTTCGTTTCGCTATCCGTGAAGGCGGCCACACTGTCGGCGCCGGCGTTGTTTCCAAGATTATTAAATAATCGAAACAACGATTATAAAAACTCCTTTAATTGAAAAACTCCGTTCATCTGGAACGGAGTTTTTTTTGAGTAGATAGGTCACAAAACATCTCCTAATTCAGCAAAATTTCACTTGCTTTTCAATCAGACATCATCTATAAAAACAGTAAATTTTTATTATTTATTAACTATTATAAAAAACAAAAACTATGAAAGAATTATGTGTAAGAATCAAAACGGTAAATTTAACGGAAACAGGTTTGTTTCTTGAGGGAAAAGTAATCTCGGGAACGTTATTTCGCGGAATGGAAGTCTTAGCTTTCATGGAAGGAAGCCAAACCACCCGAATCACTTGCAATTCATTGTTTCAAGACTCTGAAAATGCTTCAAAAAAAATCTCGACAGACAAAGTTTGTGCCGGAAATAACGTTTCAATCATTTTTCCGCCGTCAAAATACAATCTGTTGCACAACACCGCATTCTTATTCGGAAAAGACACGCCTCTCCGTGATAAATTTGTTTTATCTGCCCCCTCATCAAAAGATGACCTGCCGGTAATTGCTCAAAAGCTGAAAGCTCTTCACTATGAAATAATAAAATTTCAGGAACTGGACTATAAGCAAATCGGCCGGGCAAAAGTTATCAACGGAAAAATAGCGGTTGAAACATTGTATCCGCTATGGCTTTGCCCCGGCTATGAAGTCGTTGTTCTTAACAGGGGCAAAGAAATTATGCGTGGAAAAATCATCAATGCATAATTCTCATTTTAAATCCGGCTTTGTCCCTGACAAGCCGGATTCTTTTATAAACAAAACCCCAGACCGGAAATATAAATCAGTTAAAGAAATAAAAGCAAAAACACCCCCTTTTATACACACGACCAGCGGTTTTTCTCTTGTTTTGCATTCCTTTTCATAGTAAAAGGAGAAAAAAAATTTGTAATTAGATTTCAGGAAAATACACATGTCCGAAAAAATAAATCCCGTCGTTCTTCAGGTTCTGCCCGAGCTTGAAATGGGTGGCGTTGAACGGGGAACCATAGAAATCGCTCTTGAACTGCAAAAACAGGGCATCAAAAACTTTGTCGCCTCTCAGAGCGGCCGCATGGTCAGCGAACTGAAAAAAGCCAAAATTCCTCACCTGACCCTGCCGTTAAAAAGCAAAAACATTTTCACCATGCGCCGCAATGCCGATGCTCTGGCCGCATACATCAAAAAGAACAACATCAACATTGTTCATGCCCGTTCCCGGGCTCCGGCCTGGAGTGCTTATTGGGCTGCAAAAAAAGCCGGTGTTCACTTTGTCACCACTTTTCACGGAACCTATGGCCTCGGCCCCCTCGGCATCAAAAAAATCTATAACCGGATCATGACTTACGGGGAAAGAGTCATTGCCATTTCCAATCACATAAAAAAACACATTCTGGCCAATTATAAAAAGACCGATCCCCAGAAAATCCGCCTCATCCACCGCTGTGTCGACATCGACAAATTTTCCCCCGAAGCCGTCACTCAGGCACGGATGATACAAAAGATAAAAGAATATAACATTCCCGATGACAAACCCGTTCTTCTGCTCGGCGGCCGCATCACTCGCTGGAAAGGTCAGCACTTGTTGATTGAAGCCTTGTCCAAAATGAAAAACCAAAATTATTACTGCATCATCGCCGGCGACGAACAGGGACGAGAAGAATACGTCAAAAGCCTCAAAAAACAAGCCGAAAAATACGGCATCTCCAACAAGGTTTACATCTCGGGCAAAGTTCTTGACATGCCGGCTCTGATGATGGTCTCCACCGTCATCCTCTCCACCGCCGTTGAACCGGAAGCTTTCGGTCGCATCTCGATTGAAGGCCAGGCCATGGGAAAAATCGTCATTGCTTCCGACATCGGCGGTTCTCTCGACACCATTCAGGACGGTATCACCGGCAAGTTCTTCAAAAGCGGCGATTCGCAATCCCTGGCCGATGCTCTGGACTGGGCCCTGTCTCTTTCCGCGCAGGAAACAAAAAAAATTACCGATTCTGCCCTCAAAAACGTAAGAGAACACTTCACAAAACAAATAATGTGTGATAAAACCATTAAGGTTTACCGCGAAGTGGTAAACGCTGATTAATAACACAAAAACAAAAGGAAAAAAAATGGTTGCGATAAAACTTCCTGATGGAAGCATTTTGAATATGGAGAGCGGCGTCAATGGTTTTGACATCGCTGAAAAAATCAGTCCTAATCTGGCCAAAGCGGCCTTAGCCGTCACCGTTAACGGCACCACCCAGGATTTAAGCACTCCGATCACTACCGACGCAACCGTGACAATCATCACCGGCAGGGACAAAGAGGGCTTGCACATCCTGCGCCACTCCTGCTCACACGTAATGGCCGAAGCCGTCAAAGAATTATGGCCCGACGTTCAGGTCACCATCGGCCCGGCGATTGAAAACGGCTTTTATTATGACTTCGCCCGCAAAGAACCTTTCACCACGGAAGACTTTGCCCGCATCGAAGAAAAAATGCACGAAATTGTTAAACGCGATGAAAAGATTGAACGTTTTGTCCTGCCGCGCAACGAGGCCATAAAATTCTTCAAAGACAAAGGCGAACACTACAAAGCCGAAATCATTGAAGACTTGCCCGAAAACGAGACAATTTCTCTCTACAAACAAGGAAACTTCACCGACCTCTGCCGCGGCCCGCATGTTCCCTCCACCGGCAAAATCGGCAATGCCTTTAAGCTCACCAAAGTTGCCGGAGCCTACTGGCGCGGAGATTCGACCAAGGAAATGTTGCAGCGCATTTACGCCACGGCCTGGGCCGACAAAAAAGATCTTGAAGCTTACCTGCAAATGCTGGAAGAAGCCGAAAAACGCGATCACCGCAAACTCGGCAAAGAAATGGACTTGTTCCACTTTGAACCCGAATATGCCCCCGGCGCCGTTTTCTGGCACGACAAAGGCTATCGCATCTATCGTAAATTAATTGAATATATGCGCAACCGTCAGGAACACAACGGCTATATCGAAATTTCCACCCCCCGTGTCATGGATCGCGTCTTGTGGGAAATCTCCGGCCACTGGGACAAATACGGTGCACACAATTATTCCGGCCAGACTGAAGACAAAAAGTGGTTCTGTATAAAGCCCATGAACTGCCCGGGCGGTTTGCTGGTTTATAAACAGGGCATCAAATCCTACCGTGACCTGCCGCTCCGCGTGGCCGAATTCGGCAAAGTCAACCGTTATGAAGCTTCCGGCTCTTTAATGGGCTTAATGCGCGTACGCGAATTCACTCAGGATGATGCTCACATTTTCTGCACCCCGGAACAAATGGAAGAAGAATGCATCACCACATTGAAATTAATTCTTGATATTTACAAAGACTTTGGCTTTGAAGATGTCAAAATTTATCTTTCCACCCGTCCCGACAGCATTTACCGCATCGGTTCAGATGAAATTTGGGATTTGTGCGAAAACGCCCTGGCCAACGCCCTCACCTCGCACGGCTACAAATATGAAATCAATGCCGGCGAAGGCGCTTTTTACGGCCCGAAATTGGAATTCATCCTCAAAGATGCCATCGGCCGTGAGTGGCAATGCGGCACCATTCAGGTAGACATGAACCTGCCGGAACGCTTTGATATTTCCTACATTGGCGAAGACGGAGAAAAACACCGTCCGGTCATGCTGCACCGCGCTTTGTTCGGCTCTATTGAGCGTTTTCTCGGCATTCTGATTGAAAACCATGCCGGCAAACTGCCGCTGTGGCTCTCTCCGGAACAAGTCATCGTCTGCCCGATTGTCAATGACTTTGATGACTATGCCAAAGAAGTCGCCGACAAACTCAACCGCGCCGGCCTCCATGCCAAAACCGACCTCCGCAACGAAAAAATCACCTACAAAATCCGTGAACATTCCGTTGCCAAAATTCCGGTCATTGCCGTTGTCGGTGCCAAAGAAAAAGAAAACGGAACAGTAACCATCCGTCGCCTGGGTTCTGAAAAGCAGGAGATTCTGAAGCTTGACGACTTCATCGCCAATCTCTCGGAAGAAGCTCAGATGCCTCATCTGTACGAATAAACCGTTACCTGAACAAAATTAAACACCGGCTGCCTCACCGCACCGGTGTTTTTTTTATGCTTCACTTTTTCTTAAACTCTTTTCCCTATCCTTAATTCATGAAAAAGCTTCTGATATTCATATTTTGCTTCTGGACGTTACATTCTGCCGCTGCACAAGACACCAATCACCTGTTGTTCACCGGCATCAGAGAAAACAATTCCGCCCGTGTCGACCGGGCTGTTGCAGACGGCGCCTTTTTAAATCTCGTTTATGAAAACGGCAGAACTCCGCTGCTTCTGGCCTGCTCTCAAAAACAAACCAACCCCAAAATCATCCACCGCCTGATAAACGCAGGTGCCGACCTCAACTATCGCAGCCCCCGCGGCGAAACACCGCTTCTATTGGCCATCAGAAACCATAACCTCCGTCTCATCCGTCTCCTGGCCGCTTACGGAGTCGAACTCAACACCCCGGGCCAAACCCCTCTCAATGAAGCAATAAAGCAAAAATCATCTCCGGAAATTATTTCCGTACTGCTGCAATACGGTGCCTCGGCCAATATTCCCGCTCACCTGAACGGAAGAAAAATTTACCCGCTCACCCTGGCCGTTGTCACCAATGCTCCTGATGAAACCATCCGCCTGCTGCTTCCCGCCAGTGATCAGGACGCCGTTTTCCAGGCTCTCACCGCCGTCACCGTCACCAACAACCGCCATATGTATGATTTGTTCAAATCCTACGGCAACATTATACCCGCCAAACCATAATTTTTTTATTCGCCGGCCGGCTCCCCGCCGATACGGCTGTTTATCAGATAACGCGCCGTTTCCAGGTCAATCCGGCGGTCTTCCCGGTCTTCCTGCGGACACACGCCTGTCTCTGCATTCATAATCACATCTGCCGGCGTTGCCGCTTCTTTTGCATGAAACAAACACACATCAGGATTAATTCCCTGATTGTTAATCGCATGTCCCGACGGAGTAAAAGAATAAGCATTGGTCAAAACCATTTTATTATCGTCGGGCAGATTAATAACATTCTGCACTGTTCCTTTGCCGAACGTCCGTGTCCCCAGCACCGCGGCCAATCCCTGTTCCTGCAATGCCGCCGCCAGAACCTCGGCTGCCGAAGCCGTTCCGCCGTCCACCAAAATCACAATCGGCAGATTTTCAATTTCTGCTTTTCCCTCGGCTTTATAAAACACCGCCGAATCTTCTTTCCGCCCCCGGGTTGAAACAATAATTCCCTCATCCAAGAAAACATTAGCCGTCTCAATTGCTCCGCTTAAGGCTCCGCCGCTGCTCATCCGCAAATCCAGAATAATGCCTTTCACATTATCCTTATACTGTTCCAGCGAACGCCGGACATTAGTGGCGGTATACTTGGTTATTGCATTCATTTTAATATATAAAATCCGGCTGTCGATCATTCTCGCCGCATAATCGCGCGAAAACCTTTTCTTCGGCATATCATCACCGAGCAGCGCCGACACATAGCGTGAATTGGCATCCAGATGCTTAAACGCCGCCGCCAGCATCCTGTCCGGAGCCTCAAAATCCTTGCTCTTCACCGGTTCCGAAATTTTACTGACCGCCTTCACCACCTTCAGGGTCATTTTTGCCCACGCTGCCGCATCATCATATTTTGCCTCTTCCGGTTTCAAAAAACTGCGAAACAATTTTGAGCGGTAATAAACCGTTACCCGCGAATGATCATCCGCCACCAGAAGACTTTTATCCATGCTGCTCAAACCCTGCATGGTCCACACCGCAAACTCGCTCATCGGCACCCGTCCGAGATACTCGTCATTCACCGTCTGATACACCGCGGTCAGCAAAGCGGCACTGTCGGCACGCACATTACCGGCTCCGCCCAACAGCACAACCGCCGCCCAAAAAAAGATTTTAAGTCTGCGCATTTTCATTTTACCTGCAAGCTTGTTTTTTTCTTAAAATTTACCCTGGCATCCCTTTTCTGGCAAGCTCTAAAGCCAAAACATCCACTACCATTTCAGCTCAGCCGTCAGCGGCGTATGGTCGGACGGCTTGTCGCTCATCCGCGGTTCTTTGTCCGTTTCGCAGAGCTCCAACCGATCCGCCGTCCGTGGAGATAACAGCAGATAATCGATTCTCATCCCCTCGTCTGCCACCAGCGACTTTCCGCTGTAATCCCAAAAAGTATATCCCTCACCGGACGGATGTTTCAACCGGAATGCATCATAAAACCCCAGATATTCAATAGCTTTAAATCTTTCTCTCACTTCTTTTCTGAACAAAGCATTATTCCGGAACAACTCGGGATTATACACGTCGTCGTCGGTCAAAATCACGTTGTAATCTCCGCCCAGCACCACATCTTCACCTCTTTCGACCAAATCGGAAACATGCTGATAAAAAGCATCCATCCACTTCAGCTTATATTCAAACTTCGATTCGTCATCAGGATTATTATATGGCGGATTACCGTTCGGCAGATACAGCGACGCCGCCCGCAGCATTTTTCCCTCAATTTCGATTTCCGCCTCGATATAACGCGCATTTTCATCCTCAAACCCGGGCAACCCCTCAATAACCGAACGAAACTTATGCCGTGTCAGAAGCGCCACCCCGTTATAACTTTTCTGTCCCAGCACCCGCGCCTCATATCCGGCCAGCTGCAAATCAAATCTCGGAAAACTATTAAATTCGCACTTAATCTCCTGCAGCATAACCACATCCGGCTTTGCCTTTTCCAGCCAGGCCAGCAGATTGGGCAGCCGGGCATTAATCGAGTTCACGTTATAGGTCGCTATTTTCATGTTTTGTTTTAACCTTTCAATAAACTTATGTATGTTAGTATACTTAAAAATTCCGCAAGTGAAAGGAAAAAAATCATGGAACTGGCAACTTATGCAACCCGCCCGGAAGACAGCCGCGGCCGGCTTTATCCCGATTTTCCCAACATCAACCGCTCGCCCTTTCAGCGCGATCGCGACCGTCTGATTCACTCTGCGGCTTTCCGTCGGCTTGACGGCAAAACCCAGGTTTTCGCTTATCATGAAGGCAAAAACTACCGCACCCGCCTCACCCATAGCATTGAGGTTTCGCAAATCACCCGCACCCTGTGCAAAAGTCTGGGACTCAATGAAGAACTCGGCGAAGCCGTTGCCCTGGCGCACGATCTCGGTCATTCCCCTTTCGGCCATGCCGGCGAACGCGCCCTGCAAAACGCCATGGCCAAATTCGGCGGTTTTGATCACAACATCAATTCCCTGCGCATCATGACCCGGCTTGAAGCTCATTATCCCGAGTTCCCCGGCCTGAACCTCACTTGGGAAACCATCGAAGCCACCGTCAAGCACAACGGCCCCATAAAGAAAATAAATTCGCCTTATCTCAAAGAGTTCAACAAAACTTTTGACCTTGACCTTAAAAATTTTCCTTCTCTGGAAGGCCAGGTCGGAGGCATTGCCGATGACATTGCCTACAATAATCATGACATTGACGACGGCTACCGCGGCGGTTTTTTCACCATTGACCAACTGCGCCGCCTGCCTTTCCTGGACGAAATCATCACCGGTTTTCTGAAAAAATATCCCGACTGCGACGACAAAGGCGAGCTGATTATCTACGGCATCACCCGCAGCCTCATTTCCCGTATGATATTTGACGTCATGGAAAACACCGCGCAAAACCTTCAAAAACTAAACATCAAAAAAGCCGCCGACGCCCGCCGGCAAAAACAGTTTGTGGTTGACTTTTCCCCAAAAATGAAACAAGAAATCAAACAACTGCGCGCTTTTCTTAAAGAAAACTTTTACACATCCACCCCGGTGGCGCGCATGGATATGAAGTCTCAAAAACTGGTGGAAGAATTATTTGCCCTGTTCATGAACGATCCCCGGCTGCTGCCGCCCGAATGGCGCCGCAAAGTTTCCGCCGGCAGCACCGACGCCGCCGTTGCGGAAACCGTTTGCGACTACATCGCCAACATGACCGACGCCATGGCTCTGGAAGAACACCGCCGCCTCTTCGACCCACACTTCAGGTTCTAAAATTCCAGCACCGGCCGAACCTCATAGTAATTATCCTTATCGTAGTAGCGATAAGTGCTGAAGTTGTGGTTCAACCCGTAGTCGGTACCGAAAGATGAGGGCCACGCATAGCGGTCATTGCGCTCAGAAGACGACCAAAGATCAAAATCTGTTTCTAACTGATCACCACCTGCCAATACAAACCCTGCCTCAATCACCGACATATTATTATTAATACTCGTCATGATACCAGCTGCCGGTAAGCACCAATCACCAGCCTTGGTTCCCTCTGTTGAATATTCTTTCGCTGCCCACGCCGCCGGATATTTACTCTTATCTCCCGCAGCCATTATAATAACCGTGTTAGGACAACTTTGATAATCAGTAGACGCCGCTTGATCTGTTGTGAAGCTATTCAAATTCAAGTCAACATATTCACTTGACCATTCATAAGTGCCTATTGACTTCAATGCCATAACTTGTCCATGGCCCTGACCATTATTATACACAACAACACCAATAGGTGTTTTTCCTGCTTGTATCGAAGCAAAAGTACATGTTCTATCCGAATAAAACACAGAACCAATAATACAGTTTGCAGTGTCGCCTTTGTTACCGGAAGCGCCACCTTCCTGGATGATTTTTTCGATTTCGGTGATTTTATTGATGGCGGTGCAGTTCCAGGCGTTTCCGAAGGGGCACTTAATCCCACCCTCGCAGGATGACGAGCTCTCATAGCCCAAACTCGAACAACTCGGCGTCGGGATACAGGCCGCATAAGCCATTCCGGCACTCATTACCATTACCCCCGCACTCGCTAATAATACCTTTCTCATAACCTTTCTCCTTATATTAGTTATTAATAATATTTGTTTAGTTCCTTTTTCTCACCCTCTCTTCTCTATCACCCCCGGCCTCCTCTTTTGTCATTCCCGGCTTGACCGGGAATCCAGGTCAAACAAATCAGCCTCTTCTCCACCTGGATACTCCAGTCAAGCTGGAGTATGACATTGCCGGCAAAAGGGATTGATATTTGGGCGGGCTGCGCCGCATATTTTCGACGAAGTGTACAACAACAGGTACATGAGGAGAAAATACGCAAGCATGACGCCCGAAGAGCAATCCCTTACCCGCCGCAGAAGTCGCAATAATCCGTGCAATTCGTGGCGCAGCCGGTGGCATACCACAGCCCCGAGCATTCCTCATACTGACATATGGTGCAACTCGGACAGGTGGTATACTCTCCCTGTTGCGGACAAGGTTTGCAGTTATCGTACATAGTCGTAGAGCCGGACAGGCAGGTCTTTGCCCCGGCTTCGCCACCCATAGAACCGCAATCCATATATCCGTCACAGGGATTGGGTTTAATCTTATAATGTTCCTGTCCGTCACAACCGGTACAGCTTTCGCCGTCTTGTACATAACCGTCGGGGATGGTGGTGTTATCATATCCGGCACAGGTGTTGCAGCAGGTGCCGTAAGTATTGTCATAAGAACATCTGTCATCGCTTAATTGCTGGCCGGTGCCGCATTCATCGACATAACCGGGGTTTAATTCCTGACAGGCACGTTCGGTATCTTTTTCACAGGAGGCATATTTCCCGTCACAAGCCTCACCAACTCCGTAATAGGGTTTCTCACAAGTCACATAATTTGAAGGGCAGGAAGAAACGCATTTCTCGAAATAATCATTGTCATAGGGACAGAAGTTGGAGCCTTCTTGTCCCTCAGGACAGGATGTCTGGTTGTATCCTTCCTGGCGGCAGCGCTCCTCATTATCCAGCTCATAATCATCATCCGGGCCGCCGGGTGTGCCATGCCCGTCATCATCGGCATTGTTGCCGGCAAACTCGTTACCTGAACAGGCTGAAGTGTCGGTTACAAAACAAGTCGCCGCGAGTTTTATTTTATCATCCTGTCTTTTTTCTACCCTCCCTAAAGATTTAGGGAGGGAAAGGGTGGGTTTGAAACCCTCTCTAACTCTCCCTGAGTTTTCAGGGAGAGAATAAAAAGCAGAAGACAACAATGTTTCATCCGGATGAGAGGTGTGTGTATAAGGTGTGTGGACAAATGCAACCGCACCCGGAAGAGATGACTGAGGGGAATAAGCTGCCTGAGATACGCCACAGGGCATAACCAACAGCCCTGATGCTGAAATAAGCAATAATGCTTTACTACTGTTCATCATAATATCACCTGTCTATTGTTGTCTTCACGAATCTTATAATAACAAATTTTGAAATGGTTGTAAATAGATATTTTGGTTATGTGACCGGAATTTAAACAAAAAAAGACGCTTCCAAAGAAGCGCCTGTTTTTCAACACCGAAATATTACCAAGAATACCCAAAACCAGCCTGAAAAGCCAAATCCTTATACTGATCATTAAAGGTATAAGCCGCCGTTCCAAACAGATGAAAATCATCGGCAATATTAACATTTGCGCCAATCTCCAAGCGATAAAGCAACTCATCTTCAAAGCTTTCAATCTCACGCAAACCAGTAATATTCACATTTCCTCCGGAAGTCATAACCTGAACCACTCCCGGCTGCAAATAAACATTACCTCGCCCGTTAGCCAGTCTTTTATTAAAACGCACAGCCGCCTCTGCCTCAATCTGCTGAGCATTATCATAGGCTGCTGTTTTTCCGACATTATCTTTTACATCATCAAACTTCAAATCAGTATAAGACACACCGGCCAGAGGCTCAATTTCAAAACCTTTGCCCAAATCAAAAGCATAACCGGCTCGCAAAGCACCGCCCCACAACCAGCCGTCACTGTCTGCCTTAACGCCGTCATCAGTCTGAATATCCGCCGACTGCATACCGCCGAACAACATAGCCGTCAAATGGGCGCCATTGTGACTGTAACGATAATACAAACCGGCAACATAGCTGTCGATATCAATTTCGGATCCCGTCTTGGAATAAAACTCATCGCCCTCACCCGACAAATCATATTGTCCCTGACGATAAGACATAAACACACCCAGACGATTATTCATATCTGACTGTAAATCTGCCCCGAATTCAACACCCGCAACATCAGCTTCATAATCAATCGGCTCATTCACCTCCGCCGCCCGGTAAACCGGAGATACCCACAGCTGATATAAGTTATCCACACCGTTATAATCATTATACGAACACATATCGCGCCGATCATAATAATTATCCATATTTCCCAGCTTAGAATCCAGATTTCTGCTCATTCCGCGTAACTGTTCAAAACCGGCATTAGGCAATGCAATATACGCTGGAATTTCAGCCACCACCGAAGGCAGACGAGAAGCATCGCCGCCGGTAATTCCGCCTCCCGATACAGGACCGCCGTCATCATAACCATCCGGTGTCCCGTCAGGAATAATATTATCCGTCCCCATATACCAGTTATTATTCTCATAGCCGATATTCCATACATACGGACTGCCGACGACACGGTGCATATGGAAATGCGCCCCGGTTGCCAAATCATCATTCGGAGCCGATACAAACAAAATTTTGTCTCCCGGCTGGGCATCGTTTGAAACCGTTGCCGTCACCTTGGTTGAACCCGAAACATCGCCATCCACCTCAAGCATATCGGCTTTCGGGCGTGTAGGATCAACATCAACAAAAAACTGCGCATTACTACCGGCCTTATAATCACCGCTGATATGCGTCACATCATCAGGATCATCCCCGTCATGACTTAAAGTGAAAATTCCGTCATTTTCCAGCGTGCCGCCGATTGTAAAGGTACTGGCAGTCTCACCCGAAGTATCCAGCTCTCCGGCCGCAGATACAGCAATCACATCACTATTGTCCGGCATATTCAAATCCCCGACCAATTTAACCTCTGTCAGGGCAGAACTTCCCGCCTGCCCCAAAATATTGATTCTGTCCCAGCCGCTGACGGTTGTCGCTCCGGCAACAGCCGTCCCCGCCACGGTATAAACGCCGCCTTCCAGATTTAAGACCTTGTTTTCCTCCGAATTTTCCAAAGCCTCGCCCATGGCTGCATTAAGTCCGCCAACCAGCGTCAGCGACCCTTTATCCGCATCCTCGAACACGGTTTTATAATCAAAACTTCCGCCCAGATGCGCATCTTTTTCAATCACGATATCACCTTTAAGCTGGGCTCCGGCGTCAATATTCAGGGATGAATCATCCCTCGCCACCAGATTATTGATTTTTGCAGCATCTTCTGCCGTCAGACTTCCTTTGGACAAAACTTCCGTATCATTGGCCTCGGCGTTTGACTTCACCACCATCTCCCCGCCGGCTCCCACCGTAGTAGCATTGGCCGTTGCCGGTGCCTCAAGTGTCATATTGCCGCCGTTAACCAGATAAGCATTGTTCACCACACCGCTGTCTGCCGTAATTTTATAACCATCAACCGGTGAATTTTCTCCGAAATAAACATTGGTGTTTTTAACGTTGACCGTTCCTGTGGTTTCGATTTTTCCGTTAAAATTCACCCGACCGGTTTCATCACCATCCACTTCCATCACCACGTCATTTTCGGTAATATGAATATAAATGTCTTTTCCCGACGTATCTTTCATCACATAACCGTCGGCGATTTTCCCGGGTTCAAAAACAACTTTTCCGCTGTCATCCACAAGCTTGGTATGCGTACTGTCCCATGCCACATCATACCCCATCAGCCGCATAAACGGCACCAGGTCGGCAGCATAAGCCTCAATCCCGTCGTCAATATTAATCACGCCGTTATTAACCGCCTCCAGCTTCAAGGTTGAGGTACTCACCTGATAATCGTCCGAAGTATCATTGGCCTGCACCCGTACGGTAGAATAAATGGCATTTGACTTATCCGCATAAGAAGAAAGATCGTTTTCCTCATATAGACGCACATGATTGCCCCGAAATTCCGACACCCCGTTATCAGCCCGAATTGTCAGGCTGTTGGCATTATAAATAGCACCGCCGTGACTGTTGGAAACACCGTTCCCCGCCGCCTGTTCCTGCGTCATATTGTCATAAAAGACCGAATTGACGATTGTCATTGTTCCCATGTTCAGGATAGCACCGCCGTAAGATTCCACCGTCGACTGGGTCACATTGGTATGATTACCCTCAAAAACCGAATTGACGATTTCATTGATTGTTCCGGCATTATAAACGGCACCGCCACCGTTGCATAACAGCGAAGTATAATGGTCAACCGTCGTCTCCGTCGCATTATTAATAAAATTACCGCTGATTTTATCAATTGTCCCGCCCAGATAATTATAAACCGCTGCAGCCACCTGTGCCCGATTGTCGGTAAAATCGGCCTCAATACTGCCGATATGCCCGCGGTTGGCAACTGTTCCGCCGATCATGACATCACTTTCGGCATGGACATTATTACTGAAACTTCCGGCAATACGGTCAATATTGCCGTTTTCCAGATTATTGATAACCGTACCGTCGCCGTTATGCCCCATATTGTTGTTGACAAACACCCCCGATATTTCGCTGATATTACCACCGTTTTGAATAGCACCGCTGACATCAGAGTTAACATTAAAACCTTCTAAAACAATATTCTGTATTTTCAAAGGATTGGAAGCACCCACATCAGACAAATCAAACGGCCGTTTATCGGATTCCTCTCCGTTTCCCCTGATGGCATATTGTCCTTGCCCGTCAATAATTACACCGCTGCCAAAAGAGGTAATCGGATTGTCAACATCCGCCTGAATATCATTACTCAGATAAATTGTTTCATTATTGCCGCCGGCGACGGCATTTTTCAATTCTTCCCAGGTTGATACATACACATCCGCCGACGCATTCTGCGTCCCTCCGGCCAATACGGCATAACAACTTACCGCCAGCAATAAATTTTTCTTCATAAATTATTCCTCATCCACAGGCAGAAATCTACAAACCATTCTTACAACACCTATTACTAGATTAGAACACAATGCTTAAAAAAATTTTAAGGCTGACATTAATTTATTATAAAGTTTTAGCGGATATACTTGGTTTCAAATATCGATTCTGCAACCAAGGATAAATATGATGTTTCAAGAATTTCCAGAAGATAACTTAAACGACAATTTTTTAAGCGACCGTCGCCAGAAAATTGCCGATGAAAATATTTCTGATTTTAATGAACAAAAAATAGAAATGAACCGTTCCAAGAGTGTTTTTCTCGGAGCCGTTTCCGGGTTGGCCCTAGCCGGCGTTGTCGGTTGGTTTGCGCTTTCGCCGCGTTATCTTGCCGATAACGAAGTTGAAATTCCGGTCATCCGCCGGCCTCAGACCGCCGTAAAAGTTCAGCCGCAGGATCCCGGCGGGATGGAAATTCTCAATCAGGACAAATCCGTTTATGACATCATTGACCGGACCGGTGCCGAAACGCCTCAGGTTGAAAGCATTCTTCCGGCCACCGAAAAACCGATTCTGCCCGAAGTAAAAGCCGAAGCACCGGCACCTCAGACCGACGGAGAACAACCGGCACCGGCAACTGAAAATAATTCTCCGGCTCCCGCACCGGAAACCGTTGCAGCCGAGCCCCCGGTTAAAGAACCTGCCCGTCCGGCAAAGCCTCAGACCGCACCTCAGGCAGCTGAAAAACTGCCGGCTCCGGCCACCATGGACGAAATAAAACAGTTAAAAGCCGCTCCGCAGCCTGCCGCACAAAAACCGGTTGCCGCAGTTTCCAAATCGACGGCTGATATTCTTTCCAACATTGCCGCCAATGCCAAAAAAGCCCCTGCCCCCGAACCGGCAGCCGCATCTTCCGGCGACTGGCAGATACAGCTGATGTCCTCACAAAATCAAAAAGCCGTTGCTTCGGCCTGGAGCGGTCTGGTTAAAAAGCATAAAGCCCTTTCCGGACAGCCCCACGAAATCGAAACTGCCGATCTTGGCGCCAAGGGGACATTTTTCCGTCTCAAAGCCGGCGCATTTGCCACCCGGGCCGAAGCCGACAAGCTTTGCAACACCATCAAGAAACAAGGCGGCAGCTGCATTGTAAAGAAAAAATAATGACCACTGTCTTAAGTATCATTATAACCTTTATTCCCGTCATCATAGCCATTGTGGCTCATGAACTGGCTCACGGATGGGTGGCCAAAGCTTTGGGCGACGACACTGCCGCCCGGGCCCGCCGCCTGTCCCTCAACCCGCTGCGGCACATTGATCTTTTCGGCACCATCATTCTTCCGGCTTTGTTCGTCCTGGCCAAAGCCGGTTTCATTTTCGGCTGGGCCAAACCGGTTCCCGTTAATTTCAACAACCTCCGACATCCCCGGCGCGACATGATTTTGGTTTCCTCCGCCGGCATTCTCATGAACTTTTATCTGGCGCTTGTCGGAGCTCTGTTTGTCTACCTGAGCTCATTCATCCCCTCGCTTTTCTGGCAGGGCATCAGCAGCGTCTTTTTTCTCAATCTGACAGCGTTCAACATCATTCTGGCTCTGTTCAATCTTTTGCCCATACCGCCACTTGACGGCTCTAAAATATTCTTTGGCTGGATTGAGCGTCCCTGGGCCGTAAATTATATAAATTCCGAAAAACAGGGTCTGGCTGCCATTGTTATTCTGGCCTTCATCATTCCCTCCCTCGGTTCGGCCTTTAACCTTAATCTCAACATTTTCAATTGGTTCATCATCACCCCGACACGGGCATTGATGTCCCTGCTGCTTTAGGAGACTTTGCCTTTCATGACACATCCGATATTCCCGGGCATGCTTTCCGTTGCCGCCGCAGCATTAAGTGACGAGGAAAAACACCTTCTGGAAAAAATAAACCCTGTCGGCGTCAGCCTCTTCGCCCGTAATATTTCATCACCGCAACAGCTGTGCCGCCTCACCCGGGAGATAAAAGAAACCATTGGCCGCCCGGATGTCCTGATTGCCGTAGATCAGGAGGGAGGACGCGTCCGCCGCCTGGCCGAACCTTATTTTTCTTCCTATGCCGGACAGCAGACCCTGGGGCGTTTATACACCGAGATTTCGGCAGAAACTGCCCAGCGCGCTGCCTCTTTGCAAACCGCCCTGATTGCCGCCGACCTGCATCGCTGCGGCATAAATCTGAACTACGCCCCCGTGCTTGACCTGCTTCATCCTGAAACCGCCGCGGTTTTGGCCTCGCGCTGTTTTTCAGACAATCCGCAAATCACGGCTGAACTGGGCGCCGTCATGGCTCAAAAATATCTGGATGAAGGCATCATCCCCTGCATCAAACACTTTCCCGGACACGGCCGCGCCCAAACAGACCCGCACCTCGGCCTGCCCCGGATTGAAGCCTCCCTAAACGAGCTGGAAACAGATTTTTTCCCTTTCCGGCAGCTGCACCAACTGCCCTGCGGCATGACCGCCCACATCATTCTTTCCGCCATAGATGCTCAACGCCCCGTCACCCAGAGCCCGGATGCAATCAAAACCCTCATCCGCGGGCTTATTGGTTTTGACGGCTTCCTCATTTCCGATGCTCTGGACATGCACGCCCTTAAAGGCAGCCTTGTTGAAAAGACCCAAACCGCGCTTTGTGCCGGCTGCGACTGTATCTGCTATTGCGGAGGCAAAACCAAAGACTTATATGATTTGTCTCAGATTTCGCTTTCACTTTCGGATGAAGCTCTTGCCCGGCTGAAAAAGCTTTCTTCCGTTCTGAACGCAGCTCCCCGCCCCGCCCCTGCACCGGAAACCGCCGCAGAATACAACCGCCTCGTCGGACAAATCGCCCCTTACCGCGAAACCTACGACGCCACCGAAGTTTTAAATCAAATGAACCAAGGAGAAAACTGATGTTTAACAATTTTTGGAGCTGGCTTTTAATCTTTATCATCATTGTCATGATTTTTTATGCCGACAATCTCCCCGCCTGGAAAAAAGCCCTTCTCTCCCGTCTCAAAAAATCTTTCCCGGCAAAAAAATCTTCCCGCAAAACCCCTGACGAAAAAAACTGATAATAAAATCAAATATATATGGTATTATTATTAAACCTGTGATATAATAAGTTCAGAAAAAACATCACAGGAGAGTGATATGAGTATATCCGCGACAGGAAAAGTAGGCGGTTCTGCAGGCTCAGGAAGAGCCGGAAACGCCCGTTTCGGCAAGGTTAAATATTCCGCTTCGACTGAAGAACAAAGCGTTACGGGGATTGATGCGGCCAATTCGGTTTCAGTCAACGCCGACAATAGCGAAGACCATGAATCTGCCGGCAAACAATCTTTCTCCTCTCCCCGGGAACATAATCAGACAAAAGAAAACCTCTCTCCCGGCAATACCTACATTTCCGGAGCCGTTGAAGCTCTGAATGCATCCGGCGTGTTGGAAAACGCCTCTTCCGGCGCCAGCCGCAACCAAAAACTCGGCACCTACAACTCCAACCAAAATCTTTACGATAGCGAAGAAAACGCCGAGCTCGACAAACTTTACAACAAAAACTACATCAAACACCTTTACGAAAACAACGAACCGCCCGAAAACATCGACGAGTTGGTTTAATAAACCACACCCGGAAATTTTGGCTATTTCATATCTTGGTAATTTATAAAGCTACAAAAAATCTTCCTTATCAAAGGAAGATTTTTTGAAACAAAAGCTAAAACAAGAATTACTCAACAGTAATACTTCCTCCATTCATAATCACTCTATAATAGGTAGGATTATTATAATAAGAATATATTTCCTCCCCCAAGATAACCGGACCGGAAATAACCGCAGTTCCAAGCGAACGATCACGACCACTTGGTATTCCGGCATTAACTGACACATTATCTAAATCTATTCCTCCAGTGGAAGATCCAAATATTTGTCTACTATCGAAAGAAACACCTTCGCAAAAACTATTAGCCAAAGCATTCCAACTAGCCCTGGATGAGTCTATTTTCAAATTTTTCAATGCCAAATTAGAATTGTTATAAACCCAAAAATCATTATACCCAAAAGTAAGTTGTTTTTTCTCAAACGATAATGTATGCCCGTTTCCATTGATAACTACATTTTGAGCCGGAGTAAAAATAGTTAAATTTCCACAATACATATCCTTGTTTATATTTATTATTTCTCCATCATGAGCATTTCTAACCTGATTATAAAAATTATAACAGTCCTCATCAGCATCAACACACTGATAAAAAACCTTTTCCCCCTTTAAACATCCTCCTTCAACTTTTATCTGCCCATTATTGATCTTTTCCAAAAGACAATAGTCTCTTCTTACACTACCACTCTGATAAATATATGAAGCGGTAAAATCTTTGATTCCGGGACAATATTCTTTTGATGTAGCAAAATAAACACCCTCAGATTCTACAGTGTTGGTTGTAGTTTTTACCTTACAATCCGTATACTTCCCACCGCAGGTATTCATGCTGCAATGATAATTGCTGTCAAAAGGACAATTTGCCTCATCATATTGATAAGCACTCGCACAACATTCTCCTGTACTTTCGGAATACCAGTTACTGCTGACGGCACACCCGATTTTGCAATATTTGCCCGAACATTCCTCCTTTTCACAAACAAAACCTGACGGACAACTGTCCAACGTGCACTTATAAGCGCACTGTTCTGTGCAGGTTTGGGTGGCCGCATCCCAGTCATAACCGCTTTGACAGCCGATTTTGCAATATTTGCCCGAGCATTCCTCCTTTTCACAAACAAAACCTGACGGACAACTGCTCAACGTGCACTTATAAGCACACTGTTCTGTACAGCTCTGCGTCGCTGCATCCCAGTCATAACCGCTTTGACAGCCGCTTTTGCAATACATGCCCGAACATTCTTCCTT
>CALYAY010000019.1 GCA_944393695.1 uncultured Alphaproteobacteria bacterium | reverse complement strand
TGCAAACCCTGCCCCAACAAAGGCACCCTCACCAGCTGCCCCAGCCCGTTTACCTGCACTTATGAAGAATGTTCCGGCCTCTGGTACAAAACCGGCTGCCAACCCGGCTATGACTGGAATACCAGCTCCCAAACTTGCACCCAGCAATGTGCTTATAAGGGAACGTTAACCTCTTGTCCATCTCCTTTCACCTGCACTTATGAGCAATGTTCCGGTAAATATTACAAATCGGGTTGCAAATCAGGATATACCTGGAACTCAGGTTCTCAAACCTGCACCTGCAAACCATTGTCCAGATGTGATTGTCAGTGCAACAGTGCAACTGATTGCTCAAACTGTAAACCTTCTTCTTACTACGATGCTCAATGTACAAAAATTATTAATAATGGCTGCGGAGGAAAATGTCAGAGCTGGGGAAAAATGCCAGACTTAATTGAAAGAACATGTAAAAATGCCGATGGTCAGATTGTCCTCACCTATTATTTGTGGATGGTACCTCCAGGGTTTTCCTATTACACTCAGGTTTATTGTGACGGTCAACGTACTAAAGCTTGGCTGACTTATACAGTTATGGATACACCGGAACAAGATGGAAGTGTTGACTGGCCGGCAGAGAAAGTCTGGTGCAACAAAAAAATTACTATTAACGGTTGGGAGGCTAAACTCGGAAGCGCTACAGTATGGAATGAAGAAGTGGATTATAACACCGAATATTGCGGCGGAACCGCCAGTAAGATAACTTTTGTAGTGGATGGAGACAAATGTAGTAACCAATAAAAAATAAAAGAACCGTTTCTCTGCCTGGGAGACGGTTCTTTTTATTTCTTGCAATCAGACGGAGTTTTTTCATTTTACTTTCGTTTTAACATGGCCTCTTCCCAGGTTGTCAGCCCTGCCCGGCTCCAATCCACGGGAATTTCATCCACAATCTGCATCTCGGTCACATAACTGTCCTTAATATTCTCCAGCAGAGTCTCAACCATAATCACTTCCGGAGCTTTGCGCAACTTGTCCCTCACCTCGGGATGAATATAATCCAAAATCATCTTGTCTTCCGGCGACCGGAAAAAAATGGCATGATCCCGTCCGTCATAAATAATCTTCGGATGCTGCGGCTGATTTTTGCGGGCATCAATAAAGATATACAGTTCGCCTTCTTCACCTTCCGCCACCACAAATTTTTCAGCTTTGGAAAAATTACCGGCCATTATAATTTCCCATCACTTTCATACGGACAATATCGGCAGCCTTCGTCTGCTCGTTTTCCCGGGTCATCAGGCGCAGAGAATTCAAAAACACGGCTCCTGCCGCCGCACTTTCCAAAACCGCGGCTCCAAGCGATGCTGCCTTGTCGGCCACAACTCCCGTTCCGCAGGCATAAGCCGTAACCTTGCCTGTCAAAGACTGCTCTTTAATTGCCTGAGCTTTTTCTGTCAGATTCATTTTCTTTCTCCGCATTAAATGTTTGGCTTCTGCTTTAACTATACCACAATAGACAAAAATAGTCAAACAAGAATCATTTCAATTTAGTATTATTACTATACACTTATTAAAGTTTATTTAACAACAAAAAAAAGAGGAACTTTTGCAAAAATTCCTCTTTTACAAGTTTTATCAATCCATTAGCCCGGCCACTTAATCAAATTTGTGATAAATGTTTTCACAAAATCCACCCGGCGGTTCTGATAATCAAGATAATAGGCATGCTCCCACACGTCCACCGTCATCAGCGCTTTCAACCCGTGCGCCAGAGGATTATCGGCATTTCCGGTCTTCATCACCGAAAGCCTGCCGGCCTTGTCCTCAACCAGCCAGGCCCAGCCGCTGCCGAACTGCGAAACCGCTGCATTCAGAAAATCCTCACAAAACTTGTCATATGACCCGAAATCGCAGACAATCTTTTCTTTCAGCTCCCCGACAGGTTCCCCGCCGCCGGCAGGCATCATACAATTCCAAAAAAAAGCATGATTCCAGGCCTGTGCCGCATTGTTAAAAACAGCGCTATATTCGCTCTTTCCGGCCGTTTCTGCAACAATTTGTTCAAGAGTTTTATGTTCAAACTCCGTTCCGGCAATCAACTTGTTCAGATTATCCACATACGCCCGGTGATGTTTGCCGTAATGAAACTCTATCGTATTTTTGGAAATATACGGTTCCAGGGCATTTTCGGCATAAGGAAGTTCCGGTAATTCAAAAGCCATAGGTTTTCTCCTCAAATTATTTGTTTTTGTGATGTTTTATATAATTATTCGTCCCGATTTCATCAAGGGTCTTCTGCATTTTTCCTTCTTCTTCCTTAAGCGCCCTCTCCTGCCGGTTTCTGTCCACGATTTCATAGGTTTTCTGTTCTTTAAACATATCCGAAATCACATCCCTGATTTCCTCAATCCGCCGCCGCACCCCGGCCAGCATATTTTCCAGCTTTTCACGGCGCTCAATATGGCGCTTCATATAAGAGCCGAAGTCCCCCACCTGCGGATTTTCCCCGGCAAAAGCTTTTTCCCGCTCCAGTTCTGCAGCCATATCTGCCAGCTGTTTTTCCAGCTGTTCCTCTTTTTCCAACTGTTCGTTAAGCAATTTGCGCTGCTCGTCAATTTGAAATTTTTGAATCCGCGACAAAGTGCGAAGAGAATTTTTCATTTATCATCCTCAGGATTTGTACGGCTCGGAAAGAATTGCCGCCAATTGCTCATATCCCTGCGCCAGGGTCACTTTTTCATTTTTTTTCTGAGCCAAAAAAGCCTCGATTTTGGGATAATAAAAGATAGCTTCGTCCACCTCGGCGTTTGAACCTTTTTTATAAGCGCCCAAACGGATAAGCTCGGCCATATCCTCATAAGAAGCGATATATTTGCGCGCCTTGGCCACCAGAGCATATTCCTCCGGCGTATCACAATCAGGCATGGTACGGGAAATAGAACGCAGAATATTAATGGCCGGATAACGGTTGCGCTCGGCAATTGCCCTGTCCAAAACAATATGCCCGTCCAAAATTCCGCGCACGGCATCAGCCACCGGCTCATTATGATCATCTCCGTCAACCAAAACCGTAAATAATCCGGTAATACTTCCGGTTCCGGCTCCCGGACCGGCCCGTTCCAACAGCTTGGGCAGCTCGGCAAACACGCTCGGCGTATAACCTTTGGAAGCCGGAGGCTCCCCGACGCTCAGCGAAATCTCGCGTTGCGCCATGGCAAAGCGGGTAATCGAGTCCATCATGCACAACACATTTTTGTTCTGATCGCGAAAATATTCCGAAACCGCCATCGCCGTATAAGCCGCCTGCCGCCGCATCAAAGGGCTTTCATTAGAAGTTGCCAGTACCAGCACCGACTTGGCCAGCCCGTCTTCTCCCAACACATCTTCCACAAATTCCTTGGCCTCACGCCCGCGTTCGCCGATGAGTCCGATAACCGCAATATCCGAGTCCGTATTTTTGGCCATCATCGACATCAGGGTCGACTTTCCGACCCCCGAACCGGCAAAGATTCCCATACGCTGCCCTTTACAGACCGTCAGAAAAGTATTCACCGCCCGCACCCCGAGATCAACCTTTCCCTTCACCCGGTCACGAAACTGCGCCGGCGGCGGCGAATTTTTAATATAGCAGGGCCTGTCGCCTTTAACCAGATCGCCCTTGCCGTCTATCGGCTCGCCAAAAGCATTGATAATCCGCCCCAGCCATGACGGATGCGGATAAATCACCGGTGAGGCATTGTCCACATCCACCCGGCATCCCGGCCCGATACCGTCCAGCGAACCATACGGCATCATCAGCAGCCGGTCTTCCTTAAAGCTCACCAGCTCGCAGGGAACCTTTTTCCCGTGCGTTGTTTCCACCGTACAGCGGTCTCCGATAGTCACCGGCGCCCGGATGCCCGTCACTTCCACAAAAAGCCCCTGCACCGCCGTCACCCGGCCGAAATAAATCTCCCGGGGAATATCGTTCAGTTTTGCTGTCAGATTATCAATATCCAAATGCTTCATCCTTTCCGTTACTTTTGCTTTTAGCACAAATAATCTTTTTTAGCAAAAAATAAAGCCCGTCAATCCACAAACGTCCGCGTCTTCCTCCGCCACCGCCGAAGAACCGGAACAACAAATATTCTCATCAAGCCCCGCCCGGCTCATATTGCAAAAACCAAAACTTGGCAATACCGTAAACCCGCTCGTCAAGACCCCGAAAGTTTTCCGGAACGGAAAAAGCCTCGTTCTTTTCGGTTTCAATCACACAGATACAGCCCTTCTCCAGCCATCCGTTGACCGCCGCGCCCTGCAGTGCCGCCTCGCTCAATCCTTGATTATAGGGCGCATCGGCAAAAAACAGATTATATTTTTCCTTCGCCGGCGGCAGTTTCAGCACATCCGCACGCAACAACTTCACTTGTTCTTTTTCTTGCGGAAACAGCGCCAGATTTTTCTCCGCGGCACGGATATTTATATCTACCAAACAAACCCGGCTCACACCGCGGGACAAAGCCTCCAACCCGAAAGCCCCGCTCCCGGTAAATAATTCCAACAGGCGGTACTCTTCCCATCCTGCCGGCAACATGGAATACAAGATATTAAAAACCGCCTCCCTTGCCCGGTCGGCCGTCGGCCGCACCCCCTCATAACTGGGAGAAATAAGCTTTTTGCCGCGATATTTTCCACCGATAATACGCATTAATTCAGCTTTCCACCCAATTGTTCACGCAACACCTTTTGCGGAATCTCCCTGACTTCACCTTTTTTCAGACTGCCCAGCTGAAACGGCCCATAAGAAACACGGATTAACCGCGCCACGTCCAGTCCCAAAAACTTCATCACCTTACGGATCTCCCGGTTTTTGCCTTCCTGCAACGTCACCGTCAGCCAGGCATTGGTTCCCTGCTCACTGTCGACCTCCGCCTTAATCGCCCCGTAAACCACGCCGTCAACCGTAATTCCTTTTTCCAGGGCGGCCAGTTTATCTTGGTTCAAACGCCCGTGCACTTTAACCTTATAACGGCGGCTCCAACTGTTTGACGGCAATTCCAACCGACGGGAAAGTTCGCCGCTGTTGGTCAGCAGCAATAATCCCTCCGAATTCAGATCCAGCCGCCCCACCGAAATCACCCGCGGCAAACCGGCCGGCAGATTATCAAATACCGTCTGCCTGCCCTGCTCGTCTTTATGCGTTGTCACCAGCCCTGTCGGCTTATAATAAACCCACATCCGGACATTGTCGGCTTTTGGCAGTTTTTCACCGTCAATCCGGATATCTTCACCACCGTCCACATTAAAAGCCGGCGTATTCACCACTTCCCCGTTAACACTCACCCTCTGCTGACTGATCAGTTCTTCGGCCTGCCTGCGCGAACACACTCCCGCCCGGGCAATAAATTTTGCTAATCTTTCGGACATTTTTAATCTTTCCCTGTTAGAATTTTTGTATTATATATCAGATATTTTCTAAAGAATAAAGGATAAATATGCAAATCAAGTTTATGCAGCGGGCAATTGAGCTGGCCGCCCAAGCCGCCGCCGAAGACGAAGTTCCCATCGGAGCGGTTATTGTTAATCCCGAAAGCGGCGAAATCATTGCCGAAGCCTATAATCAAAGCCAGCATATCAGCGATGCCAGTGCCCATGCCGAAATTGAGGCCATCCGCAAAGCCTGCGCCAAACTCGGGCAAAACCGCCTGTGGGACATGGATTTATATGTTACGCTTGAACCCTGCACCATGTGCGCCGGAGCTATTTCCCTGGCCCGCATAAAAAACCTTTACTTTGGTGCTGCTGATGCCAAAGGAGGTGCCGTCATCAGCGGCGTAAAGTTCTTTGAAGCCCCGACCTGCCACCATCGTCCGCAAGTCAGCGGCGGCATCCTGGAAGAAGAATGCGCCGCCCTGCTGAAAAACTTTTTCCGCCAGAAACGAAATAAAAAAGACCTCTGATATTACCGGCAATCACCCCGGCAACACTCGATTAAAGATTAATCTCTTCCCCCGGAATTAAAATTACCGTTAAGATTTTGATTTCCCTGAACCGGACGCGTATCTCCGCTGATTTTCATCCTCGTACCAAAACGGGTAATCACCGGTTTTTTACATCCCTTATCCTCCAGCGTCTGGGCAAATCTCACCATATCATCCGTTGCACTGCTCAAGCTGTCGCGAATAACCTCCGACTTGTCTTTACTATTCAGCCCCTGCGTATCCTCCATCAGGTTTTTGCGCGCTTTCTCCTGCTCTATCGGCAAAATGGCATTATATATCTCGGCCAGATCCTGCACCGACATATCACGCATCGGCTTGCTCTCATCAATTGCCCGCCCGTTGGTACTCAGCTGCTGGCGGATGGCCGCGATTTCCTCTTTGGTAAAAATCTTGTTTTGCTCATTCAGGGCAAACCCCAAAGTAGCCCGGGTCGGATTATCCTCACTGCCGCTGTAAGCATCAAACAACTTGGTCAGTGCCGAGGTTGCCCCGATGACCTTATCCGCCTGTTTACCATGAATAGCATCATCAATCTGCCCTTTCAAAACCTTGTCATAAGCTTTTTTGAACGGACTGTAATTATAATCTCCCTCCAGCCCCTCGACAAAGGTTTTATAATCGCTGTTGCTGTCGGAATTAATATCATCCCCCTTGTCGCGCAGATTTTTTCTCATCTGCCGGGCCAGACGCAGTTTATATTTCAACAGCTCCTGGCTGTTCAGCTTTTTTCCGGCCTCCTCAATCATCTCCGCGGCATTTTTTTCGTTAATGCCGATACCGACCGGAATAACCCCCAGCCTGGCGCACCTGACACGAAAAGTTGCGGCATCCTCGCCTTGCAAACCGCTGAATTTAATTGCCGTTATCCCGGCGCTTTTATAAAAGGAAATAAGTTCATCGGCATAACCTTTGCTGATCGGCTTATGCCCCGGCATCGTATAGCCCAGTTTAAACCCGCCGTTTCCGTCCGGACGACTCCAGATAACCAGCGAATTTTTCGTTTTGATTGAACCATCTTTGTCAAGCTTCCCGTCATTTTTAAAATTGTCGGGGTTCTGCGTATCATAAACATACCACTTGTCCCATCCGCCGCTCGTATCATGAAAGAAGCTCAACCCCTTTGTTTTATGGAAATTACGCTGCAACGAATCAAATTCAATTTTATGCACCAATTCGTCATAATCATATTTATATTCCGGTTCCGGCTTCGGAGCAGGCATATTCATCGGCGTTGCCCCAAACACATCAGGCATCGCCGGCCCGGCATTCAGCTCACCCTGCCGCGCGGCATCCGGGTTATAATTCCGGTTTTCTTCCGCTTCTCTGGCCGTCTGGGCTTTTTCCATATTTTCCTTCAGCCGGGCATCCAATCCGTCCGGCAGTACAACATTCTTAATTCCCAGATGTTCCAGTGTATCCAGCATAGACTTCAACTGATCCTGGGTAACATCCACATTGCTGAAAGTCAGCCTTCCGTCCCGCACTTCAAAAGAAAACGGGCTCGGCTTCATCATCTCGACAACCAGGCTCAAATCATCCTTATCAACCGAAATCCGGCTGTTAATATCCGGATTGGCCGACAGATTTTCCTTCATATTCATCAAATTGGTATAAAGACTGCTGTTTTTCTGAAATGCGGCAACATGCTGCTCTATCTGACCGAGCTTATGAGCACAAACCGACTTTTTGTTAACCTGACTGCGATATTCCGCCATCAACCTTGATTTTTCCTCCTGGGAAGACGCCGCGGCCATAGCTTCCGTTACATCCCGGGCAGCCTGCTCCTGCATGGCCAGTTCATCGCGCAGCTGCTGCACTCTTTCGGCCAGAGCCTTCTGAACTTCGGCCGAAGATACATCCCCGGGCGAACGTTTTTTATCGGAAAAATCAGTAAATTCAATAGTCTTGTTATCTGCGGCATTTTCAGTCATAAGCAAATTCCTCATCAGAATATTTTATCTCATGTTAGCACATCCCCTGAAAAAAGGCAAGCCAATTTTGACAAAATTTCTTCAATTAACGATAATTTAACAATTATAACCGGACTTGGTAAATAAATAATAAAAAACCCCGGAATTCCGAACATCCCGACTTTTCGGGGCTCCTTCCGGGGTTTTGTTTTCAAACCGGCAAATTTACTTTTTCAAAACCACCACACCCGGCAGCTCTTTGCCTTCCATCCATTCCAGAAAAGCACCGCCTGCGGTTGAAATATAAGTAAATTTATCGGCAACGCCGGCATTTTCCAAAGCCGAAACCGTATCACCGCCGCCGGCCACCGTCATCAGACGTCCTTCACCGGTCAGCACCGCCGCCCGCTGGGCAACCTTGTTGGTCGCATTGTCAAACGGCTTCAGTTCAAACACGCCGAGCGGCCCGTTCCAAACCAGAGTCTTGCAGGCTTCCATCTTTTTGTTAATGGCTTCAATGGTCTTTTCGCCCACATCCATCAAGCTCCATCCCTCGGCCGGAATATGTTCCAAATCAACCGTTTTATGTTCTGCTTCGGCTTTAAATTCCTTGGACACCACAACATCCTGCGGCAAAATAATTTCGCAGTTATTGGCCTTGGCGGTCTGCATAATCTCTTTTGCCGTTTCAATCATATCCGGCTGCACCAGAGAATTGGCCTCATTAACCGTATTGATGCCGCTGGCCTTCATAAACGTATGAGCCATACCGCCGGAAATCACCAGCATATCAACTTTTTTAACCAGATTGTTCAGCAAATCAAGTTTGGTCGAAACTTTGGAACCGCCGACAATAGCCATCAGCGGACGCTGCGGATTGTTCAAACCGTTGGACAACGCATTAACTTCTTCCGCCATCAACAAACCCATGGCTGCCGGACGCAGCTTGGCCGCCGCCACCATGGATGCATGGGCACGATGAGCCGTTGAAAAAGCATCGGACACATAAACATCCGCCGGCTTAACCAGTTCTTCGGCAAACTTCTCGTCGCCTTTTTTCTCTTCATTATAAAAGCGCAGATTCTCCAGCAGAACAATCTCGTCATCACGCAAAGACTTAACCGCTTCTTCAACCTTCGGTCCGATGCAGTCGTCAACAAACACCACCTTATAACCGGAAGCTTTTTCCAGATCATTAACAATATGGCTCAGCGAATTCTTCATATCACCTTTGCCTTCCGGACGCCCGAAGTGAGAAATCACCACCACCTTGGCACCTTTGTTTTTCAAAAGCTTGATTGTCGGAACCGTACGCACGATACGGGCATCGTTGGTCACATGAAAGTTCTCATCCATCGGCACATTCAGATCCGCACGCAGCATAACAACCTTGCCCTGCAGATTGCCTAAATCTTCAATAGTTTTATATTCCATAAATTTTATTCCTCACAAAAAAACTTCCCGCCGCAAACACCGACAAAAGCCAAAGCTTTTCTCAGGCGCAAAACGGCGGGAAAACGAAATTATCCGTTTACTTTGGCCATGTGGCTGACAAGATCCAGAACCTTGTTTGAATAACCCCATTCATTGTCATACCAGCTGACAACTTTAACAAAAGTCGGGGTCAGCTGAATACCGGCCTTGGCATCAAAAATAGAAGTACGGGAATCACCCAGGAAGTCGGAAGAAACAACCTGATCCTCGGTATAACCCAAAATACCCTTCAATTCGCCTTCCGAAGCTTTCTTCATTGCGGCGCAGATTTCTTCATAAGTCGTCGGCTTGGCCAGATTGGCGGTCAAATCAACAACCGAAACATCCAATGTCGGAACGCGGAAAGACATACCGGTCAACTTTCCGTTCAGCGAAGGAATAACCTTGCCGACAGCCTTGGCTGCACCGGTAGAAGACGGAATAATGTTGCCGGAAGCCGCACGGCCGCCTCTCCAGTCTTTCATCGACGGACCGTCAACAGTCTTCTGGGTAGCGGTTGTCGAATGAACGGTGGTCATCAAACCGTCGGTAATGCCGAAAGCATCATTCAAAACTTTGGCAATCGGAGCCAGACAGTTTGTAGTGCAGGAAGCATTGGAAACAAACTGTGTTCCCTTAACATAAGAATCAGTGTTGACACCGCAGACAAACATCGGCGTATCATCCTTGGAAGGAGCCGACATAACCACATATTTGGCACCCGCGTCAATATGTCCCTGGGCTTTTTCTTTGGTCAGGAACAAACCTGTTGACTCAACAACATAATCAGCACCGACTTCATTCCACTTCAAATCAGCCGGATTCTTTTCAGCGGTAACCCGGATAGCCTTGCCGTTAACCACCAGCTTGCCGTCCTTAACTTCAATCGAACCGTCAAACTTGCCGTGCATTGTGTCATAGCGCAGCATATAAGCCATATATTCGACATCGATCAAATCGTTAATGCCGACAATCTCAATGTCATTTCTCTGCTGAGCAGCACGAAAAACCAAACGGCCGATACGTCCGAAACCGTTGATACCAACGCGAATAGCCATATTATTATCCTTCCTTATATATTTAAAGTTACATGCGGAAACCCCGCACAGGCATTTATTAATCCGTAAGTAATTTATCACCGAATCTTTTTTTTTCAAGAACAAATTTTTTCCCCTCCGACTTATTAACACCCGCCAAGCAGACAGAGCCGGAAAACACCGGATTACAGCCGCCATTGTCCGACAAAGCTGCCCCGTCTCTCTCTTTCACTTAAACAAATTCATCAGAGCCTTCCCGTTTTTCTCCCGGGAAAAACGCTCCAATCCTTTCTCTGCCCGCTGCAGAATATTTTCCCGGTCAACCTCGTCTTTCTCTATGCGTTCAAAAATCCCGGCCAGCTGGCTCACATTTCCCGGCTCAAACAGCAATCCGCTTTCCCCGTTTTGCAAAATCTCAGCCGGCCCGTCGGGACAATCGGCGCTCACCACTAAAGCTCCGCAAGCCTGAGCCTCTGCCAGCACCATGCCAAAACCTTCGCTTTTGGAAGCCAGCACCATCGCCCGGCAATTTTTCATCCACACAAACGGATTTTTCTGGTTGCCCACAAGAAAAACCTTATGTCCGCAGCCCAGATTATCTGCCAGCTCCCGACAGAATCCGGCACATTCGCCGCTTCCGGCCAAAATCAGATTTGCCCCCTGCGGGCATTTCTCTGCAAACCGGGCATATCCCCGTATCAGTGTATCCAGATCTTTATCCCGGTCCAAACGGCAGACCGACAAAAAATACGGCTGTTTCATCAGCTCTTTTTCCTCCGGAGTCAAACAGCTTTCATCTCCTGCCTGACGACGAATGTTTTCAACCCCGATTGCATTATAAATCTGCGTCACCCGGCCGGCAAAATCGGGATAATCATGAAACACCCCTTGCTCAAAACGCTTGGTCAGACACACCAGCCGGTCATAAGCCGCATAATGAAACTTCCTGATCAACCTCGGTTTCCAACACAACGCATATGAACCGTGAATCCACAAAACAAGCTTCTGTCCCTGATTTTTCTTTACCCGCCACGGCCGGGAATGGCCGTTTTTAAAATCAACCAGATAATCATAGCTGTCAAAATCCGGAATATACCGACGCAAATTCCGGCGGCGCCATTCGGAAATCCGGCGTTTCCACCGCCACAGTTTTCTCTTCAGGATGCTGTCGCGCTTCGGCTTCATCCCGGTATGGATTCCGACCATTTCCTCGGTAAAATAACATTTCACCGCCGGATTAATACTTTTGAAAATTTCGTTTCTTTCGCACACGCCGTCAAAAACTATCGCCGCTCTGCAGCCGTCTTCCGTCAGATTGTTCACCACATCCGCCAACACGCGTTCCACGCCGCCGGTAACAAAGTCAGTCATAAAAAACAAAACACTGGGCTTACTGTCCATCGGCCTCCTCCGTCCGTCAGATTTTAACGCTCCGCCCGGCACCCCTGCCGGCAAATTAAAAAATCCCATATAGTTCACTCCCTTAACAAAAAATCGCCGTGATTAAGGGCGACTGGAAGTTGGAAACTATACACAAATAGTGCGACATATTGACTGAAACAGCGTATTTTGCCGCCTTCCAGTCATCAAACCGGAAAGCGCGCAAAGTATCGTCTTTACGCCAGACGTTGTGTAAGAGGTTTCCACACCTCAAAACGGTAATCATCCGTTCTGTCGCCAAGCTTATAAATAAAAATAAAGAATGTAAAGCAAAAAATCCGACGTATTCAATACGCCGGACTGTTATAAAATATTAAAAATTGCTTTGCAAATCGGGGAAACTGTAATATACATAGAGCAAAATCTTATCATGAGGATACGTGGCAATGACAAAAATTTTTAACCCCGAAGGCAAAAACATCGGCAGCTGCATAGATATCGAAATATCCGTAACGCTCGGAACCGCCACACTCCGCGTCAACCAGCTGCTCAAACTCGGACGCGGCGCGGTTGTCGAACTTGACCGCGGCATAAATGACAATGTCGACATCTACGCCAACGACATCCTCATCGGTCATGGCGAAGTTGTCATCACCGAAGACGAAACCATAGGCATCGCCGTAACCGACATCGTAAAAAGCAATGGCTAAAGGCATCAAAAAATTCACCCGCCGGATACTCAAATCCCGCCCGGCTTCCGTCATAACGGGTTTTCTGGTCTATCTTTACACTCTTTTGGTCGGCTGCACCACCCGCTGGCAAAAAGATGCTCTCAAAGACTTTTATAAAATATGGGACAAAGAAGGCAGCATCATCATTGTCATCTGGCACGGCCGCGCCACCATGATTCCTTTTTTCTGGAACAAAAAACATCCGCTCAACGCCCTAGTATCCATGCACAACGACGGCATGCTCATGGCCCGTCTGCTCAAACATTACGGCCTGGGCATCATCGGAGGCTCATCAACGGCCAATGCCCGCCAGGCCGCCGTCAGCCTGATGAAAACCATCAAAAATGAAGGCGAAACCATCGCCATTATTCCCGACGGTCCCATCGGCCCCAGCATGAAGATGAACATGAGCCCGCTCTACTTTGCCCAAAAAAGCGGCAAACCCGTCATCGGCATCACCTACAGCGTCAGACGCGCCAAAATTTTCACCAAAAGCTGGGACGATATGATGTTTCCCTTTCCTTTCAACCGCGGCATCATCAGCTTCACCAAACCTTGTTATGTTCCCAAAGACGCCTCGCCGGAACAACTGGAAGAACTGCGCCTCCGGCTTGAACGGGAGATGCGTGACATAAACACCGCCGCCGACCGGGCCATGGGACGCACCCCGGTCATGCCCGGCACCCTGATTAAGCAAAAAAGACATAAACCCGCCATCAACGGAGAAAAATAAATGTTTATCAATATCTACAACACGTTGCTTCGTATTCTCTATCCACTGGTCATCACCCCCTATATCCAACATCGCAAAACAATCGGCAAAGAAGACATCAGCCGCTTCCACGAACGCCTCGGCCGTCCGCAACAAGAACGCCCGGAGGGAAAGCTCATCTGGTTTCACGGCGCTTCCGTCGGCGAGTCGATTTCCATGCTCCCGCTCATCAAGCGCCTGCTTGAAATTTATCCGGATATCCGCGTCATGGTCACCACCGGCACCCGCACCTCGGCCGATGTCATGGCCAAACGTCTTCCCGAAAGGGCTTTTCATCAATATCTGCCCATTGACAATCCCTCGTTCACCGCACGTTTTCTGGACCACTGGAAACCCGACCTCATTCTCTGGTTTGAATCCGATTTCTGGCCGGCCATGCTTTCCGGCATCAAACACCGCAACATTCCCCTGATTTTGGTAAACGGCCGCATTTCCGACAAATCATTCAAACGCTGGCAAAAATTTGTTTTCATCAGCCGCGAGCTTTTGTCCTGCTTCACCCTCTGCCTTGGTCAGTCCGAAGAAGACGCCCGCCGCCTGCATATTTTGGGAGCCCGCACTTCATTGTGTCTGGGCAACCTGAAATACGCCGGCCTGCCCATTCCCGTTGATGAAAACGAAAAAAACAAAATCATCAGCCTGATTAACGGCCGTCCGGTATGGCTGGCAAGCTCCACCCACCATAATGAAGAAGAACAAATCGGAAACCATATCCGCGAAATTCAACAGGCCGTTCCCGGCGTATTGACCATAATTGTCCCCCGTCATCCTCATCGCGGCCCCGAAATAAAAGAAACGCTTGATACCCTCGGACTCAAAACCGGCCTGCGTTCGGCAAAAGACGAAATCACCCCCGACACTGAGGTCTACATTGCCGACACCATCGGCGAACTCGGCATCTGGTACAATATTGCCCCGGTAGTCTTTGTCGGCGGTTCACTCATTCCTCACGGCGGCCAAAACTTTATGGAACCCTCACGCATGCGCGATGCCGTCATTGTCGGCCCCCACATGCACAACTTTACCGACGCCATAAACCGTGCCAAGAAAGCCGACGCCGTCATTCAGGTAAAAGATGCCGCCGAACTCCGGGATTCGGTCATCCGCTTACTCGGTGATTCTGATTTTCTTGAAACCCGGCGCCGTCTGGCCTGCAACTGGGCTGAGGCCGAAAACCGCGTCCTGGACGGCATTCTTGAAAAAGTCAAAGGATACATTAAGGCATGAAAACCCCGTCTTTCTGGAACAATCGCGGTTTAATCTCATCTTTGCTGCTCCCCGCCGGAAAAATCTATGCCGGTCTGACTGCTTTGCGTCTCAAATGCCGCCGACCCCGCCGGGTAAACGTGCCTGTCGTCTGTATCGGCAACCTGACTGCCGGAGGAACCGGAAAGACCCCGGTGGCAGCAGCAATTGCCGAAATTTTGCAACGGCATGGATTAAATCCGTTTTTCGTTTCCCGCGGTTATGGCGGTACCCTTTCCGGCGTCATTGTCGATTCGCTGCACCACTCGGCGGCCCAGACCGGTGACGAACCGCTGCTTCTCTCCCGTACTGCCCCCGTCAGCATCAACCCCGATCGCTTCCGGGCGGCTGAACTGGCCGTTTCTAACGGAGCCAAAAGCATTGTCATGGACGACGGATTTCAAAATCCCGGCCTGCATAAAGATTTATCGTTTTTGGTTTTTGACGGCGGAGTCGGACTGGGCAACCGGCGCCCGATTCCCTCCGGCCCGCTGAGAGAAAACCTTGCATCCGGATTAAAACGCGCCGACGCCGCAATCATCGTCGGCAAAGACTGTTGTCATCTGGCAGGCAATCTTTCTCCTCTGCCTGTTTTTTCAGCCATGATTGAAGCTCAGGCTCCCTCACGTCCTGACAAACCGGTCATTGCTTTCGCCGGCATCGGACGTCCCCGCAAATTCTACGATTCACTGCGGCAGCTCGGTTTTTCCCTGCAACAGACCGTCGACTTTCCCGATCATCATTTTTACCCCCGTGCCGAACTACAACAACTGATTGACCGGGCACAAAAAAGCGGTGCCGTTTTATACACCACCGCCAAAGACTTTGTAAAAATTCCCGTTGATCTCCAACCCCTGTTTCAGGTTTTGGAAATCCGCATCCGCTGGCAAGATCCCGCCGCCGTTGAAGATTTTATCCTTTCCAGACTGCAAGACTTTCATTCCCAGAGCGCACCGTCGGCATAATCACCAAAAGCAAAACTCTCACCGCTCACATAACGCCGGCCGTTTGCCAACCCGTCCAGACGGGCCATGTCCTCCTTGCTCAGTTTCACTGACGCTGCCGCCAGATTCTCGCGGATTCGTTCTTCATGTACCGACTTCGGAATAACCACCGTTTTGCGGTTAACCGCCCAGGCAATCAACAATTGTGCCGGGGTCAGTCCAAGTTTTTCCGCAGTTGCCGTAACAACCGGATTCGCCGGCAGCGCCGTATCATCGGAAACCTTACCCGACCCCAGCGGCGAATAAGCCGTCAGCACCATTTCATTTTTCCGGCAAAACTTTATCAATTCGTTCTGAGGCAAAAACGGATGACATTCCACTTGCAGCACCGCCGGCCGGACAGAAACATTTTCCAAAAGTTTCTCAAGTCTTTTCACCCCGAAATTCGAAACCCCTATAGAACAAACCAGACCGGCCTTCACAGCCTTTTCCATTGCTTTCCAGGTCACCTCTGCCGGAAGTTCTTTTTCCGGAATAATATCCTCGGCACTTGCCGGAAAAATCACATTTTTCTTTTGCGCCACCGGCCAGTGTATCAGATACAAATCCAGATAATCCAGCTGCAAATCAGTCAGAGTTTTCCTCAATGCCGGCAGCATATCTTCTTCCGCATGGGCATTATTCCACAACTTGGAAGTAATAAACATATCCTCCCGACGCACATCCCCTTCCGCAAAAGCGTCGCTCAAAGCACAGCCGATTTCCTTTTCATTGCCGTAAACCGGCGCACAGTCAATATGACGATACCCAACCTTAATGGCCGCCCGGACGGCATTATACACTTCACCAGGCGCTGATTGCCATGTTCCCAGGCCGATAACCGGAATTCTGTTCCCGTTATTTAATTTCAAGCTTTTCATATACTCCCCGCAAAAAAATCTCTTTGAACTTTTTGATTAAACGCGCAAAGATTTAAAAAATACTGAAAGTCCGGTTGTTTTTATAAGCTTACATTCATATTTTTTCAACTTTAGACTTGCAAATAAAAAAATATAGCTTAATGTATTAGGTAATTGACCGAGACGTTGTCTCGCAATTTTATCAGGCTCACCTGATATAAAAATCCGCATAACCTTTTATATGAGGGAATTTTCGATGAATAAAACTTTATTACTGGCCGGTGCAGCCGCTTTCTTATTCGCTGCCAACGCCAACGCCATGGAAACCAAACCTTATGTTGGTTTAGATTACAACTACTCTTCTTTTGACATTGCCCACAATGCTCAGAGAATTGAAGACGACTATCACAATGCCTCCATTGTTGCCGGTTCCAAATTCGGCCACAACTTCGGCGTTGAAGCTTTCTATCAAAGATCTCTGAACGACACCCGCAACCTGGCCGGACAGAAATACACCAGCCGCATCCAGGCCTATGGTGCCGACCTGTTGGGTTATCTGCCTCTGGGCTGCGAACAGAAAGTTGAACTGATTGCCGGCGTTGGTCTCGGTGAATATGAAATGAAGGTAAGAGAAGTCGGTTACGGCTCTGACAAAGAAGAAGGTCTCGGCTACCGCTTCAATGTCGGCGCCCAGTACAACATCACCAATGATGTTGCCGTTCGCGCCATGTATCGTCATGTTGTGTTGGAACACAGCGATCTGGACCGCCTCAACGAATATTCTCTGGGCGTAAGATACGCTTTCTAATTTAATTTAGAAGACTCAAATACCGCAAACCTCCGGGCCTGCGGTATTTTTTTATCCCCTGCCCGCTCTTTCCCGTGGAAAAAAACAACAAAAGCGTCTATTCTGAAAAAAACAAAAAACAGTGAGGATATAATGGAAGAATACGAAAATCAGGTTTTGGAATGCCACAAAGCTATGGAAGTTGCCGTTAACGAACCTTACGGCATCGAACTTTTAAAACTGCGCCAAAAACTTCTGCATGAGGAAATGGCCGAACTTAATGAAGAAATCAACAGCATGATTACCGAACTGCAAAACAACGGTGCCACTCAGAAAAACACCCGCAGCAAAATGCTCAAGGAACTGGCCGACTTGCAATATGTGCTGAGCGGCATGGTTGTCTCGTTCAATCTGCCCATGCAGGAGGCTTTTCACCGCGTTCACCTCAGCAACATGTCCAAACTGGTCAACGGTAAACCCCTCAAGCGTGAAGACGGAAAATTTCTCAAAGGCCCCAACTACAAACCGCCTTTTCTTGATGATTTGGTTTAATTATTTGCATTTTTTTCGCCGTCAACACAAAAAAACGCTTGCCATAAAGCGTTTTTTTGTCTATTATAGACGATGGTAAAATATTATTAATAAATTAAATAAAAAAATTATGGTAAAAAAAGAAAACTCAAAGCATGAAAAAGAAATCCGGGCAAAAAAAGTGGCATTGTACGAATTGGGCGCCGACCTCAACAAAGCCCTCAAGGACTACAAACTCCTCACCCCGGATCTGATTGCAAGAGTGCATGAGATTTTTTCATTAGAGGATTACGATGAATGCAGAGATGCATACATCCCCGTAATCATGAACTGTTTTCAGTTCGAAGCCACCAAAATCAGAGCTTCGGCCGGAAAGAATAAAGACGAACGAATTGACAACCAGATTAAAACCATTGCCGGCGAATTTCTGGTAAAAGTCTTCAAAGAACTCAAAATCAACGAGTTCGGCGTTGTTCTCTTCATCATCACCACCGGCCAGTACATCAGCAACACCACGCTTGATGTTGTTGAACAGGTTGCCGACGATCTGATTGAAAAAGGGCATCATACCCTGATAGTCAAGCAGCTCAAAGACTACGTCGAAGCGGGCGGAATGAAGCAGCCCGGCGATGAAAAAATCACCCCGCTCACCGAGCAGAAAAAGCTCAGGATGCAGATGCTCATCAAACATCTGACCCCAAAATTCGACGGACGCCTGTTGTCCGACATGAGCGGCGAAGACTGATTTTCCGGAAAAAACCTTGCCCCGCCCGGGTGCAAGGTTTTTTCTTGCCTCAAAACGGATTTTATGTTATATTTCAAAACCGTAAAACTATTAATTTATATATATTATGAATAAAAACAAAAAATCCAGGAAAGAAGATGTTTTTTCTTCAACCAAAATCATCACCCACCGCGTCAGCCGCTATCTGATGATTGAAAAAAACTACACCCCGGATGAAATCATGGCTTTCATTTTGGAACTGAACAATCTGGAATTAAACCTGATCAGCAGCCTGAAAAACCGGTGCGGCAAAATAAAATTCTGCCCCCTTGTTCAGCAGCTGACCGGAAAAATCAGCCGGATGCCGCCGGAAAGCATCGCCTGCGAAGCACGAAACATGCACAAGCTCATTTCGTCCTCGCCCGACAAAAACGACAACAAAGTCACCCTTCAGAATTCGGCCGGCCTGCAGTTGTTCATCAAACTGCTGCAGCCTTACGAAAACCTTTACGCTAAAATCATTGATAAGCTGTTTTTTCGTGAAGACTTCAATGCAGCACTCCGCATGGCCGAACAATGCATTCTGGAAGGAAAAATCTATGACGAACGCCGTCTGTACATCCAGCAGACCATCAAGCATCTGAACTTTATTCAGCACAACCGGCTCGAATTAAAGGCAGACCACCTGCTGTTGCTCAAGATTGCGCTCAATGCCGATTTTGCCGATGACATTTCCATTTACCAGGATCAGACCGAACTCCTGCTCAACACATATGGAGCTTCGTCAGATCCGCGCATCACGACTGCTGCCAAAAAGATTTGCTACGACTTCATCGGCAATATCTTTCAAAATCACAAGATTTTATCCGGCAGCCTGATTATTTTTCCGTTTTTGGGAGGATGGGTCAGTCGTGAAACGCACGAGCTTTTCCTCCGGCACAAAACTTATCTGGAAGAACAGGGCCTGAAGATTTTGGTATACTACCAGACTCTTCCGCTTTACAGAAAAGTCGAAGAAAAAATCAGCGACGGCAAACCGCTTGAAGATTCGGACAAACTTGTTTTGTCCCTTTACAAAAACTTCCGGGATTAAACACTAAAAGAAAAAGCTCTTCAAAACTGAAGAGCTTTTTCTTTTTTTTCATTCATTCCAGCCGACAAGAAGTTGGAAATCAATCTCATTGGCATAGATTGCCTCCACCCTGGCCAGATAGAACTCATAATCCCGTGCAAGATTTTCAGGACAAAGAACCCTCGCCTTGTCGATGTAAGACCGGCTTGCCGCATGATAAAAACTGCTCGGACTATACTTTTGCAGTTCCACCACGTTGTTCAGAACAAAAGCCCCGCGACTGACCGGCAATCCGCTGGACAACCACGAACGACATTTGGCATAATCGGTAAATCGAATCCTTTTACCGACAACCGTACCTTCCACGATATTACGAACAATCGGCCCTTTTTCCGGATGAGCAATCAGCGAAAAAGCCACCTCATCACCCGGCTGCATCTGCTGAACATAATGCTGTTCGAAAGGAGCATAAAACATACACTCTTTCCCGTCTTCACTCTTAATCAGCAGCCCGCGGGAAGAAACAAACACTATCGTCCCTGTCACAACAGGCTCATCAACGGCAAGCCGGGCATAAGTCTCCGCCAACGGATAAACAATCAGCTTGTCATCCGCACAACTTTCATAGTCGGACACCACAAAAGGAAAGCCGTTAATATCCTGTCCCTTCACAGCCGAACACAACTCCGGAGTCACCCCCAAAGGATCAACCACGGCATTAATACCGTTTTTCAAAGCCAACAGAACCTTGTCCGCATTCTCTGAAGAAACAAGTTTCTGAGCCCAAACAACATCCCCAAGCGGGAACAAATCTTTCAAATAATCTTTCATAATGATATTTTTTTAGTGAAACAATAATAGAAAAACAATTTACTATAAGCCTTTTTGACAAAAACGCAAGATTTTTTTCTCTCTCCCTAAATCTTTAGCTGACAATGTCATCCCTCGTTCAGCGTCAGTCTGAACGTCAAGGGATCTTCCTTGCTGCTCTCTCCCCTTTCAAAAGGGGAGCCAGTGGGGTCAAACATCAGCCTTATATTCTCTCCCTAAAGCCTTAGGGAGAGTTAGAGAGGGTTTCACATTCAAACAATAAACTGTCATCCCTCG
>CALYAY010000018.1 GCA_944393695.1 uncultured Alphaproteobacteria bacterium | reverse complement strand
AGGGTTTCACATTCAAACAATAAACTGTCATCCCTCGTTCAGCGTCAGTCTGAACGTCAAGGGATCTTCCTTGTTGCTCTCTCCCCTTCAAAAGGGGAGCCGGAGGGGTCAAACATCAGCCTTATATTCTCTCCCTAAAGCCTTAGGGAGAGTTAGAGAGGGTTTCACATTCAAACAATAAACTGTCATCCCTCGTTCAGCGCCAGTCTGAACGTCAAGGGATCTTCCTTGCTGCTCTCTCCCCTTTCAAAAGGGGAGCCGGTGGGGTCAAATACCTGCCTTACCCTCTCTTGACGGCCTCTCTCCCCGTCATCCTTGGATTGAATCCAAGTATCCAACTCAAACCAATCAGCTCTTTCTCCAACCACCCCTCCGGAAAAAACTTTTCCTCTTTAATTTCAACTTCAATTGAGCCTCAACCCCATACATCGCCGCCAGTATAAAAATATGCCGGAACGAAAACGCATAGCCGTTCTCTATCCGCATAATCCGGTTGGGAGATAAGCCGCAAACCGAGGCCGCTTCTGCCAGGCTCAGCCCCTTCTTCTCCCGCCGGCAACGTAGCTCAAGGCCAATCTCTTTTTTAGTCTGAAACACTTGTTTGTTAATTTCTGCCGTAGAAATCATAACTCTAAAACTCCATTAATTTGCTAAAAACAAAACCTGCTTTACCAAATGCAAAGCAGGCGGAGCTACAAAACTGTCATCGTACAGTCGCCGTTATTCAACATATTACCGGCACCCCGCCCAAAACAGCGGAGATATTTTCAACGATGAAGGTATTTTGTAGACACCACCGGCGACCTCTCGCCGGCAACGCCCATAATAAAATAAAGAACCAAATATTGCAAGTCATAAAAATACGGCCGGATATCTCACCCGGCCGCATCACGTTCATAAAAAAACTCAGGCTTTTTTCCAGGTTGTCCCCATCGGTGAATCTTCCAAAACAATCCCCGCCGCCTTCAATTCATCCCTGATTTTATCCGCCAGAGCATAATCCTTGTTCTTCTTGGCCGCAGCACGCTCGGCAATTTTTGCCTCAATATCGCTTTCCGACAAACCGGATTCGCTCAGATTTCCCCGAAACCATTCTTCAGCATCGTTATACAGCAGCCCCAGCATTTCAGCCCCGACCAGCAGTAAAGACTTATAACGGCGCTTTTCTTCCGCTGTCCCTGCCTTGTTCAGATTATTAACCGTCTCGTGCAGATAACTCAGCGCCAGCGGCGTGTTCAAATCATCAGCCAGCGCTGCCACAATCCGTTCATCTGGTTCAACCGGCTCAGTCTCAATTTCCTTGCAGCCGAGCAGCGCGTTATAAAACTTGTCCAGCGTCTGTTTGGCCGCCGTCAATCCCTCAAAGGTAAAGTTAAACGGCTGATGATAATGCGTGGTTAAAAACAACAGCCGCAAAGCCTCTGCCGGATACTTGGCCAAAATCTCATCAACCGTAAAGAAATTGCCCAGCGATTTTGACATTTTCACCCCGTCAACCATCAGCATTCCGGTATGCACCCAATAACGGGCAAAACGAGACCCCGGATGCGCACAGCGCGATTGGGCGCATTCATTTTCATGATGCGGAAAAATCAAATCCGACCCGCCGCCGTGAATGTCAAAATCATCCCCCAACAGCTTTGCGCTCATGGCCGAACATTCCAGATGCCACCCCGGACGCCCGTATCCCCAGGGGCTGTCCCAGCCGGGTTGATCGGCTTCTGACGGTTTCCACAAAACAAAATCCGCCGGATTCTTTTTATAATCGGCCACCTCAATCCGCGCCCCGGCCAGCATCTCCCGCATGGAACGCCCGGACAGATAACCGTAATCCGGCATGGTATCCACCGAAAACAAAACATGCCCTTCCGCCTCATAAGCATGCCCTGTTTCCAGCAATTTTTTCACCAGCTCAATCATTTCACCGATATATTCCGTGGCCCGCGGACGATAATTAGGATCCAGCACATTAAGTTTTTTCATATCGGCAATATACCAGTTATAAGTTTCTTCGGTAATTTCGCGGATAGATTTGCCGGTTTCTTTGTGCTTGTTGAGAATTTTATCGTCAACATCGGTAATATTGGACACATAAGTCACATGCTCCGCCCCATATACATAGCGCAGCAGCCGGAACAAAACATCAAACACCACCGGCGTTTTGGCATTGCCGAGATGAGCCTTGTCATAAACGGTCGGCCCGCAGACATACATACGCACATTTGAAGCATCAATCGGTTCAAATTTGTCTTTCCGGCGCTTAAGCGTATTATTTAAATAAATCTCGACCATTTTCTTCTCCTCTCCAAAATCATCTCAGGCAGCTTCTCCGTTCAACCGGCGGTAAGCCTTTTCCCGCCCGATAAGCGGCAGCAGAATTTTAAGCTCCGGCCCGTCGTCCCGTGCTGTCAGCGCCAGCCGCAACGGATGAAACAATTCCCTGCCCTTGCGTCCGCTGGCTGCTTTAACCTCATTCAGCCAGGCGGCAAAAGTTTCTCCATTCCAGGGCTCAGGCGGCAAAAGCTCTGCAGCCAGCCTTGTAAAATCAACATCTTCCGCCGCCGGCACCACCTTGCCGCAACAAATTTCGTGCCACAATTCCACATCCGCCGCCACGTTCAGATTCCCGCGCACCGCATTCCAAAAATCCTCACCGACGTTAAAACGGGCCTCAACCGCCGCATATGGCATGGAATGCACAAAACGCATATTAAAATGTTTCAGCTCTTCTTCATCAAACCTGGGCTGAGCCCGTCCGATTTTTGATAAATCAAGCGTTTTTGCCAAAGAAAACAAATCATAAAACGGTTCTATCGGTTCTGAGGTTCCGAGTCTGGCCAAAAACGAACACAGCGCCATCGCCTCAATACCGTCCCGGCGGATATCCCGCACCCCGAGGCTTCCCAGCCGCTTGGAAAGCTTGCCTTCCTTTCCGGTCAGCAGCGGCAGATGGGCAAACTCAGGCACCTTTCCGCCCACCGCCTCAAACATCTGAATCTGAGCTGCCGTATTGGTCACATGATCTTCGCCCCGCACAATATGCGTAATACCGAAATCCACATCATCAATCACCGACGGCAGATGATAAAGAAAAGTTCCGTCCGCACGGATAACCACCGGATCACTGAGATTTTTCTCCGAATAACGGCACTCTCCGCGAACCATATCATGCCAGACAATATCTCCGTCCAGCAGCTTAAAGCGATAATGCGGCTGACGCCCTTCCGCCTGATAACGCTTCACTTGTTCTTCCGTCAGTCTCAAAGCCGAACGGTCATAGATTGGCGGCAGTCCTTTACCCAGCAGCCGCTTGCGCATAAAGGTCAGTTCTTCCGGCGTTTCATAACAGGCATAAATCCGCCCTTCCCGTTTAAGCTTTTCGGTCACCTCGTTATAGCGCTCAACCCGGGCCGACTGTCTGGCCTCCTCGCTCCACGAAAGCCCCAGCCACTCCAGAGCATCACGAATAGCATCTTCATATTCCGCCTTTGAACGCAGCCTGTCCGTATCATCGATACGCAACATAAACTTTCCGCCGAGCTTGGCCGCCAGTAGCCAGTTAAACAAAGCCGTCCGGGTATTGCCGATATGCATAAATCCTGTCGGACTCGGCGCAAACCGGACTTTAATATTATTCATTTCAGCCAATCCATCTCAAATAAAAAAAACAAATCGGATAATAGCGGTATTATCACATAAATTCAACAGTTTTTTATTGCAGATTAAAGGAATTAATAAGGAAATTCCCCGTCCCTGGCCAAATCGTTGCGGCGCTCCAGCGAGTCGATAATCTGCCGGAAATCTTCCAAAAACCAGGCCACTTCCCCGTCATCTTCCGCCATCATGCGGTAAAACTTTCCGCGATAAGTCATGGCCAGACTGGTTTCGCCGATTTTCAAATCACTCAGTTTCAGCCCCGATTCCGTCCGCCGCACGTCAAACTGCACCAAAATATCCTGCAACGGATCATTCTGCGGCAAACCTTCCTGATGAATCTGCGCCGCCACCACAGCCTTCTGCGGCTGAACCTGAACGCTGAAAATCTGAAAACTCACCCTGTAATCAAGCGTCAGCGGATAAGTTTTATACACTTCCAAAACATAGCGCCTGAACAATCCCCGAAATTCCAGCTGTTCATCGGCGGTCATCACCTTCCAGTATTTTCCCATCACAAACTTTGCCAGAAAATCCAGATCCACATAGCCGGTAAACAAATTATCCAACAGCGCATATTTATATTCCATATCCGATTCCGACAAAGCCGACAACAGCTCATTGCCCCGGCTTTCCGCCCATTCGCGCACTTCTTTTTGTTCCAAAGGCACCTTTGGCACCGCAGCCTCCGCCATCCCCGCCGCAAAAAAAGCAAAAGTAAATATGATAAGTTGTAAAAAAATCTTACTTTTCATAAAAAATGCCCTATAATGACCTTAATTTTTAGTAAGATAACATTAATTGGTTAATAAAATGAAACTAAAATTCTGGGCTGTTCTGTTATTGTGCCTGTCAACCATCGGCGAAGCCGCCGCGGCCGACGCCGGATTGCGTTATATCAATGCCCGCGGACGCATCAAATGCGGCACCAACCTGGCCTCCCCCGCTTATGCTTCCCAGGATGAAAACGGCATGTGGAAAGGCTTTGACGTTGATTTGTGCCAGGCGTTGTCAATTGCGGTTTTCGGCATGCCTGATAAATATGAAATGGTGGATGTCCGCGCCGACCAGGTCTCAAAAATGTTAAAGACCGGACGAATTGACGTCATGATGGGCGGCTCCGCCCTCTCGGCCGCCGCCGAAGCCACTGGACAATTTGCCCCTGCCACTGTTGCTTACTATGACAAACAGATTTTTCTGGCCCGTGATGCTGAAAAAGCCAAGTCCATGGAAGATTTTCGCTTTGCCAATGTTTGTGTTGTCACAAACTCCAATGACCAGAACAATGTTGAAGAATTCAGCGCCCGCTACAACCTCGGGCTCAAAATGTTGCCCTTCAACTCGGAACTGCGGGCCAAACAAGCCTTTTTGCTGAACCGCTGCCGCCTGCTGACCGGAAATTTTATTTATCTGCAAGGCGTCTGGAAAGAACATTTTGAAGAAAATCCCTCTGTGAAGATGATTCCCGAAGCCCTTGCCCTGAAACCCTCCTACATTTTGGTGGCCAAAGACAATCCCAAACTCCAGGCTGTCGTCCGCTGGGTTGTAAATGCCCTGCAAATGGCCGAAATGTATGGCATGAATTCTCGCAACGCCTCCATTCAGATCGGCCTCAAAAACACATCCCAGCGCAACCTCACCGGTGACAACCCCAAACTCTGGCAAACTTTCGGCATCAAACCGCAATGGCTGCGGCAAGCTCTCTCAAAAGTAGGCAACTACGGTGAAATTTTTGAACGCAACTTCGGACAACACAGTGAGCTGAAACTGCCCAGAGAAGAAAACAATTACCTCCGCGACGGAGGCCTGTTTAACCCTCAGCCGTTCCTTTAATTAAAGCCTCTTGCCGTTAATAAAATCAAGCGCTCGCTCTAAACCGTCTTCGGTAATGCGGTGCTGTCCGCCGTTAACCACATAACTGCTGACCGGACAGCCGATTTTCTCCAGCTTTTTGCGGGTAAAATCCATGGCCTCAAACCGCACCAGATTATCCGCATCTCCGTGAATCAGCAAAACCGGCGGAGAATTCCGGTAATGGCGGCAAAGATAAGTATAAGGCGCCATAATTCCGGAAAAACTGACACAGCCGGCAACCGGCTTCTCATGCATCAGTGCCGCATACAAAGCCAGCATCGCCCCTTGTGAAAAGCCGCAAAGATACAACTCCTTTCCGGATAATCCGTAACGTGCCGACACCCTGTTCAGATACGGGTTAAGATAAGCAAAAGATTCGGCAAAACCCGGCGCCATATGATTATAAATCTTCGTGCATTCCCGCATAGTCGGCACAAACTTCCGCGCATCATCCGGATCAAACTGATGCATGGAATACCACTGCCGTTTGCGTTCATGAATCTCACAGGGAACCGGCGCCTGCGGCAGATGAACGGCACAATCGTCCAGCCTTGACACAAAACCGCTTATGGTTCGGTCAAGAGCTTCATTGCAGTCGATATAACCATGCAAAAAAACAACCACACGGTGCGGAGTCCCGTTTACATGAACAATCTCTTCACTTATTTCAGACATTTTTCATCATAATCAGCTCTGTTATTGCGTAAAAGTAACACTACTAAAAAGAAGTTAATATATGTTAAATCCTGTTTTTTTAATTCCCCTGAAAATATTTTTTATACATAATCATTCTTCAAAATCCCGGTAAAAAATACAATTTTATTGTGAATTTTTTATTTTTTTTAACAAAATATTATGAATAACCAATATTAAATGTTGACATGAATATATATATACAATTATTAATTAAAATGATTTCCAATAATCGTTATACTTTGCATATAAAACCATAAGTTGTATTTTCTTTACCTGAAGACAAAGGATAAAAACATGAAATGCGAACAAATATGGACTGCTATCGACAAACTGGCCAAGATCAGCGGAATGTCACTCTCTAACCTGGCTAAAAAATCCGGCCTGGATTCAACAACCTTCAACAAAAGCAAAAGGATTCGCACCGACGGCAGACAACACTGGCCCTCACTTGAAAGCATCAATAAAATCCTCAACACCTGCCAGATTAATCTTGAACAGTTTTGCAGTCTGATTTACGGCGATACCCTCCACAACAACACCATCCCCTGCGCTTCAATATCAAAACTTTCCCGTTCCGACCAGTCCAAATTAGACACTTCGCTCTGGAACAAAACCAAATTCAGATACTACTTTAACAACGCCTACGCCCTGATACTGGACAATTATTTTTACGAACCGCTCTACAATTACGGAACAATTCTGCTCATCTCTAAAAAACCCGGCGCCGCCATTGGCGACCGTACACTCATCATCATGAAAAACGGCCGGATATTAATCAAGGAACTTGTCTTTCAAAACAATGAAAAAATCCAGGTCTGCAACCCGACCTGCAAAAACCATATCCAAACCATTCCCATGGCCGAAATCAGGCTGATAAACCGCATCATCGGCGCCAGTCAGTAAAAAAAAGATCCCGGATATTCTGTCCGGAACCTTTTTTTCTGTTTCATCGGCTGATTCTAAAGATAATTCAGCAAAGAAACATTCATCACCTGATTCAGGCAGGCATAAGATGCACTCAGATTATTTGACGCCATCAGTGCTTTAATCGCCGCCTCGGTCTGATCAACATTTTTCAGGGAATAAATACTGTTTTCCAGATTAGCCTGAACCTCTTTTTGCGTTTCCTGCACATTATTCATCACCACCGTGTTGGAATTAATCTTGGCCACGACGGTATAAATATCGCTGTTGTTTTCGCTGCTGTCCAGCCCCGAACTGTAAATAGCACTCTGAATCAAATCCAGCGCCTCGGTAATCCGGTCAAGCGTCGTATTCACATCGCCGGTTTCACCTTCCAGCGGATTGGCCGTATCCACCAAATTCCCCTGGGCAATTTCGCCCAGCGCCCGGAATATCTTCTCAAACACGGAATCTCCGCCGTTAATATCAAAGGTAATCGACTGATTTTCCGAAATCATCTTTTCGGTAGACAGACTGCTCCCCTGATAATACGAACTGGCATCCAGGCTCCATTCCTTTGAAGCCTCGATTTCCATATCCGGAAAACGCGACGGATCCGCCGTCACATACAGAGTCGTCCCGTCTTCACTGACACCCGTCACTTGAACCTGCGGTGCGATATTGCTGTTTTTGAAGCCGTTCATTTCAATCACCGTCCCCACCGGATACGATGTACTGAAAGTAACGGTTTTGTCCGCCTGCGTATTATCGGGCTCAATCGTAAAACTCTCTTCCAACGCCGTCGAATCATCCAGGGTTATGGTTTTGCCGTCCTCAGACACGCTTTTAACCACATACATCTTGGCATTATTTCCGGCTCCGTCGCCGCCGAGCACCAACGTATCTCCGGCTGACAAGGTATTAAATGCACCATACTGTGTAGCGTTAATGGTATTCTGATCGGCATCAAAAGTCAGCGTTCCCGTTGTCTGGGCATTGGCATCCACGGCCTGCGTCAGAAAAGCGCCGGCATTGGCCGCCGTAATGCTTCCCTGATTCCCCTCAATCAGATGCAGGGTAATATTTCCGGTATCCTCCGCCGTCAGCGTACGGTTTGACAGATTCGCCGCCGCCGATGACGGATAAGTCACGTTAACCCCGTCATAATAACTCTGAAACTCTTCCAGACTGGAAAAAGGAAAATCAATCGGAGCCTGATTTGACGTCCCGCCGCCGTAAATATACTTACCGTTCACATTGGTATTCAGCACATCGGCAATCATCTGCATAGTGCTGAACGCCTGCGTTTGCAGCGTTTTCAAAGTATTATACTGTTCATCGCTCATCGTATGCGGTTCGCCGGTTGTCACTCCGTCCACATCCAGCACCGTCGACACTCCGTCCACCGTATACAACGGAAAACTGAACGTATCTCCTTCATAAGTAAATTCCGAATTGGCCGGCAGCGTATTTTTAATGGCTTCCACCACTCCTGCCCCGTCCGTTGCCGCACCGATATTTATCAGCCCGTCTCCGTCCGTAGTTGAAAAAGTATAAGTTGTCCCGTCAATTGTCAGGGTCTTCCCCACATAATCCGCCGGATTCTCCGCTCCGAAAACAATTTTTCCGCCGGTATAATCAGGAGAGGCATTTTCCAGATCCATTCCGCTGGCCGAAACCAAAAGCGACTTAAAATCCTTCAGCGTATCCTGAATCGATTCCATCGTCGTGGAATACGAATTCAGCTCAACCTGAATCACATCATTGTTGGTAATAAAATTACTGGTCACGCCGAGCATGGATTCCAAGCTCACGATTGTATGCGCCTGCATGCCGTATCCAGAATAAGTCGGCGACTTCAGCCCGCTGGTAACCTGATAGCTGTACAAATCAAGCTTCGATTTAATGTCAATGGTCTGCGCAACCATATTCATATAACTGTTATAAGTAGGAACACGAACCATAATAAACCTCCTTACTGCATCATTCCGAGCAGAATATCAAGCATTTCCTTTGCCGCGGTAAACGACTGTGCGCAAGCGGCATAACTTTTCTGAAAAATAATCAGCTGAGCCAGTTCTTCGTCAATATCCACGCCGCTGGTCTCTGCCTCTTTGGTGGCAATGGAATTATTCAGCTCCTGCTGATAGCTCAGCGCACTTTCCGAATCACTCACTTCCGAAGCAATCGCCCCGACAAACGTCGACGCATAATTTGAAAGTGTCGTTGTCGTCCCCGCAATAGACCCCGCCTGACCGAACTGATGATTTTCCGAAAAAATCTTTGCCAGACTGTTGGCAATATCATTGGCTGACGAATTCAGCTGATACTGCCCCGAAGATTCGTTAAACTCCGGCGAACCGGCCGCAATCAGCCCCGGCGATGACTGCAATTCATCTCGCACCGAAATACTTCCCGACAACCCCACATCTGAAGGGCTCAAACCGATACGGTCAATAAAGCCGCTGGTTGTTCCGCCGGCTCCCGGAGCCTCGGTTATCTCCATCTGCGAACCGCTCATATTGTTAATCCGCAGCATATAACCGTTGCCGTTCGGCACCAACGACGCCCTGATTTCGGAATTCAAATCGCTGTTGTTGTTTATCTTATTGACAATGTCCTGCAGACTGTCCGAAGGATAAATATTAATCGACCCCGTCGTCCCCCCGTCAATTGAAAACTGCAGCGTAATTTTTTCTCTCACCCCCAGATTGGCATCTTTGCTCAACACTTTGGAGTCATAAATTGCCTCATTCTTACCGGAAGAGAAAAAATTATTTAATCCGGCAAAATTTGAAAAACCTTCAAATGTCCGGTCAAAAGTTCCGTCGCCGTTGGCATCAAACCTGACCGTTACATCCTGCTGGGCACTCCCGGCCGAAGACGATGCTTCATCCATTATCGAAATCCCGTAATTACTGTCCCCGGTATCAATAACGATATGCCCGTCTTTATCCACAGAAGCTGACGCCTGCGGCAGGCCGGCTTCATTTTGCAGCCAGTCGTTAACCTTTGCCAGCATGCTGTCCACCGTTTCCCCGTCGGCACTAAAACCCATGTCGCCGATAAGCGAAGCCGTTGCCACCTGTTTTCCTTCGCTGTCAAAAACCGTAAACCGCACATCGCCGTTTTCAATCTTAATCCGCTGGGTTGCCGAATCGATAAAATCACGGCTTCCGGTCAGTTCCGAAGGCGTATTCGGAAAAGCCGTTCCCCGGTTATGCACCTGATTAACCTCATCCACAATCACCCCGGCCAGCTCATCAAGCTGAGACTGCAGCGAAGTCAGCGTCTCATCACGCACGGTAATCAGCCCCTTCAGCTCACCGCCGGAAATTTTGGAAGTAATATCCTCTCCGTCGACATAAATACCGCTGATTGCCCCGTCGGCATACCCGGAAGTCGGACTGGCTTCGGTAATGGCATTGTGCGATAAATAATGCGGATCCTTGTCCAGCAGCATGACGCCCTGCGTCGTCTGAATCACCATTTCCCCGGATTCCCGTTGAAAATAAGTAATATCAATATACCCGCTCAGCTCCCGCAAAGCCTGATCGCGCTTATCCTCCAGATCAGCCACGCCGTCATACCGCAAAACCTTGTATTTGACAATCTGGTCATTCAGATCATCCAGCGTATCCAGCAATCCGTTAATCGTATCCACATCCGCCGAAATCTGCAAATCGGCATCACCGCGCAGCTTCTGAATATTGGTACTGAGCATATTCAGCCTGTCGGACAATGTTTCCGCATTGCTCAACAACGTATAGCGCCCGGAAGCCGATGTCACATCCATGGCAAAATCATTAAATGCGGTCTGCAAATCGGTCACATTGGAAGCAATTGAGTTTTGTCCTTCCGGCGTACCGAGATTGGTTTGCAGTTCGCTCAGATAGGTATTGGTAACCGACACATTTCCCACAATCGAATTTGACGATAAATAACTTTTCAGCAGCCCCTCGTTTACGGTACGCTGCACTTCGCCCATTGACACGCCGGAACTGTACCCGGCCAAAACCACTGAATTTTGCTGAGCCGTTTTCCGGGTATAACCTTCCGTATCGACATTGGCAATATTCCGGCTGATAAGATCCAGCTGGGACTGAGCTACTTTCATGCCCCCGATGGCTGTTGTAAATCCCCCAAGCATTGACATGACACTATCTCCTATAATGTTCTGTTAACCGTCAGTGCACTTTGAGTGCTGTCCACCGGAGAATACTTTCCCCCGGCGCTGTAAGAGGTCGAGCTGGCTGCCGTGCTGACCCTGGCGATTTTGACAAATGAATCCATCACCGCCTGACTGGTCTGCATTTTGGTTTTCAACAGCGTCTCATTCTCTTTCATCAAATCATCAAGTTTCTGCGACAACTCCTTCAGCTGCAGACGCTCCTCATCCGAAACCTCCTGCAGCAAATTCTGGTTTTTGATAAAAAAGCCGACAATGGAGCGATAAGCCGACACGATTTTAACCTTCTGCTCATGCAGCTGCCCCACTTTTTCCACATCATAATCGCGCAGAGCCTGATTCTCCACACTGAGCAAATCGGCAAACCCGGCAACAATTTCCCGGTAATTATTAAATTTCACGGCAACTTCTTCCGCTGAAAGAACTTTTTCCATAGCTTATTTCTCCTGTCCTGCTGCTTCCTGCATTGCCAAAATAGAACTCATCACCGCATCCGCCACGCCGACCGTTCCGCTCTTGGCCATCACTTTGCCATACTCGTTAATCAGCATGGAACGATAAACCTTTTCGGCATGTCCGCCGCCGAATACGCCGTCCGTGGAAATCCCCTCAAACATCAGCTCTGTCATTTTGCTCAGAAAAAACGCCTCAAAATCCTGCGCCGCCGCTTTTGCCTCTTCCAGATTTTTCGTCTTGGAAGCATCAGCCGCCCGCTGCATGCTTTCGCTGCCCAGTTCCAACGGCAAATATGTCTGCATTCCCACGTTCATCTTAAATCACCTCAATATCCGCCTGCAAAGCACCGCTGGCCTTAACCGCCTGCAAAATGCTGATTAAATCCCGCGGGCTGACTCCCAAAGCATTCAGGCCGTTGACCAGTTCCTGCAGATTAACCCCCGTATCCAGCACATTCAGCCGGCTCTCGGTGTCTTCGTCAACCTCAATATCGGTCATCATTCCCGGAATTGTCTCTCCGTCGCTGAACGGCAGCGGCTGCGACACAAAAGGCACCTCTGAAATCTTGATTGTCAGATTTCCCTGTGCAATTGCCAGCTTGTTGATTTTGACATCCTTGCCGATAACCACAATTCCCGAATTCTCGTCGATTACCACCCGTGCGGCCTGATCCGGCTGCACCGGCAGCTGTTCGATTTTGGTCATCAGCGCCGCCACATCGTTTTGATACTGCTCCGGCACCTCCAATGAGATTGTCGACGGATCAAGCGACTTGGCCACATCCTCGCCCAACATGGCATTAACGGCCGCCGCCACCCGTTTTGAAGTAGTAAAATCCGGATTCCGAAGAGCCAGCCGGATGGTTTTCATGCTGTTCAGCGAAAAATTAATTTCATTTTCAATAATTGCCCCGTTGGCAATCCGTCCCGATGTGGGCACGCCTTTGGTCACACTCTGATTATTTCCCGACGCACTGAAACCGCCGACGGCAATCTGCCCCTGCGCCACGGCATAAACCTCGCCGTCGGCACCGACCATCGGAGTTGCCACCAATGTTCCGCCCTGCAGACTCTTGGCATCACCCAAAGCACTCACCATCACGTCAATACGGCTTCCCTGCCGCCCGAAAGCCGGCAGACTTCCCGTTACCATCACCGCCGCGATATTCTTGGATTTCAACTGCCCGTCGCGCGAGTTTATGCCAATCCTGTCCAGCATACTGATTAAACTTTCTTTGGCAAAATTGATAGAGCGGATATTATCGCCGGTTCCATTCAAACCGACCACCAGTCCGTATCCCACCAGCTGGTTTTCCCTTACACCTTCAAAATCAGCAATATCCTTAATGCGCGACGCAGACCAAACTTCCGCCGGCACAAATATCGTCAACGCCGTCGTCAACATAAAAACCGCATATTTCACAATCTTACGAGCTGTCATAATCCTTTTGCTCCATTCACAGACAGATATACTTGAACACATACATGCAAAATTCGTGCCATTTTTTTGTATTGTATTTTTCTCAATAATCTGCAATGATACCTTCGATAAAAAATTTCTATTTCCGATTTTTTATTTTTAGGGAGATTTATCTGATGAAAAAAACAATCCTGACTTTAGCTGCGCTGTCCTTTCTTTCGGCCTGCGCAACAGATCCTTACACCGGCGAAAGCAAAGTCGCCAAAACAGCATGGGGCACCGGCATAGGGGCTGCCGCCGGAGCCGGTATCGGTGCTCTGATTGGCGGTGAAAAAGGCGCTCTGATAGGAGCCGGTGTCGGTGCGGCAAGCGGAGCCGCCGTCGGCGGATACATGGACATCCAGGCTCGCAAACTGCGTCAGGAATTAGTCGGCACCGGCGTTCAGGTTCAGGAAGCCAACGGTCGGATTTATTTAATCATGCCCGGAAACATCACCTTTGACTCCAATGAATCCATTGTCAAATCCTCATTCAAACCTGTTTTGGACTCTATTGCCAAAGTCTTGGTGGAATACAATAAAACCATGATTAACATTGCCGGCTACACCGACAGCACAGGCACAGCTTCGCTTAACAAAAAACTTTCCGGCGAACGTGCCGATGCCGTGGCCAACTATCTGATCATGAAAGGCGTTGCCTCCACCCGTGTCAACTCCGCCGGATACGGCTCATCCAACCCAATTGCCAGTAACTCGACGGCTGCCGGACGAGAACAGAACCGTCGCGTGGAAATCAGCCTGATTAACATGCAGTAACTGACTTTAAATTTCACAAAAAACGCCATATTTTCATATGGCGTTTTTTTAATTACAACTTTCGCATCACACTCACAAAAAAGCCGTCCGTTCCCGTTGTCAGAGGCGAAAACCTGAGCATTCCCCCTTCCCCGCCGGGATAACGCCCGTTCAGACGTTTTTCCCATTCGCTTTTCAAGTCAACCGGCTGCACATCCGTATGATGTTCTCTGAATTTCTGAACAATCTCCTCATTTTCCTCTTTCAAAACAGAACAAGTAATATAAACAATTTTTCCACCCCGGCGCGTATGTTCATAAGCCTTTTCCAAAACCTCGCTCTGTACCTGGTTAAGCTCTCTCAGTCTTTCCTCTGTCAGCCGGTACTTGGCATCCGGACTCCGCCTCCAGGTTCCACTTCCCGAACACGGCGCATCCACCACAAACAAATCATAATCCCGGTCGACCACTTCCCGCACGACTTCATAACTTTTGGCATGCAGTCTTTCCGCCCGGCCTTCAAGCGCCTCCAGCCGCCGGACATTGACATCATGAACAAAAACCTTACCCTGGTTATGCATCAGATACATCATTGCCAGGCTCTTTCCACCCGCCCCGGCACAATAATCCATGATTTTCATGCCTGGTTCGGCTCCGCATAATATCGCAGCAATCTGCGAAGCCTCATCCTGTACCTCAATATCCCCATCCAGATAAGCCATGCAGTTTTTCAGATTAATCCGTTCCGTTGAGCGGATTCCCATCGGAGAATAAGGCGTCGGCGCCAAAAACAACCCCTCCCGGCGCAAGGCCGCCAAAACACTCTCCCGCTCGCCGTTGTTTATCCTGAAATCGGCGCTGGCCGGCTCATTCAACGATTTGAGCAGCGCCATGTCTCCGATTTTTTCAAACAACCACCGCGGACACTCTGCTTCCACATCTGCAGGATAGGGTCTTTCCTCCGGATTTTTCAGCCATACTTTTTCTTCTTTGCTCACCGCAGGCAAAGCATAATCATCCGCACCGAAAATCAAATCCAAATCTTCATCTTTCAGCCTCACCAGCAACATCCGGCGCACATCCTCACTTCCGGCCTCAAAAGCCAGCCGTCGCCGGTGCCTGATAATCTCCCAGACTTTTTCGCTGATAAAACGCCGGTCCTTCGAACCGATATATTTTCGCCCGCGCATATATGCGTTTATAATATTATCCGCCGGTTCCTTATCCCGAAACACTTCGGTCAGAATTTCCGCAACTGCCCGATATCTGGCTCCTTCTTTCATCCGATCTAAATCCCCTTCTCTTTTGGCTTTCCGTTTATCATAAAGCAAAAAGACCCGAAAGCAACAACTTTCAGGTCTTTTAACTTAATCTTTTTTGTTGATTCTCGTCAGCATTTCAACATCAAGCGTCATCGAAGGCTGAATAACCCACCAATCTTCTTTGCCCCTGTATTCATCAGTCAGTACAACCAGCGACAATGCCTTCCAGGGCCACCAGCTGCGTCTGAGTTCGACACTTCGGCGATAACACAAACCTTCGGCTTCATTTTTTCCCAAAATGAAATACTGTCTCTTATCCAGCACCCGGGAATTCACTTTCACAAACTCTTTTCGGCAGATAAGCAGCTGATAAGAAAAAGGTTCATAAACCGTCACATACTTTTCACCAAAAATCATTCCCTCAAAAACCACAAACACATCTCCGTTAGAGTCAAAATCAAGGGAACAATCGGAATACGGTTTAAACGACAATTCGGCCATATAATATTCACAGACCCAAAAATCGCTTTCTTCAAACACAGGTTCCAGCCACTTCTTAATCTCACGCAGAGAAAACGCCGGTTTTCCGTAAAAACACGAGCAATCAACAAATTTTTTCAATATCGTTTCCATAATAGATAAAATAATAAAATAGACTGGAAGCAAACTAGAATACTTTAGACGAAATGTCAACAAAAAACTATTTATGAAATCCCATCGCCACCAGATATTCCTCCGGCGATCCTTCCCTGCTGGCATCCGGCTTGGCATGCACCACCTTTTGAAAATGCTTTTTGACATCGGCCAGCAAACTGCTTTCCATTCCGCCCTTAAACACCTTGGTCACAAATATACCCCCCTCGGCCAAAACCTCTTTGGCAAAGGCATAGGCAATCTCCACCAGGGCAATTGTCCGCAAATGGTCTGTCTGCTGATGTCCGGTCGTATTGGCGGCCATATCACTCATCACGATATCCGCCTCGCCGTCCAGCAATTGTTTCAACCTCTCTGCCGCCTCAGGCTCGGTAAAATCCTGTTGTATCAGCACGGCTCCCGGCACTGGTTCGGTTTCCAGAATATCAATTCCGACAACCTTTCCCGCACCTTTGTTCCGGGCCACAGCCACCTGCGTCCATCCCCCAGGCGCACATCCCAAATCAACGATACGCTTTCCCTTGCCCAGAAAATGAAACCGCTCATCCAGTTGTATCAGCTTAAACGCCGCCCGTGAACGATACCCCCGCCGCTGCGCCTCCGCCACATACGGATCGTTCAATTGCCTTGTCAGCCACTTGGTTGACGACTTGCTGCGCGACTTGGCCGTTTTCACCCGCACTGCCATAGTCTTACGCCCGCGCACTTCTTTTGCGGATTTAGTCAGCCTTGTCATTTTCAATCAGCTCTTCAACAATACCGTCTTTGGCGCTTTTCAGCGAAGCCGTAATAACTTCGGCGCCCAAACCCTCAAAAATATCCCGCAGCATAACCACAGCCGCCACAAAGATATGAGAACGTCTTTCCCCGATACAGGGATTATCGGCCATCTCCGGCTGGGTTGCCGTCTTAAGTTTTTCCAAAACCTTATTAATATCGCTCAGTTTCAGCCGCAGCCCGTCACAGCGTTCCCGATCATAAAACTCATGTTTCTTCACCAAAGCGGCCAGCCGCAGCGGTGTGCTGGAAGTTGCCACAAAGCTGATTTTTCCCTTGTAATCCTCATAATTGCTGCTGCGTTTGAACCCATCGACCCAGCGCCTGATTTCCTGCGAAAGCCGCTCGGCATTCAAACGGTTGTACGTTTCCAGCTGAAAAGCATCCGAAGCCGTTTGCGATCCCCAGGGAATAGACACGGCATTAAGCATTTCTGGATTTTTGCCGTTGCTGGCCAGAACAATCTCCGTTGATCCGCCGCCCAAATCCACCACCACTGCATACGGGGTCTTGCCGCTCACGTGCGAAACAGCACCTTTCAGATTAAGCCGGGCCTCCTCATAAGGCGAAACCACCTCAATATGTATCCCGCTTTTCTGATAAATCTTCTGGATAAAATCCCCGGCGTTTTTAGCACTGCGGCAGGCCTCGGTGGCAATCGCCCGCAACCGGACGATATTATATTTTTCAAGCACATGAGCATATTGCAGAAAACAATCCGTCCCCCGGGCAATAGCCTCATCGGTCAGCTTCATTTCCGCCTGCATTCCCTCGCCCAGCCGCGTGGGAATTGAATCCTGATACACCGTCCGGCCTTTAGCATCCGTAATCAGCAGACGACAGGAATTCGTCCCCAAATCAATTGCTGCATAAAATTTTTCATTCATCATTGCCACTCCCTGTGTTCTGAACCGCCTTTGCCGGCATTTTGCCGGGCTCCGGACGGAAAATTCCGCCCGTGAAAAAATTGTTTCTTGCGATAATGCCTTTTTTGCACCTTATTGGGATATTTCTGATTCCGGTGCATCAAATCCAGCAAAATCCCCTCTCTGATGCCCCGGTCGGCCACGGTAATTTCCGCAATCGGCCAAAACGAACATAACGCCTCGATAATTGCACATCCGGCCATCGTCAGATCAGCCTTTTGCACTCCGATGCACGGATGTTTGCGCCGGCCTTCGTCGCCCAACATTTTTATTTTGCTGATTGCCCGGCCGATATCCCGCCGCGAAATAGAAATCCCGTCAACTGCCGAACGGTTATAACGCGTCAGGTTCAAATGCACTGCTCCCAGCACCGTAACCGTCCCCGACGTTCCGATAACCTGAATCTCCTGATTTTGTATGGCATCATAAATATGATATTTGTCATCAAAATCCTTCAGGATTTTGTGCGTCCGCTCAATAATCGTGTTATAAGCCAGATCGGTCATATCTTTAGAGGGAAAAGCCTCAGAAATCGTCACCACCCCGTAAGGCAGCGAAACAAAACCTTCAATAAAAGTCTTGCCGCTGTTGGTAATCCGCGCCAATGAGATTTCGGTCGACCCGCCGCCTATGTCAAAAACCAGCGTCCGTTTAATACAGCGGTTAAGCAGCGGAATACACCCCACCACTGCCAGCCGGGCTTCTTCTTTGGATGAAATTGTTTCAATACTCAGACCGGTCTCTCTTTTGACCAGGTCCATAAATTCCTGACAGTTTTTTGCCCGACGGCAGGCTGCCGTTGCCACAAACCTCGAACGGTAAATCGGCGCATATTCATTAATCACGCCGGCACAAACCTTCAACGCCGCCACCGTACGCCGGATAGCATGCCGGGACAATTCGTTATCGTTGATAATCCCTTCGCCCAGCCGCGTCACCTTGGAAAAAGTCTCAATAACCTGAAAGGAAGTCGGCGTCGGCGAAGCAATCACCAGCCGACAGGAGGTCGTCCCCAAATCAATAGCCGCATATACAGGGCGAGCTTGTTCGTCACTGTGGCGAGCAAGCCCTCTGTAATCTTCACTTATTTTCGGCAACCACTTATTGTCATACATCGGTCGTTTTGCTTACACCCTTCTACTCTTCGGGATACAACTCCTCCCGAACCTGTTGGCGCAATTCGTCAATACAGACCAGACCGCGTTTTTTATCTTCAAAATGCCAATAGACCCATCCGTTGCAGGCCGGCGCATTCTGAGCCGCCGCCCCCACCTGGTGGATAGAGCCTTCCATTTTTTCGCTTTTAATGGTTCCGTCCGAACGCACCGCCGCACAATGTTTGCGCGAGGCATCATACAAGATATCGCCCGGATTCAACAACCCGCGTTCCACCACAGCCCCGAACGGAATACGCGGCTGCCGCTTTTTGGTGCTGAACTCAAGGCACAATTCATTATCCACCGGCTTAACCGCCGCAATACGTTTCTTGGCCCCCTTGACATAAGTCGCATCTCTTTCAATACCGATAAAATGCCGGCCGATTTTTTTGGCCACGGCGCCGGTTGTCCCCGTTCCGAAGAAAGGATCCAGCACCACGTCGCCCACTTTTGAAGACGACAAAATAACCCGGTACAGCAGAGCTTCCGGCTTCTGCGTCGGATGCAGCTTACCGCCGTCCTCGCCTTTCAGGCGCTCATGCCCCGTACACAAAGCGATCTGCCAGTCGCTGCGCATCTGCATATCTTCATTCAGCGCCTTCATCGCCTCATAATTAAACGTATATTTTGACTTCGGATTTTTCGCCGCCCAGATTAAGGTTTCATGAGCATTGGTAAAGCGCGTTCCCTTAAAGTTTGGCATCGGATTGGTTTTGTTCCAGACAATATCGTTTAAAATCCAGAACCCCAGATTTTGCAGAATATAACCGACCCTGAAAATATTGTGATACGAACCGATAACCCAGATAGTCCCGTCATCTTTCAAAATCCGGCGCGCCGCCTTCATCCACTTACGGGTGTAATCATCATATTCGGAAAAGCTGTCGAAATTATCCCAGTCTTCATACACCCCGTTGACATGCGTATTATCCGGACGCGTCAAAGCCTCGCCCAGTTGCAGATTATAAGGAGGATCGGCAAAAATCAAATCCACCGAATTCGGCTCCATTTCGTTCATAATCTTAATACAATCATCATTAATAATGGTGTCTAATATTTTTTTTACCTGAATACTTCCCATAAGAAAACGGCTTTCCTTGCAAATTATTCTGTTCAATGCTCATACTATGTAAGAATAAAGTTATAATTTTATTAACGCAACAAAAAAATATCATCTTCCCGGAAAAAACTTTCCCCTCATCCGCAAAAGCCCTAAGGCTGTTTTTCATCTTTCAGAAAGGCCCTCACCGGCTTATAGGATTTGCGGTGCACTCCCTCGACAACGCCGTATTTTTTCAGCCCTTCGACATGCGCCTTCGTACCGTATCCGGCATTTTTCTCAAACCCGTAAAACGGATATTTCTCTGCCAGTTTTGCCATATAATGGTCACGCCACACTTTCGCCGCCACCGACGCCGCCGCAATGGAATAAGACTTGGCATCCCCCTTCACCACCGTCTGCACTTCCGCCGGCAGCCCGGACGGTTTCTGATTACCGTCCACCAGCGCCGCACCCGGCCGCTCACGCAAAGCGGCAAAAGCCCGGTTCATGGCCAGAAACGTTGCTTGTAAAATATTCAGCCGGTCGATTTCTTCGCAACTGGCCTCACCGATACCCACATCAACAATCCCCGCTTTTTGTAGTTCTCTCAGCCGTTCATACATTTTTTCCCGCTTGGCCGGCGAAAGCTTTTTGGAGTCATCCAGCCCCTCCAGCAAATCCGGCGGCAGAGTCTTGTCCTTAATCACCACCGCCCCGGCCACCACCGGCCCGGCCCATGGCCCGCGCCCGGCTTCGTCAATTCCCGCAACCGCACCGACATATTGTTTTTCATATTTAAAATCAGGCATTTATTTCACTCTTTTAAACAAAATTTTCAACATCATCCGTAGTTTAAAATAAGCCGGCACTTTCAGCAATGCCGCCAGCGGACTGACAATCATCTCCCGCAAGACCCGTCCGTCGCGGCACAATTTCATGTTTCGCTTAAATCGCCGACACAAATAATACCGCCCCATTTCAACGTCATAGCCGCGTGCTTTAAACATATTTATCATCTTTTCGAGACTGTTTTCCAAAATTTTTCTTTCTCCGGCTTTCAGCTCCGGCCAACGGCAGTCAAAAAACTTTTCCGTCACTTTCCGCGCCCGGCCTTTCAGCCCGGCCATATCCATAAGGGCCGCATAACGCACATAATCCGCCGTCCGCACCAGCTTGTCATATTTCAAAATAGAAACATTGTCGCCATGACGCCGATACCCGTACAACGGTTCATAAATATTGGCCGGATTAAAATACGCCAGCATCCTCAGCCACATATCATAATCTTCGGCCACATCCAGCTCCGGATTAAAATAAAGCCCGTAATCCTCAAACACCGTCCGCCGCATCATCACCGCCCCGGTTTGAATAAAACATCCCCTGAACAGCAGATAATCCCTGAGCTTACCGTTTGCAAATTCCGGCACCTCTGCCCTGCCGGCGGGAATAAAGCGTTTTCCGGTGCTTACCATTGCAATTTCGGGATGTCTGTCAAGAAAATCAACCTCTTTCTGCAGTCTTTCCGGATAAGAAACATCATCGGCGTCCATCAGCGCCACATAATCGCCGCGGGATTTTTTCATTCCCAGATTCCGCGCCTGCGAAACCCCGGCATTCACCTTGTTTTTAATCAGAATGATACGCTCGTCCCGATAGCTTTCCAAAACCGCCGTCACATTATGTTTGGTTGAACCGTCATCCACGATAATAAACTCAAAATCGCTGAAAGTCTGGGTCAATATGCTCTCAACCGCTTCCCGCAGATATTCTTCCGACGTGTTCCAAACCGGCATCACCACCGAAACTTTTGGCTTATCCATAAAATCTCATCCCTGTTGTTACGCTTATGCTTAAGCTAAAAGAATCTTCGCCCCGGCGCAACCGAAATAATCCGTTATCAAACGCTTATTTCATCTCGGACGGCAGCCGCAATAATTCTGACTGTATAAATTCAGTTCTTTGATAAGCTCTCCGCGGCGTTCCTGCATACCGCCCTTGCGCCCCTCGATTTCCTCATATGCCACGCCCGTTTCTGCCGAAGCCTGCGCTGCACATTGATTAACCTGCGCCAGATTTTTATAGCGCGAAACGCCCAAAACCGATGCCACGGCGTCATATCCCTCGTCCCGAGCATATTCCATCACCCGTTTCAGGCGCATAAAAAAGCATATGCTGCACCGCCGGCCGCGCTCGGGTTCGTCTTCCAGCCCTGCAGTCAGACGACACCAGCGTTCGTTGTCATACTCCAGCTCCGTAAAAGGCACGCCGTATTGACGGCACACCCGCTTATTTTCGTCGCGGCGCTTGCGATATTCCGCCTCCGGACGGATATTGGAATTATAAAAAACCACTGTAAACCGCCGCTCCTCCCCGGCCAGTTTTTCAATCACCGCACAGGAACACGGCGCACAACATGACAGCAGCAACAAACCTTTATTCATATTTTCTCCTTATTTTCAAAGCACTATATACCTTTTTTCATAATATGCAACAACAAAAACCTTCCACAACAGAAAGACCTTCAGGCATATCATCCCTCATTCTCCTTATATCCTCTCCCTAAAAACTTAGGCCTCTCTATATCTCCCTCCCTGAAAACTCAGGCTCCTCTATCTTCTCCCTCCCTGAAAACTCAGGGAGGGCTGGGGAGGGTTTCACATTCAAACAAAAAACTGTCATCCCTCGTTCAGCGCCAGCCTGAACGTCAAGGGATCTTCCTTATTGACCTCTCCCCTTTCAAAAGGGGAGCCGGAGGGGGCAAATATCTGCCTTATATCCTCTCCCTCTCTTCTCTGTCATCCTTGCCCCCTCTCTTTGTCATTCCCGGCTCGACCGGGAATCCAGGTCAAAAAAACATCCATATACCCTCCCCCTAAAATATTAGGAACCATCCAACTTGTCCTCCCCCTAAAATATTAGGGGGAGTTAGAGGGGGTTTGGCAATGTCATCCCTCGTTCAGCGCCAGTCTGAACGTCAAGGGATCTTCAAATTTGTCACCCTCTCATAAATGAGAGGGTTGGGGAGAGCAAATACCTGCCTTACCCCTCCTCCCTCGATTTTCCGCTGCTATAACAGACTATTGCCCGGATTTTAAGGATGCCAGCAGTTTCTTTTCTTCTTCCGGAGAGGGACTGTTAATATCAGGATGAATCTGCGGGTGCTCAGCAAAATCAAATACTTCGCGGATTTCAGCGGCAATCATGTCAACAACTTTCTGAGCGGTTGTGGCGGGTAGTTTGCAGTCCCCGTCCAGAAAAAGACGTAGTTTTTTTCTAAGAAATTTTTAATTTTTCCGTA
>CALYAY010000017.1 GCA_944393695.1 uncultured Alphaproteobacteria bacterium | reverse complement strand
CATGCTTACGCCTGCCTCTCATTTGCGGTCGAACCACTTTCTTCGTGGTTCAAATCCAGGCAGCAACAAGCACCCATAAAAAAAACACCCACAAGGGGTGCTTTTTTTATGAGTGGCTGCTTCACATGGATTCGAACCACGATTAACGGAGTCAGAGTCCGCTGTCCTACCATTAGACGATGAAGCAATCAATTTAGTGGTTATATTTATACATGATTCGGGCTTTAAAGTCAATAGTTTTTTTGAGCTTTTTGCAAAGAAAAAAGGCTTTCGAGTATGAAAGCCTTTTTTGTGTTGAAAATCAATTATTTTGATTTTTTTGAAGCTTTGGCTTTGGCCTTGGTTGTGGAAGCCGCTACCTTTTTTTGAGGAGCCGCAGGGGCTGCCGAGCGAAGGTTTTTTATAACCAGATAAGGGGATTTTGCGGCGCCGATTTTGCTCAGATTGAGTTTGAAATCGGGAATCATGGTGCAGGCACGGTATTTGGCCGAAACCATGTTGGCCATGGCCAGAGCATCCTGACGTTCCAGTTGTTCTACCGCTTCCTGCCAGTCGCGGGCGCTGGTGTTGGCCGGACAGCCGTTGTTTTTCCAGATGTAATATGCCGCTTCCTGAATTTTTTTGTTGTCAAATGCCATTGTCTTTTCCTCCTGAACTTATATTTTATAATTAAGAAGAATACTATATAAATACTTAGTAAAAGATTAAATTTCTATGCCTGAAGCAAAAAAATTTTGCACTTGTTTCAGGGCGGAAAATGTGATATAAAGGAAAAGATATCAGTATTATTAATTTAATTTTTTTATATGAAAAAGATTTTATTTTTGTTTGTCATTCTGTTGACGGGATTGACGGGATGCAAGGAGCGGCAGATTACAGTACACGGCGTGGAAGACATTCAGTTTGATTTTGCGTCTGGAATGTATTATGTTCAGCTGGGCGGCGAGCGGTATGAGGTGGATTATATTATTGCCGATTATAAAGACCACGTTGCACCGGAGGCTGATTTGCCGGTTACTTGTTTTACCATCGGAGATTCTCAGAAAATGCAGTTTATTCTGGGGCGGAAAAACGTTGAGGAAATTGAAGCTGTTTTTTCTCCCCGCTCGGTGCACTGGATTTTGTTGGGAGTTCTGGTGGTTATGGTTGTGGCATATCTTTTGGCAGCCGTCCTTTACCGCAAGAAAATTCCGCTGATCGACAAGTAAACTTTACCCCGCACTATGCGGGGTTTTTTGTTGAGAAAAACAAGATATCTTGTGGCGCGGGCTTGTGAAGGGGAGATGAGTTATTTTATATTACTAAATTAGAATATGCTAATATATTATTATAAGACATGCCAAACAACTCCGTTCCATTTGTAGTAATTATTCCGCCTGTAGAATACCATGAACTCCAACCTGCAGCAGGAACGGCAATATCAATACCTTTCATATTAAAATCTCCTTTACAAAATATTAAGAATAAACCTTCCAATTTTATATCCTGTCCACTGTAGTAATGAGATATTACCTACATTGGATATAAAGTATATAGAGACTAAAAAATATAGAAATAATAATGTGTTAATGCTTTTATTCTTGTATTTGAGTAGTTCCCAATACATAAAGATGTAAAAAGTTATAGATAATGATAATCGTAAAAATCTCAGTATAAAATAAGTTGTTGATGTAACAGGTATAAATAAAAGAACTGCTAATACTATTCCTATTATTACTTCTCCCAAATAAAACATACATAACTTTTTTATCATAATGGTGTTTCCTTACTATATTTGATTTTGTGCTAATTTTATTCCAATGAGAAAAAATGGAGAATAACTTCCGCTAACAAATGTATAAGAAATTAAGGATAAGATATAAAAAATAATCAATCCCAACTGAATATGATTAATATGAGAAGGAAAGAAATTTTTTAATATAAAATAGGTTATAATATAACAAAAAATGGTATAGCTAATAGCAATAAAAGTTACAACGTAGGAATACCAATAGAATAGATCAATATAATTTTGTGCTATAAAATAAGAACTTTTAATAAAAAAATATCCTAAGATTATTTGAAAGCTAAACAGTAACATAAGAAATATGTATGTTATATTTCTATTTTTCTCTTCAATCAATGGTGATAAAATTTTCATAACAAATCCTATTATTATATTTAAAATTTTGGTTTTAATATATCTTCAGAGAAAAAGTGTATATAGTTCATTCTTCCTCCACGTTAAAAATTTTTATTTATACAACAAAACCTTTGCCGGGCAAGCAGCAAAGGTTTGTTGATGTGAAAAAAATCTGAGAAGCAGCCGAAACGAACGAAACACCTGAAACAATGTCCGATGGAGACAGTCCATGGGGATGACCGTTAATCGGCCGCTCCGTATAATAGTTCATTCCAACCTCTCTCATTAAGAGTAATTTTGTAAATAGTTTCTCTCTATAATTTTAATTATGCAAGGAAATTATTTTTTATTTTTATCGTTCTATTAATGTTTTGTTAGGTTTCTTTTGTGGGGGGGAGGTGGAAAAGGCGGGGAGGCGGATTATATTGATTGAGAAGTTTTATTTTCAGGAAAGAAAAAATGATGAAAATGACAGGATTTATGAAAGGAGCGGCGTTTATGGTGATGATGTTTTCCTGCGAGGGGATGGCTCAGGATATTGTGCAGCTGCCTTTGCCGGAGCAGGCCGGCGGGCTGTCGGTGGCGGAGGCTTTGAAGCTGAGGCAGTCGGGTAAAAATTTCAGCGACAGGGGAATAGATGCCCAGACGCTGAGCAATATTTTGTGGGCGGCGTGGGGAATAAACCGCAGTGACGGAAAGCGTACGGTTCCGACGGCGATGAATGAGCAGAATATGAATGTTTATGCGGTTTCCGATGAGGGGGTGTGGCGTTATGACGCGTTGTTGTCGCAATTGGAGCCGGTGAGTGAGAGCAATGTGGTTCCGTATCTGGCAACGCAGGAATATGCGGTTAATGCGCCGTTGTTTCTGTTGTATACGACAACAGGGGAGGCGGCTGATTTTAATGCCGCGATGCAGGCCGGTTCAATGTATCAGAATGTGGCGTTGTATTGCGCTTCGGCCGGGCTTAATAATGTGGTTCGTTCTTATTTTGACCGGGCGTCGGTGGCGGCAACGCTGGGAATTGCCGAAAATGCGATTTTGGTTTCGCAGGTGGTGGGATATCCGCTGTAAAAGATGATTGGTAACGATAACAGAAAAAAGCGGCCCGGAAAAGGCCGCTTTTGAATTATTTGCTTTTTTTGAGTTTGAGCTTCAGGCGTTCGGCTAAAATCTGGCGGATGGTTTGGGCGCGGTGAATCTTTTGATAAGATTCATAGCTGACGAGCACGATTCCGGAAATGACGAGCGGGAGCAGGTAATAAATAATACGGTAGGCAATGAGCGCTCCGAAAAGAACCGCCTGGTTGTGATCTCCGGGAATGATGAGCAGAAACAGGGTTTCAAAAACGCCCAGGCCGCCCGGAACCTGGCTGAAAACACCCAGAACCTGAGCAATGATGAAGACGCCGATGAATATGTCAAACGGCAGGGGCACAAAGTAAATCAGCACGGAATACAAAACCAGCGAGGCCATGAGGATGTCGGCGCCGCCGATGAAAATCTGAGCCAGAGCCATGCGGAAAGAGGGAATGTCAAGTTCAACCTCTTTGATGACAATCGGCTTTTTGTAGAACAGGGAGGCGCCCAGGTAAACAGCCAGTCCGACAGCGGAAACAATCGTGACGAGCAGGGTGGTGAATTTGGAAACGGTGCCGTCGCCGAAGGCATGGTCAGGGGTCAGAAAATAGCCGCAGATAATCAGGAAAAAGCAGGCAACCAGGTAAGTGAAGCCGGAAAAGGTGACCATGCGGATGATCTCGGTGGCATGAAAGCGCCAGCGGGTGTACAGACGATAGCGGATGGCGCCCCCGGAAACAATGGCATGGCCGGCGTTATTGCTGACGGAAAAGCCGATGAAGCCGGCAAAAATCCATTTCCATGGTGCCAGTTTGCGGTGAATGTAGCGCAAAGCCAGGTAATCATATGAAGAAAGGGCGACATAGCCCAGAAACGAAGCCAGACAAGCCATGCCCAGATTGTGGGCGGGAATGTGCAGCAGGGCGTCTTTAATGTCGGAAAGCTGATATTTGGACAGTTGCAGATATATCATGTAAGCGGCAAGAGCGAAGAAAAACAGACCTGCCCATGAAATGATTTTTTTTAAAATGCGCTTGGCTTGAAACGACATAATCTTATAATCCTTTATTTTATCATCAGCATTATATATAATTGAGAAAGTCTCAAATATCAATATGTAAAACAATTAACGGGGATTGTTGCGCCGTTACAGCGGGGTGCAGGCCTGCTCCAGCCATTGGCGCTCGTCGGGAGGCAGCAGGGGCGACAGGCTTTGTTTTACGTGCCGGTGATAATGATTGAGCCAATCCAGTTCTTCGGGGCTCAGCAGTGATTTGTTTATCAGACGGCGGTCATAGGGAATGAGCGTTAGCGGCGAAAAGGCCAGAAAACCTTTGCGGCCGGTCGGGATGACTTCAACCAGGTTTTCAATGCGGATGCCGTAGTGTCCGGCTTTGTAATATCCGGGTTCGATTGAGGTGATCATGCCGGCTTGCAGCGGGGTGTCGGAATAGGTTGTGGAAATGCCGACGGGGCCTTCGTGAACATTCAGAAAGCAGCCGACGCCGTGGCCGGTGCCGTGAGCGTAATCCAGACCATGGCGCCAGAGAGGTTCCCGGGCCAGGGCATCAAGCGCCCGGCCGGTGGTTTTTTTGGGGAATATGGCGGTTGAGAGGGCAATGTGAGCCTGCAAAACACGGGTGTAATCGTCGATTTGTTCCGGGGAAGGCGTGCCGAGAGCAATGGTGCGGGTGGTGTCGGTGGTGCCGTCCAGGTATTGCGCACCGCTGTCAAGAAGCAGCAGAGAGCCGGGCGAGAGTTTCCGGTTGGTCTGCGGGCGGGGCTGGTAGTGAACAATGGCGCCGTTGCTGCCAAAGCCGGCGATGGTGGCAAAACTTTCGGAAAAGAAGTTTTGTTGGCGGCTACGGTATTCGTGAAGTTTGGCAACAACGCCGAGTTCGTCGGTTTCCGGCCAGTGTTGTTCAAGCCAGCAGAGGAAAGACGTTACGGCGGCACCGTCGCGCAGGTGGGCATTGCGCATGCCCTGCAGTTCGACAGGGTTTTTGACGCATTTGAGGCGGGCGCAGGCGTCGGGTGTGTTAATTAATCCGATTTTGTGTTTTTCCGCAATCAGTTTTATTTGGTAAGGTGCGGAGGAGGTGTCGGTTCCCAAGCGTTTTTTGCGGCAGGATTTCAGTTCTTTTTCCAGAGCAGACAGAGGGAAAACATTAAGGCCTTGCGGAGATATTTGCGAAAAATCGAGGTTGTCGGCAAACAGCGAAATGTTGCCGCCGGCGCTTATCAGGACATAGGCGCGCAGAACGGGGGTGTCGGGAAGGCAGCGTGAGCGCAGGTTGGTGAGCCAGGAGACGCTGTCGGCCGCGGTTATCAGCAGGGCATCAAGCCGGCGGGCGGTCATATCCTCCAGGATTTGGGATAGTTTTTCTTCTGCCGAGATGCCGCAAAATTCAATGTCATGAGAAAATACCTGAAAAGTTTCAGGGCTGAGCAACCGGTTGTCTTCAATTTGAGAGAAGGGGACAAAACGGCAGGCCGGCAGGGCGGTTTGCAGATGTTCGGTTTCGCGGATGGTGAGGCACCAGGGATTAAAGCCGATTTTGGATGCGGGGGGAAGATTGTCTTGCAGCCACTGGGTGAAACTCGGTCCTTTGGCGGTGCAGTTGACGGTGATGTCCGGCGGCACTTCGGCGGCGGCCTGGAGCTCATAGCGGCCGTCGACAAACAGGATGCTGCTGTTGCCGAGGGGGCGGATCAGCAGCCGGCCGGCCGAGCCGGTGAAGCCGGTGAGGGTTTGCAGCCGGTTTTCTTCCGGAAGGATGTCCTGCCCGGTAAACATGTTGTTGCGGGTGAGAATGTAAGCGTCGAGTTTTTTTCTGACAAGGACGGTGCGGATTTCATCAAGTTTCATTTTGTTTTCTCCATAACAACAGTACACCAGTTGTCGATTTCTGAAGATTGAACGGGAACGAGGCCCTGCTGCCGGTGCGCGGAGACAACCCAGTCGTGCTGGTCGGCGGTGAAGCCGGATAAAATACAGAAACCGCCGGATTTTAAAACCGAAAACAGGGCTGGGGACATTTCAATCAGCGGCCGGGCCAGAATGTTTGACAGAACAAGGTCGTAGGGGGCGTTCTGCGAAACGGCCGGCGTGTTATAGCCGTTGCCGGCATAAGCGTTGATTTGATTCTGAAAATGGTTGTTGGCCGCGTTTTGAAGAGTGACGATAACGGCTTCATCGTCGATGTCAACAGCGGTAATACGTGCCGAATCCGGCCATAAGGCTGCTGCCCCGACGGATAAGATGCCCGAGCCGCAGCCCATGTCCAAGATGTTGTTATGGGCGATATGCCGCCGGTTTAAGCGGCAGAGAGCTTCCAGACAGCCGCGGGTGGTGGGGTGTTCGGAACCAAAGGCGGTGGCGGCGTAAATCTGCAGCGGGATTTTGTCGGTTTGCGGCGGATTTTTTTCGTGAATACCGTAAATCAGGAAATCGGCCGCTTCTACCGGGGCAAAACTGATGACATAGTCTTTCAGCCAGTTGGTGCTTTCCAGACGGGTGAGCGTGTAGGGCGGCAGGGTAAGGCCGCGGGCATCGGCGGCAGTGCGGAAATCGTTTTCGTTAAAGTCAAGGCCGGCATAAACCGAAAGGGTTTCGGTGCCGTCGTCGTTATAATCAAGGCCGGAGGTGGTGAAATATTCGTCAATGAAATCAACCAGTCCGGCGGGATAATTTTCTGCGGGAGCAAAGGTTAACTGCCAGCAGCTTCCGCCTTTTGGGGTGTCGGGCATAAATTTTTCCTAACAACTGCTAAAGATTTGTTTACTATATTGAGTTTATGATTATAATAACAAAAAATAAATAATATTTTAATGGGTAAAAAAATGAATAAAGCTGCCTTACTTTTGGGCGTCCTGCTGTTGTCGTCGTGCCGTATTTATGCCGGCGAAGTTTCAGTCTGGGATGAGAGAAAACAATGGGTGGAAAGTCTGAACTCGTATCCGATAGAGTTTTTTGCCCAGCAGCCGCTGTTGTTGAAAACCGAATATATTACCGAGCAAAGCCGCAAGGTTAACCAGCTGCTGACGGCATATACCGGCTATTCGATGATTTCTACCAAGGTTTTCCGTAAGGATTATTATATTTCGGACAAAGTGACGGCAGCTATGGACGGCGGTTTGGCCGGGGTTTCGGTTCCGCTGATGTTTAAACAGGGTGAAGAGCTGCCGATTATCGGGCAGACGCGGATCGGCGATGAGGATCTGGTGCTGGTGCCGACGGATTTGGAGAGTTTTGTTATTCTGGTAAGACGCGACGGGACGCTGTATGATACCATCGGGCAAATCAGAAACCGGCAGCTGGTGTTGCTGGCGGATTATTATCTGCCGACACCGGATAATTTTCATTTTGCACCGGTGACGACGACATCCACCGAGCAAACTGAACCTGAAACCGGATTTGATTTGCGTTATGACGGAATTAAGGCCGGGCGGATGATGTTTACTTATATGGATTACAGCCGGTCTGACGGAAAAAGCGGCAGTTTCGAGATTTTGGATTTTCCGCTGAAAGCCGGAAATTATCGTATTAACGATATTGTTATCCGGGTGATTACGGCCAATAAAGAAAAAATCGATTATATGATTTTGAACGGCTGACAAGCTTGTTTGCGGATAAAGCCGGCGGAGAGAGGCCGGGGTGATTGTAAAAAAAATCGGGCCGGGGCTTGATTTTATCTGAAAATTGCGCTAAAAGAGCGGTGAATTTAAGTTTATTTCTGGAGTTAGAGAAAATGTCTGGACATTCCCAGTTTAAGAATATTATGTACCGGAAAGGTGCTCAAGATGCCAAAAAGGCCAGAGTTTTTGCCAAGCTGGCCCGCGATATTACCATTGCCGCCAAGAGCGGTTTGCCCGAACCCGATAAAAACCCGCGTCTGCGTCTGGCTATTCAGGCTGCCCGCGCCGAGAGCATGCCGAAAGACAATATTGAACGTGCGATTGCCAAGGCAACCCAGACTGCCGGCGGAGCTGATTTTGTGTCTGCAAGGTATGAGGGGTTTGGTCCGGGAAAGGTGGCGATTATCGTGGAGGCAATGACCGATAATAAAAACCGTACGGCCGGCAATGTGCGGACGATTTTCGGCAAGCGCGGCGGGGTGATGGGCGAATCCGGTTCGGTGGCTTTTAATTTTGAGCGAATCGGTTATATCAAATATCCCGCTGCGGCTGCGGATGCTGATAAAATGTTTGAGGCGGCTTTGGAAGCCGGGGCCAATGAAGTGGTCAGCGATGAGGAAGCTCATGAGATTGAAACCCTGCCGGATGATTTGAGTGCGGTTACCGATGCTTTGGAAAAGGTTTTCGGAACGCCGTCGGCTTCGCGTCTGGATTGGAAACCTACCGTGAAAACGGAAGTGATGGATTTGGAAACCGCCCGGAAGTTTATGGAATTTGTCGATGCGCTGGAAGATGATGACGATGTGCAAAAAGTCTATCACAATGCCGAGTTTTCGGAAGATGTGCTGAAAGCTTTGGAAAGCGAAGAATAATTTTTATGGCGGGCAGATGTTGAACGTCTGCCCTTTTTTTGTGTCAGGAAAAGGGAATGCGGATAATCGGGCTTGATCCCAGTCTGTCGTCGACAGGATGGGGGGTGATTGAGGTTGAGAACAACCGGATGAGGTATGTGGCCGATGGTTTTATCAAAACCGATCCGAAGATGCCTCTGCCCGAAAGATTGGTGCATATTCACCGGACGTTGAATGAGGTGATTGAAACTTATAAACCGCAAGAGGCGGCGATTGAGCAGGTTTTTCTGAATGAGAATCCGAAGTCGACCATAAAACTGGGAATGGCGCGCGGGGTGGTGATTTTGGCGCCGGCGCTGTATGGTATTCCGGTGACCGAATATGAGCCGACGCTGATAAAAAAAGCGGTGGTCGGTGTGGGACGGGCCGAAAAAGCACAGGTGGAGATGATGGTGAAGGTTTTGCTGCCCGGATGTAAGCCGAAAAATAATGATTCTTCGGATGCTTTGGCGATGGCTATTTGTCATTTTAACTTGAGGGGAAAAGTTTTTTAGCTTGAGTTGTTGACTGAAAAGCAGGCGCTTCTTTGGGAGCGTCTTTTTTTTTGTTTAAATTATGGTCTTTAGATTAAAATAGTGATTTACAACACTCAAATTTTCTGTTATTATAAGATTCGTGAAGACAAATGTAATTAATAACAGAGGTGCTATTATGATGAATAAAACTATACTCATGTTGTCGGTTTCGTGCATGTCGTTTATTGCCGGGACTGATTTGTGTTACGCCGGTTTTAATCCTGATGATACGCCTCCGGAGTTAAGTGCGGCCATGCTTAAATCACATGTTTCTACACACACTTCACACCTCACGGCCGCGCATTTGTCTTCACCCGAAGATTTTGCCGGACTTACTCTCCCTGAAAACTCAGGGAGAGACAGAGAGGGTTTCAAACCCTCCCTTACCCTCCCTAATTCTTTAGGGAGGGAAGAAAAAACAAAACAGTCATCCTCGGACTTGCTCCGAGGATCCAGGTGGAATAAATCAGCTGCTTTGTCTGACCTAGATACTCCAATCAAGTTGGAGTATGACATTGAAAGAAATACCTCTCCCTTGAGGGGAGAGGTCGGGCTGCGGAGCAGGACGGGTGAGGGTGACAATAAACTCGTCCAACTTGCGGGGGCGTGTTTTGTGACGGATACCAGTGGTTGTTCGGGGAATGAGTTTGTGGGGAATAATGCTGATGAGGATGATGGCGGGGTGCCTCCCGGCGGCGGAGATGATTATGATTTGGATAATGACAGACGCTGCATAGAAGAAGGGTATTTGCTGACATCCTGCCCGGAAGGTTATGAACCGTATAATTATTGCCCTTACGACAGAACTTATTTTGAAAAATGTGTTTCTTCTTGTCCGAGTGATTACGTCACCTGCGAGGAGCCGTATCACGGTGTGGGTGAAGCCTGCGACGGGAAATATGCCTCCTGTGAATGTACGCCCTGCGGCTCAGGGTATGATTATACCACCATTCCCGAGGGCTATATTCAGGACGGCGAGGCTTGCTTAGACTGCGACGCTAAGACCAAGTATAAAATCAAACCCAATCCCTGTGATGGGTATATGGACTGCGGCAATATGGGATCGGAAATCGGCGCCGGAACGTGTCAGTCGGGAAATGAGACATTGTATGACAATTGCAAGGCCTGTCCGTATGAGTGTTCGCTGAGCTCGTGTCCAGAGCCTTTCACCTGCACAAAAGAAGAATGTTCGGGCATGTATTGCAAGAACGGCTGCCAAAGCGGTTATGACTGGGATGCGGCAACGCAGAGCTGTACAGAACAGTGTGCTTATAAGTGCACGTTGGACAGTTGTCCGTCAGGTTTTGTTTGTGAAAAGGAGGAATGTTCAGGCAAATATTGCAAGAGCGGATGTCAGCCGGGATATAATTGGGATGCGGCAACGCAGAGCTGTACTTGTGAGGCGAAATATAAGTATACTTGTTCTGGTACCGGTTATGCCGGAGGTTCTGGGAATTCCTGCGACAATAAATATGAAAGTTGTCGTTGTGCGGAAGGTTATGTTTGGGATGCGGCCAGCGGAATATGTAAAATTAATCAGGCGGAGTGGGGTAAGTGTAATGGTTATGCCAAAAACTGCAACATTGGTGATATTCTGTACAGCGACGGAACTTGTGCTTCCTCTGTCGTTTCCGGCAAGACCCCAATTGCAGTGGTGGTTTATAAAAGTGATGACGGCAATTGCGCCCAGGCTATGGCACTGAACAGTTTGGGAAAATACGCATGGAAGAGAGAAGGCGGCGGAGAAATAGCGACCGGGTTGCCAGTGTATTCAGACGGGCTGAGTGCCTCAAGAGATTTCAAAAGTTGTGAGAATACGGCTATTATTACTGCCGCCGGCGGAACTGATTTATATCCTGCCGCCTGGGCTGCGGAATATTATACTACAGAAGGAACGAAATTCAGCGACTGGTGTTTACCGGCAGCCGGTATATTTACCAGTATTTTCAATAATTCATCCATTATTAACAGTGGTTTTGAAAAGGCTGGGGGACAACAAATAGAAAATAATTATATCTCGTGGACTTCTTCTGGCGGAGATAATAGTTATAGAGTTTGGATATCGTATTTGATATTTGATGACTTTTTTGGAGACCCTGATCCTAAAACTTACGGATTATCGTCTTACTGGGCCGCAGAAGGACAGTCATATGACGTCCGTCCTGTACTTGAGTTTTAGAATGAGGCGGACAGAAAGAAAAAAGCGGGGCGGAAGGGCTCCGCTTTTTTGTGAGGGGATTGAAATATTTAATTGAATTTTTAATAATCTATGTTAATTTTCTTCCAGAGGAAAATGCAAAGTTTTAATTGGATAAAAAGGTAAAGAAAAAATGGATACGCAAACTCTGGCTGATGTTACAACAAACGCGGCGGCGCAGATGACCATGTGGGACATGGTGTGGGCGTCGGATATGGTGACCAAAGTGGTGATGATCGGTTTGATTGCCACGTCAATCTGGTCATGGGCGATTATTATTGAGAAGGTTGGCACTTTGCGCCAGGTGAAAAAGCTTTCCAAGGCTTTTGAAGAAAAATTCTGGTCGGGCGGTTCGCTTGACAGGTTGTATGAGGCTATCGGCAACCGGCCGAGAGATCCGATGTCGGCCATGTTTATTTCAGCAATGAAAGAGTGGAAGCGCACCAATATTTTGAAATCAAAAACAGACCGCGGTTTGCGCGGAGTGTCACTGCAGCAGCGTATTGAAAAAGCCATGGAAGTTTCGATGGACAAGGAGCTGGAAGCTTTGGATACGCGGATGGGCTTTTTGGCCTCAACCGGTTCGGTGGCGCCGCTGGTGGGGCTGTTCGGAACGGTGTGGGGAATTATCAACAGCTTTAATGCGATTGCCGCTACGCAGACAAACTCGTTGTCGGCGATTGCGCCGGGTATTGCCGAGGCTTTGTTTACCACGGCTTTCGGGTTGATTGCGGCGATTCCGGCCGTGGTGGCTTATAACAAGATTTCTTCCGATATTGACCGGTATGCCGGCGGGCTGGAAAACTTTATGTCGGAGTTTTCGAGTATTTTGTCGCGCGAAATTGATGATACGGCGATTAAGGCCGAAATGGCGGGAGAATAACCGATGTCTTTTATTCCGCAGAGGCAAAACCGTCATCATCAGCGAATCAGCCGCCGCAATGCCGATATTAACATGACCAATCTGATGGATGTGATGATGGTTTTGCTGGTGGTGTTTATGGTGGCGGCGCCGCTGATGACTACCGGTATTGCGGTGAATCTGCCGAAAGTGGGCGGCAAGGCAATGGAAGGCAAAGATACGTCCATTAATGTCAGTGTTGATGCCGAAGGGTATTATTATATCGGCGAAACCGAAATTCCTCAGGATAAGATTATTGAAAAAATAGAGGCTATCCGCGGAGAAAACGGCGATGTGACGGTGACGATTTCGGGCGATCAGAGCGCTCATTACGGGCGGGTTATCGGCCTGATGGCGATGTTGAAAGAAGCCGGATTTGAAAAAGTGGGGCTGCAGACGCAGAGCAAGCCCATGAATCTTAAAAAGCAAAAAAAGGATTAGCTCCGGTTGATGAAGGACGCGCTGTATAAATCATTGTTTCTGCATTTTGTGGTGTTGATTGTGTTTCTGATTGACATGCCGCGGTTTTGGCATGATCAGGAGGCAATGCGCCAGGTGCCGATTATTGTTGATTTGAACAAGGTGAAAATCAGCGAGATGACCAATCTTCCGCCCAAGGCTAAAATCGGGAAAGAGGATAAACAGGCCAGCAATGTGAAGCGCAAGGTTGAAAATTATACGCCGCCGGAGACAAAACAGGAAGCGCCCAAGCCGAAGCAAAAGGCGCCGGCCGTTCAGCCGCAAAAGCCGCAGCCGGTGGCGGAAGACGAAAAGCCGAAGAGTGATTATCTGGTGGCGCCGCAGCCTAAGAAACCGCAGCCGAAACGGAAGGAAAAGTTTGTGCCGGTGCAGAAGCCGCGGCCGAAACCAAAGGCCAAGCCGGCGGCAAAGGCAAAAGACAACAAAGCTCCGGAACTGGCGAATCCGCTGAAGAGTCTGCTGGCTTCGGTTGACAGTCTGGAAAAGTCGCTGGGAGAAGCGGACGAAACCGCGCAGATAAAAGAAGGAACCGAGGTTAACAATATGGGAATCGAGGGCGGAACCGGCGGGTCGTATTTCAGCGAATTATCCATTTCGGAAATTGATGCGATTGCCGGACGTTTGAGAGCCTGTTGGAACCTTGATCCGGGAGCCAAGGGGGCGCAAAACATGATTGTGGAGCTTCGGGCTTATCTGAGTCCGCAGGGCCAGGTGGAGAAGGTGGATATTCTGGATGAGGAGCGGTATAACTCGGATTCTTATTTCCGCTCGGTGGCGGAAAGCGCCCGCCGCGCCGTGTATGTGTGTGCGCCGTATAAGATTTTTGTGGAAAAGTACGGCGATCAGTATGACATGTGGAAGACTATGCTGCTGCGCTTTAATCCGCTGGATGCGTCAATTCAATAAAATTTTTGACGGCCGCCGGTCAGAAATGACGGGCGGTGTTTTTTTTGACTTGCATTTTTGATATTTTCCTTTTAGGCTGAGGGTAGTTTTGCGGAATGTTCCGCAAGATGAGAACCAGTCGGTTCGGAGCTTTCAACAGCTTCTCGTATACTCCGGTGTTAGGATATAACATCGTTATATTGCTGCCTGTTTTATGCAGGCGGCAATAGATATGTCCCCGATTGTGGATAATGGTCGGGGAGCCTTTAGCGTATGTTCAAGGTCTCGGCCAAAAGGCTAAAGGAGTCATTAGGGTATACATGATTGTTGAACTCTCCGGCCGCTTGTTTCAAGCGGTTTTTTTGTTGTGCGGGAGTTGAGATGAGTTTTTCGGTTTGGGAAATGGCGGCGGTGGTGAGTTCGGCGATTTATTATTGGATATTGTTTCGGGCGGAGGATGTTATGCCCTGGTGGTGCCGGCTGGTGAATCTGGTTTTTCCTTTGTTGTTGTGGGGTGGTGTGTTGTCCGGCGGTTGGGCCGGGTGGCTGGTTGCGGTTTGGGCTTTGCTTATGCAGGGCGGGGTGAATGAATTTTGCGACCGCGGCGACGAGGATTAGGTGTTTTGCCGTTGGCGGTTGTTGAGCATGATTTCTCTGCTTTTGTCGTTGTTTTGCAGGCGCTGCAGATTATCCATGCGGCGGTTGAGAAAAGGGATGTTCATTTTGCGGGTTTCGCTTTTGTAATGTTCAATATCGAATCCGGCATTGCGGGCCATGTTGTAACCGAGAGTGTCGGCAAAAAATTCCTGGCTTTGCGGAAGGCTGCCCTGATAGTTGTTCGGGCGGCCGCGGGCATCAATGAAATGTCCCAGCTCGTGGCTGATGACCATGCCCAGGGCTTGTTGGTGTTGGTTGAAACAACCTTCGGTGAGGCAGATAGTCAGTGTTTTTTTCCGGTCGGCCGGATTTTTTTTGCGGTATTGGCATTTGCCGTCCATTTGAGAACCGGAGATAATGCGGAATTCAATATCCGTATCGGCCAAAGCCTCTTTAAGCGCCCGGTTGGTTTTTCCTTTGGCGGAGGTCAGGCAGGTAAGGATGTTTTGAGCCTGCCGGATGTATTCCGGGGTTTTTTCGGAAGAAAGATCGCGCATTGTGTTGTAAAGATTTTCCATGTTCGGGCGGTATTGTATTTCTTCCTGTGTCGTGTCGGCAGAAAAGGTGTCGTCTTTTCCGCAGAGTTGCTGCCGGGTGTTAATCAGGTGTTGTTTCAGGTTAAAAGTTTTTTCTATTTCTTTGTTGCGGGCAATGTTTTGCTCCGAGCAGGTGCTCATGTTTTTCCAGAGTTCGGTAAAAAGAGCTTTGTCTTTTTTTAAGACCAGTTCAAAGACATCGGCAAAAAAAAGTTTTTCCCGGGGGGTAATGTTTTCATAATTTGTGTCTTTTTCCCGGTTGATGCGGGAGATGATTTCGGGAAAACGCTGTTTGATGAGGTTTAATTTTTCTTCGTCGGTCATTGAAAGCTTCCTAACGGCTTTGGCGGAATATATTTTATTATATTACATAAAGCTGTAGGGGTCAATGTCGATTTGGACGCGGACGTTGTTGGGCAGGTTTATCTGTTTCAGCCAGGTGCGCAGGATTTCCTGAATGTTTACGTTGCGCGGGGTTTTGAGCAGCAGGCGGTAGCGGTATTTGCCACGCAGCATGAAGACCGGAGCCGGCGCCGGGCCGAGCGTGGTTATCGTGTCGGTGTTGGGGGCGCATTTGCCCAGGCTGACGGCGGTGCGCTCGGTGACGGACTGGTTTTGGCCGGTGATGATGACGGCGGCCAGTTTGCCGTAAGGCGGGAGGCGGAGAAGCCGGCGGCTTTGCTGTTCGAGTTCGATAAAATCTTCGCGTCGGTTGCTGAGCAGAGCTTTTAAAACCGCATTGTCCGGGTAAAGCGTCTGCAAATAAACCGTGCCTTTTTTTGAGCCGCGGCCGGCACGACCGGATACCTGGGACAAAAGCTGGTAGGTGCGTTCGGCAGCGCGCAGATCGCTGCCCATGAGGCCGAGGTCGGCATCGACAATGCCAACTAATGTCAGGCTGGGAAAGTGATGGCCTTTGGCCAGTATCTGAGTGCCGATGAGAATGTCGGTTTCGTGGTTTTCCATGCGGGTGATGACTTTGGAAATGTCGGACAGAGTGGGGGTGATGTCGCTGGAGAGGATGTCTATGCGGGCATCAGGGAAGCGCATGATGACTTCTTCGGCAATGCGTTCGACGCCCGGTCCGCAGGCAGCAAGGCCTTCTTGTGAGCCGCATTCCGGGCAGCTGGCGGGAATGGGAACGGAATAGCCGCAATGATGGCATATCAGCGATTTGGTGCGGCGGTGTTCGGTCAGCCAGGAAGTGCAGTTGGGGCACTGAAAACGGTGGCCGCAGTCGCGGCAGATGGTGAACGGTGCATAACCCCGGCGGTTGAGAAAAAGTATGGACTGTTCGCTCTTTTCAAAGTTGTTTTTCAGGGCTTCAACCAGAGACGGCGCCAGCCAGCCGATGCTCATAATGCCGTTGTCTTTGGCAAATTTTTGCGGTTTGTCTTTTTTGAGGTCAATGATTTTGATTTCCGGCAAAACGGCAGAGGCAAAGCGGCTGGTGAGGCGGACAACGTCGTATTTGCCGTTTTCAACATTGTAGATGGTTTCAAGATCAGGTGTGGCGGTGGACAAGATGACGGGAAATTGTTCCATTTTGGCCCGGACGACGGCCATGTCGCGCGCCTGATAGTTGACGACATCCTCCTGTTTGAAAGATTGATCATGGCTTTCGTCAATGACAATCAGGCCGAGGTCGGCATAAGGCAGAAACAGCGCCGAGCGGGCGCCGATGATGACTTTGGCGCGGTTTTCGATAATGCCCAGCCAGGTATCGATACGTTCGCGGTTGCCGAGGCCGGAATGCCAACAGGCCGGTTTGACGCCGAATCTTTTGGCAAAGCGGGTGAGCCACTGTGAGGTGAGGGCAATTTCGGGAACCATAATCAAAACCTGGTGTCCGGCTGCGAGAACTTTGGCCACGGCTTCAAAGTAAACTTCGGTTTTGCCGGAGCCGGTGATGCCGTCAAGCAGGGTGACGGAAAAACCGCATCCGGTTTTGGCACAAAGGATATCTGCGGCATTTTGTTGTTCGGCGGTCAGGTCGACTTTGGCAAAGTTTACGTCGGGAAGGGGGAAGTCGCGCTTGATTTTGACCAGTTCGGGGACGAGAACGCCGGCGTCAATCAGGGATTTTATGACCGGCTGGCCGACTTTGGCGCCGCGGCCGATTTCGGCCCGGGTGTAAGGGTAATGTTTTAACAGGTCAATGACCCGCCAGCGGGCGTCGGAATTTTTGAGTTTGGCTTCGGCTAAGGTTTTTCCGGAAAGTTTGTATAAGATAGTGGTCTTGGGGTCGTCGAATACGCCTTTGACGCTGAGAACCATTTTGAGTACCAGGCCGAGAAAGCTCATGTTGTAGGCGGCGACAAAAGTGATGAACTTCATGAGCTGCGGTGATAAGGGCGGAAAACTGAGCTTTTCGATGACGGGTTTGATTTTGGAAAGGTCAATGTCGGCTTCTTTGCCGGTTTTCCAGATGATGCCGACCAGGACTTCTTTGCCGAAAGATACGCGAACCATTTCGCCGGGCTGGGCGTCTTCGTCAATCCGGTAATCAAAAATTTTGTTAAAAGGCAGCGGCAGAAGCACTCCGACGATCATTGGTTTGTTCCTGAAGAGGTGTCGGGGGTGTCAATGTCCAGAAAGAAATAGTTGTAAATGCGCGAGAGAAGGCTTACGGCAAAAATCAGCAGCGGGGCAAGAAGCAGAAATAATCCCCATAGAGGAAGGCCGCGGTTGTAAGCAATGTTTAAGAGCCAGAAAACGGCGTCGGCACAGAGAGCCAAAAACAAAAAACGAAAGTAATTGTCACGGGTGCGCTTCCAGGCAGAGAGAATCGACCAGCTGCGGCCGATGACCGAACCTATCCAGGCCATTAATGGGCGGATAAACATGCAGGGAAGAGCCAGCGTCAGCAAAAGGTTCAGGACAAGGTCAAAGGCTTCGGAATCCTGCATGTAACGTTGTTGAAAATAAGAATAGTTTTCTTTGACGCGGACGGGGACGTCCATGATGTAGGGGGCATAAGGAATCAGTACAAAAACCGTGGCCAGGATGAAAGCCAGAACGGCAATCTTGGTGGCGGGAATCAGGGTTGAGGGCAGGCGCCGGCCCATAAACAGCGGCTGACGGGAAAATAAAAAACGCAGGAAAACCGTCCAGAAAATATAAAAGGCAGCAGCCCAAGGTAAAAACCAGACATTCTGCCAGCCGCCCATCAGATCAAAGCCGGTTTCAAGAAAAATCCAGACGACAGCGGCAGCTCCCCACATGAGGCGGGGGGCGTCTTTCCATAAAGCGGCCGTTTCGCTAACTATTTGGATGAGCGGCAGTTTTTTTTCTGTATCGGATGCCATTTTTTTCCTTTCAGGTTCAAAATATCATGAAATGAATTAATGTCAATAAAACCGCGAAAGATGTGAGCCGGTAAATTTTTTTTTACAAATAATAATTGCTAATTAATAAAAAATTAAATTTTTTATGCGTATTGTTGCAATCGTAAAGCGAAATAAATACAGGTGTAAATTTTATGGTTTTATATAGCGAACTTCCGGTTTACCGCGATACGTACAAGCTTTTGCTGGAAGTGTATCAGGTGACAAATAATCTGGCCCGGGAATATAAATACAGTCTGGGACAGGATTTGAAAACCGATGCGCTGGCTTTGTTCCGTGATTTGTATAAGGCAAACCGCCATGTTGACAAGCAGCCGTATCTGGAAGCTTTTCTGAATGATTTTGAGCTTTTGCGGCTGGAACTCAGACTATGTGTGGACCTGAAGCTGATGCCTATCCGCAAGATGGCGCAGATGTCGCAGATTATGGACAGTATCGGACGACAGGTGACCGCCTGGCGCCATAAAACCAAATTTGCCCAAAGCCGGAATTTGTCAGCCTAAGGGCGGCAGAGCGAGCGTTTTTTGTATAAAAAAAGGACTGCCGACAAGTGTTCGGCGCCGCGGAGCTTACGGAGTCCGCCCGGCGTGGCTTGTTAAGGTGCAACCGGCAGTTTCTTGGAGCGTTTCTGGTCGTCTTCCGAGAACAATAGCAACAACGCGTGGAACTCGAATTTCAGCAACGACTACGGGTTGAACAACAACAACAATAAGAATAACAGCAACGAGGTCCGGCCCGTCCTAGCTTTTTTTATATGAAAGGAAAGCTTTACATGAAAGACAAGAAGATGATGCCCAATGCCGAAGAGGATCCGCTGATCCTGCCCGAGGAATTGTTTCAGGCTTATTTCGATTGCCGCAAAAACAAGCGCGGAACCTGTAATGCGCTGGGGTTTGAGGTGGATTATGAAAGCAACCTGATGGAGCTGTGGCGCGAGATTGTCAACGGAACGTATGAGCCGGGGAAGTCGATTGCCTTTGTGGTGACCAAACCGGTGAAACGCGAAGTGTTTGCCGCCGATTTCAGGGACCGCGTGGTGCATCATCTGATTGCCGCAAAAATTATGCCGCTGCTGGAAGCGACGTTTATTCATGACAGTTACAGCTGCCGCGAGGGAAAGGGAACGCAATACGGGATTAAACGGATTAACGAGTTTGTCCGTGCGTGTTCGGAAAATTATACCCGGGACTGTTATATTTTGAAAATGGATATCAAGTCCTTTTTTATGAACATGAACAAGCGGATTTTGTATTCCAAACTGGAAAAGTTTTTGCTGAGAAATTATCAGGGGCGCGATAAGCCGCTGCTGCTGGAGCTGATACGCAAGGTGATTTTCAACCAGCCGGAGGAAAACTGTCATATTAAGGGAAAGCCGGAGGATTGGAACGGGCTGCCGCCGGAGAAAAGTTTGTTTCATGTGCCCAAAGATCAGGGGCTGCCTATCGGGAATCTGACTTCGCAGCTGTTTGCCAATTTTTATCTGAACTGCTTTGACCATTATGTGAAAGATACTATCGGCGTTAAGTATTACGGGCGGTATGTGGATGATTTTGTGATTGTGCACGAAGATAAGGATTTTTTGCTCGGGTTGATTCCGAAGCTGAGGGAATTTTTGCTGCGGGAGAGGCGGGCGGTTTTGCATCCGAAGAAGATATATCTGCAGCATTACAGCAAGGGAGTCAAATTTATCGGAGCGGTTATTAAGCCGGGGCGGGTTTATGTGGCGAACCGGACCAAGGGGAGCTTTTATGCCAAGCTGACGGAATTTAACCGGTTGGCGGCGGAAGACAAAAATTATGTGCGGGAACATGCGGAATATTTTGTGTCAAGCGTGAATTCCTATCTGGGGTTTATGGTTCATTACAGTTCGTATAAAATCCGCCGTAAAATCCTGACCGAGAAGGTGAGTACCAAATGGCGGAAGATTTATACGGTGGACGACAGGTTTCAAAAGATTGTGCTGCGCAAGGATTATAAAGCTTTTGTCCGGCAGCAGGAAAAACTGAAGCAGCGACGGCGCAATTACAAACGCCGGCGGAAAAGCCGGAGCCGGCAAAGTGCGGAAGAATGAGACGGGGAGCAAATATTGAAGAAGTTATATATATTTTTTTTAAATATTGTGTTTATTCTGTCTAAAATTTTCTTTACTTTATCTTAAAATTATGTTATTAGTATAAACATGCTGTAAGTGTTTGCAGCATAGTACCTAAGAGAAGGTACGGGACTGTCGTAAGTCCTTATATTGAGTCCGGTGCCGGATATAACACCGTTGAACTGCCTCTGTAAATTTTGAGCGGGCAGTATTATATCCCCCTTGATTATGTGACGCGTCCATGGTCGGGGAGCCTGGTGTATATGTCCAGAAACGATGCCTGACAATTGGGGGCATTGGTTTTAAAAATATCAGGAATCATCTGACTCAATATGATTTACGAACTCTCCGGCCACCTTCTTGAGGTGGCTTTTTTTTCAGAACTATTATATTTTAGGAGAGAAGTTATGAGTGATATGATAAAGGAAGTGGTTGAGCTGAGTAACGGGTTGAAAGTTGAGTTATTTCGTGAGCCTGGCTGTGAGGCTGATTTTCCGTGGGGAGAACGCGGGGAGCTGATACAGGATATGAGTAAAATTTTGGTAACAAATACCAGCAGAAAACTTTACAGTAGTGCTCGGGTCGTAACTCCGGAAGGAGTTGAAATTCCTTTATTTCCGACCAAAAGAGATTATGAAACGGAGAGAGAGATGAGCTTAGAGGTTTCAGGCTATATGGTGGGGATTGATAAAGAAAAGGCTCAAATACAAAAGAAAACGGTTTATTATGATTATGGTTATGAAGTTAGCGCCCGTACAATGTTGCAGCTGAATAAAAAAGGTAAAGACGTTGAAGTTCGTGAAATGGAAATGAATAGCGTTTATCGTCATCCAAGGTTTTTTGAAAATACGTATGTTAACGGTCAGCGTCATGGTAAAGAGACTGAATACCGGTTGGGGGCAGATTCTGAAAAAATTAAAGTGCGTGATGCGGAGTGGAAAAACGATAAAAGAGATGGGGAGGAAATTTTTTATGAGAGAGGGGGAATATATGAGAAACGAATTTGGAAAGACGGCGTCCGGAAGCAGAAAATTCAATTTGAATATAAAGACGGACATCATACGGATGAAGTTTCACGTTTGAAGGAATATAAGGAAGATCTCGGCAATAATTGGGTTTTATCGGTCAGTAAATTTTATAAAAATAATAAATTAGAAACCGAAACCGTGCAGAAAGAAGATTTTTCGCCGTATAATCCAAACATGGTACGTGAGAGTTGGGATACTCACTTTGTCGTTCCGTTGGAGGAATGGAAGTATGATCAACAGGGGAATTTGGCTGCCGGTTGGATATACAGGGAGAGAACCCCGCAGGAATATTCTTTTGGCAATGAATATATCGGAGTTGCACTTTCTGAAAAGGATGTTCGTTTTATTCGTAAAAAACTGGAAGTGCAAAAATCTTTGCGAGAAGCGGAAAAAATTGCTTCAAATAAAGGAGGTGTACTGAAAGGGGTTAGAAAAGCTCAACAGAAAGGCGTGAATGTTTCCGTAAAAGATGTTATGGCGCTTCAAAAGTATCAGAACAGCAAATAAACAGGCAATTGATTGTTTGATTAAGAAGGAGCCGGGCGGCTCCTCCTTTTACTTAATTAAGCTTGAGAATTCTTCTTCGCTCAGGATATTGAGGCCGAGTTCGCGGGCTTTGGCGGCTTTGGAACCGGCATCAGTGCCGATGATGACAAAGTCGGTTTTGGCCGAAACAGAGCCGGCAACTTTTGCGCCCAGTTTGAGAGCAGCGGCTTTGGCCTCGGAACGGGTCAGGTTTTGCAGGGTGCCGGTGAAGACCACAGTCTTGCCTGAGAGGGGGGAATCGGAGGCCGAATCGTCAATGAAATCTTCAACCCTGACTTCAGCCAAGAGGCGGTCGATGATGTTGAGGTTGTGTTCTTCCTGAAAAAACTCGACAATGTCGGTGGCCATGGATTCCCCGATGCCGTCAATGGCGACAAGGGGGCCGGTTTCTTTGTTTTTCATCTCGGTCATAAACTTGGCAAAACTGCCGTAGTTTTTGGCCAGCAGACGGGCCGTGGCGGCGCCGACCTGGCGGATGCCCAGGGCATAAATGAAACGGGGCATGGAGATGGTGCGTTTGGCGTTGATGGCCTTGAAGAGGTTTTCTACGGATTTTTTGCCCCAGCCTTCTCGTTGTTCCAGATGAAGAACCGAGTTGCCGAGATGAGCGAAGAGATCGTCGCCGTTGTTGCGGCGTTCAAGGGTAAAAATGTCGGCCGGGCTGCGAAGGATGCCGTCGTTGTAAAAATCTTCGACAATGGAGCTGCCGAGGCCGGCAATGTCAAAGCCTTCGCGGGAGACAAAATGAATAATCCGTTCTTTGGCCTGGGCCGGACAGGTGAGGCCGCCGGTGCAGCGGCGAACGGCTTCGTCTTCCTCGCGGATGGCATGAGCGCCGCAGACCGGGCATTTGTCGGGAAAAACAAATTCTTTGGAATCGGCGGGGCGTTTGTCGGTTAAGACCTGAACCACCTGGGGGATGACATCGCCGGCGCGCTGGATGATGACCGAATCGCCGATGCGGATGTCTTTGCGTTTGATTTCGTCTTCATTGTGCAATGTGGCATGAGAAACAATAACGCCGCCAACGTTGACCGGTTCAAGGTCGGCAACCGGGGTGAGCGCGCCGGTGCGTCCGACCTGGATGCGGATATCGTTGATGGTGGTGACGGCTTGTTCAGCCGGGAATTTGTGAGCAACGGCCCAACGCGGCGTGCGGGTCAGAAAACCCAGACGCTCCTGGAGGGCAATGTCGTTGACTTTATAGACCACGCCGTCAATATCATAATCAAGAGAGGCGCGGATTTCCATCAGGTGTTGAAAGTTGGTTTCGATTTCAGAAACATCGGGGCAGAGGTGGTTCAGGGGATTGGTCGGGAAGCCCCATTCGCGCAGGTGGTTGAAGAAGTCGGCCTGCGAGTTCCAGACGCGTTGGGAAACCTCGCCCCAGGTGTAGGCAAAGATGCTGAGATTGCGCTCGGCGGTGATTTTGGGATCAAGCTGGCGCAGCGAGCCGGCGGCAGCGTTGCGCGGGTTGGCAAAGGTTTTTTTGCCGGCGGCTTCGTATTTTTCATTGAGGGCGAAGAAGTCGGATTTTTTCATATAAACTTCGCCGCGGACTTCCAAAACATCCGGGAAACTGCCGCTCAGGTGCCGGGGAAGCTCTTTTATGGTTTTGAGGTTTTCGGTGATGTCTTCGCCGGTGATGCCGTCGCCGCGGGTGGCGCCCTGAACAAAGAGGCCGTTTTCATAGCGGGCGGAAAAAGAGAGGCCGTCAATCTTGGGCTCGGCCATAAAGACAATGTTTTCGGCGGTGTTTAAAAAGCGTTTGACCCCCAGCACAAAGTCTTCAACTTCATCTATTGAAAAGACATCGCCCAGCGAAAGCATGGGAAAGCGGTGGGGTACTTTTTTGAAACCGGAAGACAGCGGTGCGCCGATTTTTTTTGAGGGACTGTCGGGACGAACCAGTTGCGGAAAGCGGGCTTCAAGTTCTGCGTTGCGGCGTTTGAGGGAATCGTATTCGGCATCAGTCAGATAAGGATTGTCCTGCTGGTAATAAGCAATATCGGATTTGGCCATTTCCCGGGCAATGTGTTCCAGCTCGGCGGCGGCCTGATCAGCGGTCAGTTCGGATACTTTTTTTTCAAACATGCTTTTTCCCTCTCTTGATTGACTGCTCTTAATATAAAAAGGTTAGGGGAGGGATGCTATTAAAAAAATTTGGGGTTGTGCATGAAAAAATGCTTGTTTGTCGACAAAATAAGTGTTATTATAGTCTTATAACGAAATTATTGTCTAATCCTTATTTTTTTTCATATTATGAAAGAATTTAAAAATTTGATGTTGAGCTCAGTTTTAGAAAATGAGTTTAATGTAGGCAAGGCTGTTTGCTACAGCGAAGCCAGCAAGGTATTGGGTGTTTGTTCTTTAACTTCCGTTTGGTTGAAAAATACCGAAGGTGAAGTTGTCGAGAAAGAACGCGTATGGATGGCTGCCAGCGGCAGTGCCTGGGTGAGAACGGCAGGTTTTGATCCCGTGGGCACGGTTAAGGGCGTTTATGAAGGGAAGCCGGTGGTGCGGCACGGAAAGTACGGCAGTATTTCTCCGATGACTATCGACGAAGCTCACAGGGCTATAGGAGCCTGCTCGTTGGCCGAAGCTTATCTTTGCGACGGAGACGACAATCTGGTGCGTGAAAACGGTGCGCCGGTGCTTGTTAAAATCTGGCTCAGCCTTTCGGGCACATATTGGGCCAAACTGGGCGGACATGTCGATGAAAATATCGGCTTTACGCTTTAGAATTGATGAGAAAACAGGGAGAACGAAATGTTCCCCCTGTTTTTTTGCCTTGTGGACAAGGTATATGCGGCTTGCCGGCCGGGGACAAATGTATTATGTTAATCAGGTATTTTTATTATTGGGTTTACAGAAAGGAAATTATTATGGAGAAATTGCAGAGACAGCTTGATTTTTTGAAAAAGGCAAGCGATGAGGAATTTATGAGTTTTGGAGCAGAGAATTATCTGCTTCCGTTGGCCGAAGTTTTTTTGTTGAATTCCGGCGATGAGGTAAAGGTTAAATTTTATCTGCGGCGTTATTATCTTAGTCCCGAGGCGGAAGAGTTGCTATTCCGAATCGGTAATGACGAGTGGATTGAAATTTATCTGACCGGTATGGAGATTCCGCTCAGCGACAGGGCCGAACCTTTGTTTGTGCAATGGGCCGATGACGAACGACTGAAGGCTTATGATGAGAAGTTTTGGCTTTGTCCGGAGGTTAAGCAATTACGTTCTGCGGTTTGAAGAAAAGTAAAAAAGAGCGGAAATTTTCCGCTCTTTTTATGCTTCTGTCCGGGGCAGTGTTTTTATCAACAGAGACTGGAGTATGATTACGGTGAAGAAAAATGCCCAGCCGTTAAGTCCGATGCCGGCGAATCCGAGCAGGAAAGACAGCAGGTAGCCGCCAAGCAGGCAGATGACGCTGAGGCGCATGCGGAAATCAAAAGCTGTTTTGCGTTTGAATGCGGCGGCGATAAGCGCGGCCACGGCAGCATAAAAAAGACTCAGGACAAAGTAAACGCAGAAAATGCCGACAAAAGCCGCACCGGCAAAGATGAATATCAGCCAGTTCAGAAAAGAGGAAATTTGTCCGGAATAATCCCCCGGCTGCCAGGTTCCGGAGATATCCCAGCTTTGAGCGAGTTCTTTCAGTGAATAGGTGGTGATTTTTTTCGAGCTGGCAATAATGATGCTTTGCTGCTGAATGTAAATGCCGGGTTTTAAATTCCGGGGTTTGGTTTGGCGGGATGTGGTGTCAAGAATGACGGGAAGTCCGGCTTCTTTTCCGTTTTCATGCAGGCGGAAGACGGCGGTTTTGATTGTGTCGGCCGGGGCGGTGATGGTGCCGTTTTCAATGGTGACGGGCAGGAGCTGATTGAGCGTGTCTTGTATTCCGGGAATGGCCGGTGAAGCCGCGGTGCGTCCTATGATGGCCAGGATTATGGCGATGAGGGCTGAGGCTATGAGCAGAATCTTAATGCCGAATCCGCTGCCGGAAGTGATGTAAGCGGAAAGTTTATTCATTGTGTTTCTCCTGAAAAAAATAAAGCCCCGCCAGTTTTAGGCTGAGGGGCGGCAAAATTTTTATAAAGGCGATACAATCATCATCATCTGTTTGCCTTCGAGCTTGGGGGCCGAATCGACTTTGCAAAGCCCTTCCAAATCTTCCAGCAGACGATTGAGCACAACACGTCCCAGATCATTGGCGCTGAGTTCACGGCCTTTGTAACGCATGGTGAATTTTACTTTGTTGCCTTCTTTGAGAAATTTTTGCGCCTGTTTGACTTTTACTTCATAATCATGCGTGTCAATCATCGGGCGGAGTTTGAGTTCTTTGATTTCTACGACTTTTTGATTTTTCTTGGCTTCGTTCTTTCTTTTTTGAACTTCATATTTATATTTGCCGTAATCTAAAATTTTGCATACCGGGGGATTGGCCTGAGGTGAGATTTCAATCAGGTCTAACCCGGTTTCATCCGCAACGGCCAGAGCTTCTTTGATGGATACAATGCCACGGTTGTTTCCTTCGGCGTCAATCAGGCGTACTTCTCTGGCTTTGATGTCTTCGTTAATGCGCGGTCCGTCACTTTCGCGTACTGGTGCATTGGTATTCTCTTTTATTATTGTAACCTCCTAAATTTGTTAATTTACCCTGTACATATTACAGAACAAATATATATAAGCAAGAAGAATCATTCTTTCTTTATAAAGAATCTTGATTTCTGCCTAAGTATTGTTAAATGTAGGATGAAAAGGGTTAATTTTTTGTTGTCGTTTTTTGTTTGACAATAAAAAATTTTACGGTTATTATTTCGACATATCAATTACTTAATTTTTTGTTCACAAAAAAGTTTATTTTTTTTGAAAAAAGTTGTTGACATTGAGGTTTGATTGTCATATAAACCACTTCGCCGACAGGTTGAACGGTTAACAAAAAGTTAAGACAACAGGTTGGTCAGTTATAAAGAGGAGTAAATAAGGGATAGGGGATACGCAGACGGTATTTTGAGAAATAAAGTCTGTGATATCTAAGG
>CALYAY010000016.1 GCA_944393695.1 uncultured Alphaproteobacteria bacterium | reverse complement strand
AGCCGACAACATGAGAATAGTCTTATTCATCATAATAACACCTCTTAGTCTTAAATTACATTTGTCTTCACGAATCTTATATTAACAAATTTCGAAAAGGTTGTAAATAGTTAATTTTTAGTTAAGACCATAATTTAAACAAAAATTCACTTTCGGACGGCAATATCAAAAATTTATACTTGCAATGCAAATTTATACAAATATTAATCAATCCGCATTTATACTGCCGCCATGACAAAATTACATGAATACATAAAACCCCTGGAAGCGGTCATTTCGCCGTTATCGGCATTTTTCACCGGCACCACGCTCACCTGCATGGGATATGCCCTGCTCACCTCCACCCTTTCGGTACAGATGAACCTTCATCATGTCCCGACAGCCGAAATCGGCCTCATTCTTTCGCTTTACTATGCCGGCTACATCCTGGCCTCAGTCACAGCCTCAAAGATAATCAACAAAGTCGGCCACATCCGTGCTTTCTCTGCTTATATTTCAATATTCTCGGCTCTGGCCCTCATGCACATTTTTTCATATGCCCCCGTTTTCTGGGCACTTCTTCGCCTGATTGAGGGCTATTGCATCGGCTCATCCATGATGTGTCTGGAAAGCTGGCTCAATGCCCGCACCACCAACCAAAACCGCGGCCTGATAATGGCGCTCTACATGGTCACCACTTACCTCGGCTCCGGCCTGGGCCAGCTTCTGCTAAACATTCCCTCCCCGGACGGAATACTGGTTTACATCACCGTATCCATAATTTTTTCCGTTGCTTTGGTTCCGGTTTCGCTGACAGCTCTTCCCGCTCCCGACATTTCTCTGGCTCAAAGCATGAAATTATCCGAACTTTACCGCACTTCTCCTGTCGGCACCATCGGCTGCCTGTGCAGTGGTGTCTTTGTCGGTGCCTTTTACACCCTGGGAACCGTTTACGCAGCCCAAAACGGCCTGGACATTGCCCAAACCTCCATATTCATGTTTTGTGGTATTCTGGGCGGCATGCTGGCACAAATCCCCGTCGGAAGGCTTTCAGACCGTCTTGACCGTCGTTTTGTCATCATGTGGACCTGCGGAGCAATGTTTCTGTCCGCCCCCTGGATACAATTTTTCTTAAACAGCGGCACAGCATTGCTGTCTCTTTCGGCTCTTCTACTGGGCGCCTGCACTTTCATCATTTACCCCATCTGCGTTTCACACATCAACGACCTCATAGACGATTCCCGCCGCACCAACGCCAGCGGTCGGCTGATTATGTTGCAAAGCATCGGCATGATAATCGGCCCGATCATCATTTCTTTTGCCATGCAGCATTTTGGTCCCATTTGCTTTCCTCTGGCTTTCTCCGCGGTAGCCGGACTGTTTGTCCTGTTTGCCTTCAAACACATTGCCTGCCGCCCGATACACTATGTAGACATCACCCCCGCCACGCCTCAGCCCATAACCGTCACCCCGGTTTATCACAAAGTCACCCAGAGCGACACCATCATCGACAAAGCCAAAGACCTGCTGAGCGAAAAAAAACACTAACCCTGCCCGTCCCTCCTCACCCTCTCTCCCCTGAAAACTCAGGCTCCTCTATCACCCTCCCTGAAAACTCAGGGAGGGTCGGGGAGGGTTTCATTCATCATAAACAAAACCTCGTCCGATTTTCCGTCTTAACCCAAAATTAACTATTTACAATAATCAAACTTTCTGTTATTATTAGATTCGTGAAGACAAATGTAATTAATAACAGAGGTGCTATTATGATGAACAAAACTATACTCATGTTGTCGGTTTCCTGCATGTCGTTTATTGCCGGAGCTGATTTGTGTTATGCCGGTTTTAATCCTGATGATACGCCTCCGGTGTTAAACGCGGCCATGCTTAAATCACATGTTTCCACACACACTTCACACCTCACGGCCGCTCATTTGTCTTCACTTGAAGATATTGCCGAACTTACTCTCCCTGAAAACTCAGGGAGAGACAGAGAGGGTTTCAAACCCTCCCTTACCCTCCCTAATTCTTTAGGGAGGGAAGAAAAAAAACAGAGTGATAGAATAAAACTCGCAGCCGCCTGTTTTGTTACCGACACAACCAACTGTTCGGGAAATGAGTTTGCGGGGAATAATGCCGATGAGGATAACGGCGGTGTACCTCCCGGAGGACAGGGCGACAGTGATGACTATGACCTCGACAATGCCGAACGCTGCCGTCAGGAAGGATATACCCAGACATCCTGTCCTGAAGGACAGAAACCAGCCAATACCTGCCCTTATGACAGCACTTATTTCGAAAAATGTGTCTCTTCCTGTCCCTCTAATTACGTTACCTGCGAACCGCCTTATTACGGGGTTGGTGAAGCTTGCGACGGAAAATACGCCTCTTGTGAAAAAGATACTGAGCGCGCCTGTCAGGAACTTAACCCCGGTTATGTCGATGAATGTAGCACCGGCCAACAATTAAGCGATGACCGCTGCTCATACGACAATACTTATGGCACCTGTTGCAACACTTGTGAGGGCTATGACAACACCACCATTCCCGAGGGCTATATTCAGGACGGGGAAAGCTGCACCGGTTGTGACGGTCAGGAACATTATAAGATAAAACCCAATCCCTGTGACGGATTTATGGATTGCGGCTCCATGGGCCCCGAAGCCGGAGCTAAAACCTGCCTCTCAGGCTCAACCACAAAATATGACAACTGCAAGCCCTGCCCCAACAAAGGCACCCTCACCAGCTGCCCCAGCCCGTTTACCTGCACTTATGAAGAATGTTCCGGCCTCTGGTACAAAACCGGCTGCCAACCCGGCTACGATTGGAATGCCAACTCCCAAACTTGTACCCAGCAATGCTCACCCAACTACCAATACACCTGTACCGGCACCGGTTATGCCGGCGGCTCCGGCACTGCCTGTAATGGAAAATATACTTCATGCACCTGCGCCAGCGGTTATGAATGGAAAAACGGAGCCTGCCAGAAGAAACCTGCAGAACAAGCTAAATGGGGAAAATGCAACGGTTATGCCAAAAACTGCAACATCGGTGATTTCATCTTTAGTGACAGAACCTGCAGTTCTCAAAAGATTTCCGGCAAGACTCCGATTGCGGTTGTTGTCTATAAAAGCGATGACAGTAATTGTGGACAGGCTATGGCTTTGAAGTCAATCGGCAGCTACATTTGGGGTCCTACTTACGATGATATTCTGACCTTAACTAACTTCGACAGTACTGAAAGCATCAGCTATGATTTAAGCAGCTGTGTCAATACCCAGAAGATTATAGCAGAGGGTGATAAAAATACCTATCCGGCAGCCTGGGCCGCTCATGAATATAAAACCGAAGGAACGGAAGCCGGGGATTGGTGTTTACCTGCTGCCGGTGTTTGGATGAGTATTGAAAACAATATATCGCTTATAAACAATCGCTTTGTTCAGGCCCAAGGCACTCAGATAGGGGATACCACTTATTGGTCATCTTCCGAATACCTTACTATGGGTGCATGGAACTGGACATCTGCCAGCTTATGGCTGGGCGGAAAAAACTACCGTAAAGATAATTTATTCATGGTCCGCCCCGTTCTCGAATTTTAATCCATCACCATGCTTTTCCGCCCATTGCCCAAAAAAGAAACTCCCCGAAGGGAGTTTCTTTAGTTTTTACTCTTTTTCCGGTTTCCGATTCTTATTCGCCGGCTTGCTTGTCAAACGTTCTCTGAACGTCTCAAACATGATATACAGCAGCGGAATAATAATCAGACCGGCGGCCGTTCCGACCAACATACCGTAGAACACCGGCACACCGATGGCAATACGGCTGGAAGCACCGGCACCCGTCGCCACAATCATCGGGAACACACCCAGAATGAACGTAAAGGCAGTCATCAGCACGGCGCGGAAACGTTCTTTGGTTCCGATAACCGCCGACTTGATGATCGAAGCGCCGCGTTCACGCTCTTCCTTGGAAAATTCCACAATCAGAATGGCGTTTTTAGCTGCCAGACCAACCAGCAGGATCAACCCCAGCTGAGCATAAATGCTGAGCGGCAGTCCGGTAATAAACAACCCGCCCAATGCACCCAGCATCGCCACTGAAACCGAAGCCAGCACCGGCAGCGGAATAGCCCAACTCTCATACTGCGCCACCAGGAACAAATAAGCAAAGGTCATCGCCAGAACAATCAGATATCCGATTTGTCCGCTGCTTGATTTTTCCTGATAGCTCATACCTGACCACTCATAACTGAAACCCGACGGCAGCTGTTCGGAAAGTTTTTCCAAAGCACCCATCGCCTGCCCCGTACTGGAGGACGGATTTTGAACCGCCGTAATCGATGCACTCGGATACTGGTTATAACGTGTCACCACGCGCGGCGCCAAAACCTTGCGGAAAGAAAGCATCGCATCCAGCGGCACCATCTCACCCTGATTGTTCTGAACATGTAGCTGTTTAACACTGTCAATATCCTTACGATACGGCCAGTCTGCCTGAATCATAACCTTGTTAACCTGCGTACCGAAGTTAACGTCGTTGACATAACTTGATCCCAGGTAGCTTTGCAAAACATCATAGATGCTGCCGATGGAAACCCCCATCGCCTCGGCCTTTTCCCGGTCTATATCAATATAGATATTCGGGGTTTGCGCCGTATACGTCGTATAAGCATAAGAGATGTTCGGATCCTGATTGATTTTACCCAGCAATCCTTTTAAAGCCGCCTCAATCTTCTGGGCATCATCCGTATTCAATGACTGCAGTCTGTAATCCATACCGCCGCTCATACCCAGTCCCATAATTGCCGGCGGTTCAAACAACTGTACCTCGGCTTCCGGCATTGCCTGCAGCTTTGCCCGGATACGGTTCAGAATATTGGTTGAATACAGTTCATCGCTTTTACGTTCATTCCACGGTTTTAACGTAACAATGGACATCGCCACGTTTTCGCCGCTCCCGCCGATCATACTGACGCCGACAACACTCATAATATTGTCAACGCCTTCTTCTTCCTTAATCAGCGGATAAATCGTATCGACAAAATCCTGGGTACGAACACGCGAAGCCCCCTCCGGAAGCTGAATATTAACAAAGATAACACCCTGATCTTCCGCGGGAATAAACGATGTCTGGCTGACCTGTAAAAACCCGGCCACACCGGCAAACAACAACATCATAACCAAGAAGATAGCGCTGACCTTGCGCCCGACGAAACCCACGATGGAAGCATAGCGGTCACGGGCCCGTCCCACGATACGGTTAAACCAATACAGCGGACCGGAAGTCTTCGGCTTCAAAGGCCTCAGCAAAGTGGCGCACAATGCCGGAGACAAGGTCAGAGCATTCAATGCCGAAAAAGCCACCGAGGTCGAAATTGCAATAGCGAACTGCTGATAAATCTTACCGGTAATACCGCCGAGGAAGCCAACCGGCACAAAGATGGACAACAGCACCAACGTCGTTGCAATAACCGCGCTTGACACCTGTTCCATAGCTTTAATCGTGGCCTCTTTCGGCGACAGCTTTTCCGTCTCCATCAGATAGAGCACTCGCTCCACCACCACGATAGCGTCATCCACCACCAGACCGATCGCCAGCACCAACGCAAACAGCGTCAGAATATTCAGGCTGTAGCCCAAAGCCAGCATCACCGCAAAAGTGGCAAAAATTGACACCGGAATGGTCAGGGTCGGAATCAAAACCGAACGCCAGTCCTGCAAAAAGACATAACACACCAGAATAACCAGACCAAAGGTCAAAACCAGCGTGAAGACCACTTCTTCAATTGAAGATTCAATATAATCGGTTGAGTCATACCCGATAATATAGGTCATATCTTCCGGAAAACGCTCGGCCAGACGCGCCATCTCGGCCTTAACGCCGGCCATGGCATCCAAAGCATTGGCACCGGCCAGCTGGTTAAGAGCAATGGAAACGTTTGAAGCCCCGTTAAACTTTGAAGTGGCATGATAACTTTCCTCGCCGATTTCGACCCGGGCAATATCTTTCAGATAAACCAGACCACCCTGCTCGGCCGTACGGATAATAATGTTCTTAAAATCCTCAACCTCGTTAATACGTCCCTGCGTCTGCAGCGTATACATCATCTGCTGGGTTCCGTCTCCCGGCATAGCGCCGACACTGCCCAGAGAAGGCTGATAGTTCTGCCCCTCAATAGCGGCGGTAATCGTCGAAACCGGAATATTCAAAGCCGTAATCTTATCGGCATCCAGCCACACACGCATACTCAGCCGGGAAGAATAAACATTAACCTCGCCGACACCGGGCACACGGCTCAAACTGTCTTTAACGTTATTTTGCACATAGTCGGTCAGTTCATTGGCCGAATAGGTTCCGTTCGGTGATGAAATACTGATAAATCCCAGCGTATTGGACGAACGGCTCTTAACCGTCAGCCCCTGCCGAGTCACCTCCGTCGGCAGCTTTGATGTTGCCTGCTGGATACGGTTTTGCACCTTGACCTGTGCCATATCCCGGTCAACACCCACCTTAAAAGTAACGGTCAGACTGTACGAAGAGTTTTCGGAAGACGAATTCATATACAACATGTCTTCCACACCGTTGATTTCCTCTTCCAGCGGAATACCGATAGTCTTGGCCACCACCTCGGCGCTGGCTCCCGGATAATTGGCCGAAACCACCACTTCCGGCGGCGTAATTTCCGGATACAGCGCAATCGGCAGGGAAAACACCGAAATAATACCGGCCAGTGTCAAAACGATGGATATCACCATCGCAAAACGCGGCCGTTCAATAAATACTCTTGAAAACATAAATTACTTCTCCTCTCCTGCAGACGGATTAACCAGCTCGGCTTTAACCTTTGTTCCGTTCTGAACTTTCTGCAGTCCCTGAACAATAACCTTGTCATCCGGTTTCAAACCGCTCTTAACCACCTGCGACACTCCGATCAGATCACCCAGTTCGACCCGGCGCTCTTCGGCCACGCCGTCTTTGACAATCATAACATAATTGCCGTACTCATCCTGGGCAACCGCCGACTGCGGCACCAATAAAGCCATCTGCTCTTCTTTCAGCCCGATTTTAACGTCAACATAGTTACCGGGAATCAGCAAGCCTTCATTATTGGCATATTCGCTGTAAATGGCAATCGTCGCCGTATCGGTATTGATTTCGTTATCCGTAAACCGGGAAAGGAAATGATTTTCCATAACCTGACCGTTCGGCAGCACGATTTCGCTGCGGATAGCTCCTTTGCCGCCGGTATCGTTCAGCAGCTTGTTTTCAAGATAATCCTTATCCGTTACCGAAATAACCACGCGTATCGGATTGGTTTGCACGATACGGGCCAGATTCTGGGCCGATGAACTCACATAGTTTCCTTCCGTCACCTGCGCTTTTCCGATATAACCGCTGATCGGCGCTTTGATCTCCGTATATCCCAGATCAATCTCGGCCAGATCCAGATTGGCCTCGGCCTGGGCAACCGCCGCCTTAGCCTGCAAATAGGTACTTTCCGCCGTATCAAAAGTTGCTTTGGAGGCATAATTCTGCTTGGACAACTGAGCCTGGCGCTTAAAATCTCTTTCCGCCCGCACCAGATTCGCCTTGGCGCTCTGCAGCTCGGCTTTACGCAGTTCCACATTGGCCAGATAACGTTTTTGCTCAATCACAAAAAGCAAATCGCCTTCGTTCACAAAGCTTCCTTCCTGAAACAAAACCTTTTCCACATACCCGGTCACCTGCGGCGTCAGGTTAACACTCTTAATAGCCTCCACATGCCCGATATAACTGGTTTTGGGCGAAATGTCAGCCTTTTTCAGTCCCTGTATCAAAACATAAGGCTCCTGCTGCCCGGCTCCCGCAACCTGCACGGCAGGAGTCAGCCGCCCTTTCAAAAACCACCCGGCCGCGACGCACAATGCCAACACGGACACTTGTCTTAAAATTTTACGATTGCTCACTGTTCCTAATTTCATTACTCAGATTCCTTACTTTTTAAACCACTCACAATCACCTGAAAACTGCGGTTAAGCAGCCTTTCACCATCAATCTTGAACTCAGGTTTAACAACATTTTTCAAGATTCCCTGCCACATACAGGAAATTACGCACAAAGTTTCTTCAATATCTGCGGATGCGGATATTTCGCCATTTTTTTGCGCAAAAGTCAAGACCTCTTTTATCACATTGCGTCCTGACTGTATTATATCCTGCAGCTCGGCAGACACCTTATTCAGAATTGCTTCCGACCACTCCATCTGAAAAAGAACAAAAAACAAAAACTTCCGATATTGTTCATGCTGCTGAATCAAACGAATTTCACAAAGCAGATACCGCCGCAAGTCCTCCAGAGTTTTCAATTCCGGCACCTGCTGTCCCAGTTCTTGTCTGCTGAGAAGAAAAGCCCGGTGAATAATCTCGGTTAAAATATCCGCTTTGTTGCGAAAATGCCAATACACGGCCCCTTTGGTCAGATTGATTCGCCTGGCAATCTCGTCAAACGTCGTCCGCGAATACCCTTTTTCACAAAATATCTCCAGGGTTGCACGTACGATTTTATCTTTGGTTTCTTCTGCTTCTTCTTTGGTTCGACGAACCATATTTTACCTCCTTGCTATACATACGTTCACAAATGTATATAACAAAGACACCAAAAATTAGCAAACACTTTTTTTCTCATTTTTCACAAAAAAAAACGGAAGCCGTTAACGTTTCTTTAACGCCTTCCGTCCGCAAAAAAATTCAAAGATTCTATTTGGCAATCATCGCCGTAAATTCAGCTTCCGAAACCACTTTGTCATCAACCTTTGAAACCCCGCGGAACACAAACACCCGGCCATGTTCCTTGATTTTTTCCACATGCATGCGCAGCTGGTCTCCGGGCTTCACCGGCTTGCGGAATTTCACGCCGTCGATCGACATAAAAAACACGCCGACCTTCTTGTCCTTAACATCTTCCATGGATGTCAGCACCAGCGCTCCCGCCGTCTGGGCCATCGCCTCAATCTGCAAAACGCCGGGCATCACCGGATTACCGGGGAAATGCCCCTGAAAAAATTCTTCGTTCATGGTCACGTTTTTCAAACCGACGCCCTTAACTCCCGGTTCTTCCACTTCCAACCGGTCCACCAGCAAAAACGGATAGCGGTGGGGCAGCAGTTCCATAATTTCTTCAACAGTATAAATTTTATTTTCAGACATCAGATTTATCCTCATTATTAGTAAATATTAGCGTTTGGTAATTTTTTGCAAATAAGCGACTTGCCGCATATAATCATTAAACTTGACCGCCGGCGAACCCATCACGACTTCCCCCGGCTTAATATCACGCATAACGCCTGACTGCGAGGCCACCTGCACCCCGCTGCCGACATTCAGATGATCGGCAAAACCCGTCTGCCCGCCGCAAACCACATAGTCGCCGAAAGTGCAGCTTCCGGCAATTCCCGTTTGCGCAACCAGCACACAGCCGTTGCCCAGTTTGTCATTATGCGCAACCTGCACCAGATTGTCAATCCGGCACCCGTCGCCGATAACCGTATCGTCCAGCGCTCCTCTGTCGATACAGGTATTAGCCCCGATTTCCACGTCGTTACCGATAACCACCCGGCCCAGCTGCGGAATACGCTCATGCTTGCCGTTCAGCATCATAAAGCCGAAACCGTCCTGTCCGATACGGACACCGGTATAAATATAACAGCCGTTGCCGATAACCGCATAAGAAATCGAAGCATTGGCCCCGATACGGCAGTCGGAACCGATCTGACACCCCCGGGCAATAACCACCCCCGGTTCAATCATGCAGTTTTCGCCGATATGCACGTTCTCACCGATAACCACGCAGTCCCCGATATATGTTCCCTGCCCGATAATCGCCGAAGGATGAATACGTGCCGAAGACGCAATATCCGGTTTCCTGACTTTTTCGCTGTAAAATTCCCGATTCAGTTTCAAAAAGGCCAGCTTGGGATTTTTCGCCGTCAACACCGCCGTTGTCGCCGGCACAAAAGCCGCCAGTTCTTCCGTCGTAACACAGGCTCCGGCTTTTATCTCTGCCGCATTTTCCTTTGCCTTCTTGTCATAAAAGAAACAAATCTCACTTTCCGTCGCACTCTTCATCGTTGCAATACCGGCAATCATCATCTGCGCTTTCGACGCGTCTTTCACCTCAGCCTCACAAATTGCCGCAATCTTCTGCAATGTAAACGGCCCGTTGTTCTCAAAAAAAGTCGCATCAACCATTTTTACTCATTACTCCTTCATAAAATCCGCCCGCTTTCTCAAACAAAAAAACCGGAAGAGCCTCTCTCAGCCCTTCCGACTTTGTTTAAAGACGAGTACCAAAGTTCAGACGGAAAACTTCCGTTTCATCATAATCTTCTTTGACAATCGGGAACGCCAGGTCAATATCGATATTGCCCATCGGCGACTGCCAGGTAATACCGACACCGGCGGCCACACGCGGCGTCGACGAATATTCGACAATGGCCGAATTAATATCGTCAGGCTTACCCAGCATACCCACATCCACAAAGGTACGTCCCTTGATTCCCAGTTCGTCAAGCCCCATCGGAAACGCCAGTTCGGCCCCCGTGTAGACCATCCAGTTGCCGCCCAGTGCATCATCCGTAAAGCGGTCGCGGGCACCGATACCGGCATATTCAAAACCGCGCATGTTATACCCGCCCAGGAAATACCTGTTGGACAAGCGGACATCCTTGCCGTCATACCCCACAATATAACCGCCGTTGGCAAACAGTTTTAAAGTGTAATAATCGGCAAAGGTAAAATACTTATAAGCCTTGGCATCAAACTTCAAAAACTTCTCATCTCCGCCGGCCCCGGCAACATCATTGCCGAAAGACAAATAGTAACCTTCCTTCGGATTAATGGCGCTGTCTCTCTTATCATAAACAAGCGTCTGCCCGACAATTGACCCGACATAAGAACCTTCCTCGTTTTTAATATAAATGGAAGCGTCATCATCAACATGGTCAATTTTATCCTCGCGCAGGGTATAACGCAGATACTGCGACAAATCATCGGTATAATTCCACCCCAGACGCAGCCGTCCGCCGGTACTCTGTGAATCGTAGGATCCTTCATCCTGATAGTCTTCGCTCACATGGAACAAATCCACTCCGGCGCTCAGCGGACGCCCCAGGAAATACGGCTCGGTAAAGCTGATATTATAATCCTGGGCGCGCTGCGAAACCCCGATATCAAATCCCAGCTGCTGACCTCTTCCCTGGAAATTGTTTTCCGTAATGCCGGTACGGACCAAAGCCCCGTTAACCGTCGAATACCCGACACCGACATTAAAATATCCGGTTGATTTTTCCTCCACGTTAACATTAATATCCGCCTGATTACCGACAGCCAGCGGCGCGGTCTGAATATCAACCTTGCTGAAATAATCCAGATTTTCCACATTGCGGCGTGAAGCACGCAGCTTGTCCGCATTAAAGGCATCTCCTTCTGCCAGACGGAACTCACGGCGGATAACATCATCATCCGTACGCGTATTGCCGGTAATGTTAATGCGGTTGACAAATACCCGCTCGCCCTCCTTCACCCGGAACGAAAGCTTGGCCTTTCCGGAGGCAGCGTCTTTTTGCATATCCGGCTGAACATCAACAAAGGCAAAACCGCGCTTGCCCAGCTCCTCCGTAATCTCATAGGCCGACTTTTCAACTTTATCGGAATTATACCAGTCTCCCGGTGCCAGCAACAAGGCCGGACGCAGACTTTCACCATCCACGTCTTTCAGTTCCGAAACAATCTCAATATCGCTGATTTCATAACGCGGCCCCTCGTCCAGCACATAAGTCAGCACAAAGGACTTTTTATCCGGACTAAGCTCGGCAATAGATGAAATCACCCGGAAATCGGCATACCCGTTTTTCAGATAGAACCGGCGCAACAATTCTTTGTCATAATTTGTTTTCTCGGCATCATAATTTTCCGCGCTGGAAAAAATCCTATACCAGCGGCTTTCCTTGCTCATAATCTCGCTTTCCAGCTCACTGTCGGAATAATGCGAATTGCCCACAAAATTAATCTTGTCAATGCTGGCCAGCGGCCCCTCATCAATTTCATAAACCAAATCAACACTGTTATTTTCCCGGCGGATGATTTTCGGCTCCACCACCACCGCATAACGTCCGGTCCGCTTATAAACCTCCAGAATACGCTGCACGTCGTCCTGAGCCTTTGCCTTGCTGAAAACAGACCGCGGCGCCAGCTGCACCTCACTCTCCAGCATTGTATCGTCAACATGCTCATTCCCGTCAAACATCCGCTCATTGATAACCGGATTTTCCACCACGTTAATCACCAGCGTGCCGTCCGCCGTCACATTAAAAGCCACATCCTCAAACAACCCGGTCGCATACAATTGTTTCAGGGCGTCATTCAGCTTACTCTCCGAAATCGGTGCGTTTTTTTCCACGTCCAGATAAGCCATAACGGTTTCATTTTCAACACGATTTAGTCCGGAAACATCAATATCGCGCACATACACATCCGCCGCCGCAGCGTCAAAAGCCGCCAGCAAGCTCAGTAAGGATACGCCCCAGTATATTTTTTTCATCAGTCACCAATCCTTGTTCAAACGGGTTAAAATCATGCGAACCAACGGTTCACCAGACGCACAATATCATTCCAGGTTGCAAAAATCATCAAGGCCATAATCAGAGCAAAACCGGTACGGAACAACATATCCTTCACCCGGACGCTCATCTCCCGGCGGGTCACCATCTCCACCAGACAAATAACAATATGCCCTCCGTCCAGCAGCGGAATGGGAAACAGGTTAATCAGCCCCAGATTAATGGACAGCAGCGCCATAAACACCACAAAATCAAAAATGCCGTTTTGCTTGGTAATGTCTCCGGACATCTCGGCAATACGGATAATTCCGCCCACGTCATCGCCGCCGCGTTCGCCGGTCAGCATCTGCCCCACGCCGCGCAGCGTGGCCGACGTAATATCCCAAGTTTCGACTGAAGCATCGCGCAGCGCTTCCCACAACGACAAATCCGTATCGTCAAGCTCCACCGCGTTCACCGACTTCACACCCAGCATAGCCCTTTTGGAAACCGTGCCGTTATATTCCGTCACCTCAATTACTTCCAGCGGAAAATTCAAAACCTTTTCCTGTCCGTCGCGCAGCAGCTTAACCTCAACCTTTCCGTCAACAGCCAGATCCACCTCATAACGAATGCCGTTAAAATCCTTAATTTCATGACCGTTGATTTCCAAAATCCGGTCATTTTTCAAAATCCCGGCCTTAGCGGCGGCGCTGTCCGGAATAACCTCGCCCACCACCGGCGGAAAAGTCATTCGCCCGAAGCCCCAGAAAATCAGCGTAAAAATCAAAATTGCAAACAGATAATTTGCTCCCGGCCCAGCCAGGGCAATCAGCATTCTTTTCGACGGCGCCAGAAATTGAAAAATATGCTTTTTCTCTTCCTCGGAAATATCTTTCAACTTTTCCGATTCCGAAACCGAAGCCGCGTCCTCGTCTCCGTAAAATTTGCAATACCCGCCGAGCGGAATGGCGCACACTTTCCAATGCGTTCCTTTTTTATCCGTGCGCCCCCACAACTCTTTGCCGAACCCGATGGAAAACTCGTCAACTTTCACCCCGCCGGCACGCGCCACCAGAAAATGTCCCAGCTCATGCACAAACACCAAAATGCCGAGCAAAACCAAAAAAGGCACGACATAATACAAAATATTGCTGATTATTTCCATAAAGAACCGCCTACATTCCTAATTTAACATAAAACAACACCACAAACGCGGCAAAAACAAAAGGCACCGCAAACATCAAGCCGTCCATCCGGTCAAACACGCCGCCGTGTCCGGGAATAAGATTGCTGGAATCTTTCACACCGGCAATCCGTTTGATTTTGGATTCGGCCAGATCCCCGATCTGAGATACCACGGCCACCACCGCAGCCGCCGCAGCAAATTCCCAGTTATAGTTAATCTGCCACCAGCTGGTATAGGCAAAGCTGACCGCAGCCGCCAGCAAAACACCGCCGACTAACCCGGCCCAGGTTTTGTTCGGGCTGATTTTGGGAGCAAGCTTCGGCCCTCTCAGGGCAGTCCCCGCCAGATAAGCACCCACGTCAACACTCCACACTGTCAGCACATACCAGATAACGATTACAAAATTGGTAATATCGCTCAGCCATACCAGCGCTCCTGTTCCCAGCGCGATATAAGGCACGCCCAGCACCAGCAGACGACGGTGTTCCTCTCCCTGTGACTTACGCCACACCACCAGCATCGTCAGAACAATCACGCCCAGAATAAGCTGCAAAAGCGGCACCGGCAGCAAAGTCGCCGCTCCCGCCGCAAACAGATAAGCTGCAACATAAAACACCGGCCGTTGATTGGACAGCATCGACACCCATTCCCAGGCCAGAAACGCCGCGCACATAAACATAAACAAACCCAGAAACGGCGTTCCCAGATACAGAACATACAAAGTTACCGGCGCCAGAACCGCTGCCGCCGCCAGTCTTTTCCAAAACGAATTCACTTTAGACTTTTCCATATCTCCTCTCCCGGGAATAAAATTCATTGATAATATCTCTCAGCTCCTGCGGCTTAAAATCAGGCCACAACGTATCGCTGAAAAACATTTCGCTGTACGCCAGCTGCCACAACAGATAGTTACTGAGCCGCTTTTCGCCGCTGGTTCTGATTAAGATGTCCGGATCCGGCATATCTTTGGTATACAACATATCAGAAAACAATTTAATATCAATATCGCTTTCCGAAATATCACCTTTTTTTACCAACGACGCCAACCGCCTGGCTGCCCCGGCAATTTCCTGCCTGGCTCCGTAGCTCACCGCCAGACACAAGGTCATCCCCGTATTAGCCGCGGTTTCGTTTTCCAGCTGTTCCATACTGGCGGCAATATCCGGCGCCAGCATCTCCCTTTCGCCGATAAAACGGATTCGGATATTATTCTTATTGAGTTCCGAAAAATCAGATTTCAGGTATTGCCGCAGCAACCCCATCAATGTATCGACCTCTTCTTTCGGCCGGTTCCAGTTTTCGGTAGAGAAGGCATAAAGCGTCAAAAAACCGATTCCCAGCTCATTGGCTGCCCGGGCGATTTCCTTAACCGTTTCCGCCCCCTGTTTATGCCCCATCGAACGCGGCAGGGCACGCTTCTGCGCCCACCGTCCGTTCCCGTCCATAATAATGGCCACATGACTGACCCGATTCTTCTGATTTGTACTCACTTGTCCTTAACCTTGTTTCTCAGACAAAAACCGCTCTTCCCCGAAAAGATTTTTCCGTCTTCAAACCGTTTACACCTGCAAAATATCCTTTTCTTTCTGAGCATACATCTCATCGATTTTCTTTATCGATTCGTCAGTCATTTTCTGAATTTCGTTTTCATACCGCTTCTCGTCATCTTCCGAAATCGTACCTTCTTTCTTCATTTTCTTCACTTCGTCCAATGCTTCACGGCGCAGGTTGCGGATAGCCACCTTGTTGTTCTCAGCATACTTCCCCGCCACCTTGGTCAATTCCTTGCGGCGTTCTTCGCTGAGCGGCGGAATGGGAATACGGATAAGCTGCCCGTCCGATGCCGGATTAAGCCCCAAATCCGATTCCATAATTGCTTTTTCCACAGCCTTGGACAGCCCCCTGTCCCACACCGAAATTGAAAGTGTGCGGGCATCGGGTACGCTGATGGTTCCCACCTGCGAAAGAGGCGTCATGCTGCCGTAAGCCTCCACCATAATCCCGTCAAGCAGACTGACATGAGCCCGGCCGGCGCGCAGTCCGCCGAAATCGGCCTTCAGGGACTCAAGAGTTTTTTCCATTTTGTTTTTGGTTTCGGATTTAACCTGATTAAAATCTGACATATCTTACCTTTGCTTGTTAAATTGCTCTTACCAAACATAATTATTTATTTTCGCCTCTTTGGCAAGCAGTTTTTAAAACCTGTCTGAAGATTATTTGATAACGCTGAAATTCCCTTTCCCGGCAATCACTTTGGCCAGCGCCCCTTTTTCATGCTGCGAAAACACCACAATCGGCAATTTGTTTTCCCGCGCCATGGCAATTGCCGTCAGGTCCATAATCCCCAGCCGCCGCTCAATCACTTCATTATACGAAATCTCGTCAAATTTTCTGGCCTTCGGATTCTTGCGCGGATCATCCTCATACACGCCGTCCACCTGGGTTGACTTCATCAACACGTCGCAATCCATTTCCGAAGCCCTCAACACTGCTCCCGTATCCGTCGTAAAGAAAGGATTCCCGGTTCCTCCGGCAAAAATCACAATCCGTTTTTTCTCCAGATGTCTCTGCGCCCGGCGATAGCGGTAACTCTCGCACACCTGTGGAATTTCCAACCCCGACATCACCCGCACCGGCATTCCCATATCTTCCATAACATTCTGCATATACACCGCGTTCATCACCGTCGCCATCATCCCGATATAATCACCCACCGTCCGTTTCAAACCTTTGGAAGCTTCCTGCACACCGCGAAAAATATTGCCGCCGCCCACCACCAGACACACTTCCGTACCGGCATCATAAATTTCTTTAATCTGTTCCGCCACCTTGCGCACCGCCGGCGCCGAAATGCCGAAACCTTCCTCTCCGGTCAGCCCCTCGCCCGAAATTTTAATCAGCACGCGTTTATAAATCGGTTTCATATCTATTATCCCTCCAACTGTTTTTCGTAACCTGTATTTTATATAGATTAAATCACCGATGTCAAAACCCATTTAACCGGCATGCACAAACTCTTAATAGAGTCTTGCATAAAACAAAATGCAAGTGTAGATTCAGGACAGTGTTAATTTTTTACAAAAGGCAGTATACCATGAGCATCACTCTTGTTTTTCTTTTATCGGCCCTTGGCGGCTACCTGCTGGGTTCGATTCCTTTCGGCCTGGTTCTAACCCGCCTCTGCGGTCTGGGCGACATCCGCAAAATCGGCTCCGGCAACATCGGCGCCACCAATGTCCTGCGCACCGGACGCAAAGACCTGGCCCTGCTCACCGTCATTCTGGATGCTTCCAAAGCCGGTTTTGCTGCCTGGCTGGCCGGAATTCTGGCACCTGAATCTTACTATATGTTTTTCGGTTTCATCACCACCACCAGCATCATGGCCTCGCTGATTGCGGGCACGGCCGGCATCATCGGCCACAACTTCCCCGTCTGGCTCAAATTCCGCGGCGGCAAAGGCGTTGCTTCCGCCTTTGGTTTTATTGTTGTCACGCAATGGCCCTTGGGCATTATTGCTTTGTTGGTCTGGCTGGGCATGGCCTTCATCTTCCGCTATTCTTCCCTGGCAGCCGTCACTGCGGCAATTTCCGTTCCCGTATTTGCTTTTTTCCTGAGCGACCCGGTTCATGCCTGTTTTTACACGGCAGTTGCCCTGCTGGTTCTCATCCGCCATCATGCCAACATCCGGCGCCTGTTTAACGGCACCGAAAGCAAAATCAGCTTCAAGAAAAAAGCCTGATGACCGACGAAAGCGAAATCATCGGCAGGATTCGCCTGCTCAACACCGAAAACATCGGCGCCGTCACGTTTCACAAACTGCTGCGCCGTTTCGGCACGGCACAAAAGGCCCTCGAAAATCTGCCTCCGGCCTGGAAACCCTGCCCGCTTTCTTTCGCCGAAACTGAATACCGCAACACCCTCCGGCAAAAAATCAATCTTATCTTTTTTGATTCGCCGCTTTATCCGCCACTCCTGAACGAAACTGCCGGCGCTCCGCCCCTGCTTTATGCCGCGGGCGATACCGGATTGTTAAACTATACGGCCGCCGTTGCCGTTGTCGGTTCGCGCAATGCTTCGGCCAACAGCCGCCGTCTGGCTTCTCGTTTTGCCTTTGAACTGACCGAAGCCGGCATAATGATTGTTTCCGGCATGGCCCGGGGAATTGATGCCGCCGCTCATAAAGGCGCCATGCATGCCTGCAGCCGACAGGGGCCGACCATTGCCGTGCTCGGAACCGGCATTGATATGATTTATCCGGAAGAAAACCGCGAGCTTTACAATCAGATTCTTGCTCAAGGGCTGATTCTTTCCGAATTTCCGCTGGGCACTTCTCCCCAGGCGCAAAACTTTCCGCGGCGCAACCGTATTGTCTCCGGCCTGGCTCAGGGCACTCTGGTCGTTGAAGCCGGCTTACAGTCTGGTTCTCTCATCACCGCCCGCCTGGCGCTTGAGCAGGGACGTGATGTTTTCGCCGTTCCCGGCTCGCCTCTGGATTCACGTTCGGCCGGTGCCAACCGCCTCATCCGCGAAGGCGCTTTCTTAACCGAAACCTCCGAAGATATCCTTTCCCGTTTAACGGCTTTCAACCCGCGCCCGCGGCCGTCTGCACGCCCAGCCGAACCTGAATTGTTTGACAAGCCACTTGACAAAGCCGAAAATAATGATGATATTCCACAACAGCAAAAAACAACAACCCCGCTGACGGAATTTCTCGGCAGTGACGGTGTATACGTTGACGAGCTCATCCGCCTTTCGGGATTGTCACCGGCCGACTTATCGGCGCAGCTTCTTGACCTGGAGCTTGACGGTCTCATTGAACGCCAGCCCGGCAACAAAATAGTTTTAATAAAAAAATAGCAATGGAAACCGAACTATGAAGTTAGTAATTGTAGAGTCTCCGGCCAAAGCCAAAACCATCAACAAATACCTGGGCAGCGACTACAAAGTTCTGGCCAGTTTCGGACACATCCGCGACCTGCCCAGCAAAGACGGTTCCGTTGATCCCGATCATGATTTTGCCATGACCTGGGAACTCAGTTCCGGCGGCAAAAAACATTTATCCGACATCATCAAAGCCGTCAAAGACTGCGACACCATCATCCTCGCCTCCGACCCAGATAGAGAAGGAGAAGCCATTGCCTGGCACATTTTGGAAGAACTGACCGCCCACAAAGCGATTAAAGGCCAAAAAATTGAACGCGTGGTCTTCCACGAAATCACCAAACACGCCGTTACCGAAGCCATAAAAAACCCGCGCACCATTGATGATAATCTCGTTTCCGCCTACATGGCGCGCCGTGCATTGGATTACCTCGTAGGCTTCACCCTTTCGCCGGTTTTGTGGCGCAAGCTTCCCGGTTCCAAATCCGCCGGACGCGTCCAGTCTGTTGCCCTGCGCCTGATTTGCGACCGCGAAACCGAAATTGAAAAATTCAAACCTGAAGAATACTGGACGATTGACGTTGACCTGCTCACCTCCAAACAGGCGCTGATTACCTCTCACCTGATACAGCTTGACGGCAAAAAGCTTGAAAAATTTGATCTTAAAAACCAGGCCGCCGCCGAAGACGCCAAAGCCAAAATCGAAGCCCAGGAATTCAGCGTTTCCAATGTCGAACGCAAAAAGGCCAACCGTTACCCGGCCCCGCCGTTCACCACCTCCACCCTTCAGCAGGAAGCCGCGCGCAAACTGCGTTTTTCGGCCAAGAAAACCATGCAAATTGCCCAAAAGCTTTATGAAGCCGGTTTAATCACCTATATGCGTACCGACGCAGTCAACCTTTCGGTTGAGGCTGTTGCCGCCTGCCGCGAAGCCATCGTCAAATATTTCGGCCCCGACTATCTGCCCAAGGTGGCCAAAGAATACAAAACCAAAAGCAAAAACGCTCAGGAAGCGCATGAGGCCATCCGTCCTTCTGACGTGATGAACACTCCCAAAAAGCTCGAAACCAAACTTGACGCCGACGGCCACAAGCTTTATGAGCTGATTTGGAAACGCACCATTGCCTGCCAGATGAACCCCGCGGTTCTCGACAAAGTTTCCATTGACTTCATCTCCGGCGACAAACAGATTTTGTTGCGCGCCAACGGACAGGTCATTGCCTTCGACGGCTTCCTCAAACTCTATCAGGAAAGCCGCGACGACGACAACGAAGATGAAGACAACCGCATCCTGCCCAACGTTGAAAACGGCGAAAACGTCACAAAAGGCGAAATCCGCACCGATCAGCACTTCACCACGCCGCCGCCGCGCTTCACCGAAGCCAGCCTGGTTAAAAAGCTTGAAGAACTCGGCATCGGCCGCCCGTCGACTTACGCCACGATTATTTCCGTTTTGCAAGAACGCAAATACGTGCGGGTAGAAAAATTGCGCTTCATCCCCGAAGACCGCGGCCGCATCGTCACCGTCTTTCTCGAAAACTTCTTCCGCAAATACGTTGAATATGATTTCACCGCCCAGCTGGAAGAATTTCTTGACGACATTTCCGCCGGCGAAATGCAGTGGAAAAAATTGCTCACCGGTTTCTGGAACAAATTCATCAAAAACATCGACGCGGTCAAACCTCTGCAGATTACCGAAGTTATCAACCGCATTGACGAAGCCCTGTCCTATCACCTGTTTCCGCTTCGTGAAGACGGCTCCGATCCCCGCTCCTGCCCAGTATGCGGCAAAGGCCGCCTGAGCGTAAAATTCGGCAAATTCGGCGCCTTCATCGGCTGTTCCAACTATCCCGAATGCAAATACACCAAACCTTTAACCGACTTTAAGGAAGAAGAACAAAACGACACCCCGCGCCCGCCGGCTCCCGAAGACAAAATCCTCGGCGAAATGAACGGCTTAAAGATTTATCTTAAAAAAGGGCCTTATGGTTTTTATGTTCAGCTCGGCGAAGATGCCACCGCCACCACCGAAAAACCCAAACGCTCTTCCCTGCCGCGCGGCATAACTCCGGAAGACATCACGCTTGAACAGGCGCAGCGCCTGCTGAGCATGCCCTTTGACCTCGGCGAAGGCATTATGGTCAGCACCGGAAAATTCGGCCCCTACATCAAACAGGGCAACAAGTCGAAATCCCTCACCGGTAATGATAACATTTTCAACATCACGCTTGAACGCGCCAAACAGATTTTATCCGGCGTCGCCGAGCGCCCGGCCGGTGTTATCCTCGGACAGCATCCCAAACTCAAAGCCGACATCACTCTTAACAACGGCCGCTACGGCCCTTACTTGAAATGCGGCAAAAACAACTACGCCATCCCCAAAGACCAGCAGGGCTCCCCCCTCACTTTGGAAGATGCCTTAAAAATCATTGACGCCAAAAAGTAAAAAAATCCCGGGCCACTCCCGGGATTTTTTCAGACCTAAAACTCCAACACCGGCCGAACCTCGTGGCTGTTATTCTTATAGTCGGAGTAGTCCCCCAACCCGTAATCGCCGCTGAAATTTGAGTAAAACACGTAGTCGCTAGTGTACTCAGAAGACGACCAGATGGCAGAATTTCTTTCGATCTGCGTACCGCTAACTAAGCCATATCCGATATTAATCAATTCCATACCGTTCTTTATACTGGCCATAATCCCGGCGGCTGGCAGGCACCAGTCACCGGCATTGGTTCCAACCGTTTTATATTCGTGAGCTGCCCAAGCTGCAGGATAAGTACTCCCAGCAGCAATAATCTTAGCTGTATTCTCACAACTGGCTAAATCCTGTGAAGCAGCCGAAGCTGAACTGAAGTTTTGAAGCGTTGAAATATCAATACCATAGCCTCCCCAAGCATAGTTGCCGATACTATTCAAAGACATAACCTGCCCGTGCCCCACACCATCACTATAAACCACAATACCAATAGGTGTCTTTCCGGAAATTAAACTGCCGGAAGAACAAGTCCAGTCTGAGTAGAAAATCGAACCTATTTTGCAGTTTGAAGTGTCACCTTTGTTACCGTCAGCACCGCCTTCCTGAATGATTTTTTCGATTTCGGTAATCTTGTTTACCAAAGTACAATTCCAAGCATTGCCAAACGGACACTTAATCCCGCCTTCACATGATGATGAACTTTCATATCCCAAACTCGCACAACTCGGTGTCGGGATACAGGCTGCATATCCCACTCCCGCACTCATCACCATTACCCCCGCACTCGCTAACAATATCTTCTTCATAACCTTTCTCCTTTTTATATTAGTTGTTAATAATATTTGTTTCTTCTTATATCCTCTCCCTAAAACCTTAGGGCTCTACCCCTCTTCTTTTCCCTCCCTGAAAACTCAGGGAGGGTCAGGGTGGGTTTCATTATTCATTCCCAGTTTCTCTGTCATCCTCGGCCCCCTCTTTTGTCATCCTCGGGCTTGCCACGAGAATCCAAGTAGGAAAGGAGCTAATTAGTTTGACAGTGTTTTTTTACTCCTCTATTCCTCCCTCCCTAAAGAATTAGGGAGGGTCGGGGAGGGTTTGACTATGTCATCCCTCGTTCAGCGTCAGTCTGAACGTCAAGGGATCTTCCTTGTTGCTCTCTCCCCTTTCAAAAGGGGAGCTGGAGGGGTCAAATACCTGCCGCTTCATTCTCCCCACCAGAAAAGAGCAATCCCTCACCCTCCGCAGAAGTCACAATAATCCGTACAATTCGTGGCACAACCGGTGGCGTACCATAGACCCGAGCATTCCTCATACTGGCAAATCGTGCAGCTCGGGCAGGTGGTGTATTCTCCCAAGTTGGGGCAAGCCTTACAATTGTCATACATGGTGGTTGTTCCCGACAGGCAGGTCTTCGCCCCGGCTTCACCGCCCATGCTGCCGCAATCCATAAAGCCGTCGCAGGGATTGGGCTTAACTTTATAATGTTCCTGTCCGTCACAGCCGGTGCAGACTTCGCCGTCCTGAACATAGCCCTCGGGAATACTGGTGTTGTCGTACCCCTCACAGGTGTTGCAACAAATGCCGTAAGTATTGTCGTAAGAACATCTGTCATCGCTTAATTGTTGTCCGGTGCCGCATTCATCGACATAACCGGGGTTCAGCTCCTGACAGGCGCGTTCGGTGTCTTTTTCACAAGAAGCATATTTCCCGTCACACGCCTCTCCCACGCCATAATAAGGGACTTCACAGGTCACATAATTTGAGGGACAGCTGTTAACACATTTTTCGAAATAACTATTATCATAAGGGCAGAAGTTAGAACCTTCCTGTCCTTCGGGACAGGATGTTTGGGTATAGCCTTCCTGACGGCAGCGCTCCTCATTACCCAAATCATAATCATCACCGTCGCCCGGCCCTCCGGGAGAACCATGCCCGTCATCATCGGCATTGTTTCCGCTAAATTCATTCCCCGAACAGGCCGAAGTGTCGGTTACAAAACAGGTTGCCGCGAGTTTTATTTTTTCACCCTGTCTTTTTTCTTCCCTCCCTAAAGATTTAGGGAGGGTAAGGGTGGGTTTGAAACCCTCTCTAACTCTCCCTGAGTTTTCAGGGAGAAAATAAAAGGCAGAAGACAACAACGTCTCTTCCGAGTGTGAGGTGTGTGTATAAGGTGTGTGGACAAATGTAATCGCACCCGGAGAGTTGAGAGATGTTAAATTATGAATTGAAGCGGAACTGCCACCGGACGTAATAATCAGTCCGGAAACGGACAGCATTAATGCTTTGGATAATTTCATCATAATATCACCTGTCTGTTGTTGTCTTCACGAATCTTATATTAACAGAAAATTTTACAAGTGTAAATCACTATTTTAATCTAAAGACCATAATTTAAACAAAAAAAGAGGCCTCCCGCAGGAAGCCTCTCCAAACACAAAAAAATCTTATTTTGACGCATTTCTCACCCGGGAACAAAATTCCTTTTCCCGAGCCTCCGTCAACTGGAAGATACCGCTCTTCAAGACACCGCTGAAGTTTTTCTGCAATGACTTAATCAGCGACTTGTTCCACATAAATGCCGGCAGCGTCCCGTCTCTGAAAGACACCAGCACCTCCGGCATTTTTCCGGCATAAAAGCACAGCTCTCCGATGTAATATTTCAACAACGGCAAGACCTTCGGACTCTCCAGCTCCAATTCCATCAATGGCCAAACACCACTGTGCTTGCCCAAATCATCACGGAAAACCTGCAGCTCTTTTCGAGTACCGCCGCTTTGGAAAAACTGCTTATCCACAACAGAGATAATCTCTTTTGAGGAATAACCCTTATGACGCAGCTTGGCATAATCCCAGGCAGAAGAGGCCACAAAGCCCACCAGTTTTTGTTCGGTCGTCAGCTCCACACCGATTTCTTTGGCCACCAGTTTAATCAGCGGCTTTTCAGAACCTTTGGCTGTCAAAACAACGGCTTCCTTGGGAACAACTCCCTTGAACTTTACCTCATTGCCGTTTTCATCAACGCAACCTCCGACCAACACCGGAACATCACCGTCACTCACCACCTTTGCAAGATCCACACTCGGTACAAATGCCTCGACATCATAACCGTTCTTCACTAACAAAGCAGCAATTTCAACCATTTCCAAAGACTTCTCGTCTTTTTTTACAAAAAATTTTTTCATGCCAAATTATTTAATTATATGTTAATAATAAAAAAACAATTTTCTTTATATCACACGAAAAAAACAAAGACAAGCTTTTTTGTCACAAATATTCAAAATTTAGCGCAAAACGATATGCGAAGCCATCAAACGCCCGCCTCCTCGATCCAGGCAAATCTCAAACCCAACCTTTTTTCCCGGCACCAAGAAGCCTATTCCGGATTTTTGCAACTCTGTAATATGAATAAAAACATCTTCTCCTGTTTCCTCTTCCGAGATAAAACCATATCCCTTCCTCAGACTAAACCATTTAACCCGGCCTGTTCTCATAGAACCCCCTTTTATATAAAATATTGCTTTCTAAAAAAAACACAATTATAAATATAGTCCGTAGTCAAACAATTAAATACCCAAGGCACAAAAAATCATGAAAATTACCACAAATGATTTTCTGCCATATACTTCCACAAGGCGCAGGCATGTCCCGACTGGATAATTTCTCCTTTACGCAGCAAATCTTTAATCTCCGCCAAACTCAGCAAATGCCATGACAAATCCTCTCCCCCGTCCAGATGCTGCTTTTCCACAAACTCCACATCTTCCGCAATAAAATTATAAATCCAATTATTGGTCGTGCTTGGATTCGCCGACATCTTCAGATTTTGCCGCCATTTTCCGCCGCCAAAGCCGGTTTCTTCCAAAAGCTCGCGCTGCGCCGCCGCCAGAGGAGATTCATCCGTTTTATCCACCACCCCGCCGCAAAACTCAAAATTCGTCGTCTGGGAACCATGCCGATATTGCAGCACCATCACAAACTTTTTATCTTTGGTAATTGCCAGAATATTCACCCAGTCAGGATACTCCAAAACATAATACTCTGGAACTTCGGCCCCGTTAGCCAGGCGTATATGCTCCTGCCTCACCGTCAGCCACGGACGCCGGAATAAATATTTACTTTCCAACACTTCAACGGCGTCGCTCTTTTTCCGCATTGCCTCTACTCCTTTCACATAAGAATTATCTCCTGCAATCATTAGGATTTTCTTAACAGGACAAATAATTCTCCACCCGACAAACCGGCTGCTAAAATCCTTCTTCCTTATACGGACGCGACAATAACTCCTCCAATGCCGTTTTTATGGGCAGCGCCTCAAACAAAACCCGGTTCATCATCTCGCAAATCGGCATCTCAACGCCCAGGCTGCGGGCTCTTTTAACCACAGCCTTGGCTGTAGCCAGCCCCTCAACCGTACGTTTATTTTCAGCAATTAACTTTTCGGCATTGCCGCACACCCCTATTTCATAACCAAAACTGAAATTCCGCGATTGCGAACACCCCGCGGTCAAAACCAGATCCCCCAGACCGCACATCCCCATCAGACTGTAAAAACTACCGCCCATGGCATTAGAAAGCCGCGCCATTTCATTAAATCCGCGCGCCACCAACACCGCCCGGGCACTGTCGCCCAAAGCCGCACCTTCCACAATCCCCGAAGCAATGGCAATAACATTCTTGACGCTTCCGCCTATCTGCGGCGACACAATATCCGAAGTCGTATACGGACGAAAATAAGCTGTTCCCAAACGCTCTGCCAGCAGAGAAGCCTTATCCAAATCCCGGCACCCGATAGTAACCGACACCAGCTTCCGCCGGGCCAGATCAAAGGCAAATCCCGGCCCCGACAACACTGCCGTCGTCACCATTGGCGCTTCCTCTTGCACCACTTCTGAAAGCATTTTGCCGCTCCCGGCCTCAATCCCTTTGGCACAAAGCACCAAAATCGTATGCTCGTTCATAAACGGCCGCATCTGCGACACCACCGTCCGCGTCGCCTGTGCGGAAACCGCCAGCAAAACAACATCCGAAAAAGCAAAAACCTCCGCCGGATCCGAAGTTGCTTTAATCCCGTCCGGCAAAGGGACATCCGGCAGATACAACGGATTGCAATGCTGCTGATTAATCGCCTCCACCACTTCCCGCCGCCGGGCCCAGCACAAAACATTATTTCCGGCCCGTGCTGCCGTCAGCGCCAAAGCCGTTCCCCAGATTCCTGCCCCGATGACTCCTGTTGCTTGCATAACCACCTCGCATAACTGTTGAATATCCCGATTATAATCCAACAAAAAAAACGAGGCAAGAAAAACAAAAAAACAATGTAAGACTTCAATCTTATCAATAAAAAATTCCGCCAATAAAATCAAAAATATCAACAAGTCATTATTTTGGCTTGCAATTTAGATTAATAAGATGACAATAAAATTACTCCTAATAAGGGTGTATTTATTGCAACAAAACCTTTGTTTATGTCCCTTGCAAAGGTTTTGTTGTGATCTCTTTCCTCCCTTCCCGTCGCATCATAATCATATACAACGAAAAATTTTACTTGCATAATTAAATCAACAAATAGATACTAAATTAGAATTTACTCTTAATGAAAGTGCAATAGGACACATTAAAAATTTCTTCCTCTCGATTCTTTTTTCTGATTTTCACGTTTTATTATCTGCTTTTAAGTTACACTTTTCAAAGTGTTAATTTAAATTTCTCCTTTGGAGGTGCTTATGAATAAGATTAAGCAATATTTCTTTTACAAAGATGGTAAATTTTCTTGGTGGAAAAGTGTGCAGAATATTCTGCTTATTTACGTTGTTTCATACCTAATTTGGCTTTACTACAACTCATTTTATAATTCCTCAGTCACAAGAATTTCTTTTGATTGCTTGGATTGTGGTCTACCCGTATTTGGAATGGGAATATTATGTTATATTCTAGCATTTACAATTTCCATCTTAAATTTATTTCATGCTTATTTTGAAAAAATGTTTTTAAAAAGGTTGGTAAAACTAATTGAGTTTGCCGTATTTATTACAATTTTATATTTTTACAGATGGACAATCAGTGGCTGTGGGAATCCAATTTGTTTTTTGCATCCATTGTCCTTTCCTGCTGTGGCTTGGGCTTTTATCTTAATCTTCAAAAAGTCAAAGTATTTTACTCCATTCTTTATCATTCTGTTTCTTATTCCTGCAAGTATCATCATAACGGATGATTGGATGGGCACTCCATCTGAGGCAGACTGTAAGCAGAATATGTCGAAGGTTTCATTTTCTCCAATAACGCTACCTGCAACATATTTTCATCAAGATAATGGAAAAACTATATGGCAACCTAACATAGTTTTTCCGGTAGATTTGGAGAAAGAATACGAAAATAAAATTTTATATGTTCCGTCCAGCTATTGCAGTGAGGGTACAATGCAGTTGAGAAAGAAATATAAAGAAAATAACATAATTCTTTGTGTTTATAAAGATGCAGAAAAAATTATCATTTCTACTTTCGATGAAAATAAGCAAATTCTTGTTGACCTAAAATTTACGAAATTTAATCGCAAACGAAACGACTTAGACTTAATTTTACATACGACAAAAGGAGAATATTCATGTGCAGAAAAATTATCTACTGATTTTATAATCAAACATTTGCCATACAAGAAATATTTGATCCCTGTTAACAACTCCAAATAAAATTAGTTATTTATGTAGGAGATTACCATGAGCAATTTAAACGATTCAATTTTAATCAACCCTAGTGATGAACATATAAAAGCTTTACTAAGCAAACTTGCTTATGAAAATCTTTCTACAGGTTTTAATTTCTCTAGCCTTGATACAGTAAAACAATGAGCTCCAAATGAAAAATACATTAAATAAAATGACCCCTTATTTGGTTTTTGGTATTTTGATAATTTATATATTGAATGGATATAAAATTATTAATATATCTGAAATAATTTTTGACAGACCTGTTAATACAAAACTATCAGGAGAAAGTAAATTTGTAGATTTTTTCTACTTTATCTTTTCTGTTGCAGCACTATGTATCAGCTGTTTTTACTATCTATTGAGAGAATTAAAAGTTTTACAAGATAATGCTAAAATTAATTTGTTGCTCAGATTCTTTTTAGTGTTGGAGCTCTGGTATGTCTTTGCCGTTTCCTCTTTATGTTTTATCAATACATTTGATATTTTATTCTGGATGCTCTTCTTTTTATTAATATTTATTTCCGCATATATTTTTATTCTTTATCGCAAAGAAAAAAAATCTTCTCCCAAAATTATAACATATATCGGAAAAGCAACCTTTTTTATCATTTTATTTTTTTATCTTTCAAATTTCTATTTATATTTTGATAAAATCAAACACCAAACGGAATTTACTGCCCTGTATTCCGCAACGATATACATTCCATTATTACTATCAGCAGCTATTTTTTTAAAAAACAGCAAAAATTATTTCTTATACATCTTTCTTATATTAAATTTCCCAATATCCTTAATAATATTGTACTTGTAGCATCGGTACAACAAGTTACGATAAAGAACTGTTGTCAGACCTTGGAGGATATGTTGCATTTTTAGGCGGCGGCTATAAGGGAGGCAATAATG
>CALYAY010000015.1 GCA_944393695.1 uncultured Alphaproteobacteria bacterium | reverse complement strand
AATGAAATATCTGACATGGTTTTTCTCCCAATTACTGTGGTTAAAAAAATACCGTTATTCTAACGATATTTTCTATAGTAACATTAACCGGAAAATTTTGCAACTACTTTTTATATTTTGTTGAATCTGCACATTTTTTAAACTCTTTAAGAGTCGCATCAATTTCCTCCCTCACCCTCCCCTAAAATCTCAGTCCCCGACCTACCCTCTCCCTAAAGACTTAATCCCCAAACTACCCTCCCCCTAAAATTTTAGTCCCCAATCTGCCCTCCCCCTAAAGTCTTAGGGGGAGTTGGAGGAGGTTTGACAATGTCATCCCTCGTTCAGCGCCAGTCTGAACGTCAGGGGATCTTCAAATTTGTCACCCTCTCATAGATGAGAGGGCCGGGGAGAGCAAATCCTACCTTACCCCTCTCACCCTCACCCGCGTCACTCTGTTCCGCGACCTCTCCCTTGAAGAAAGAGAGGTTAATTTTTTGTTTACTTTATTATTGTATGCTGTATGTTAATTGAGGTCAGAATTTAGGAGACGGAGATGAACAGCAGAATGTCGGAAAATCTGGACTGGTCCAGAAGCAAAAGTGCCTCGTCAGTCAAACAACGCGGCAATATGTCGCTTATCGCCGCGACAATTATTAAAAACGGCGAACTGGTGACGCCTTCCGCCCGGCAGCGCTTTATCTGGCCGAGCGGTCTGGAAGAAAGCGGCAAACGGGTTTTGACCCGCCGCGTCTGGGGACAATATAAATAAATGTTCCGCGGTCTGGCCGCTTTGTTTGGCAGCGGACTGATTTTTCATCCGCTGGTGCTGCTGGGAATTGTGAGCGGCAGTGTTGAATTTTTTAAGCTGGATAATGAGCAGATTTGGCAGTTGTACCAAAATTGGCGCTTTTATGCGTTGGTTGTTTTGGCAGCGGCGGTTTGGGCTCTGACCCTGGGGCGGACATACCAGGAAGACGGCATTACCCCGGATTGGGGACATATGACCGGTGTGGCCGCCGGCGGGGCGGTGATGTTGCTGATCAGCAATTTCTGTGTGATAATGTTTTGGTATCTTATCAGTTTTTAGGCAAAAGAAAAGCCCTTGAAACAAGGGCTTAAAGACTAATATCAAGATTTTGACCGAGTTCGGACGAAACAGGGACGCTTCGCTCCGGGTCAAGAAGAATCTCAATGGCTTGCTGCTGCATGTCAATCTGATTTTTTATCAGCGACATCTGCATGTTTTGCACTGCCAGAGCATATGAACTTAAAGCTCCCAATTCAGACATTTTTTGATTCCTCCCAAGCAGATTTGTTCTGCCCTAACAAAACAAGTATATCACATCCCGGTTAACTTTTCACTAAAAAAGTTTTGACAAAAAACTGGACAATATCAAAGTTTTGTGCTATGCTGCAGGGCATGAAAGACAATGCTGTCATATGGAATGAAGAAAGCCAAAAACTGGACAATAAAATTGCCCGGGAGATTGTGGTTTTTAAAAGTTTTGACACGCTGAAGAAAAAATTTCCCTCGCCGCAGGCTATGGTGGAATATTCCAACCGGGTTTATGCCTATCCCCACCGGCGCAACAGCGTTTTGGCTTTGCTGGCTCAGGCCGGGGATATGGAGTTGGTGCGGCGCTTCTGGCAACATTATTTTCCGGGAGGACGGGATAAGAAAACCGAGGCGGACTTTCTGCTCGGCACCAATCAAATCGGCCAGACAGCGGATTATCATTATTTCAGGGAGGCAATGCCCGAAGGCATAAAAATTGCCGAAAAACAATTTTTGCACGACAAAGAGACGGCGGTTTTGCCGCAGAACGAGAAAATTTATAAACTGTATCTGTTTTTTAAAAAACGGCGGATGAAGATAAACGACGGAGCGGAAAAAGGCCGAAATACGGCCGTGTTCAGCCCTGATTTGCGTATAAGGGAAAACAAAAACGGAACTTTTGCCGTTGATAACGTGACCGGACTGGCGGAGAAAAACGGCATCCTGGTGCGGGAGGCGGTGCCTTTTTCCCAGGTGCTGCTGTATAATACGGAAAACGGCTGGGGCGAGACGGTGATACTGGATGCGACGGAGAAAAAGACATTCCGGCGTCAGGTTTTTGAGCAGCTGAGTTATCCGGAAGAGTTCTTCTGGGCTGGAAAGGTGATTGATTCGCTGGAAGCAAAGCTCCGGGGACGCCGGTTTGACAACGACCGCAACCGGGAAACCTATTTTGCCGCGCATAACGGGATTGTGCAGATTAACCGGCAGGCGGCCGAAAATAAAAAAGGCAAGCCGCCGGTTCAGGCTTATATGCTCAGTAATGCCCGAGCCGGGGAATATGTTTATTTGCACCTGGGGATTAATGCCGATAATATTGCAAACAAGGCGGACAAGTTTGACGAAACCATGCGGCATGAGCTGATTCACGGCATGGATTTGCACGGAGATGAAGCATTTTCGGAAAGCGATATTGCAAAAATGATGATGATAACGGCTTATGTCAAAAGGCATAAGGTTATCGGCGATATTGTGCAGGGCGAGTATAAACCGGAAAATTATGTCGAGGAGTTTTTGCCGCGGATTATCGAAGAAGGCCTTAAAGGCGACAACCTGGGACAAACGGCAGGAAAGCTTTTTGCCCGCTATGAAGAGTATAAGCTGCGGGGCGACGAAAAGGGCATTGAAAGATTAAATAATCTGGTGAGGGACAGTCTGAGTGAGAGAAAATATCAGAGTTGGAAAGAACTGAGCCGCCGGTTTGACGATTATGTGAAAGTTGATGATTTTTATAAAAATATATACGGGCCCGTTGCCTTGAAACTGAAACCGGAAGAAGAAAAGTTTTTCAGAGCTTATTTCCGGTTTTTCGGCGGACTGAAATCAGGTAATGCGGCCGAAAAGAAAATCGAAAATATGGCGGAGAAATTTTTAGAGCCGCAAAAAAAGTTGAATATTCTGAATTTATGCTGCAAAAAATTAACGGAACGGTTATATTAAGCAAAAATAAAAAACCAAACAGAGGCAGAGAATGTCGAATATTCAACAGGGGCTGGAAACGCTGAAAAAATATATTGCCATTGCACCGGAAAAGCCGGGTGTCTACCGGATGCTGGGCGAGGGTGAAAAGGTTTTGTATGTGGGAAAAGCCAAAAACATCAAGAAGAGAATCGTGGCTTATTCCCATTTTAACAAGCTGCCGGCCAGATTGCAGCGCATGGTTTCGGAAATCAAACGCATGGAATTTATCATCGTTGAAAACGAGGCCAAGGCCCTGTTGATGGAAAATGAGCTGATTAAAAGGCTGGAGCCAAAGTATAACATCCTGCTGAAAGACGATAAAACTTTTCCTCATCTGGTGATTGACGTGCAGTCAGCGTTTCCGGCTTTGCGCAAATATCGCGGTGCCCGCAATGACAAGAGCAAATATTTCGGGCCGTTTGCCAGTATCGGCGCGGTAAACAGCGTTTTGGACACGATACAGAAAGCGTTTTTACTGCGCTCCTGCCGCGACAGCGTGTTTGAAAACCGTGACAGACCATGCCTTTTGTATCAGATTAAGCGTTGTTCGGGGCCTTGTGCCGGACGGATTTCCAAGGAAGATTACCGTAAGTTGGTGAATGAGGCCGTGGATTTTCTGGAAGGGAAAAATGCCCGGATTCAGGAGGAGCTTTCGGTTTTGATGCTGGCCGCCAGCGACCGGCAGGAATATGAGCTGGCAATGGTTTATCGCGACAGAATTCGTGCGCTTACCAATGTGCAGGCCGGAAATATGGTGGAATACGCCGACATTAAATCCTGCGATGTAGCGGCGCTGGTCAGGAAAAACGGCATTGCCTGTATTCAGGTGTTTTTTATCCGTTCGGGGCAGAACTGCGGCAATGTGCCTTATTTTCCCAAACAAACGGAAGGCGCCGAAGATAAGGAAATTCTGGAGGCTTTTCTGAGCTCGTTTTATAACAAACATTTGCCGCCGAAGGAAATCGTGGTTTCTGAACCTCTGGAAAACAAAGAATTTCTGGAAGAAGCGCTGGGATGCAAAATTAATACCTATCAGCGGGGAAACAAACATAAACTGGTGATGCGGGCGCTGGAAAATGCCGCAGCTTCAATTGAACGCAAGGTGGCCATGGAAACATCCATCCATGTTAATCTGGAGGAAATGAAAAAAGTATTTGAGCTGCCGGTTTTGCCCAAACGCATTGAGATATACGATAACTCGCACATTCAGGGAAGCTATGCCATCGGGGCAATGGTGGTGGCGACGCCGGAGGGATTTGACAAGAAACAATACCGTACTTTTAATATTAAAAATCCGGATATTACCAATGATGATTTTGCCATGATGAAGGAAGTTTTGCTGCGGCGGTTTGAGCGCATGACCCCGGAGAACCGACCGGATGTTATTCTGTTGGACGGCGGACTGGGGCAGCTGCATGCCGTGCATGAAGCCCTGCAGGGATATGATCTCAGCCAAATCAGGATTATTGCCATTTCCAAGGGGCCGGACAGAAATGCCGGCAAGGAATTTTATCATCAGCTCGGCAAGGAAAGTTTTGAGCTGCCTTTCCGCTCGCCGATTGCTTTTTATATGCAAAATCTGCGCGATGAGGCGCACCGTTTTGCCATCGGGACACATCGCAAAAAACGCGGTAAGTCGGTCTATAAATCAAGAATCGATGAGATTGAAGGAATCGGCAATAAGCGCAAACATGATTTGCTGAACTTTTTCGGTTCGGTTGAAGAAATTTCGCAGGCATCGGTTAAGGATATTGAAAAAGTTCCCGGTATCAATAAAAAAACGGCGGAAAAAATTTATAATTACTTTCATAGTTGATTTTTCTGCATTATTATAAAAACAATATCTGGTGTTAATTTTTTGACGGAAGGAAGGAGAAAGTGTATAATCTGCCCAATATTCTGACAATCTCACGGATTGTAGTGATTCCTGTTATCTTTTTATCTATTTACATTCATTCGCTGGCGTGGTCGGTGCTGGCGGCGGTGTTGTTTATTATTGCCGCAATTACCGATTATTTTGACGGTTATCTGGCCCGCAGCCGCAATGAAACTTCGGTATTCGGCCGTTTGTTTGATCCGATTGCCGACAAGCTGCTGGTAGTTTCGGCGCTGCTGATTATCGTGGCCAACCGTATGGTGAACGAAATTTCTTATATCCCGGTGGTGATTATCATGTGCCGCGAAGTTCTGGTTTCGGGGCTGCGTGAGTTTTTGGCCGAGGTGAAAGTCGGAATGCCGGTGACGCGTCTGGCCAAGTGGAAAACTGCTTTTCAGATGACGGCTTTGTCTTTGATTCTGCTGGGAAATGCCAGTCAGGTATTTGCGGTTTCCGGCGAGATTTTGCTGTGGGTGGCCGGGGTGCTGACCTTTATTACCGGTTATCAGTATTTTGAAAAAGGGCTGGCCTATGTGCGTGGCGCGGAACATCCGAAAAAGCTCAAAGACGAGGTTAAAGCGGCGGTTAAGGAAGCTGCGGCCAAGGTAAAAAAAGTGATTGAGGAAAAAGTTCCCGCCAAAGAAAACAGTGTCAAACCGGCGGCAAAACCGGTCAAAAAAACTGTCCGCAAGGGAAAACATCCGGCTAAGAAAGTTCGCAAGTCTCAACCGGCTAAAGAAAAAGTTTAGTTTTCCGCTCAGGCTGGGTTTATGGAAAAAGAAAAATTTCATATTCTTGTGGTTGATGACGATACCAGGCTTCGTTCTCTTTTGCAAAGATTTTTGCGGGAGAACGATTTTTTGGTATCGGCGGCGAAAAATGCCGATGAAGCCCGGCAACGCTTGAAGGATTATGTTTTTAATCTGTTGATTGTTGATATTATGATGCCGGGAGAAAGCGGGCTTGATTTTGTGACCGGGTTACGCGAAGAAAATGATGTGCCGGTGATTTTTCTGACGGCTATGGGCGAAACGGCAGACAGAATTGCCGGATTGGAGACCGGAGCGGATGATTATCTGCCGAAACCTTTTGAACCCCGGGAACTGGTCTTGCGTATCCGGAATATTCTGCGCCGGACACCAAAGGCGCAAAAGGCTAAAGCGGAGAAGCTTAATCTCGGATTGTGTCTTTATGATCCGGCAACCAAGGAGCTGTTGACCAGGGAAGGACAGATAATTCATCTGACGCCGGTGGAACAGGCGCTACTTTCGGTTTTGGGACAAAAGTTCGGGCAGGTGTTTTCTCGCGAGAAATTGGCGGAACTTTTGGGTGCCGGGCAAAGCCCGCGTTCAATTGATGTGCAGATTACGCGTCTGCGCAAAAAGATTGAAAAAGATTCCAAAAATCCCCGTTATCTGCAAACGGTACGAGGCAAAGGGTATATGCTGCTTCCGGAATGATAAGCGGCGGATGTTAACAAAGCCCGGAAATATCCGGGCTTTGTTGTAGTTGTGCTTTAAAACTCAAGAACGGGACGAACCCCGAGGCTGTGATTCTTATAGTAGTAGCCGCTGTAGCCGTAGTAGCCCACCCCATACTCGTAGGCAAAAGTCGAGTACCACACGTAGCCGCTATTGTTTTCAGAAGACGACCAGTTCTGGGAATTCACTCCTATTTGGGTACCTCCGGCGTTAGTCATACCGATATTAACTTGCTGTTGATTGTTGTAGTATGAAGTAAATACACCGGCTGCCGGTAAGCACCAGTCACCGGCGTTAGTGCCCTCTGTCTTATATTCGTGTGCTGCCCAGGCCGCTGGGTAAGTATTCTTATCTCCGGCAGCCATAATCTTCTGGGTATTGGTGCAGCTGTTCAAATCGAAACTTGCACTTTCAGCACCGGTAAAGTTAGTTAATGTTGAAATATCAACATCTGATGGCCCCCAAGCGTAATCGCCAATTGATTTCAGGGCCATGACCTGCCCGTGTCCCGGGCCATTGATATAAACGACGACACCGATTGGTGTTTTCCCGGATGTCAGGCTACCGTAAGAACACGTATGGTCAGAATAAAAGATTGAACCAATAATGCAGTTTGATGTATCTCCTTTACCACCGGAAGTTCCGCCTTCCTGAATGATTTTTTCGATTTCGGTAATCTTGTTTATCAAAGTACAGTTCCAGGCATTTCCGAAGGGACACTTAATCCCACCTTCGCAGGATGAGGAGCTTTCATAGCCCAAACTCGAACAACTCGGTGTCGGGATACACGCGGCATAAGCCATTCCGGCACTCATCACCATTACCCCCGCACTCGCTAACAATATCTTCTTCATAACCTTTCTCCTTTTTATATTAGTTATTAATAATATTTGTTTCTCCTTATATTCTCTCCCTAAAACCTTTTCCCCATATTCTCCCTCCCTAAAGTTTTAGGGAGGGTCGGGGAGGGTTTGACAATGTCATCCCTCGTTCAGCGTCAGTCTGAACGTCAAGGGATCTTCCTTGTTGCCCTCTCCCCTTTAGAAAGGGGAGCCGGAGGGGTCAAATATCAGCCGCTTCACTCTCCCCATAACAAGGGATTGATATTTGGGCGGGCTGCGCCGCATATTTTCGACGAAGTGTACAACAACAGGTACATGAGGAGAAAATACGCAAGCATGACGCCCGAATAGCAATCCCCTATCCGCCGCAGAAGTCACAATAATCCGTGCAATTCGTGGCACAACCGGTGGCATACCACAAACCCGAACATTCTTCATACTGACATATGGTGCAACTTGGACAGGTTGTGTATTCTCCCAGTTGCGGACAAGGTTTGCAGTTGTCGTATTTGGTCGTTGTTCCGGAAAGACAAGTCTTCGCCCCGGCCTCACCACCCATAGCACCGCAATCAACAAATCCGTCGCACGGGTTGGGCTTAATCTTGTAATGTTCCTGTCCATCACAGCCCAGGCAGCTTTCTCCGTCTTGCACATAGCCCTCGGGGATACTCGTGTTGTCATACCCCTCACAGGTGTTGCAACAAGTGCCATACAAACTGTCATAAGAACACCGATCGGAGCTGAGTTGTTGGCCGGTACCGCATTCATCAACATAACCGGGGTTTAATTCCTGACAGGCGCGCTCGGTGTCTTTTTCACAAGAGGCATATTTTCCGTCGCAAGCTTCACCAACCCCGTAATAAGGCGGTTCGCAGGTAACGTAATTAGAGGGACAGGAGGAAACACATTTTTCAAAATAAGTGCTGTCATAAGGACAGAAGTTAGAACCTTCCTGACCATCGGGACAGGAGGTTTGGATATATCCTTCCTGGCGGCAGCGTTCTTCATTATCCAAATCATAATCATCACCGTCTCCGGGACCGCCGGGGGCACCATGACCGTCATCATCGGCATTGTTGCCGGAAAACTCATTCCCCGAACAGGCCGAGGTATCGGTTACAAAACAAGTCGCCGCAAGTTTTATTTTATCACCCTCACCCGTTCTGCCCCGCAGCCCGACCTCTCCCCTCAAGGGAGAGGTTGACCGGTCATACTCCGGCTTGACCGGAGTATCCAGGTCAGATAAATTTGCTTCTTCATTCCATCTGGATCCTCGGATTAAATCCGAGGATGACAAAGCCCTTATTTTACCTCGCCCTTGAGGGGAGAGGTCGGAGCGTAAGCTCCGGGTGAGGGTGACAAAATTAAAATCTTCAGATGAAGACAACAACATTTCTTCCGGATGAGAGGTGTGTGTATAAGGTGTGTGGACAAATGTAACCGCACCCGGAGAGTTGAAAGATATTAAATTATGAATTGAAGCCAAACTGCCGCCGGACGTAAACATCAGTCCGGAAACGGACAGCATTAATGCTTTGGATAATTTCATCATAATATCACCTGTCTGTTGTTGTCTTCACGAATCTTATATTAACAGAAAATTTTACAAGTGTAAATCACTATTTTAATCAAAAGACCGGAATTTAAACAAAAAAAAATCAAATAAGATAAAGTAAATACAGAATAAAAAAACAAAACCTGCCTCACAAAATGCAAAGCAGGCGGAGCTAACAAACTGTAAATATACAGTCACCGTCATTCAATATACTACCGCCACCCTGCCCAAAACAGCGGAGTTTATCAATGTCTAAAGTGTTTGTCAGACACCACCTGCGACCTCTCACCGGCAACGCCCATGAGAAAAGAGCAAATCACAAATTTCAAATCATAAAAAAGGCCGCCCTTTTGGACGGCCCCGTTCAAAACCTTACAGCTTGCGGATTTTTGCCACACTGCTCCACATTTTTTCAATATTATAAAAATCGCGCACTTCCGGCTTAAACAGATGAACAATCACGTCAAACGCATCTATCAGCACCCAGTCGGCCTTTTCTTCACCTTCAATCATAGACTTATAGCCGGCTTTTTTAAGTTCTTCCTGAACTTTTTCCGCCAGCGAAGCCACATGCCGCTGCGACGTTCCGCTGGCCACCACCATATAAGCAGCGATTGAAGTTTTGCCCTGCAAATCCATCACCACCACATTATCGGCCTTGCCGTCGTCAAGCGTTTTTTCAACAATCGCCAGAATCTTGTCTTCGTCTTTCATTTCGTCTGTCTTCTTTACCACGTTAAAACTCTCCTAATCTAACGGCGACCAGGCTTTATCCGCCTGAACCTCCGCCCCTTCATCACTGTCGCGGTGCCGGCGTTCGCGGGTTACATATTTGCTCACCTCGCGCAAAACCCCGGTCAGACCACTGCGGGCCACAGCCGAAATCGCCCACACCTTTTGCCCGCAGGCCTCTTCCAGCGCTTTAATCTTTTCAGCCGTTTCTTCCAGCGGCAACGCATCAATTTTATTCAACACCACCGTTTCCGGCTTTTTCGCCAAAGCTTCGTCATACAAATCAAGTTCCCGGCGGATAGACCGATAAACCTGCACCACATCTTCTGCCGTAGCGTCAATCATATGAATCAGCACCGCACAGCGCTCCACATGCTTCAAAAAACGGTCGCCCAGGCCCACACCCTCATGTGCGCCTTCAATCAACCCGGGAATATCGGCAATCACCATCTCATAATTATCCACCCAGGCCACGCCCAGATTCGGATGCAGAGTCGTAAACGGATAATCGGCAATTTTCGGCCTGGCCTGCGTCACCACGGATAAAAATGTTGATTTTCCGGCATTCGGCAGCCCCACCAGCCCGGCGTCGGCAATCACCTTCAACCGCAGCCAAAGCCACATTTCCTGCCCCGGCCAGCCCGGCTCGGCATAACGCGGCGCCTGATTCGTCGAAGACTTAAACTGCATATTTCCCCGGCCGCCGTCGCCGCCTTTGGCAATCAGCACCTTTTGCCCCGGCTCGACCATATCGGCCAACACCGTCTCTCCATCCTCGGCCAAAATCTCAGTGCCGACAGGAACCTTAATCACGACGTCATCGCCTTTGGCTCCGGTCATTTGCGACCCCATACCGTTCTGGCCTTTCGGAGCCTTAAAATGCTGCTGATAACGAAAATCAATCAATGTATTCAGATTTTCCACGGCCTCAAAATAAACGCTTCCACCCTTGCCGCCATCACCGCCGTTCGGACCGCCGAACTCAATATACTTCTCCCGGCGAAACGAAACGCACCCGGCACCGCCGTCGCCTGATTTTACAAATATCTTCGCCTGATCCAAAAACTTCATGCCGCTTTCCTCAAAAAAGAAAAAGGAGGCTTTTTAATGCCCCCTTCCTCCTGAAAACCTGTCTTTCTGTTTAGTCTTCGGTCACCACCGAAACAACAGTCTTGTCACCGGCCTTTTTGCTGAAAGCAACTTTACCTTCGGTCAGGGCAAAAATAGTATGATCCTTACCCATGCCGACATTCTCACCCGGATGATACTGAGTTCCGCGCTGACGGATAATGATATTTCCGGGAATAACAGCCTGACCGCCGGATTTTTTCAAGCCCAGACGACGTCCGATGGAGTCGCGTCCGTTTGAAGAGCTTCCGCCCGATTTCTTATGTGCCATAACTAATTCTCCTTAAAACTCTTATTTGCCGCAAATATCGGTAATTTTAACCAGCGTAATCTGCTGTCTGTGTCCGTTTTTACGACGATAATTCTGTCTTCTTTTTTTCTTGAAGATGATAACCTTGGCATCTTTGGCCTGTTTCAAAACAGTGGCCTTAACGCTGGCACCCTCGACCAGAGGGGTTCCGATTGTTCCGTCCAGCGCAAGAACCTCGCCAAAAACAACTTCCTTACCTTCTTCACCGGCGATTTTTTCAATTTTAACAACATCACCCGATGTCACCTTATATTGTTTTCCGCCTGTTCTAATTACTGCGTACATTTTATAACCATCCAATTTTCTTGATTAAACATGAATCTTTTGTTTGCAATATACATAACTTTTTCGCCCTGTCAACAAGAATCTCTATAAAAAGTTAAATTTAATTGCATTAAGCGGGCAATTCCCCGTTCGAAACCGCCCCTAGCCTCAAAAGCTCACATAAAATGGCGCAAATGCAGATATGCGGCGGCAATCAGCACACTCCCCAGCGTCACCGGCACCGACCAGATAAGAAACCGCCCGAAATGGATGGGATGTCCTTCCCGCTGTGCCATCCCGGCCACAATCACATTGGCCGAAGCCGCAATCAGCGACCCGTTGCCGCCGAAGCACGAACCCAGCGACAGGGCCCACCATGCCGGCATCATCGCATCGCGGCCGCCGAGCTCCGGTTCCATCGCTTCCAAAACCGGAATCATCGTCGCCACAAACGGAATATTGTCAATGGCCGCCGACAAAACCGCCGACACCCACAACACCAGCATTGTCGTCTTTTCAACACTGCCCTCGGTAAATTCGGTAAACTTGTTGCCCAAAAGCTGCAGCACACCAGCCTCCTCCAGACCATACACTATGGCAAACAGCCCCGAAAAAAAGAATATCGTCGTCCAGTCCACCAGATTAAAAGCCTCTTCCACGCGGTTATCACGCTCCTCATGGCTCTTGCCGTAAGTATAAATCAGCAACAGCACCGCCGCACCCAGAAGGGCAATCGTACCGTTGGCAATATGCAGATGCTCGGCGCTGATAAACCCGGCAATCACCAACAACAATACGCTCAGCGACTTACAGAGCAGCTTTTTATCGGTAATCGTATCCGCCGCCCTGATTTTCATCACCGCCTTGCGATCCTTTTCTGCCGCGCTCGTTTTCCGTCCGTAGGCAAAATCAAACACGCCGATAAGCGCCAGCATCGTCACCGCCACCACCGGCGTCAGTTCGTTCACAAAATCCATAAAAGTCATATTCAGCGCCGAACCGATTAAGATATTGGGAGGATCGCCGATTAAAGTTGCGGTTCCCCCGATATTGGAGGCAAAAATTTCCATAATCAGATAGGGATAGGCATTAATCTTCAGCTGATGCGTAATCTGAAACGTCACCGGAACAATCAGCAACACCGTCGTCACGTTGTCCAACACTGCCGAAAACATGGCCGTAACCAGCGCCAAAACCGCCATCAGCCCGCGCGGACTGGCCTTAACCCTTTGCGCACCCCACACTGCCACATACTGAAACATGCCCGATTTCTCAGCGATTCCCACAATCACCATCATACCGGTCAAAAGCGCCAGCGTATTAAAGTCGATTCCCTCAATCGCCTGTTCCTGGGTCAGCACCCCGGCAAAAATCATTGCCGCCGCCCCGATTATGGCCACCACCGCCCGGTTCATTTTTTCCGTAAACAAAATAGCGTAGCACACCACCAGAATGACCGTAGACACAATCATCGGATTCCATCCGAACAAAACAGCATTTTCAACCGGCATAAATTTTCTCCTCCCAAATTGAACACCGTCACTATAAACGATTTTATCTCAATATTTGGTTAAAAAAATAAGCCCTTCTTTTCCGAAAACAAGATTAACGCCGGCTCAGATGATTAATAACCCCGTACAGCGTGTTCAGTTCCGCCTCGGTCAGCGTGTTTCTCAGAAAAATATTATGCAGATTAATCAGCATCCGCGGCTTTTTCTCATCATCTTGAAAAGCCTTGCAGTCTGCCAGTTTTTCTTCCAGAAAAGCAAAAAAGCGGTTCATTTTCTCTTTGTCGGCCGGTGCGGCACCGTTAGTCACCAGCTGCACCTCCGGCACCTCTGTCTGCTGCTTATACCATTCATATCCGGCCAAAAGCACCGCCTGCGACAAATTCAGCGAACAATGTTCCGGATTCAGCGGAATCTCAATAATCCGGTCGGCCAGTCCCACGTCTTCATTAAGCAGTCCGGTTCTCTCCGGCCCGAACAAAATGCCGCACTTCAGCCCTTCCGCCTCTTTGCGGCGGATTTCCCGGGCTGCGCCTTCGGCCGTTTCCACGATTTTTATCATATTGCGCCGCCGGGCGGTAGATGCATAAACCAGGTTCAAATCAGCCACTGCTTCCGCCGTGGTTGCAAATACTTTGGCCTGTTCCAAAATTCTCCCGGCTCCCGAAGCCGCCGCCACCGCCCGCTCGCTCAGATGATTTTCCCTGGGCGCCACCAGACGCATTTCCTCCAGCCCGCAATTCATCATGGCCCGCGCCGCCATGCCCACGTTCTCGCACATCTGGGGATTAACCAGAACAATCGCCGGTTTCAACATTGATTTCTTCCTTTTTTGTTAAATCCTTTTGCCGGATTTAACCGCAATCCCTCCCCGGCGTCAATAAAAAAATCACTCCCGTCCGCCGCGTTGAAATCCGCGCTGTGGCATATTTCTGCTTTGTTCCTGCCCCGGACGCGCCTGCCGCCGCGGTTCATTGCCGCTCAGATTTCTGTTAACACCGAAGCGCAAATCCCGCAGCCGCTTCATTCCGTTGCGTATATGGTGCAATACTTCCGCCGGACCGTTCACATGCCGCAAAGGGAAAGCCCCTGTTGACGCCTGCAAACGTCCCTGAGACGGCGCATTCTCCCGTGAAGTGCCAAACCGCTTCTGACTGCGCCTCAGACTGCCGGCTATCCGTTCCCGGTACATGGCCGGCATTTTATCTTTGTTTTGTTCAAACTTTGCACTCAGCTGCTCCAGCATTTCAACCCGGACATCATTGTCCATATTCTGATTTGAAGCCAAAACCGCCGCCATTGCCGTCATTGCCCGCGGCCCGAACTCTTTGCTCTCCATACAGCGCCGCAAATAATCCGGCATTCTGCCCTCCATACCGTCTTCCGACATCAGGTACGAAGACTTGTCCAGCCCGCCGACAACCGCCGCCAGCTGTTTATCGCTCTACACATTGTCTATAACATGCGAAACACCTTTCAAAGCCTTTACCTTGTCAAACCCCTTCTCCTGAGCTGCAATGGTCATAAGATTCTCCACGATATATCCCGTACTCAGCCCGTTCTTGTCCATCTTGGCCAGTTCCGGCAAAGCTGCCGCCATTTCGCCCCGTTCCTGCTTGTTGCTGCGGGACAACCGGTTTTGCCATTGGGCCATTTCCGTATTCATCTTATATTGAAAATCCGCCGGCCGCTCCGGATTAAAATTCTTCTGAATATGCGCCATCCGCTGCGCAACAAAACCCTGATTTCCTTCCTGACGGGAAATTTCCGCCGAATGCTGTTCCCCGAAGCGTTTTCTGGCCTCTTCCTCACTTTCTCTGGCCGGATTATACCAGTCTGAAAAATTATATTTTCCCCGCTCGCCGGCAATCATCTGCTGCACGCGTCTGTATCCCGCCTTTTCATATTCGGCATCCAAAGCCCGGCGCATAGCCGCTTTTTCTTCCTTGTTCTCAATTGTTTCAAGCTCCTGTTCCTTTTGCCGGAAATAAGCTTCGACAACTTCATTCAATCCCTGCATAATCACTACTCCTGTTATTAACCTGTCTGTAATATAACATATTATAAGGAAGATGTAAATAATTAATTAAAATATTTTCCGGAATTTTCGCAAAAAAGTTAAGAGCGCATTCCTCACGCGCTCTTCTTCAAAATCCGCTCAAATTCTTTAATCGGTTGAAAGCAGATCCACGCTGTTAAACAGCAGATTGTCAAAATCAAGCCCCGTTCCGTCTTCCACATTAGACATAATCCGGTGAAAATTGGAGCTCAGCGGATCTTTCAGCCCGCCGATTTTATCATAGTTTTCCCGCAACAGATTTCCGTAAGCCGAAGGCATATCCCTGATTTTCTGATCATAGCTTTCCGGAATTTTATACCCCAGCCGGCGCAGCTGCTCCAGCATGATAATCATATTGCCGCGGTTCACTTCCGGAGCAATCATCTCCTGTCCTTGGGCATCGGTATAGGTTGTGGCCTCTCCGGTATAATTCTGCCGCCCGTGATTGCCGCTTCCCCGCCAGGTGGAAGTCCCCGAACGGTCACGCGCCGCCGCCCACGGATCAACCGGCAGAATATCGCTGCCGTGCTCCGTATCCGCATACATCGGAGCATCCGTCGGCTTGCTGTTCCACGGATTCGCCGGCAAAGCATAAGCCTCGCACGCCGCCATGCTTATCACTCCTGCCAGAAAGCCCCACCATTTTTTCATTTAACCGTCTCCGTTCTCTCTTCCCGTTTTTTTATATTTTAGCACAATAAAGCGCAAAAAAACAGTTACATTTGGGTTACAAATTATTTTTCCCGGCTGTTCAGCATTTTTTTCAGCTCTGCCACCTCATTTTCCAGCTGCAAAATCTTTTCCTCCAGCGGATCCTTGGCATGCTCCACCACCGCATAGGCGGCAAAAGCCTTGCCCTTTTTCCGTCCCCGGTTCAATTCCGCCACCCGGTGCGCCGCCATGCCCACCACCGTCGTATCCGCGTCCACGTCTTTGGTCACAATGGCATTGGAACCGATTTTGGCGTTATTGCCGATTTTAATCGGCCCCAGCACCTGGGCACCCGAGCCGATAATCACATTATTGCCGATGGTCGGATGCCGTTTGGCCGTCACCTTGCCATCTTTGCCGAACACCGTTGTCCCGCCGAGCGTCACATCATGATACATTGTCACATTGTCGCCGATTTCGGTTGTTTCGCCGATAACCACGCCCATTCCGTGGTCAATAAAAAATCCTTTGCCGATTCGTGCCCCGGGATGAATTTCGATTCCCGTCAGAAAACGTGCCGCCTGCGACAAGATACGCGCCGTCAGCTTAAAATCATGATTCCACAACCAGTGATTAAAGCGGTGAAACATAATGCTGTGCAGCCCCGACGAACAGATAACGGCCTCCAGCCGGCTCCTTGTTGCCGGGTCACGGGCCACCACGGCGTCAATATCCTGCTGAATTGTCTTGAAATTCACTTTCATTTTGTGCTATCTTCCTCAAAAATTAAGAATTTATATAACATTCTTCAATTACTATAAAGCACAAGTAACTAACTTAATGTTAAAGAGCAAAAAAATAAAATGACTGAAATTTTACTTAACGGCCACGCCGGCCGGCTGGAAGGCCGCTATCACCAGAGCGAGCGTCCGGGAGCCCCGATAGCGCTCATCCTGCACCCGCACCCGCAATATGGCGGCACCATGAACAACAAAGTGGTATACACGCTGTTCAGCTGTTTTCAAAATCTGGGTTTTTCCGTCCTGCGCTTTAACTTTCGCAGTGTAGGACGCTCTCAGGGCGAATTTGAAGACGGCCCGGGCGAACTCTCCGATGCCACTGTTGCGTTAGACTGGCTGCAATCAGTCAATCCCGAAGCGCGCCAATGCTGGATTGCCGGCTATTCTTTCGGCGCTTGGATCGGACTTCAGCTGTTGATGCGCCGTCCTGACATCAACAACTTTATTGCCGTTTCGCCGCCCGCCAACGAAAAAGACTTTTCTTTTTTGGCGCCCTGCCCCACTTCCGGACTAATCATCCAGGGCGGAAAAGACGAAATTGCCAATCCCTCAAGCGTTGCCTCGCTGGCTCGCCGGCTCAACACCCAACGTAATGTTGATGTTGACTTTGCCCTGATTGAAGACGGAGACCATATGTACAACAACCACTTGGTTGACCTTTACAAAATCACCGGCAATTACATCATCGGCGCCATGCAGAAAAAAACGCCACTCAAAAAGCGCCGCGGCCGCCGCCGGAAAAACGGGCTGGACGAAGCCGATTCGCCCCTGCTGTTGGACAATTCCCCGGAACCCGAAGAGGATGAAGCCCTCGGCGAAGAAATCTCTCTTGATAACGTCCTTGACGACGAAGAAGATTAAGCTCCGGTAACAATCACCCGAAACTCCTTTGCCTTTCACAACGGCAAAGGAGTTTTTTTTGTAAACGCTGCCCCGGACACCGTGCGGCTCTTGTTCCGCTTGACAAAAAAGCCCGGTTCCCGTCCGTTTATCCGGAAAATCTGAGAAATAAATGTTAATAACTAAGGATGTATTATTGCCCTACCGGAGCTGTTTGGCTAGATTAAACAAAGTTACTGTTTTGTCTCTGCTGACTTAGCCCCCGGAACCTTAATGAAAAAGCTCGCATTTTCATCGGAAACATACCTGATAAAAGCCTCGGAACTGAAAAAACTTCCCTCGCCCGGAAACATGCCGGCAAAAATCATCCCCGTCCCGCACCAAACCGAAAACATCGTTCTGCTGGATACGCAAAAAAAAGACCTGCTGCTTTCCGGCGCCCGAAACATTGCCGCGGCGGAAGAACAAACCTTTGTTCCGGTTCGCTTTGCTTATTGGTCACACGCTCCCTGGCTGAATTTTTTCATCAACCTGATAAAACCGGTAAAACGCAGGTTTTATGCCGTATTCCCCTCCGTTTACACCACGACGCTCTCTTCTCTTTTGCAAAACAACATCACCCGCGGCGAACGCAACGAAGCCAACGCCTACCAATGGAACAACAAAAAATGGCAGATAAGCCGCGAAGAAGCTCATAAGCGCTACGCCGACCTCTACAATTCAATCAAAACCAATGGTTACGACCCCAAAACGCCGCTGCTCATCATGCTCAACCGCAAATTCGGCGTCAAAGACCAGCTTTTGCAGGGGCATCACCGCATCGGAATTTGCAAAAGCCTGAATGTTCGGGAAGTGTCCATATCATTCTGGGCCGTTCCGCGCTCGCCCGGATTCATGAAAATTTTTGTTGGGAGAACTAAAAAATGAAAATAATGCTGGTACGCGACCGCAATGTTTTAAACACCAACTGGCTGGCATATTTCGCCAACCTGCTGCACCAGCGCGGACACGAAGTCGTCATCGCCTGCGATACTTACGGCAAACTCGGTGTTTCCGCCCCGGGCTACGAATTGCAGAAAGGAATACGCATTGCCAACGTCAACGGCAAAACCTCCTCTCCCTTGCTCAATCTCTGGCACAAAATCCGCTGCAAAACACTGCCCTCCTGGGGATTGTTTAACCGCCTGATAAAAAAGGAACAACCCGATGTAATAATCTGCTATTTCCCCGTAGATTTATACAACGTCACCCGTTTCCAGCACCACAACATCCCGATTGTGCAGATGATACACGGTTATCCGCCGCTTATCCTTGACAAAGTCCTAAAGAAAAATCCCCTCATGCGGGCCTGGTGCCGCAAAAATTTTGCCCAGGTCAGCGCCTACCAGGTATTGATGAATTCATACAAAAACGATATTGACCCGTTTTTTGCTCCCCGAAAAATTGTCCGCATCGCCAATCCGGTCAGACAATATGTTGAAAACGAAATAGTAGATTTGCAAAACGAAAAAAAGCGCATCATCTATGTTGCCCGGGTTGAAAAACTCATCAAACGTCCTCACCTGCTGGTTGAAGCCTTTGCCCAAATCGCCCCCGAATTCCCCGACTGGAAAGTCGAAATCTGGGGCCTGCGCAAATACCCGGCCTATGAAAAAGAAATCACCACCTTCATTGCCCGGCACAAACTTGAAAACCAGGTTGCCCTGATGGGTTATAACAAAGATGTCGAAGCCCTTTACCGCAGCGCCGATATTCACGCTTTCCCCAGCGCCTGCGAAGGTTTCAGCCTGGCCATTGCCGACGCCATGGCCATGGGACTGCCGCATATCGGCTTCAAAGACGCCCATTCGGTCAACGAAATCATCGTCGACGGCCACAACGGCTTCTTGGCCGAAGATGTCAGCGATTTTGCCGCCAAGCTGAAAATCCTCATGCAGGACAAAGCCCTGCGCATCAAATTCGGCAAAAACGCCCGCGAAGACATGAAAGCCTACGCTCCTGAAATTTTAATGCAGCAATGGGATGATTTGTTCAAGGAATTAACCTCTCCGCAAAAATAAACTTTCGTTAAGATTATTTTAGTTCTTAGCCTTTATATCTGAGAGTGCATTTAATAATTCTAAGGATGTTCTGATATGAATACTGTAGATACGCTGCAGACGGCACATCTGATCTGGGGCATGAATCCCCAGTATGTGGCTTCTGCAATTGTTATAATCTGTTATCTGATTTTATTCACCGAAAAACTTAACCGCGCGGTCATCGCCCTGCTGGCGGCCTCGGTTATGATTTTTTCGGGAATTTTAACCCAGACCCAGGCCTTTCAGGGCGTTGACTTCAACACTCTGGCCCTGTTGACCGGTATGATGACCATTGTTGCCATTTCCGAAAAATCGGGAATGTTCCAATACGTCGCTTTCTGGGGTGCCAAAAGGGTACACGCCAATCCCCGCGGTCTGCTTGCGGTTCTGGCATTGGTAACGGCCTTCTTCTCGGCTTTTCTGGACAATGTCACCACCGTTCTGCTGATTGTGCCGGTCACTTTCCAGATTACCGAAAAATTAAAGGTAAATCCCTATCCCTATCTGATATTAGAGATTTTTGCCTCCAACATCGGCGGTACCGCCACCCTCATCGGCGATCCTCCCAACATTTTGCTGGGCTCGGCTCTGAACTTGTCGTTCATGGATTTCGTATATGAACTGACCCCGATTGTCATCGTTTGTATGCTGGCTGTCATCCTGTTCTTTGATTTCTTCTGGGGACGCCACCTCAAAACCGACGACAAAAAGCGCAACCAGATTATGAAGATTGACGAGAGTAAAGCGATTGAAGACAAACCGCTGCTCATCAAATGCCTGTTTGTCCTGTTCTGCGTCATCACCGCTTTCATCCTGGCCGAACATCTGCACCTCACCAACGGCACCATTGCTATTTGCGGTGCGGCGCTTCTGTTGCTGCTTTACACCTTCGGCAATTCACACGAAGAAAGAGACCGCAAAACCTCCGAGGTTCTGGCCTCTGTCGACTGGACGACCATCTTCTTCTTCTCCGGCCTGTTCATTATTGTTTACGGCCTTGAAGAAACCGGTGTTTTAAGCGCCTTGGGCAGATATTTCATCGAGCTCACTCAGGGCAGCATTTCCAAAACCATGCTGCTCATCATGTGGGTATCGGCCATCTTCTCCAGCGCCATCGACAACATCCCCTTCATCGCCACCATGATCCCCATGCTCAAATCCATGGAAGAAGCCATGGGCGGCCGTGAAGCGATGATGCCTGTCTGGTGGGCTTTGTCTGTCGGTGCCTGCTTCGGCGGCAACGGAACCCTGATTGGTGCCTCGGCCAACGTTATCGTTGCCGGCATGGCTCAGCGCCATGGCCACCATATCGGTTTCATTCCGTTCCTCAAATGGTCAATCCCGGTCATGCTGATGACCGTCGGCATCGGCTGCCTCTGGATGTATATCCAATATTTCGGATAACAAAAACTCCCGGAAGCCCAAACTTCCGGGAGTTTTTTAATCCTCCTCAAAATCAATTAAATGTTTCAGGTTCGATCTTGGCAAAAAGCAGACTTCGGCCGTTATATTCAATAGAAGTACTGGAAGGAGTCAGATTTACACCGGATTTTGGAATCCTATATGAAGCTTCGACTATTCTTCCCTGTGCCACCTGAACCGTTTTCACTTCATAATCTGTCCCAGAAACAAGTATATAAGAAATAAGGGGCGTAGCCACCTGAATTGAACTCATAGGAACGCCGGCTTGTTGCATTATATTAATGTATCGTTGCGCCTCGGAAGCAATACGTCCCTGCCCAAACGCTTGATAAGTAATCGTTGTCTGAGGATAGGGAGGCAGCTTATATGCCGTACAGGTATTATTCGTTTTTGATACCACATATTTGGAACAATCACTGCGAATATATCCATTATCACCAACAGCAATACTCTTAGGGACACAGCTATTGCCGCAGACAAAATTCCCGGCACTACAAGCTGAACATCTTACACCGGAAGACGGCAAATTTCCGGAGGAATCATTATCTTCGCCTTGATTGTTAATAATTGTTGTCACCTTATTTTCAAGTTGGATTATTTTATTTGCCAGCGTGCAGTTCCAGGCATTACCAAACGGGCACTTAATCCCACCTTCGCAGGATGAAGAACTCTCATACCCTAAACTTGAACAACTCGGCGTCGGAATACACGCGGCATATGTTGTTCCTGTGCTTATTATAATTCCCACACTCGCTAATAATATCTTCTTCATAATCTTTCTCCTTATATTAGTTGTTAATAATATTTGTTTCTCCCCTTTTTACCTCGCCCTTGAGGGGAGAGGTCGGAGCGCAAGCTCCGGGTGAGGGTGACAAACAACCTTCCTTATATCCTCTCCCTAAAACCTTAGAGAGAACATCTCTCTTCTTTTCCCTCCCTGAAAACTCAGGGAGGGTCAGGGTGGGTTTCATTATTCATTCCCAGTTTCTCTGTCATTCCCTGCTCCTTTCTTTCTCTGTCATCCTCGGGCTTGGAGTCGATAGTTGCCAAGAACAAGCCGGAGGCGCAGTTCGAGGCTTACGAGACGAAAGGGGCCCATTACCTTGTAATGGGAATTTACACCCGAGGATCCAGGTCAAACAAATTAACAATGTCATCCCTCGTTCAGCGTCAGCCTGAACGTCAAGGGATCTTCCTTATTGCTCTCTCCCCTTTCAAAAGGGGAGCCGGTGGGGTCAAATATCAGCCGCGTCATTCTCCCCATAACAAGGGATTGATATTTGGGCGAGCTGCGCCGCATATTTTCGACGAAATGTACAACAACAGGTACATGAGGAGAAAATACGCAAGCATGACGCCCGAATAGCAATCCCTCACCCGCCGCAGAAGTCACAATAATCCGTACAATTCGTGGCACAGCCGGTGGCATACCACAGGCCGGAGCATTCCTCATACTGGCAAATCGTACAGCTCGGACAGGTCGTGTATTTCCCTAAATTTGGGCAAGCCTTACAATTGTCGTACATGGTCGTTGTCCCCGACAGGCAGGTCTTCGCTCTGGCCTCACCGCCCATAGAGCCGCAGTCCATATATCCGTCACAGGGATTGGGTTTGATTTTATAATGTTCCTGTCCGTCGCAACCGAGGCAGCTTTCACCGTCCTGAACATAGCCCTCGGGGATACTCGTATTATCATAGCCTTCACAAGTGTTGCAACAGGTGCCGTAAGTATTGTCATAAGAACACCTGTCATCGCTTAATTGTTGGCCGGTACCACATTCATCGACATAACCAGGGTTCAATTCTTGACAGGCGCGTTCGGTGTCTTTTTCACAAGAGGCATATTTTCCGTCACAAGCCTCACCAACCCCATAATAAGGCAGCTCACAGGTCACATAATTTGAGGGACAGGAAGAGACGCATTCTTCGAAATAAGAGCTGTCGTAGGGACAGAAGTTAGAACCTTCCTGTCCTTCGGGACAGGATGTTTGGGTATAGCCTTCCTGGCGGCAACGTTCTTTATTATCAAGCTCATAATCGTCACCGTCGCCCGACCCGCCGGGAGCCCCGTGTCCGTCATCATCGGCATTATTGCCTCCGAATTCATTCCCCGAACAGGCTGAGGTATCGGTCACAAAACAAGTCGCGGCGAGTTGGATGAGTTTATTATCACCCTCACCCGTCCTGCTCTGCAGTCCGACCTCTCCCCTCAAGGGAGGAGTTGACCGGTCATACTCCAACTTGATTGGAGTATCCAGGTCAGATAAATTTGCTTCTTCATTCCATCTGGATCCTCGGATTAAATCCGAGGATGACAAAGCCCTTATTTTACCTCTCCCTATGAGAGGGGAGAGGTCGGAGCGTAAGCTCCGGGTGAGGGTGATAAAATTAAAATCTTCACATGAAGACAACAACGTTTCCTCCGGGTGAGAGGTGTGTGTATAAGGTGTGTGGACAAATGTAACCGCACCCGGAGTGTTGAAAGATGTTAAATTATGAATTGAAGCCAAACTGCCACCGGACATAAGAATCAGTCCGGAAACCGACAGCACTAATGCTCTGGATAATTTCATCATAATATCACCTGTCTGTTGTTGTCTTCACGAATCTTATCATAACAGATATTGAAATAGTTGTAAATAGATATTTTGACTATATGACCATAATTTAAACAAAAAAAAGAACCCGGCGTCTCACACCGGATTCTTCCTTGCTTTCAGATATAAAATTACTTAATCAATTTCGCCGACATACATACCGATTGCCCTGGCTGCCTTGACATAATCACTGTGAACATCCAACAACGTCGTTCCTTTTTTAACCACTTCTTCAATCGAAACGGCACTGATCTTGCCGTCTTTCCAGACAACCATTTTATTGCTTTCGCCACGTGCCAGCAAATCAACAGCCTCTGCACCGAACATAGCGGCCAGCAGCCGGTCAAAACTGCTCGGCACACCGGAACGCTGAACATGTCCGAGTGTCGTGACTCTCGTCTGAAAATCGCCATAACGCTTGTTGATTTCTGCTGACAAATATTGCCCGACACCACCGTAAACCGCCTCGCCGATAAGATTTTTGGCCGCCGACAAATGCTGTCCGTCTTCAGTCTTAATCCCCTCAGAAACCACGATAACCGCATGAGAACGTCCGCTGGCCTTAATCTCCTTAAGCTTTTTAATAACATTATCTATTTTATAAGGAATCTCCGGCACCAGGCAAACATCCGCCTGCCCCGCCAAAGCCGACTGCATGGCCAGATGTCCGGCATCACGTCCCATCACCTCACAAATCAATGCCCGATGATGAGAACGGGCGGTCAGTTCCAGACTGTCAATCGCCGTTGTACAAACCTGGCAGGCCGAATTAAAACCAACCGAAAATTCGGTAATCGGCGTATCATTATCGATTGTTTTGGGAATGCCGATCATTTTAATCCCGGCACCTTTGCAATAATTTCCGGTAATATTCATACTGCCGTCGCCACCGACAACAATAACCGCATCCAGCCCCAGTTCTTTAACACCTTCACCAAACCGGCGCGACATTTCCGCCAGCGATTCCATTTTAACACCCTTGTTCAAAGATCCCAGATAGGAACCGCTCAGTCTCGGCCAGGGAGTATCCGAAAAATTTTCAACCGTCAAAATCTCATATTCACGGGGGCTCTCCGTCAGTCCGTCCGTTCCGTTACGAATGCCGTAAACCGTCCATCCGCGCAAAGAAGCCGCATTAACCACGGCCCGGATAACGGCGTTAAGTCCGGCACAGTCGCCGCCGCTGGTCAAAATACCGATTTTTTTTGCTTTTTCCATATAAAAATACTCCTGTTCATTTTATTTTATTGCTTTTTTACCAAAATTGCTGTATAATTACTACAAATTTTATTGGAAGATTTCCAGTAAAAAATTTTTTTATTGCATATTTTTTCATGATAAGGGGATAATTTTGATGTTTAAAGACGACAATCTTGGCAAATTACAGCACCAATTATGCGAGCTAAAACTTGAAGAACGTCGTATCAGCTCAGACATCAGACACCTGGTTGCCAAAAACCGCACCATTGATTTTTATCAGGCCAAACAGCTCAACACGCTTCGTTCCGGTCTGAAAAACAAAATCAAAAACGTTGAGGCCAAAATTACCCCTAACATTATCGCCTGAAAATTTTTATTGCAATTTAATTTTTGCTGTGTTAAACAGAAATCAAATTTTGTTTAAACCCTTTATTTTAAGATGAAATGAGGTGATTTTAAGTGGTACAAGTTACTGTTATCGGCAACGATGTCAACCAGTCTTTGAAAGTTCTGAAAAAGAAAATGCAGCGCGAAGGCATCTTCCGTGAAATGAAGCTGAGACGCTGTCACGAAAAGAACTCTGAAAAGAAAGCCCGCCGTCAGGCAGAAGCTGTACGCCGCGCCAGAAAACAGCTGCGTAAACGCTTAGATACCGAAGGATTCTAATCATAAGTTTCCGATTAATCAAACACCCGTCCAAGCGGGTGTTTTTTTATTTTCGCCGATTAAGCAGCCGCCAGAATTCCGGCTTCATAAACTTTCCCTGCCAGATGCCCCGGCCGGCCTTGCGCGCCTCTTTTTCCGTTTCCACATATCTCTTGTCATAACGATCATACGCCACCGCCCATCCGGCCGCCACCATTGCCTTATTCAAATCCTCTCCGTCCGCATAACAAATCGCCACCTGCCGGCCATAGCGGTCTGTTTCCAACTTTTCACAGCTTACTTTTCTGTCCTTGACCAGCTCCCGCATATAGGCATCGGCTTTTTCCCCGCAACGATATTTATTGCCGTCTTTGTCAAAACAATCCTGATGATATTCCGGAGCGTCTATTCCTTCCAGACGCATCTCCACTCCGTTAACCACAATGCTGTCACCGTCAATCACCTTCACCGTTGCAGCTGCTGCCGCACTCCCCGCCAGCCAGAAAAACATCGCCGCCGACATCATTAACAGTCTGAACATCTTCATTTTTTTCCTTTCCGGTTTCAGCCTATCGTCATAGTTTTAAAAATATGTTTAATAACCTGAAAAAATTCTTTGTTGTTTACAAAACTATGGCTTATGATAACAACAGTTTATAAACTATTCGGCTGATGCAAATTAAGGATAATGAAAAGTGTCTGGCAGTTTTAGCAAAAAAATTTTATACGGCACCTTGGCGCTGGCTCTCTGCGGCTGCGGCCTCAGAACCCGCAGTTTAAAAGAATTCCTCAACAATCCGCTCAATGAACAGACCATTGTTGAAAATGCCCATCTGCGTCATCCGAGTGCCATTGTCGTCTGCCGCACCAAACAATGTGCTCCGGCCAAACTTTCCATGAGCCGCGAATATATTCACAACAGCCTGCTGCACCTGTTTCAAAACAACAGCCGCAAGACCGGCCTGGTTTGCGAAGCTGATCCCGGCACTCATGCCTGTACCGAAAACTACATTCAGCTGCCGGTCACTGTCGGCATTATCCCGGCTTATTTCTACATCGATTCGTTTAAGCTTACCGATGTCAGCGTTGCCAAAGACAACACTCAGCTCAATCTGGTAATTAATTATAATGTTACCTACAACGGCCAGACACCTGACTGCCTCCCCGCTCAAACCATGGTCTTTGTCAAAAACACCTCCAATATTTTGTTTGAAGATCCGGGCTATATGTGCAAAATGAACGCCATCGGTCAAACCTCAATCAAAACCGTTTTCTCCATTGATTATATTGATCTGGATTACGGCTACATCGGAGGCTATTATTCAATCGGCCTCTCCGGCCCTTCTTATGGCGGCGGCACTGGCTATATGCTGCTCAAACTGCCTAATGATGCTTATCCGCTGGCTCCCAACCTGCGTTCACCGCGCAAAACAAAAACGCCGAGCAAAGCTTTTGACATTCTTGAACAAGAAAATCCGGTAACCAACAGTGTTTATCCCAATTCAAACGTCAAAGTCTACCCGATAAGAAAATAATCAAACCTCAAATAAATATTCCCCGATAAACTCCGGGATATTTATTTATACCCGAAATAGTGCGGCACCTCATAAACCACAATGCGTTCCACGCCGCTGAACCGCATACGCTTGCTGCCGTAAGATAAAATTCCGTCGGCAGCAGGCAGCCGCCCGTTACGCAGCTGAAAACGACGCACATCGGCAATTCCCATAATCACCCCGTTGTCAAAAGCCGCACTCCAGCCATAATCCGAATCTCCGGTATTTACCATAATTGCCTTAACCAGTGCATCCGCCTGAAATTCCTCCGGCATATTTTCGGGAGAAACCACCAGATAACCGTCATCAATCTGTCCGCTGTAAAACTGAGCCGGACTATTTTGCCTTTCTTCGGCATATTCTTCTTCTCTGAGCTCCACCGGATGAACCGACATCTCCGGCTCTTCCTTTTCAACGACCGCGGACGAAAGGGCTTCTTCAGATAAGCTCTCATTTATTTCACCCTCATTCAGAGAAGCGCCAAGCGGCTCTTCAACTTCATCCGTTGTCAAAGGCTCAGCCCAAACCTCTCCGGCTTTGCTCTCCGCTGCCAGCACCTCTTCCGCTTGAACTTCCTCAATACCGTCACCGCTCGCAACCGTATCTTCAACCTCAGTCTCTTTCGTTTCCGCAATTTCCTCATCATCCCAATCAGGCTCAAAGCGGGGAATTGCTTCATGCACGGCCGGCGAACCGTTTCCCTGTATATCTTCCTGACTTAATTCCCTGACCTCCACATTTTCTTCCTGCGGAGTATGTGCGGCAATAATCTCGTCAATATTGCTCAAATCATAATCGTCATCATCCGCCGCCGTATCTTTCGCCTCCGGCTCCCCGGCCGGCAAAACAGTCCCCTCACCGCCATCAGTTTCAAAAACACTTTTCTCTGCCTCACCGGCATTATCTTCAGCCAATGCTTCGGCAATAAAACTTCCCTCTGCCGGTGTCTCCGGTTCTTCAAAATCATCTTCCTGCGGCAACGGCGTCTGAGCCTTTGCATCATCCGTCCAGCCATGCAAAAAATCCGGCGTTTCATCACCCTCGGCCGAAACGACATCATCCGGCCCGGCGGCTTCGGCAGCGGCATAACTTTCATCATCCATAAATTCGGGCATATCTTTCGGCCGCTGATATTTTGGCGTCTGATCCGGCAGATTATCCTTAATATACGTCGGCGGCACCGACAACTCAACACCGTCTTCCCCGACATAAGCTTCCTGATAAACCGGCGTAGACACAACCTCCGGCTCTGCCTCAATAACTTCTTCCTCCTCCTGCGGATACATATCCGGCGTAATTTTCTGCGGAATGCTGAGTTCCACCTTTCCCGGCTCCAAATCCGCAGCTTCCGGCGGATTCTCTTTTCCCATCAACTCACCGTAACTCTGCACTTCGCCGGTATCTTCCGTTAATATGTCCTGTCCGTTATCAGCCATGTCACCAACTCAAAAATTCAAATTTTACTCAGAATAGCAACATAATCTTAATATGGCTTTAACAAAAATCCCGATTGACAATTCTCAACCGGGATTTTCTTCACCTAAGTGAAAAAATATTTACGGACCACCGTGTTATAAGGGAATAGTAATGAGTACCCTCAAGCCTCCCATATCGCTGTCTGCCAGTTCAATCTTACCGCCATGCGAGGTAATAACATCTTTGGCAATTGATAATCCCAGTCCGACACCGCCGGTTTCCTTGTTGCGTGATCCCTCAATCCGGTAAAACGCCTTAAACACGTCTTCGCGTTTATCCGCCGGGATTCCCGGCCCGTCGTCATCAATAATGACCTCCAGCTGTTTATTGTTGCTTTCCAGCTTGACCGCCACCGTTTTGGCAAAATCAAAAGCATTGGAAATCACATTGGTCAAAGCCCGTTTCAAGGCCTGTTCACGTCCCTGAATGGCGCTCACCTGATCATTGGTTGAATACCGGATAAGAGCGTTTTTATTGCGGAACTTGTTAAGGATACTCAAAATCAACTCGTTCATATCAACAAAAGTTGACTTCTCCCCGCCTTCACCGCTCACAAAATCAAGATAACCGTCGAGCATTTTCTCCATCTCGCCGATATCCTGCATAAAATCGTCACGATCCTGACCTTTGGGCATCATCTCCGCCTGCAGCCGCATACGGGTCAGCGGCGTCCGCAAATCATGCGACACTCCGGCCAGCATCTGTGTGCGTTCACTAATCTGACGTTGAATCCGTTCTTTCATCTTGATAAACGCCAGACCGGCCTTACGCACTTCGGACGACCCATAAGGCTTAAAGTCTTTACTGTCGATTCCCTTACCGAAATCTTCGGAAAAATGCGCCAGATCCGCAATGGAGCGCACCTGTATCCGCAAGAACAATACCGCCACCAGAAACAACAGCAGCGACGTCCCGATCATCCAGGCCACAAACCCGAACACCGCCGTTGTAAAAATATTCTTTGAAGCGGTCGTAAATTCATACAATCCCTTTGGCGTATCAACAAAAATCGTAATAGTGTCCGCCTTTTCATCCATAAAAATATTAGTTTCGTATTCGGGAAAAGTCTTCTTAAGGGAATCTTCCAAAAATCCCGTAATCAATTTATTATTTTTGCTGGCCTTAACCAAAGTTTTATATTTATCATGATTCGAATAAAAATTAACCTTCATGTCCCAGTTTTTCAAAGCCAGCTTGCTGAAAGAATCAACCTTTTGCTGACTGCCGGCGGAATAATCAATAACCATCGCCATATCCGAGGTCAGATTCGCCGACAATTTCTTGCCCATACGCGTCCAGTTGCCGTTAAAAAAGGCCACGATAGACACCACCTGCACCACGATCAGCGGAATAAAAATCAACAACATCGTTCTGAAAAACAATGTCTTCGGCAGCAGTTTCAGCTTCAAAAAACGCAGCGAATTATCTACTGCTTTGGGAAATTTAACATGCATAATTTATCTCCTTAGAATTAACTGCCTATGATACTAGAATCAAAACAAAATAAATTCCAGTAAAATAAATTAACAAAAGATTACAACCACCCTCCTTCCCCCCCCTCTATCCTCCTCCCCTCCCCCTAAAGCCTTTTCCCCATATTCTCCCCCTCCCTGAAAACTCAGGGAGGGGTTGGGGAGGGTTTCATATTAAAAAACCTGTCATCCCTCGTTCAGCGCCAGTCTGAACGTCAAGGGATCTTCCTTGTTGCTCTCTCCCCTTTAACAAGGGGAGACGGAGGGGTCAAATATCTGCTGCTTCCCAAAAAACCACATTGCCAAACGCATAAACAAAAACAAGCCAAATCTATAAACAGAAACCAGCCAAACACACAAATAAAAACTTGCCAAACCACAAAACAAAGGTTATATTAACAACAGAAAACCGACACACGGAAGGAAAAACCATGCAAACATACAGACGCAGAACGGCAGACACCATTCTGCAAAAAAAATTGGCAAGCACCGGAGCCGTTTTGATTGAAGGAACAAAATGGTGCGGCAAAACAACAACTGCCGGTCAGATTGCCCGAAGTATTTTATACATGCAGAATCCCTCGTCCAAACAGCAAAATCTGGAAATGGCGGAAATCAACCCCGGGCTTTTACTGCAGGGCAACACGCCGCGGCTGATTGATGAATGGCAACTGGCGCCCAAACTCTGGGATGCGGTCAGGTTTGAGGTTGATCAAAGGGACGAGTTCGGCCAGTTTATCTTAACCGGCTCGGCGGTTCCGGCAGATACGACACAGATTTCCCACAGCGGAACAGGGCGGATTTCCCGGCTGTTAATGCGCCCGATGAGTCTGCACGAGTCTGGCGACAGCAGCGGAGAAGTCTCCCTAAAAGAGCTGTTTGAGGGAAATACCAACATATCCGGACGCAACGAAATAGACTTAGAACGCCTGGCATTTCTGATTTGCCGCGGCGGATGGCCAAAGTCGGTTGATTCGTCAGAAACTGCGGCTCTGCAACAGGCCTTAAACTATTTTGACTCTGTTGTAAACATGGACATTTCCCGGGTCGACAACACCCAGCGGGATGCCGAAAAAGCCAGACGCCTGCTGCGTTCATACGCACGTTCAGTCGGCAGTCAGGCTAAAATCCCTTCCATCACCCGGGACGTCTTTGTTAATGAAATTTCCGAAAACGAAGATGTCACGGGAAAAGCGGCAACAATTAACGCTTACATCAACGCCTTGAAAAAAGTGTTTGTTATTGAGGATACACCGGCATGGAATCCGAATTTGCGCTCCCAAACGGCCATCAGAACATCGGATACCCGCTATTTCACTGATCCGTCCATAGGGTCGGCAGCTTTAGGCCTGGGTCCCCGGGATTTAATCAACGATCTGAACACGATGGGACTGTTGTTTGAAAACCTTTGCATCCGCGATTTACGAATATACGCCGAAGCACTGGACGGGAATGTTTATCATTACCGGGATAAAAACGGCCTGGAATGTGATGCGGTTGTTCATTTGCGCAACGGCTCCTACGGACTGATTGAAATAAAACTCGGCGGAGACACCCGGATTGCCGAAGGAACGGAAACTCTCAACAAACTGGCGGCAACCCTTGACACCACCAAAATGAAATCCCCGGCCTTTAAAATGCTGATAACCGGCGTCGGAAATTATGCCTACCGGCGCAAAGACGGCATTCTGATTGTCCCCGCCGGCTGCCTGAAAGAATAACCTCCTCCCCTCCCACCTCTCCCTATCATTCATTGCCGCTTTTCTTCCCTCTCCCTTGAGGGGAGAGGGGCAGTGTGAGGGTGATAAAAAACCTGTCATCCCTCGTTCAGCGTCAGTCTGAACGTCAAGGGATCTTCCTTGCTGCTCTCTCCCCTTTCAAAAGGGGAGCCGGAGGGGTCAAATATCAGCCGCTTTTTACCTCTCCCTTTAAGGGGAGAGGTCGCCCTGCCAAAGGCGGGTGAGGGTGACAAAATAACCTGTCATCCCTCGTTCAGCGCCAGTCTGAACGTCAAGGGATCTTCCTTGTTGCTCTCTCCCCTTTCAAAAGGGGAGCCGGTGGGGTCAAATACCAGCTATATCTTGTTGGATCAGCTATATCTTGTTGAAATTAAATAAGATTATATTCTCTCCCCCGGCCCCCTCATCTATGAGGGGGTGACAAATTTGAAGATCCTCTGACCGCAAGACTTACGCTTGCGGAGGGATGACATTTTATTAAAACAAGAGAATAAATTCCTATATTTCCTAAAAAAAAATTTCAGCTCCGCTGGCGCGGAGCTGAAATAAAGAGATAAAGGGATAAAATCCTAAAAAGCTAGGACGGGCCGGACCTCGAGGCTGTCATTCTTATAGTCGCCGTAGTACAACCCGTAGTCGGTGCTGAAATACGAGTACCACGCGGTGTAGCTAGTGTACTCGGAAGACGACCAGACTACGGAACTTGTTCCTATCTGAGTGCCCCCAGCGTTAGTCATACCAATGTTAACCAACTGTTGATTGTTATAATAAAAGGTAAATACACCGGCTGCCGGCAGACACCAATCCCCGGCATTGGTGCCTTCGGTCTTGTATTCATGAGCCGCCCAGGCAGCCGGGTATTTACTCTTATCACCTGCAGCAAGGATTTTTTCGGTATTTGGGCAACTGTTCAAGTCATAACTTGCGCTTTCAGCACTGGTAAAATTAGTTAATGTTGGAATATCCGTATAGCTAGATGACCAAGCATAGCTGCCGATTGACTTCAGCGCCATCACTTGTCCATGCCCTTGACCATCAACATAAACTACCACACCAATCGGGGTTTTAGAAGCATCATACGATACAGAACAGGTCTTATCTGAATAATAAATATGACCAACCGCACAATTTTTATTACCGCCCCCGACACCGCCTTCTTCAATCACTTTTTTGATTTCCGTGATTTCGGTGGTGATTTCGTTAATTTTATCTGCTAAGGTGCAGTTCCAGGCATTGCCGAACGGACACTTAATCCCCCCTTCGCAGGATGACGAGCTTTCATAACCCAAACTTGAACAACTCGGCGTCGGAATACAGGCCGCATATCCCGTCCCGGCACTCATCACCATTACCCCCGCACTCGCTAATAATATCTTTCTCATAGTCCTTCTCCTTATATTAGTTGTTAATAATATTTATTCCTCCTTACATCCTCTCCCTAAAACCTTAGGGCTCTACCCCTCCCCCTAAAATCTTAGGGGGATTGGAGGGGGGTTCTTTTTCTCCACCCTCACCCGCGTCACTCCGTTCCGCGACCTCTCCCCTCAAGGGAGAGGTTGACCGGTCATACTCCAACTTGATTGGAGTATCCAGGTCAGATAAATTTGCTTCTTCACTCCACCTGGATCCTCGGGTCAAGCCCTAGGATGACAAAGCCCCTCTTCCACCTCGCCCTTGAGGGGAGAGGTCGCCCGGTTAAGGGCGGGTGAGGGTGATATTTTGAAACCCTCCCTTGCCTCTGGCTCCATAAGTGTTGCCGGAGGGGCAACACTAAGTCGCTGCGGTCACTCGGTTTGTAACACTCATTTCGCTTCGCTGCCGCTAGCTTATGAGTTAACAAACTCTCGCCTGTCGTTGAAAATATCTCCACCGGAGATATTTTCTGCCTCCAGCCCTGAGTTTTCAGGGAGGGAATTCCTCCTCTATTCCTCCCTCCCTAAAGATTTAGGGAGGGTCGGGGAGGGTTTGAATAACTTACCATACCCCCTCCTGCTCCCCCTATGACTATAGGGGGAGGGATTATGAAACTACCCGCCGCAGAAGTCACAATAATCCGTACAATTCGTGGCGCAACCGGTGGCATACCACAGACCCGAGCATTCTTCATATTGGCAAATCGTGCAGCTCGGACAGGTGGTGTATTCCCCTATGTTCGGGCAAGCTTTGCAGTTGTCATACATCGTGGTTGTTCCCGATAGGCAGGTTTTTGCCCCGGCTTCTCCGCCCATGGAGCCACAGTCCATATATCCGTCACAGGGATTGGGTTTTATCTTGTAATGTTCCTGTCCGTCACAGCCCAGGCAGCTTTCTCCGTCTTGCACATAGCCTTCAGGGATACTGGTGTTGTCATAGCCCTCACAAGTGTTGCAGCAGGTGCCGTAAGTATT
>CALYAY010000014.1 GCA_944393695.1 uncultured Alphaproteobacteria bacterium | reverse complement strand
CACCCTCACCCGGAGCTTACGCTCCGACCTCTCCCCTCTCATAGGGAGAGGTAAAATAAGGGCTTTGTCATCCTCGGGCTTGACCCGAGGATCCAGGTGGAGTGAAGAAGCAAATTTATCTGACCTGGATACTCCAATCAAGTTGGAGTATGACCGGTCAACCTCTCCCTTGAGGGGAGAGGTCGGACTGCAGAGCAGGACGGGTGAGGGTGATAAAATAAAAACAGCTGCTACCTGTTTTGTAACCGATACCTCGGCTTGTTCCGGCAATGAGTTTAGCGGCAATAATGCCGATGATGACGGACACAGGGCTCCCGGCGACCCCGGCAACGGCGATGATTATGATTTAGATAATGAAGAACGCTGTCGTCAGGAAGGATATACCCAAACATCCTGTCCCGAAGGTCAGGAAGGTTCAAACTTCTGCCCCTATGACAGCACTTATTTCGAAAAATGTGTTTCCTCCTGTCCTTCGAATTATGTGACCTGTGAAGTCCCGTATTACGGAGTTGGTGAGGCTTGCGACGGGAAATATGCCTCATGTGAAAAAGATACTGAGCGTGCCTGTCAGGAATTAAACCCCGGTTATGTTGACGAATGCGGAACCGGACAACAATTAAGTGATGACAGATGTTCTTACGACAATACTTACGGCACTTGTTGCAACACTTGTGAGGGCTATGACAATACGAGTATTCCCGAGGGCTATGTGCAAGACGGAGAAAGCTGCCTCGGTTGCAACGGGCAAGAGCATTACAAGATAAAACCCAATCCCTGTGACGGTTTTATGGACTGCAGGGCCATGGGTGGGGAAGCCGGAGCAAAGACTTGTTTGTCGGGGACAACCACGATGTATGACAATTGTAAGGCTTGTCCGAACTTGGGAGAATACACGACCTGTCCGAGCTGCACCATATGTCAGTATGAGGAATGCTCGGGCCTTTGGTACGCCACCGGCTGTGCAACGAATTGTACGGATTATTGTGACTTCTGCGGCGGATAGGGGATTGATATTTGGGCGTCATGCTTGCGTATTTTCTCCTCATGTACCTGTTGTTGTACACTTCGTCGAAAATATGCGGCGCAGCCCGCCCAAATATCAATCCCTTGTTATGAGGAGAATGAAGCGGCTGGTATTTGACCCCTCCGGCTCCCCTTTCTAAAGGGGAGAGGTCAATAAGGAAGATCCCTTGACGTTCAGACTGACGCTGAACGAGGGATGACATTGTTAATTTGTTTGACCTGGATCCTCGGGTTAGACCCAAGGATGACATAAAAAAAGGGGGGGGAGGATGGCAGAGAAGAGAGGGGAAAACAGAGAGAAGAATCATGAAACCCACCCTGCCCCTCCCTGAGTTTTCAGGGAGGGAAAAGAAGAGGGGTAGAGCCCTAAGGTTTTAGGGAGAGGATAGAAGGAAGGTTATTTGTCACCCTCACCCGGAGCTTACGCTCCGACCTCTCCCCTCTCATAGGGAGAGGTAAAAAGGGGGGGGGCTGGAGTAAATATTATTAACAACTAATATAAGGAGAAAGGTTATGAAGAAGATATTATTGGCGAGTGCAGGGGTAATGACGATGAGTGCGGGAGTGGGGTATGCCGCCTGTATCCCAACGCCGAGCTGTTCGAGTTTAGGTTATGAAAGCTCATCATCCTGCGAAGGCGGGATTAAGTGCCCGTTTGGCAATGCCTGGAACTGCACTGTTATTAACAAGGTTAACGAAATCACCAACAAAGTGACTGAACTTGAAAAAGTGATTGAAGAAGGCGGAACTTCCGGCAGTAAAGGCGACACTTCAAACTGCGTTGTCGGCTCAATTTTCTACTCTGATTGGACTTGCTCATATGGAAGTGTAATTGCAACCAAAGCTCCGATTGGTGTTGTGGTTTACAGCGATAATGCCGGACACGGGCAGGTGATGGCTTTGAATAGTCTCGGTAATTATACTTGGGGAGGATACGGTACCGATATTTCAACGCTTCAAAACTTCAGTGCAGATTCTGCTGCCTCCAAAGATTTAGCCAGTTGTGAAAATACGAATAAAATTATTACCGCAGGAAATAAGAGTACTTACCCCGCCGCCTGGGCAGCACACGAATATAAAACGATTGGAACAAATGCCGGGGATTGGTGCCTGCCGGCTGCCGGTATCATAACCAATATAATGAAGAGTATGGAATTGATTAATATCGGATATGGTTTGGTCAGTGGCTCGGAAATAGGAACAAGTTCTTATATCTGGTCATCTTCCGAGCGCGATAGCGGCAATGCTTGGTACTCGGTTTTCAGTCATGACTACGGGATAACCAGCGGCTCCGGCAACCGCAGTAAGGAGTACAATTACGAGGTTCGGCCGGTACTTGAATTTTAACCAACAAAAAAGGTTCCGGTTTTCGGAACCTTTTTTTCTGGAGGAAAAGTTATCAGGCGGTTTTTTCACTGTGAGAAACTTCGCCGTTATTTTCCTGTTTGCCGCGGATTAATTCCGGTTCTTTGCCGTTATTAATCACATCGGCGTCAATGATGATTTCGCTGACGTCTTTCATGTCGGGAATATCATACATCAATTCCAGCAGATTATCTTCCATAATGGCGCGCAGTCCGCGGGCGCCGGTTTTGCGCTCGATTGCCTTTTTGGCGATGGCACGCAAGGCATCATCGGTAATCGTCAGTTTGATATTTTCCATATCAAACAAAGCGGCATACTGCTTGACCAAAGCATTTTTGGGTTCGGTCAAAACACGCACCAAGGCGTCTTCGTCTAAGTCGCCCAAAGTGGCAATAATCGGCAGACGGCCGATGAACTCGGGAATCAAACCATATTTCAGCAAATCTTCCGGCTGAACATTTTTGATAATTTCACCGATGCCCTTATCTTCCGGAGATTCAACCTTGGCGCCAAAACCGATAGAAGTTTCACTGCCGCGGTTGGCCACGATTTTTTCCAGTCCGGCAAAAGCTCCGCCGCAAATAAACAAAATGTTGGTGGTGTCGACATGCAAAAATTCCTGCTGCGGGTGTTTGCGGCCGCCCTGGGGCGGAACATTGGCCACCGTACCTTCGATGATTTTCAACAAAGCCTGCTGCACGCCCTCGCCCGAGACATCGCGCGTAATGGACGGGCCGTCAGACTTGCGGGTAATTTTATCAATTTCATCAATATAAACTATGCCGCGCTGCGCCTTGTCCAAATCATAATTGGCGTTTTGAACCAATTTCAGGATGATGTTTTCAACATCCTCACCGACATAACCGGCTTCGGTCAGAGTGGTGGCGTCGGCAATGGCAAAAGGCACATCCAGAATCTTGGCCAGGGTCTGCGCCAGAAGGGTTTTACCGCTGCCGGTGGAACCAATCAAAATAACATTTGACTTCTGAATATCAATATCCTTGTTGGTCTTTTTGCTGTTGAGGCGTTTATAGTGATTGTAAACCGCTACCGACAGCACCTTTTTGGCATAATCCTGGCCGATGACATACTGGTCAAGAAATTCTTTTATCTTTGACGGGGTGGGCAGTCTTTCTGCGGTATTGCCGCCGGCATTCTGCTCCATCTCGCTCAGTTCGTCGGCAACAATGTTTATGCAGACTTCAATACATTCGTCGCAAATATATACGCCGCGGCCGGCAACCAGCTTTTTTACCTCGTCCTGGCTTTTGCCGCAGAACGAACAGTAGAGGGTTTCGCCTTTATCGTTATCTTTGGTATCGCTCATTATTTTGCCTTATTTCATTTCGTTGCGGTTGGTGATAATATGGTCAATCAGGCCGAATTTCAAGGCTTCTTCGGGGCTCATGAAATTGTCGCGGTCCATGGCTTTTTCAATGACGGAAAGCTTTTGCCCGGTGTGCTTGACATAAAGATTATTCAGCTTCTTTTTCATTTTCAAAATTTCATTGGCCTGAATCTCAATATCTGAGGCTTTACCCTGGGCACCGCCGCTGGGCTGGTGAATCATAATCCGGGAATTGGGCAGGGCAAAACGTTTGCCGGGAGTGCCCGCAGTCAGCAGCAGAGAACCCATGGAGCATGCCTGGCCGATGCACAAAGTGTGAACATCGCAACTGATATACTGCATGGTATCATACATGGCCATTCCCGAAGTAACGACGCCGCCCGGAGAATTGATATACATGTAAATATCCTTTTTGGGATTTTCGGATTCCAAAAACAGCAGCTGGGCACAAACCAGCGACGAGACCTCGTCATTGACCTGGCCGGTGAGGAAAACAATTCTTTCCTTAAGCAGGCGGGAATAGATGTCAAAAGAACGTTCGCCGCGCGAGGTTTGCTCTATAACCATCGGCACCAGCGTGTTGTCGTATACTTCTACGGCGCTTCTGTATGTCATTATTTTAACTATCCTTTAATCTAATTTTCTTTGGTGAGTTATTATATAACAAACTTTCCCAACAAAATATTAACTTTTTTTAGGAAAGTATCATAAAAATTCAGATTCTACAATGAAAAAAACTGCTCTATTTTATCAAGCGTTTCGGCAACCGGACGATGAAGATCAAGAATGATGCCTTCGTCCAAAATGCAGCTGTGGGAGGCTGAGTCATAAACACAATAGGGCGTATGGAAACTGCGCTTGTAAATGCGGCTGTCGTCAATCTGAACCGTGATATGATGGCGGCGACAATATTCGGCTTTGGCTTTGTTCCACAAGTCGTCCTGAATTTTGAAGTCGCCTTCGGCATAAACCGCCGCTTTTCCCTGATTGTTATAAAAATCAAAAATGGCAAATATCTGCGTATAGGGAATATGTTGTTCATCCAGGATTTTTTTGACTTGCCCGCGGGGGCCGCCGGTGATGATATGAACTTCCCATCCCCTTTGCAGGGCGGCGGCGGCAAATTCTCTGAAATATTCCGGACGGGCGGTGATAACCCCGTGGAAATCAAGCCCGATTTTAATATGTTTTGCTTTGAGTATCATTATTGCCGCCAAACATGGAAGAAAACAAATCTTTCAGCGAACCGGGACTGAGCGCCGACAAGGGATTAATGCTGATTTTGGGATCGGAAATAGAACCGGAAACCGAATAGTTGGCAGCAAAAACCGTTCCGTCTTTGCCGGCCAGCAAGCTGCCGATTAAGGGGATTTTACCGATAAAGCTGTTGATGCTGTATGCCGGGGCAATCAGCCCCTCCCCGTTCAGTTTTTCGGTTTTACGGTCATAAGAACCGCTGATGGTTATGCCCAGAACATTTCCGAAAGCTTTGCCCTCCTGCACGGAAAGAACAGAGTTTTTATATTCAAAAGGCGCATCGAAATGAGAAAAAGCCAGGCCTTCGCCCGAAAGCATACCGACAATGCCGGTCAGAGAGGCCATACTCAGTACCTTGGCCAGCAAAGGCGTGTTGTGCAGGTTAAAATCGCGAATAGAAGCATGGCCGATAATTTCATCATCGGCGGTTTTGCGGGCTTCTATGCGCAGATTGCCACCGTGCATATTTTCATAAAGGCGCAGAACTTTCAGCGTGCTGCCGGCATTGTTGCTGTCAATGGAAAGGAAAAATTCATTATTCGGCTTGGGGACATAATCGGCCTTGAGACGAACCTGTTTGCTGTTGCCGTAATTTCCGACCATATGCACTTCATAAACCCCTGTTCCGTTGCGCAATTTGGCATTACCGGCAAAATTGGTTATCGGAACTTCGGGATTGGTCCATAAGCGGTTTACGGCAATATTAACATCGGCATCGGGAACGTTTTTGAAATCGTCCGTTTCAGAAGAAACAACCGCTTTATCTGCAGCGAGCTCTTCGTCGCGTTTTTTATTCCGGCGGTCAAAAAATTCGGTCAGATCATAGCTCATTCCGGAGACATTGAGCTTAATTAAAGGCTTTTCCTTTTCTTTCACCCATTCAATTTTGGCCTTGGCGCTTGTTTTGGGGCCATTGATGTTGTAGATGTCAATCATTTGCAGGGCACCGGAAGAATCAAACGCTATTTTTCCGTCAAGATTAAAATCTGTTTTGGACAGCGTAAAGGCGGGAACAGACTGGAGTTTATCACCGGACAATTCCAAAAGGACACGGGCCCTGCCCTCCGAACCGTCAAGTTTTTGAAAACCGAGAAAAGAATAATCCAGGGCCATATGCTGCAAATCGGCCTGTAAATCAACCGTGGTCTTTTTATCATCCGACATAATTATCTGGGCCTGAACATCGGCATAACCGCTCACATAAGGTGCATCAAGCAAGGAAAAATCTACGCCCAGTTTCTTTTTAATGTCTTCCGTGAGGCGGAATGAAATGTCATAACGGGTTTTATCAACCTTACTGCCAAAGTTTTCATCCCAAACCAGCTGCAGCGGAATATCGTCCATTATGGCCGGACCGGACAGCTTCAATCCGTCATTGGTTACCAGAAGTTCAAGCGCTTCGGAAGTGAGATCCCGCCCCTGGAGGACGTCGGCAAACCGGACATTGCTCAGAGCAGCCTTAACATCAGCCTTTACTTCATCAGGCTTCAAGTTGTCTTTAAGCTCAAAGTTCAGCGACAAATCTATTTCGGCATTGCCACTGAGCCGGTCGGCCGGAATTTTCATATCGCGCACAAAATTAAGCGGCGGGTTATCAATCAGGCGCAGGGCATCGGTTACCGAAGATTCGCCAATCAGCCGGATGTCGGCGTAGCTGTGGTTTTTATCCAGGTCATAAAGACGGACTTTTCCGCCGGTGAGAATGATTCCGTCGGAAACGGCCTTGTCCAAATCAACCGTAATGCTGTTTTGGGTAAAAGAGGCCTGTCCGTAAATGTTGGTCACATCGGGCATTTGCTTTAAATAGTTAAGCGTAACATCGGCGACATCGGCTTTTCCGCTCATGGTTTTAAATGCCAAAGCTTTTTTAGCTTTGTCATAGGCAAAGTTAAAGGTAAAAGAAGCATTTTGCGCTTCGCCGACAAACAAGCTGTCTTTGCACCAGAGCCAAGCTTCCTCGCCGATATAACGCGGCCAGAAGCGGGATAGCTCGTCAAATTTGACCGCAGGCAAATCCGCTGTGACGGAAACATCCAAATCGGCTAAGGAATTTTCAAGAAAATACTTGCTGAAACCGCTGACACGGAGCCCCAAGGTGGCGGGAAGACCATCCAGGTCAAAAGCGGCATTGCTGATATCCAGCTTATCCAGGCCGCTTTTCAGCTTCCCGTTCAGAGAAAAAGACGAAATATGATAAGGTTCATTGCCGGCATCGCCAAACAAAATTCCGCCGGAACCGCCCTTCAGCCGAAAATCAATTGATTTGACCGCTTTATCCAGAGCTGTCATAAGTTTGGTGCGGTTTTTCCGGATTTCTTCCATATCAACGGAAGCATTTATTTCTCCGCTCAAGGGGAGGTTGACCCGATATAACTCGCTGCCGGCATGACTCAGATTGGCACTGAAATCTGCGGGAACAATATCGGAAAAACTGGCTTTGAGCTTTAAATCGTCACTCAGTATTCCGTATTCGCCTTCAAAACCGACCGAGGCCATGGTATCGCCCAGGTTAATCAGGGCGCCGGCATTGGTGACAAGACGGGAAAAACCGCGGTGAAAATTGTAGTTTACATCAGAAAGAAGCCATTTGCTGCCGAGGTCAACTTCATGAAACTCCAGAGAAGCATTTTTGACGCTGATATTATTAATATAGCTTTCGGCATAATATTTGTCTTCGGAATTAAAGCGTTCCATAAAGTTTTCAAAGCTTTTAACATAATATTCCAGCTTTTTTTTGTTTACCTCGTTTTTATTTTCACCTTTTATGCCATAAGAGGTAAAAACATAAATCGACGGATTTTCAACTTCTATCGAACTGGGAGCGACAATGCCGCGCAGCAAAGCCCGTATGCTGAAAGAAACCGAGGTGCGCGGGGCATTTACAATAAAACTGTCGTCTTTCTTTTTATATACGATATTATTGGCGATGATTTTTATGGGCTGAATGGAACGAACCAGCTCAATATTAACCGAATCCACCGAAACCTGATAAGAAGCGTCATCGGCATTAAGGGCCTGCAAAATATAGGGTTTGAGATAAGGCACGGCTATCGGCCCTTTGTAAAGCTGCCAGACAAGCAACAAAAGCAGGCTGAGAATTACTACACCGAAGTAATCCAGGAATCTGTGCGTACGATATTTTTTGATTGTTACCTTTTTCATTTGCCGCTCTTCAGCCAAGATAAGATATCGTTGTAATTTTTAAAGCTATCCAAATTATTATGTCCGGCGCCTTCATAAACAATGATTTCTTTCGGGTTCGGGGCATGGGCATACAGATTTTGAGCCAGAACGACAGGCACCAGGGTGTCTTTACTGCCGCCCATAATCAATATCGGAGATTTTATATCGCCGATTAAAGACAAATTATCGTATTTATCGCGGACAATCAGCTCAAAGGGCAAAGGAACGGGGACAATTTCCCGGGTTACGTTGAGCAGGCTGTCAAAAGGAACTTCCAATACCAGCGCGGCAAAAACCCCTTCATGCTGCAAGGCATGCATGGTATTAACGGCCATGTGAGAGCCCAGAGACATGCCGTAAATGATGATATCTTCGTTTTTGTATCCCCGAGACTGCAAAAAGCGCACGGCAGCCAGGGCATCCGCTTCCAGATTGGCCTGGGTAATGCGTCCCTTTATGCCGCCGAATCCCCGGTATTCCGGCATAAAAGTTCCGTATCCGGCCTTAACAAAGGGTATCATTTTGTTATAAAATTTTTCAACATTATAAGAATTGCCGTGCATGAAAACAACAATCTTATTCTGTTTGCCGGGTTTGGTATACCAGGCGGGCAATTCCGTGCCATCTGCCGATTTGAAAGACACTTCTTCTGCCGGGTAACCGTTTTGCCGGGCTTTAGCTATATCTGATTTTTCGGAAGACGGCCCGTAAAAAAAGGCTTCGGGATAAACATAAACCGCCACGCAAAAAAGTACATAAACCATTACCAAAGTCATCAACAGCCTTCTGATTATTTTCATGCGTTTTCATCTCCCAGTTTATCGGCCAGCGCTGCCGACAAAAACATGTCAATGTCGCCGTCAAGCACGGCCTTGCAATCGGAAGTTTCGACCTCCGTACGTAAATCTTTTACCATTTTGTAGGGCTGTAAGACATAGGAACGTATCTGATAGCCCCAGCCGATGTCGCTTTGAGCATCGCGCATATTCTGCTCTTTTTCCTCGCGTTTGCGCAATTCCATTTCATACAGACGGGATTTGAGCATTTTCCAGGCGCTTTCCCGGTTTTGAAATTGCGAACGCTGGGTTTGGCATTGAACAACGATGCCGGTCGGAATATGGGTTATGCGCACGGCCGAATCTGTTTTGTTAATATGCTGGCCGCCGGCACCTGATGAACGATAGGTATCAATGCGGCAATCGGCTTCGTTAATTTTGATTTCAATATTATCGTCAATAACCGGATATATGCCGACGGAAGCAAAACTGGTGTGCCGCCGGCCGGCACTGTCAAACGGCGAAATGCGCACCAGACGATGGACCCCGGTTTCGGATTTGAGCCAACCGTAAGCATTATGTCCGCAGATTTTGACGGTGGCAGACTTTAATCCGGCAACATCACCTTCGGTTTCTTCAATATATTCGACTTTATAATTATGCTGTTCGGCCCAGCGGGTGTACATGCGCAAAAGCATTTCGGCCCAATCCTGGGCTTCGGTTCCGCCGCTGCCGGCATGAACTTCCAGATAAGCGTCATTGGCATCAACCTCGCCGGAAAGCAGGGCCTCCAGTTTCTGACGGGCGGCATCACTTTTCAGCTGCTGCAGCTGGGACATGATTTCCTTCTGCATGGCTTCATCATTATCGTTTTCGGAAAGTTCGGCCAGCTCGGTCAAATCACGGAGAGAATTCTCCAGATGCTCAAAATTATGCAGCTTTTCTTCCAGAGCCGTTTTTTCACTCATTAATTTTTTGGCTTTGGCCGCATCGTTCCACAAAGAGGAATCTTGTGAAAGAGCATTTAATTCATCAAGCCGGATCAGTGAATTATCGTAGTCAAACCGACCTCCGCAAAAGGTCAACCGAACTTTTAATTTCCGTTATCAACTCATTGAATTCAGCGCGCATTTTATTATTCCTCTTTTAGCTTAATATTGGGTTCCGAGTTGGAAACCGCTTTCATCATCGTCATTATACATGCCGGAAGCGGTGCCGGTATCAGGGGTACCGTCATTGTTTCCGTCATCAATCACCCGCTGGGTATTGTTGAAATCAAAATCAGGCTTCAAAGCTTCGATAATCACCGATTTATCCTTGGGAGAAGCCGGTTTTCCCGTATTGTAGTTGATACGCATCAGGCGGATGCCGTTGGGGATACGGAAAGGAATATCGGCTTTGTCTTTCAATGCCGCAGCCATGAAGTCATAAAATACAGGCAGGGCAGCGGAAGCTCCGGTTTCGTGGCGGCCGAGCGTGCGCGGTTCGTCAAATCCGATATAGGTTCCGACAACCAGATCCGGCGAAAAACCCATAAACCAAGCTTCTTTGCTGTCATTTGAGGTTCCGGTTTTGCCGGCCAGATGTTTGCCCAGAGAACGCAGGCGGGCACCGGTGCCACGCGTGGCTACGCCTTCCAGAATGCTGACCATCTGGTAAGCCGACAAGGAATCAAGCACTTGTTCGCGGACGTCGGGAAGCTGCGGGATGTCCTGATTTTCCCATTTTTGAGCTTTGCATTCGGGGCAAGGGCGGGTATCGTGTTTATAAATGGTCCGGCCGTTACGATCCTGAATCTGCTCAATAAAATAAGGGGTAATCTTTTTGCCGCCGTTCACAAACATGGCATAAGCCGTTGATAAATCTATCAACCGGGTATCCGCCGCACCAAGCGACATGGACAAGAACTCCGGCAGATGGTCGTTCACGCCAAGTTTTTTGGCGTATTCGGCAACGGTTTTCATGCCGATGTCCTGTGCCAGGCGAACGGTCATCAAATTTCGGGACTTTTCCACCCCTTGTCGCAGGGTCATCAATCCGGAAAAGCGTTTGGAATAATTGACCGGTTTCCATTTGGGAAGGCCGGCTCCCTGATCCAAAACAAACGGCGCGTCCAAAATGAGATCGGTCGGAGAATAACCGTTTTCCAAAGCCGCTATATAAACAACCGGCTTAAAAGACGAACCGGTCTGGCGGTAAGCCTGCGTGGCGCGGTTAAACTGCGAACGATGAAAGTCATAACCGCCAACCATGGCCAAAACCTTACCGGTATGGGGGTCAATAGCGATCAGGGCTCCTTCGACATCGGGAACCTGGCGCAAATAATAGCTGTTTGCGGCCAGTTTTTGCGATTTTACTTTATTTTCCGGAACTTTTTCAACCAAGATGACATCATCTTTTTTCAAAACATCGGTTACGGCTTTTGGGGCATAGCCTATGGCCTGGTTTTTAAGCGTTTTTCCGGCCCAGGACAACAGGCTCAGCGGGATGGTTCCTTTCTGTCCCTCTTTGGTTTCGATTTCTGCCTGAGAGGTACTGACAGAAACGACCCGGGCCAAAGTCCAGTTGTCATCCGCACCTTTGGGCAGGGCGACAGACTGAAAATCATCACCTTCATTAAGATGAGCAACCGGGCCGCGGTAACCATGGCGGGAATCGTAATTTTTGAGCTGTTTGCGGAAAACATCGGAGGCAATTTTCTGCAGCTTGGGATCAAGCGTGGTACGGATAATCAATCCGCCTTCATAAAGGGCGTCTTCGCCAAAATTTTGCTGAACTTCACGGCGGACTTCCTCACTGAAATAATCGGCATCTTCAACAAAAGAAGCTCCGCGGTCAACCGTTTTCAGAGGTTTGGCAACAGCGGCATTGGCTTCGGCTTCGCTGATATAGCCGTCTTCCAGCATGCGGCTGATAACCCAGTTGCGGCGGGCTATGGCCGCATCATATTTGGTTTTGGGATTATAATTATTGGGCCCTTTGGGCAAGGCGGCCAGATAAGCGGCTTCTTCCAGGGTCAGATCACTCAGCGATTTTCCGAAATAATTCAGCGCCGCTGCGGCAACGCCGTAAGAGCGGTTGCCCAGATAAATTTCATTCAGATAAAGCTCCAAGATATGCTGTTTGCTGAAAGTCTGTTCAATGCGCGTGGCCAAAACAGCTTCTTTAATCTTGCGGGTAATGGATAATTCCGAACTCAGCAAAAAGTTTTTGGCCACCTGTTGCGTAATGGTGGAGGCACCGGCCGGCCGGCGCCCGGTTCCCAGATTTTTGATATTGGACAATGCCGCACGCATAATGCCGATAAAATCAATGCCGGAATGTTCATAAAATTTTTTATCTTCCGCTGCAATAAACGCCTGCTTAACTCTTTCGGGAATTTTGCTTTCAGGTACAAACAAACGTTTCTGGGCGGCATATTCCATCAGCAACTGACCGTCACCGGCATAAAGACGCGTGGTGACCGGAGGTTCGTATTTGGCCAGCTGGTGATAATCAGGCAGCTCTTCCGTTATCTTCCAGAAACTGGTGAGCAAAACAACCAGCCCGATAACTGCAAAAAAGAAAAATGTACTGATAAGCGAAGATAACGTCTTAAACATTTATAATCCCGGTATTTATTAGTCAGATTAAAGTGTTGTCCTTAATCTAGTACAATAAAAATAAAATGCAAAAGAAATTTGTACTTTGTTCAAAAAAACACGGCGGTTCCGGCCGCCCGGCAGAAGCGTCCGGCCGAAATCACCTGTGTGTCAGATCAACTTTGTGCACGCTTCCGCTGGCCAGGGTTTTGAGATTGTCCGGACGGACGAACTTCGGCATAACCGGAGCTTCGACTTCCTGCGGCTTTGGGGATGCTTTGGATTTTTGTGCCGTTTCTCCGGCTTTGACCTGCAAAATTTTTGCCTGATACAGACATTTCATGCCTTTTACCTGATCATAATATTTTTCAAGCCCGTCAAAACGCTCGCCCATTCCCAGATAGAGGAAACCTCCGGGAACCTGATTTTGATGAATGGAACGAATCATTTCGACCTGTTTTTCCGCAGTAAAAAAGCGCAAAACATTACGGCAGAATATGATGTCAAAAGCATCGGCAAAAGTTACTTCGTCCAACATGTTGTAGCGGCGAAATTCAACCATATCCATAATATTGCGGTTGACCTGCCAGAGGTCTTTTTCCTGATGAAAATTATTAATAATCATGCGGGCATTAAGCCCCATCTGAACCTCAAACTGCGTGTAAAGCCCTTTCTGAGCTTTGCTGACGGAGGCAGTGGAAATATCGGTACCGATAATTTTTACATCCCAGTCACTGGCGGCAAACAGCCGGCTTTTTACCGACATGGCAATCGAATAGGTTTCCTGTCCGGAGGAACATCCCAGGCTCCAGATACGGATTTTCCGGCTGCCGCGGTTGGACTCGCGCAAATAAGGCAGAATGCGGTTTTCAAAGCCGCAAAAAACTTTGTAATCCCGGTAAAAACAGGTATCAGACAGGGTTAACGCCTCAATTACCTGCCATAACAGGGTCTTTTGTCCCAAACGCAGCTCGGCAATCAGGTCTTCAACCGAAGAATAGTTTTTCTCACGGACAAAATTATAAATTTTGCGGTCGAGAATAAAATATTTGTCCTCGCCCAGTTCCCAGCCGGCATATTTTTTGAGAAGACTTAAAATATATTCAAAATCGTCTTTTTTCATCGGCCTGTCCTATAATAAATCCAAGATTTCAAGCTTGCTGACAATAATTTCTTCATCAAACGGTTTCATGATATAATCATCGGCGCCGCCGTCAAGAGCTTCTTTAATCCGGGCGGGATCGGTTACCGCCGAACAAAAAACTATTTTGGGCTGTTCAATACGCTGCATATTGCGGATTTTATACAATGCATCTATTCCGTCCAATATCGGGAGTTTGGTATCCATGATGATCAAGTCGGGTTCTTTGGTTTCACATAGTTCGACAACTTCTTCTCCGTCTTCGGCTTCCATGACCTCATATTTGAGATTTTCCATAATTTTGGTCAGCAGCATCCGGATAATTTTAGAATCATCGGCTATGATACATTTGCGCATTCATTCTCTCCTTATCCGATATTGAGGTTCCAGCCATTATCATCCCCGCTTACCTTTACCGGCATTTTGGCGGCAGAAGCCAAAGCAAACAGATAAATTCCCGGAGCAAAGAAAGCCAGGTTATCCGGCAATATGCCTTGGGTCAGAGCGGCTATGGTTTTGACTTTTTCCGTAGCATAACGTTCGGCTTCGAATCGGGCAGAAATCTGCGTATCAGATGCAACAACGCACAAATTGCCGCCTTTGACGGCCGTATCCGCCAATATCATGACCGTCAGCATGGACATCCGCCCCAGAACCGTCGAATCGAGCGACAAATCAAGTTGCAGAGCCGAAGACTGGTTTCCTATGGTTTGCAGATAATCATTACAGGTCTGCCTGATTGTTCCGGCATTTTCAAGATTGGAATTATTCAGGCCGAAAGCCATACGGAAAAATTTGAGCCGTGCGGAAAGCACGGAAGAACTGAGATGCAGAATGGAGCGAATGTCATCCATAAAATCCATGTCACCTTCGTCAAGCAGCTCCACGGCATTGGAGACGGCTCCGATGTTTCCGATCAGATCGTGACTGATGCGGGTGCAGATAATTTCTGAAATATGTGCCGGTGAAAGTGTCATAATCCGTTCCTTAAAAACTGTATAAATCCGTGTTCATAAAGCGCTGGTCTTCCCGCGACATGCGTGTATAGTCCAATTCCCGGAGCATGGGATCTTCAAGCACCAGAAAGCCCGTGGAAGCCTGAAGATAGGGCTTGTTCGGCCCCAGACTCCAGATAACATTTTCCTTGTCATCGGGAGCACCGTATTTGCGGTTTATCCGGCGCCAAAAATCATAAATTTTGATATTGCGCAGATAAACGGCCTTGGGTGAATTTCCCCGGATGGTCGACGCCATACTTTTATATATAATCTTATAAACTTTATTATTCGTAAAATTGCTGGTTAATCTTACGGTAATTTCTTCCTGGGTGGCAAATTTTGAATAACGCGACAGGGAAACATACTGATGATTGTCTTTTTTGGCCATTTGAACCACACAGCTTTCCAGGCGCTCATAACCAACCACCCCGTTGTTGCGGCAGGAATCTTCATTGCGCCAGCGGATAAAATTGGGAATGTCGAATTTTTGATAAACCCGGGTAAAACCGTTTTTTTTCATTATCTCGTCAACCTGAGCCAGAGACATGCGCAACATGACGCCGGAAATATTAAAAACCGAGGCATTGGAACGTCCGCTGCCGCCGCGGGAATCATCCATTAAATCTTCAAGCGAGGAAGAATTTCCGGAAGAACCCGCCTTTAACAATTCACCGGATAAATTTTTGAGCGGGGATTTCAGCTTGCTTAACCAGGTTTCATCTTTCGGGGCTGAGGAGCCGGAGGCACTGTCCCCGGCCATTGGCATATCTTCCGCGGCATTCTGTCCGTCCCCTGCGGTTTCCTTGGCCTGCTGGAGAGATTCCGTCAGACTCTCGCCTTTTTGGGGCAACGGGGTTTGGCCGGCGACAGGCGGCGGAGGCATATCCGGAGACGGGGACTGCCGGTTTTGAGAGGGAAGAATATCCGATGAATCTTTGGGCAAGACGGGCAGATTGTCATCTTCGGCCGCCTGTGGCGAATCGTCTGTTTTCTCAGCCGGGGCATCGGAATCTTCCGCCTCCAGGGCATCTAAGTCCAGATTATCAAAATTGAGATCTTCATCGGCAATAAATTTCGGAGAAACAATAATATCTTCTTCGGACTGAGTCTGAGAGGAAATTTCCGGAGAATAAAGTACGGCCAAATTATCTCCGGCCCGAACGGAACCGGAAAACAAAACAAAAACTGCGGCCGCAGCCGATATTAAACGGTCAGACTTCATTAAAATCCATAATTTAGTATACTAAGCAGTGATTACTATACACCTTTTTCCCGAATAGGAAACAACTACCACATACTTATCCGCAACGGAATAAAAAAAACGGCACCGTCTGGCACCGTTTTTTTTAATTTTTTTAATACTTGCTCAGCAGGATGCAGCTTCCCGCTTCGTCTTGTTCTTTTTCAAGAAGAAGTTTTCCGTCGGGCAGGCTCATAATCCGCAGGCGGCTTTTCGAATCAGGCCGGGTTGTATCTTCAAACCAATAAAGTCCGGGCTCAAGAGCAACGCCGCACCTCCGGAACTGGTTGTCGATATTTTTCCACTCAACGATTATGTGCCTCATGTCGTCACCAGTTAAGAAACGGCGGTGAGATTTGGAAAATTCCAAGCACTCTTCAAAACTAACCTTTCTTTCCACAGGCGGGCAAATAACCAGATCATGCCATACACGTATTCCCAGCAGGGCATTGTTACGACTTCCGACAATGTAAGGATACCCGCCGGGCGTGATGATGTGATTGTTGCGGCACAAATCAACCACCGAAACAACTTCTACCGGCACGACATGCGGCAGCAGATAAATTGTCGGAATTTCCGGGCAGCAAACAGCAGATTTTTCGGCCGGCGGCGGTGTTTCTCCTTCCGGGGCAACCGGGACCCGGCTGATATCATCCGTTTTGTTTTTCTTTTCGGTTATTTTCCTGAAAACAAAAAATCCGATAATGAAAAGGATTAAACATACAATACCGATAACACCCCACACATTTTTGAACGACAGAGCGTCCATTAAGCTGACAGGCAACATGGCACCCGAAAGCAAATTTAATAATAATGTCTCCATAAAGCTAAAAATGATAATAATACAAAAAAACGGCGTTATATTAACACGGCAAAACAAAGAGTCAATTGTTTTGTCTTTATAAAAAAGCGGTTGAACAGGCTTAAAATTTATTATATGCTGGCGGAAAACAACAAGTGAAAACAAGCAAATGAGTAAAAAAACGCTAAGAATTATCGGCGCCGGGCTGGCCGGATGCGAAGCGGCCTGGCAGGCTGCGGAAAGAGGAATTGAGGTTATTCTGACGGACATGAAGCCGCATAAATTTTCCGCAGCGCACAAAAATCCGGATTTTGCCGAACTGGTTTGTTCAAATTCTCTGCGTTCGGATGATTATGAACATAACGCGGTGGGACTGATGCATCAGGAAATGAGACTGGCCGGATCGCTGATTATGTTCTGTGCCGATGCAACCAAAGTTCCGGCAGGCGGGGCCCTGGCGGTTGACCGCGACGGTTTTGCCAAAATGGTAAGCGAAAAAATAAAATCTCATCCCCTGATAAAAATTGAAAGCGCCGAAATTACTTCCCTGCCGGAAGACGAAGAAACAATCATTGCAACCGGGCCTTTGACCAGCGCGCCGCTGGCTGAGGATATCCGACGTCATATCGGCGGGCAGTCGCTTTCGTTTTATGACGCCATTGCACCGGTGGTTTACAAGGACAGCATTGATTTTAACAAAGCCTGGTATCAGTCGCGTTATGACAAAGGCGACAAGCTGGATTACATCAACTGTCCGCTCACCAAAGAAGAATATTACCGCTTTGTCGACGAACTGCTGGCGGCGGAGAAAGTTGAATTTCACGACTGGGAAAAAATTTCTTATTTTGACGGCTGTCTGCCGATAGAGGTTATGGCCGAGCGGGGAACCGACACCCTGCTCTACGGGCCGATGAAGCCTATCGGGCTGACCAATCCGCACAGCAGCATTAAACCTTATGCCGTGGTTCAGCTGAGACAGGACAACAAAGACGATACGCTGCGCAATATGGTGGGATTTCAGACCAAGATGAAATACGGGGAGCAAAAACGGATTTTCCGTATGATTCCGGGGTTGGAAAATGCCGAATTTGCCCGTCTGGGCGGCATTCATAAAAACACCTTCATTAAAAGCCCGCTGCTGCTGGATTGTTTCCTGAGACTGAAAACACGGCCGAACATTCGTTTTGCCGGGCAGATTACCGGCTGTGAAGGATATATCGAAAGTGCAGCCATCGGCTTTTTGTCAGGCTATTTTGCGGCGGCCTCACTGACCGGAGAAGCTCCTCTTCTGCCGCCGCGGACGACAGCTTTCGGCTCAATGCTCAGCCATCTGATTGACGACACGGACATTGATAATTTTCAGCCGATGAACATCAATTTCGGTATTTTTCCCAAACTTAAACCGGAAATAACGTCAAACGGCAAAATCAGACATCTGAAAGGAGCCGACCGGAAAAAAGCCTATGCGGACAGAGCTCTAAAGGATATTATCCCCTGGCTGGAGGCGGTGAGAAAATGAAAAAACGCGAAAAACAAGCCGGAGACGAAAATTTCCCGGTGGCTTTTTTTATGTTTTCGGAAGAACAGAAAAAACTGATAAAAGCTTATTACCGCTTTGCCCGGGAGGCCGATGACATTGCCGATAATCCGGATCTGACCCCGGAACAAAAACTGGCCGGGCTGCAAAAGGCGGAGGATGATTTATACGGTCGGAACTCCGATGCGGACAGTGCGGGGGCGGCTTTGCGCCGGGTCTTTGTGGAGCAGAATTTTGATTTTTCTCTGGCGGGAGATTTGTTAAAAGCCTTCCGGCAGGATGCTTCCGGTTTCAAATATCAGACATGGGGCCAGCTGGTTGATTACTGCAATTATTCGGCGGCACCGGTCGGACGATTTATGCTGGCGCTCAACAACGAGAGCCCGTCCACTTATCTGCCGGGGGCGGCATTATGTGCGGTTTTGCAGCTGGTAAACCATATTCAGGACATAAAATATGACTTTGAAGTGCTGAAAAGGGTTTACATTCCCGAGGAATTGAGGCATAAATATAAAGTCGGCGACAGCGATTTGCAACAATCACAAGTGACGCCGGGATTGCGGCAGGCGGTTGACGAGATGTTGGAAAAACTTGAAGGGCTGCTGAAGGATGCCGGAATTTTGCCGCAGATTGTGCAATCGCGGATTTTGAAAATTGAAATTTATGTTATCATTTATTTAACCAAATATATGATATATAAGTTAAAATATAAGGATTTTTTAGCCAAAGAACTAAAATTATCAAAGTTTGAACGGGGAAAGGCTTTCATAAAAGGTCTGGTGAGGGGGCTGCTTACACGTCGGAAAACTTTGACGTCTAAAGGTTTGTAAATGAACGATATAAAGAGAATTGTCAAACGTTCGGGATCATCATTTTTCTGGAGCATGCGCCTGCTGCCCAAGGCCAAGCGCAATGCGATGTATACGATTTATGCCTTTTGCCGGCATATTGATGATATTGTCGACGGCAACGATACCTCAATGAGCGAAAAGTTGTCGCTGCTCAAAGCCTGGCGTGAGGAAATGGACAATATTTATGATCAGAAAGTGCCAACAACAGACATCGGGCGGCGGATTTATAAAAACTGCATGCGTTTTAAACTGCCCAAAGGGGAGTTTTTGCAGCTGATTGACTCAATTTCGATGGATGTGCCCAATCCGGTGCAGGCGCCAAGCATGGAGAAGTTTTTGCAGTATTGTTACGGGGTGGCCGGCGTTCCGGGAAGTTTGTCGCTGAGAATTTTCGGCTGCACGGATGAAAATATCATCAAACAGCTTTCCCGCTCGCTGGGACTGGCTTTGCAGATTACCAACATTCTGCGCGACGTTAAAGAAGACGCGCAATCCAACCGGCTGTATATTCCGCGCGAATTGCTGGAAAAGGCCAATATTCATTCTTCCTCGCCTTCGGAAGTGATTACCGACAAAAATCTGGCCATTGCCCGGGAAGAGTTGGCGCGGATTGCCCTGGAAGAATTTAAAAAGGCCGACAAGCTGATTAAACAGGTCGATAAGAGCGTGGCACGTCCGGTATGCGCTATTGAGGCGGTTTACCGGAAATATTTTGACATTATGCAGGAACGCGGTTGGGAAATTATTTCACCCAAGCCGAGGATTAACAAACTATGCAAATTCACTCTGGCGGCAAAGGCTTATCTGACGGCAAAATGACGGAAAGCAGGTTTTATATTATTGGCGCGGGAACAGCCGGCCTGACAGCGGTCAGGTATATCAAGAAACATGCGCCGAAAGCTTATGTCGGTATTTTTGAAGCGGCAGCGCATCCGGGAGGGCGGTGCCGTTCTTTTTATGATGCAAAACTGCAATGCCGGGTGGACAATGCCCTGCATGCCATTTTGAAAGCCAACCGGGAAGCGCTGAAAATCCGCGGGAAAGGAGATTTTGTTTATCCGGCAGTGTTTTATGATTTGAAAAACCGCAAGCTCTGCCGCGGTATTTTTCAAAATTATCGGGAAATCGCCCTGGCTCTGTTTAACCTGCCTCTGGAGCAAACCGCTTCGGAAATTTTGCGGCGCAGCGTCTGTGAGCTGTTTCCGTTTTGGAATGCCCGAAAAGCGCTTTTTTCCGACAACAAGCAAAGCGAATATTTTATCAATCCGCAGCTTATCTATGCCGATGATATCACTTACGGCAAGGTTTTGAAAGACATTGAGGGCAGCGGGCGGGCAACGAAGCTGGTCTTTTGCAAAGATGCGCTCAAACTCGGCAAAGGCGACAAGGTTATCTGCGCCATGGATAATTTTAACACGGCAAGGATTTTCGGCGATATGCCCCTGAAACATAATCCGATTATCAATATTCACTACCGCACCAGCACACCGCTCACCCTGCCCGGCGGGCGGCAGGTTATCGGGGTTAAGGGAGGTTTGGCGCAATGGGTTGCGGTTAACGGGGATATTGTTTCGGTGATTATCAGCGATGCCGGAAAATATCTGAATGATGATGAACTGGCGTTTAAGGTGTGGCGGGAAGTGTGCCGTATCCGGGGAACGGCGGCAGCTTTTCTTCCGCCTTACCGGATGATGAAATACCGGCGGGCGACCCTGTGTCATGATGCGGAAACCAACGCCCGGCGGCCCGGTGACTGCCGCACGGTTTTTGAAAATGTGTTTCTGGCCGGGGACTGGACAATGAAAAACCTGCCCTGCTCTATTGAGGCAGCGGCGCTTTCCGGCAAACGTGCGGCCAAAGCGGCCTTATCCGACAAGTAAAAAACTCCGCCTTGTCGGACGGAGTTTTTTTTGTGCTGGTTGGGTTACGAGGCCGGGATTAGAATTCGAGGACAGGCCGGACCTCGTAGCTGCTATGCTTACCGCCGAAGTAGCTGCCGTTGTACAACCCGTAGTCGTAGCTAAAACCTGAGTACCACGCGTTGTAGCTATCGTGCTCGGAAGACGACCAGTAATAGGAATACGTTCTTATCTGTGCACCACCGATAAGATTAAATCCATTGTTAATGGTTGATATATTATTTTTAATACTTGTCATAATACCAGCTGCTGGCAGACACCAGTCGCCTGATTCTGTTCCTGCGGTATTATAATTTTTAGCAGCCCAGGCTGCAGGATATTTACTCTTGTCTCCTGCAGCTGTGATAATAACTGTATTCGTGCAACTTTGATAATCAGTGGACGCCCTGTAATCTGAGCCAAAGTCGGTCAGATTTGGAATATCAACATACTCACTTGACCATTTATAACTGCCTATCGGTTTCAATGCCATAGCCTGGGCGCAGTTGCCATCGTCGCTCTTATAGACAACAACGGCGACGGGGGTTTTACCAGAGATGACAGTGGAAGCACAGGTTCCGTCGCTATAAAGAATATCGCCGATATTGCAGTTTTTAGCATAACCGTTACACTTTCCCCATTCCGCTTTGGGGTCTTCTTTGCAAATGCCGTCTTTCCATTCATAACCGCTGGCGCAGGTGCAGGATTTGTATTTTCCGTCGCAGGCTTCACCTGAACCGCCGGTTTCATGACTGCCGGAGCAAGTGTATTTATAATCATCCGAGCATTGTTCTCCCGGACAATACCAATAATTTCCGAGAGGACATTTAAGGCCGCCGTCGGGACAGGAAGTTTCGGTATAGCCGAGAGAGGCACAATCGGTGTTTTCCGTGCATTGCGCCATAATCTCAGGAGCAAAGCAGATGGTGGTCAGTGCGGTTGTGATAATCAAATATTTTTTCATTGCTTTTCTCCTGGTTAAAATTCAATGACGGGGCGGACGTGGAGGTCGTCGGAATCCTTAGTGTCGCGGTCGATGTCCGACCCGTAGTCGTTGCTGAAATAGGCATACCACGCGACGAGGCTACTGTACTCGGAAGACGACCAGAAAAATAAACTACTTGCTCCTATCTTCCAACTATTAACAAGACCATACCCAATATCAATCAATTCTATATTGTTCTTTATACTATTCATGATTCCCGCTGCCGGTAAACACCAGTCGCTTGCTTCCGTTCCAACAGTTTTATACTCATGAGCCGCCCATGCTGCCGGGTATTTGCTCTTATCGCCGACAGCGATAATCTTAGCCGTATTTTCACAACTTACCAAATCTTGAAATGCTGCTTCCTTTGAACTAAAGTTGGTCAAGGTCGGAATATCAACATCCGTTGGTCCCCATCTATAACTACCGATAGATTTCAATGCCATAGCTTGAGCGCATTTTCCATCATCGCTTTTATAGACGACGACGGCAATGGGGGTTTTGCCGGAAATCTTTTGAGGACTGCAAGTTCCGTCGCTGTAAAGAATATCACCAATGTTGCAGTTTTTGGCCGAGCCGTTGCACTTACCCCATTCGGGTTTTAGGGTTTCTTTCTGGCAGGTTCCATCTTTCCATTCGTAACCGCTGGCACAGGTGCAGCTTTGGTATTTTCCGCCACAGGCTTTACCGGAGCCGCCGGTGTAACCGGTGCCGGTGCAGGTATATTTATAATCGGGTGAGCATTGCTCTTCCGGACAAGCCCAGGCGTTGCCGAAGGGGCATTTGAGGCAGTTGCCCAGGTTTGATGATTCAGTGTAGCCGAGAGCCGAACAGTCGGTTATGGCACAATCCTCTGCCCGGACAAGAGAAGCCGAAGTAAATACTAAAACTGAGGTGGTGATTGCTAAATAATATCTCATGGTGGTTCTCCTTAGTCCAAACAATAGCTGAAAGAAGTGTTAAACGGACATTTGACCGATTTTCCGGTGCAGCTCTGCTGAGCATAGCCCAAAGCGGCACAATCAGGCGTCAGGGCGCACCAGTCAATGCCCTGACAGGTGCTTACGCATTTGCCTTGCGCGTCATCCCAGACATAGCCGGTTTCGCATTTGCAACCGGCATATTGATTGTCACAACTTTGACCGTCGCCGCCGGTGATGTGTTCGCCGACGCAGTTGTATTTATAAATCGTGGAGCAGACGCAGGACTTGGAAACATTGTCCCATTCATAATTGGTCGGGCAGTCACATTCTTTGTAATAAGTGCCGTAGTCGTCGGTACAGGTGCCGGTGCCGCCGGAGGTGCATTGAGTATACTGGCTGGGGTCGCATTTGACTTTGTATTTGATACCGTCACAACCGGAACAAAATGCGCCGTCCTGAACATAGCCGTCGGGAATGGTGACATAATCAAAACCTTCGCAGCTGTTGCAACAGGAGGCATATTTTCCGCCGCAGGCTTCGCCCACGCCTTGGAAACCGTCTTCGCAGGTGACATAGTTTGAGGGACAATTGCTGACGCATTTTTCGAAATAAGAGCTGTCGTAGGGGCAGAAGTTGGAAGGTTCCTGACCTTCGGGACAGGAGGTTTGGTTATATCCTTCCTGGCGGCAGCGCTCGGCATTGTCGAGGTCATAGTCATCGCCTCCGGGAGGTACCCCGCCGTCATCTTCATCGGCATTGTTGCCGCCGAATTCATTGCCGGAACAGGCTGAGGTGTCAGTAACGAAGCAGGCGGCCGCGAGTTGGATGGGGGTGGGGTTGTGAAACCCTCCCCAGCCCCTCCCTAAGTCTTTAGGGAGGGGAGAGGATAGAGTACTCCCTAAGTTTTTAGGAAGGGAGATAATATTGGTGGTCTCTAAGGCTTCAGGGAGGGGGGAGGTCACCAAATCTTTAGGAAGAGAATATAGGGAGGGGTTGTCACTCTGTGAAGAGATAAAGGACAGGGCGGGGGGAATGTCTGCCCGGGCAGAGTAACCAATCAGCAGGCTTAAACACGACGCCGTGCACACCAGAATAGTTTTTTGTTTTAACATCACACACCTCACACTTTTACACACATGTTTACACAAAAATTAAAATTCCATGCCTTCATTTTTATCTTTAACCATGAGCAAAATTTCTGATTTGCTTAAGGCAAAATCAGAATATGCGTGGTTTCAGAAAAAAATGAGAATGAAGATAAAAGTTGTTTGCTGATGTGTAAGCCCGGGGCAGATTTCCGGAAGGACAAAGAAACGAATCGGCAAAAGAAAAACTGCTTCCGAACATGCAGAAACATGATACGGCAGGCAGCGGTATTGCACGACGATTCATCATAATAACACCTCACACACATAAATCACACTTGTCTTCACACATTGTTATATTAACATAAAAGAAATGATTTCGCAACATCAAAAAAAGCGTCCGGAAACCCGAACGCTTTTTTTATCATTCTCCATTAAAGAAACAGAGTGTTGGTCATGGTGAATTCCGGTTTGAGGTTTATGTCGCGCAGGAATTCGCCGGTTACCTTCTGCCAATAATCATAGCTGGCATCGCCGACAGGATTGGAAACGGCCTGGAGACAAACGGCATTTTCGGTTTGAAACAGCAAAACCGCCGTGTTTTTGCCTTTTTGTGCCAAGAGCTCTTTTTGCTTCAGATGAATGTTATGAATGGCATTCACCAGCGAGGCAGAATCATTTCCAGATACCCGGCAAACGGCGATTTTTCCGGGAATAAACTCAACCGGCGGATTTTCGGCCTTGGAATTGAGCAGGATATGTTCCTGAGCCGTGGCTTTTTTGAAGTTTTCGGCAATCTTGAGCAAGGCATCGGCCGTAGGATATTCAACTTCGACAGCCACGCCGTAACGCTCATTCTCCTTTTTTCCTTCACACCAGGCGGCGGGATAAACCCGGGCATTCAGATGATGAAAAGAAACCATTTTTTCCACTGTTTTCAAAAACTCGGCATTTGTCAGATACTCACCCATGCAGGTGCTGTTCTTTAAGAAAAATACACTCTTCATACTAAAAGTTTTTCGTGAATAATTTAACAATAATCTCAATATGCTTTTTGTTTTAGCATAATTTTGGACAAAGTCAAGCAAAATAGCGAAAAAAAACTCCTGCAGCTTGCTGCCGCAGGAGTTTTTATATTGATTGTCAGGCGATTATACCTTGCCGTGACAATGTTTGTATTTCAGCCCGGAGCCGCAGGGACAGGGATCATTGCGGGAGATTTTGCCCCAGGTGGCCGGATTTTTGGGATCAAACTCGGCCTTGTTGTAAACAAAGGGAGATTTTTTCTCCGCTTCAGGCTGCGATTCGCCGGCCGGAGACATAACGGACTGCGGCGTTTCATGAATCTCCTGAATATTTTTGTGGCGGACTTCCTGAGACTGAAGCGTATCCATGGCGCCCATCTGAATCTGTGCCCGGCAGATGAGGAATGTGACCTTTTCCCGCAGCTGGTCAAGCATTGCCGAAAACATGTTGAAAGCCTCGCGCTTGTATTCGTTCAGCGGGTCTTTCTGACCGTAGGCCCGCAAAACAATGGTATGACGCATTTGTTCAAGCGCGGCAATATGATCTTTCCACAACTGATCAAGAACCTGAAGCAAAATGCTTTTTTCAACCATACGCATCAGCTCGGTCGGAACGCCTTCGTTTTTGGCTTTTATGTTTGCAGAAACGGCAGACAAAATCTTTTCAGAGAGTTTGTCGGCATCCATTTCTTTTTCCTGAGCCCAGTCTTCAAGCGGCATTTCAATGCCGGTAATGCGCAACAGCTCGGCCTTGAGCTCTTTCAGCGGCCATTCGGACGGCGCCAGGCCATGCGGCACATAAGAAGAGATGACATCCTCCAGATATTCATCGCGCATTTCAATAATGGTATCAGAAACATCATCGGCCGACATCAGCTCTTTGCGCTGCTCATAAATAACCTTGCGCTGGTCATTCATGACATTGTCATATTTGAGCAGATTTTTACGAATATCAAAGTTGCGCTCTTCAACTTTTTGCTGAGCCTTTTCAATTGCACGGCTAATCCAGGGATGAACCAGCGCCTCGCCTTCCGGCAAGCCCAGACGCTGAAGCATGTTGCTCATACGCTCCGAACCGAAGATACGCATCAAATCATCTTCCAGAGACAGGAAAAACTTTGAGGTTCCCGGATCGCCCTGACGTCCGGAACGGCCGCGCAGCTGGTTATCAATGCGGCGGCTTTCGTGACGTTCGGTTCCCAGAACATAAAGTCCGCCGGCGGCCAGTGCCTTTTGCTTGCCCTCCTCTATCTCTGCTTTTAACTTTTCTTTGATTTTTGCCACTTCGGTCTCGGTTTCATCACCTTTCAGAACCTGCTTGAGGCGCATGTCGAGGTTACCGCCAAGCTGAATATCGGTTCCGCGGCCGGCCATGTTGGTGGCAATGGTAATGGCTCCCGGAACACCGGCCTGAGCCACAATGGCGGCTTCCCGCTCATGATGACGGGCGTTTAAAACCTCAAATTTGACATCGCTGCGTTTTTTGAGCAAATCAGCCACCAATTCCGATTTTTCAATCGAGGTGGTGCCGACAAGAATCGGCTGTCCGCGGCGGTGGCAATCAAGAATAGTATTAATGATAGCGTTATACTTTTCTTTTGCCGTCCGATAAATCTCATCATGTTCATCTTTACGCTGAACCGGACGATTGGTCGGAATTTCAACACATGTCAGGTTATAAATATCGCCAAACTCGGCTTCTTCGGTCATGGCGGTTCCGGTCATGCCGGACAGTTTGGGATAAAGGCGGAAATAGTTTTGGAAAGTGATGGAGGCCAGGGTTTGGTTTTCGGACTGGATTTCCACCCCTTCCTTGGCTTCCAAAGCCTGGTGCAGGCCATCGGAATAACGGCGGCCATCCATAATACGGCCGGTGAACTCGTCAATAATCATCACCTTGCCGTCTTTGACAATATAATCCACGTCACGCGAAAACATTTTATGCGCACGCAGAGCCTGATTGACGTGATGAACCAGGGTTACGTTGGCCAAATCATAAAGTGAGCCGTCTTTAATCAGGCCGACTTCTTTCAACAGGGCCTCAACATGGGTCATGCCGGCTTCGGTCAAAACCACGGTGCGGGCTTTTTCATCCTTTTCATAATCAGAAGGCAGAAGTTTGGGAATAACCCGGTTGACCGAAATGTATTTTTCGGAAGAATCCTCCGCTGCGCCGGAAATAATCAACGGCGTGCGGGCTTCATCAATGAGAATCGAATCGACTTCATCGACAATGGCATAGTTAAACGGACGCTGAACCATCTCGGAAAGCGAAAACTTCATGTTGTCACGCAAATAGTCAAAGCCCAGCTCATTATTGGTGGCATAGGTAATATCGCTGTTATAAGCGGCGCGGCGCTCGTTGTCGTCTTTGCCATGAATGATATAATCCACGGTCAGCCCCAGAAAACGGAACACCTGCCCCATCCATTCGGCATCGCGGCGGGCCAGGTAATCATTGACGGTTACGATATGCACACCCTTGCCCTCAAGAGCATTCAAATAAGCCGGCAGGGTTTCAACCAGGGTTTTGCCTTCACCGGTTTTCATCTCGGCAATCATGCCTTTATGCAGGATTATGCCGCCGATAAGCTGCACATCATAATGACGCTGACCCAACGTGCGTTTTGCCGCCTCGCGAACCACGGCATAAGCCTCGGGCAGAATATCATCCAGCGTCTCGCCGTCTTTCAGGCGGGTGCGGAATTCCGCCGTCTTGTTTTTAAGCGCTTCATCGCTTAAGGCCGAAATTTCAGGCTCCAGGGAATTAATTTTCTGGACTGTTTTGTATTGTTTCTTTATAAATCTATCATTCGCACTGCCGAAAATAGTTTTAGCAATTTTACCTAGCATTATGTTAACCTTAATATTATTTCACTTTTTCTACATTTAGTGTTTCTCGAAAATAAAGTCAATACTTTGCGCCGAAGTTATAACCAGCCCGGAAAAAGCTCTTGGCAAAAAATCGAAACGGGACTATATGTATTAAGAAACAATTTTTTAGGAGATTTTCTGATGCAGAACAAAATTATCGCGGCAGCAGCGCTTTCACTGCTGGTCCTGAATCCCGGGAATGTTTATGCTGAAGGTAAAGGCGGCGTGGCGGCCGTGGTTAACGGCGAAAAAATCACCGTTAAGGAAATGAGGGAAGGATACAACGACAATCCGCCGATTAAGGCCAGAGTGTCGTTTGATGACTTTTATGCCAAGGCGCTTGACGTTTACGTGAACGGAAAGCTTTTGTATCAGGCGGCAGAGGCTGCGGATATTACGGATACACCGGAATATAAAAAGCAGCTGAAAAACGCACAGGAAGAAATTGCCCGCAAAATTTATCTGGAAAAGAAAGTCGAAAAGAAAATCAGCGATGACGACATCGACGAACTTTATGAAGAATATGAAAAAACTTTCAAAGGCGAAAAGGAAGTGAAGGCTAAGCATATTCTGGTCGACTCTGAAAGCAAAGCCAAAGAAGTGATTGCCAAACTGAAAAAAGGCGAAAAATTTGATGACCTGGCCAAGAAATATTCAAAAGAACCGGCTGAGCTGGGGTATTTTACCAAGAAGATGATGGTTCCCGAATTCGGCGAAGCAGCCTTTAAGCTGAAAAAAGGCAAATATTCGGAAACGCCGGTCAAGACCCAGTTCGGTTATCATGTTATTTTGGTTGAAGACATTCGCGATGCCAAGCCCCTGCCGAAAAAAGACGTTGAGCCGCAGCTTAAGTCAATGCTGACCCAGCAGGCTATCGGTGAGGTGTTTGCCGATTTGTATAAGAATGCCAAAATTACAAAATATTCTCTGAAAGGCGAAGAAATTAAAGATCCGGTTATTACACCCGGTGCTGCCAAGTAAGATTTTCACTACGAAGTAAAAAAAAAGCCCTTTCCCGAAAGAAAGGGTTTTTCTTATGCCTTGGGCTTTTCAGCCGCAGCCTGCCGAATCTCGGCAATTTTGCTTTTAATATAGTCGAGCTGGGTTTGATCACGCTTGGAATTGTCTATGCAACGCCCCAGAATATCAATAATGGTCTCGCGGTTTTTAGGCTCATTTACGGCTATGCGGCTCAGATAGTAAACCGCACCGCGAAAAATTTGCTCATCATGCGACTGCAATTGTTCCGCAATCAACAAATACGGCGGCGTATAGGCAGCTTCTTCTTTGGAATGAGTTACCACATAAGCGCTTTTTTGAATCTTGCGGGCAATGGCTTCGGTTATGCCGTTGTTATGATTGGCTGAAAATAAATGTCCGGTGCGGCGAACAATGTTTTTAATCTTGTTGATAATGGCAAATTGAGAATTTGGCTGTGACATGCTTTGTCTCCTGAAATTGTTATTTATTAAGATAAACGGAAAAAGTTAACGAATTCAGAAGAAAGAAATTTATATGGTTATTTTTATTATCAGCTACGGCTAATTTTCCGTCATATAGTTAAAATATCTATTTACAATGCTTTTGTTTTATGTTATCATAAGATTCGTGAAGACAACAACAAGACAAAGGTGATATTATGATGAACAATCGTAAAGCATTATTGCTTATTTCAGCATCAGGGCTGCTGCTTATGCCCTGCGGCATATCTTTAGCGGCTTATTTGCCTCGGTCATCTCTTCCGGATGCGATTACATCTGTCTATAACACACACTTCACATACACCTCTCATCCGGAGGAAATGTTGTTGTCTTCTGCCTTTTATCCTCTCCCTGAAAACTCAGGGAGAGTTAGAGAGGGTTTCAAACCCTCCCTTGCCCTCCCTAACTCTTTAGGGAGGGAAGAAAAAAGACAGGGTGAAAAAATAAAACTCGCGGCGACTTGTTTTGTAACCGACACTTCGGCCTGTTCCGGCAATGAGTTTAGCGGCAATAATGCCGATGATGACGGGCATGGTGCTCCCGGTGGCCCGGGCGACGGTGATGACTATGACCTTGATAATAAAGAGCGTTGCCGTCAGGAAGGATATACCCAAACATCATGCCCCGAAGGTCAGGAACCTTCCAACACCTGTCCCTATGACAGTTCTTATTTCGAAAAATGCGTCTCTTCCTGTCCCTCAAATTATGTGACCTGTGAACCGCCCTATTACGGAATTGGAGAGGCTTGTGACGGAAAATATGCCTCTTGCGAAAAAGACACCGAGCGCGCCTGTCAGGAGCTTAATCCCGGTTATGTCGATGAATGCGGCACCGGTCAACAGCTGAGCGACGACCGTTGCTCATATGACAGTTCTTATGGTACTTGCTGCAACACTTGTGAGGGCTATGACAACACGAGTATTCCCGACGGCTATGTCCAAGACGGAGAAGCCTGCCTCGGTTGCGACGGACAGGAACATTACAAAATCAAACCCAATCCCTGTGACGGCTTTATGGACTGCGGCTCCATGGGTGGGGAAGCCGGGGCGAAGACTTGTTTGTCGGGGACAACCACCATGTATGACAATTGTAAAGCCTGTCCGAACTTAGGGGAATACACCAGCTGTCCGAGCTGCACCATATGCCAGTATGAAGAATGCTCGGGCCTTTGGTACGCTACCGGCTGTGCGACGAATTGTACGGATTATTGTGACTTCTGCGGAGAATGAGGGATTGCTTTTTTCTGGTGAGGAGAATGAATCGGCTGGTATTTGACCCCTCCGGCTCCCCTTTCTAAAGGGGAGAGAGCAACAAGGAAGATCCCTTGACGTTCAGACTGGCGCTGAACGAGGGATGACATTGTTAATTTGTTCGACCTGGATCCTCGGGGCAAGCCCGAGGATGATAAAGAAGAGGGGATGAAGATGACAGAGGTGTAAATGAATAATGAAACCCACCCTGACCCTCCCTGAGTTTTCAGGGAGGGGAAAGAAGAGGATGTTCTCCCTAAGATTTTAGGGAGAGGATATAAGGAGAAAAAATATTATTAACAACTAATATATAAGGAGAAGGACTATGAGAAAGATATTATTGGCAAGTGCGGGGGTAATGGTGATGAGTGTGGGGACGGGATATGCTGCCTGTATTCCGACACCGAGTTGTGCGAGTTTGGGGTATGAAAGCTTGTCATCCTGCGAGGGTGGGATAAAATGCCCCTTCGGTAATGCCTGGAACTGCACTGTCATCAATAAAGTTAACGAAATCACCAACAAAATCACCGAAGTTGAAAACAAAATTACAACAATGGAAAAGGAAAATGCTTTAAGAAATTGTGCAGTCGGTCATATTTTCTATTCAGATAAATCCTGTTCCGTATCTTTGGACAGTTCCAAAACCCCGATTGGTGTGGTGGTTTATGTTGACGGTCAGGGACATGGACAGGTGATGGCGCTGAAGTCAATCGGCAATTATGCATGGGGCGGATACGGTACAGATATTTCGACATTGCCCAATTTTGGTAGCACTGAAAGTGCCAGTTATGACTTGAACAGCTGTGCTAATACCCAAAAGATTATGGCAGCGGGTGATAAGAGCACTTATCCGGCGGCCTGGGCTGCTCATGAATATAAAACGGAAGGCACAAACGCAGGCGACTGGTGTCTGCCGGCAGCCGGTGTATTTACTTCATACTATAACAGCCAACAGTTAGTTAATATCGGTATGAACAATGCCGGGGGTGAGCAAATAGAATATGGTGATAACTGGTCGTCTTCCGAGAAAGATAAAAACGACGCATGGAGTACTGATTTCTACTACGACTACGGGCTGCAAGGCTACCCCTATCCTAATAAGAAGAACAGCTACGAGGTTCGGCCTGTTCTTGAATTCTAATGTGCAAATTAAAAACTCCGGGAAGTTTCCCGGAGTTTGATTTTATTTTTCGGCCACTTTTTTTGTTTCGTTTTGTGCGAACATGCTGCGGTGGGCTGATTTTAATTCGGCAACCTGAGCCTTGAATTGCTTGAGCTTCCGGCCTTTCAGGTTTTCGCCGGCGGCGGCTTTAATCGTCAGAGGATTAACCCGGCGGCCGTTTTTGACCACTTCATAGTGAAGATGAGGGCCGGTGGAAAGTCCGGTTGAGCCGACATAACCGATAATCTGCCCCTGCTTGACGCGTTTTCCCGGGCGCATGCCTTTGGCAATGCGGCTCATATGGCCGTAAGCGGTGGTGTATTCCGAATTATGCCGGATTTTTACAAAGTTGCCGTAACCGCCGTTCCACCTGGCCATTTGAACCGTTCCGTCACCGGCAGCATAAATGGCGGTTCCTTTCGGTGCGGCATAATCAACCCCCCAATGCACGATAATCTGTTTTTTTATCGGGTGGCGGCGTTTGCCAAAGGGTGAGGAAATCCGGGCCGACTGAAAGGCCAGCGGCTTACGGTAAAGCGTTTTTTTCATGGCATAGCCTTTTTCATCGTAATAATCAACGCTTCCGTCTTTGTCCTTAAAGCGGTAAAGAGCAACTTTATCTTTGCGCAACTGCAAGGCGGCATAAAGAATATTGCCGGTTTTTACAACCTTTCCACTCGGCAGCAGGTGATTTTCATAAATAATCTCAAATTTGTCGCCTTTGCGGATATCACGGCGGAAATCAACAGAATAAGAAAAAATGTTGATAAAATTGGCCACGATTTTATTCGGCACGCCGGCTTTGTTCATGGAAGAAGAGAGGTTTCCGTCAATAACACCGCTGGCGGCATTGACCTCTTTAATCAGTTCGTCTTTTTCCTGACGGGCGGTATAGGTATTATCTTCGCCGCGCTCGATGATAATGTGGCGTCCGGCTTTGGGGTCAAAAGAAATGCTGTCTACGGAGATGAGCTTATCCTGGACGGTGTCGGAAGTGGTGGTGACATAAATAGTCTGTCCGGCCTGAAGATTTTCGGGCTTATAAACTTTTTTCAGCTCCAGGTAAATATTATGCGCGTCCTTATATTCCATTCCCAGATCGGTCAGCAGGGAAATGAAGGTGTCACCTTTCATAAGTTCGATTTCGTGCTCTACCGTCTTGGTGGTTTCGCGGTAATTAATCATTTCAAAGAGCGAGCGGATATTGTCAACGGAGCTTTGGGGATAAATGGTTTCTCCGGCGTAGTTTTCATTAATTGAGTTTTCCAGAAGCAAATAATCAATTTTATTTTTCGGAGAAACGGATGCGCTCACATCATTGTTGTTTGCCAGGGAAAGGATAAAGGCAAAGCCGATGAGCAAAGCATAAGCAACGGTCAGAATCTTATTTTTGTGTTTGACCGACGCACTGACCCGGTTGATTTTGCGCTTAAAACGAAAAAAATTCCTGGCGGTCAGGCCGGCCATGCGTTTAAACTTTGTATTTATATCTGAAAAACTCATAATTCCGTAAACTCAAGTTAATAAAAAGATACCGGATGAAAATATATTCCTCTTTGTTCCAAAAGCAAAGCGATAATCTGTTCTATGTGTATAATTAAGCATAATTACTTAATTTTATTAAGAAAAATATAATTTTTTATTTTTTTGCAAAAAAAAGCTTGCAATTAGCTTTTTTGTTAGGTATAAGAGTAAACGAATTTGCTGGGGGCGTAGTTCAGTTGGTTAGAATACATGCCTGTCACGCATGGGGTCGCGAGTTCGAGCCTCGTCGCTCCCGCCAGTTATCAAGCCGTCCGAAAGGGCGGCTTTCGTTTTAATACCGCAGATTCGAAAACAAGGAAAAATCTATGCATGACATTTGGAATCCCTGGCACGGATGTATCAAAAAAAGCGAGGGCTGCGACAATTGTTACATGTATTTTCTGGACCGGCAGCGCAATGCCGACGGGCGCCGTATTTATAAGGTTAAAAACAATTTTGACTATCCCCTGCAAAAAGACAAGAACGGCCGGTATAAGGTTATGCGCGGGGAGCAAATCCGGGTGTGCATGACATCAGACTTTTTTCTGGCCGAGGCGGACGAGTGGCGCCCCGAGGCTTGGAAGATAATCAAACAAAGGCCGGACGTGGTTTTCTTTTTGCTGACCAAGCGGCCAGAACGCGTGGCGAAATGTTTGCCGCCGGACTGGGATGACGGCTGGGAAAATGTTTTTTTCAACGTTACCTGCGAAAACCAAAAACGCGCTGACGAGCGTATTCCCCTGCTATTTGAACTGCCGTTTAAGCATAAGGGAATCATGGCGGCACCGTTTATCGGCCCGGTCTGTCTGAAAGATTATCTGCCGGAAGGACAAATCGAACAGGTTATTGCCGGCGGCGAAAATTATGACGGCGCACGGCCGCTGCATTATGAATGGGTGAAGAACCTTTATGACGAATGTTTGGCGGCGGACGTTACCTTTTGCTTTATCGAAACCGGCACCAATTTTGTGAAAGACGGAAAGACCTGGCATATTCCCGATAAGCGGCGTCAGAGTTATGCGGCTCATAAGTCCGGTCTGCAGCATCAGGGGCGGACTATAAACTTTAAGCTGGGCCGGCCGGAACAATTTTCATTATTTGCGGAAGAATCGGAAAAGGTCTATCACAAATTTTTCCGTCCGCAATGCCAGACTTGCGGCAGCCGGCTGATTTGCAACGGCTGTTCCAATTGCGGACAATGCGAAAAAACAAAAAAAGGAGTAATTTAACAACGATTTCCCAAAACAGGGAAAAGGCCGGATTATTCCGGCATTGCAGGACACACCCCGGCTTTAATAAAAAAAACTCTGCACAAGCGCTGACAAATCAAACAATAAGCTTGCCATTTTCCGGCCGAGGCTATATTTATATCAAAAAAAGCAACGGAGATAATCATGGCGGAAGAAAATAAGGAAAAGAAAAGTATATTTTTGCGAATCCTGGGTTTTTGCCTGCGTTCGCCGATAGGCACGCTGTTTGCGCTGGCGCTGATTTATTTTGCTTTTCAGGCTTATGTTCTGGGCAACAGCCCGTTGATAAACAAAGGAATCATGCTCGGCATCTGTATTTTATGGGGCTTGTGGTTTTTGGCGCGGAACATGTTTAAGCTTTTGCTGGTGATTGTTATTCTTATTTTTGCCGCGTACGGATATTATGCCTATAATCAACGGGAGATTGCCAAATGTGAGGCTGCCGGCGGTGTGTGGAACAAAGAAACCGGTATTTGCGAGGAAAAGCTCAGCCTTTGGCAGCGTCTGGAGAAACTCTGGAAAGAATATGTTGCCAAAGACGATTCGGAAACAGACACGGCAAAATCAAAATAATTCCTGATTATTAATTGTTTTTCCCGAGAACAAAAATAGTATTGACAAAAATGCTGTTTTTGTATATATTATTTCCGAAAATCTATTAATTAACTAATTATTATGAATAAAAAATGCCTGCTCCTCTGCATGATGCTGCCATTTTTGACATCATGCACCAAAAACGGGGAGCTAAATGAAAATCTGACCCTGACCGGGTGTATTTTTCTGGGTGCATTAATTTTCGGAGCATTCAGCTTTTCGGCTGTCGGCTTCCCTGCCCCCTGGAAAATAAAAAGCGTTGAGGCGCTTTACCGGTTGAAAAAAGAAATCGGCTTTATTGCCTTTTTCGTGCTTTTGGGAGGAATTATCGGCGGAAACTTCTTTTTTGAACCGGTTGCCCAAGTCGTCAGAAAAATTCTGTACGAAGAAAAAACCGTCATCAAAAAAGGAGAAATCGACGGAAATCTTGCATTTTCGTTGGCACGGGCGGAAATTCCCCGGGAAATAAGAGCTAAATTTATCTCTCTGGTTTCCCGACACATGGATTTTCAGCCGGAACATTGTAAAGGCAATTTTGAGATTGCTTATGAACGGGTTTTGACCAACGACGGCGAATATGTCTGTAACGGCGAAATTCTGCATGCACTGCTCCGGTCGGAAAAAGGACGCGTCAGTCTGTATCGGCACGAAAGCAACGGAAAAGCAGCCTATTACGATGAAAACGGCTTTGTTCTGGAACAAGTCGTTAACCGTAAGCCCCTGGCTTTTCAGGCAGCCCGGATTTCTTCATATTTCGGTATGAGGACACATCCGATAAAGCGAAGACGTTTGTTTCATGCCGGTGTTGATTATGCCGCGCCCAGAGGAACCGAAGTTTATGCCGCCGCCAGCGGTGTTGTGCAGTATGTCGGCTACAACGGCGGTTACGGGAAAATGGTGGAAGTCAAACACAATGATGTTTATTCTACCGGTTACGGACACTTGAGCCGGTTTGCCCAAGGCATAAAACCCGGTACTCATGTTAAGCAGGGACAGGTTATCGGTTATGTCGGATCAACCGGACTATCTACCGGCCCTCATCTGCATTTTGAGCTGATGAGCCACGGAAAGAAAGTTAATCCGCTTAAGGTTGAGGCACGGATTGGCAGAAATCTGGAAGGTGCCGAGCTGAAAAGTTTTATGGCGTTTGTTTGCGACATCAAAGCGCAGATGGATTCCACTTTGAGAGCTCCCGGTCTTACGGCCGACATAGTGAAACAATGAAGATTAAAAAATCCCCGAAAGCCGGAGAGCTTTCAGGGATTTTTTTGTGTTGTGAGAGCCATGGGTTAGAATTCGATAACGGGGCGGACGTCGTATAAGTCTCTTTTAGAGTAAGCTCCATTCAGGCCGTTATCGCAG
>CALYAY010000013.1 GCA_944393695.1 uncultured Alphaproteobacteria bacterium | reverse complement strand
CAGGAACATTACAAAATCAAGCCCAATCCTTGTGACGGATTTATGGACTGCGGCTCCATGGGCGGAGAAGCCGGAGCCTCGACTTGTTTGTCGGGGACAACGACCATGTACGACAATTGTAAGGCCTGTCCGAACTTAGGGGAATACACCTCCTGTCCGAGCTGCACGATTTGCCAATATGAAGAATGTTCGGGGCTTTGGTATGCCACCGGCTGTGCCACAAATTGTACCAACTATTGTAATCCCCCGACAACCGATTGCCAGGCTCTGGGATACAAACGCGACACCTGCAGCGGACGCGCCCTGAAATGCCCTTACGACAGCGCCTATGTGCTGTGTCTTTAAAAACTGAAAAAGGAGAAAGAAAATGAGAAACATCACATTATTGACCGGCACAATGCTGTTCTTGCCCATGACCGCCACGGCGCAAAGCATAAACTGCACACCCTCTCCGGACTGCGCCTCCCTCGGCTACTCTGAAACTTCCTGCCCCGACGGCGCAGGCGTCAAATGTCCCTGGGGCAACACCTGGTTTTGCACGGAAGAAAAATGCGACACTTCTTATCAATACACCTGCTCCGGCACCGGTTACGCCGGCGGCTCCGGTGAAGCCTGTGGCGGAAAATACCAAAGCTGTACTTGCGCCAGCGGCTACGAATGGAAAAACGGAACTTGTCAAGAAATCCTCAAACCCGAATGGGGAAAATGCAACGGCTCAGCCAAAAACTGCAATATCGGCGATATTCTGTATAGCGATGGAACCTGCAGCGCTCAAAGAATTTCCGGCAAGCTTCCGATTGCCGTCGTCGTCTACAAAAGCTCTGACAGAAATTGTGGCCAAGCTATGGCTCTGAATAGTCTCGGCAATTATAAGTGGGGTAAGAGAGAAGATATTCCAGAACTAAACAACTTTGACGGTAGTTCCACAGCTTCTACTGATGTGCAAAGTTGTAGTAATACGGCTCTTATAACAGCAGAGGGAAATAAAAGTGTTTATCCTGCAGCCTGGGCGGCACATGAGTATAAGACAGCGGGAACGGAAACCGGGGATTGGTGCCTACCGGCTGCCGGTATTATGAGCAGTATTAAAAATAACATGTTAGTGATTAATGCCGGTTTTACTGTGTCCGGAGGCGCAAAAATAGAAACAAATTCCGAGTATTGGTCTTCTTCCGAATTCGTTAACTATGGTGCGTGGTTCTCAGATTTTAGTGACAACTATGGATTATATATGTACTTTGATGCCTATACCAGCAAAGATCATAGCTACGAAGTTCGCCCCGTTCTTGAATTCTAACCTAACCTTACAACCTCGCTCCCACAAAAAAACTCCGCCCAAACGGACGGAGTTTTTCATTTTAATACCACCCTTCCTGATTATCTCAGGCGGCTTTTTTCTCAATCTCCAGCAGACGCTCTTTCACCAGCGCCGACAACTTGTCAAACGACTTTTTCTCAATCTGGCGCACCCTCTCGCGGCTGATACCGAACTTAACGCCGATTTCTTCCAGCGTCTCGGGATTTTCCGTCAACAGACGATGCATCACCACATAGCGTTCGCGTTCGTTCAAACATTCCAGACACTCACGCAACAGCTTGTTTTTAAACTGTTTTTCTTCTTTTGCCGCCAGAGAAGCCTCAATATTCTGCCGCCCGTCAACCAGAAAATCGATTTTTTCGTCTTCACCTTCATCCCCGGCCGCCACATTCAGTGACTTATCGCCGCCCAAACGACGATTCATCTCCACCACGTCTTTTTCATCCACCACCAACTCGTTGGCAATGCTCTTCACCGCCGAAGGATCCAGCTCTTTATTTTCATAGATTCCCAGACGAGCCTTAATCCGGTTCAGGTTATAAAACAGCTTTTTCTGCGCCGCAACCGTCCCTATCTTAACCAGTGACCACGACCGCAGGATAAAATCGTTTATCGAAGCCTTTATCCACCAGATGGCATAAGTCGCCAGCCGGACGTTTTTCGTCAAATCAAACTTTTTAACCGCCTGCATCAAACCGATATTGGCTTCCGAGATAATATCCGCCAGCGGCAGACCGTAACGCCGGTAAGTCAGCGCAATCTTGGCTGCCAGCCGCAAATGCGAGGTAATCAGCTTTTGTGCCGCAGCCAAATCACCGTTTTCATGAAAAGCCGTCACCAGCCGCTTTTCCTCTTCTTCGCTCAGCATCGGAATTTTTTTGATTTTTTCAAAATACGCAACCAAGCTGTTCTCCTCTGCCAAAGCAGGAAGATTCTTTTTTGTTTCAACAACTGTAAGCGCCGTATTTTTTGCCGTCATAAACCCCAAAACCCCCGGTTATCATTAAAACCACCGCTCAAACAAACGGCTTCGTATATTACCATTTTTTTCAAAAAAAGCAATATCCCGGATAAAATTTAATAAATCACCGAAAACTGCTCGCCCGACTTTTCCGGCGGCAAAAAATTAATGATTTCAATGTTATAGTCACCGTTGTCAAGCGGATAGATTAAAAGATAGATATTATATTTTTTTCCGTCGCCGCTGCTTTTGCAAACCAAAAAATCCGTATCCGTATAACCTTCATTAATTTTGAGCATAATCAGACGGTTAGCTGTCAGCAAATCATCCTTCGAGGTAAAATCGACCGGGCTCACCGCCGTAAAATCGTGCAGATTCTTAAGCAGCAGCTTCTGCCGGCGGCTTTCCACCACTCCGGAAGCCGGATGCTCGGCCATATAGGCCGCAATCTTTTCTCTCACTTTTGCGATAATCTGCCGGTTGTCACAGGTTGGCCGCCCCCCGGCAAAATTCCCCAGATACACCGCGGCACCGGCCTCCCGGCACAATCCGCATCCCAGCAGTCCGCAAATCACCAGACAAAGCAAGCGCCGCATATCTTTTCTCCTTAGAAATTGATTGAATTCGGAGTCCTCGGAAAAGGAATAACATCGCGGATATTGGTAATGCCCGTCACCAACATCATCATCCGCTCAAACCCCAGGCCAAACCCGGCATGCGGCACCGAACCATAGCGCCGTGAATCCAGATACCAGGAATAATCCTCAAGCCTCATCCCCAGCTCTTTAATTCTGGCCGTCAGCTTGTCATAGCTTTCCTCACGTTGCGAACCGCCGATAAGCTCGCCGATTCTCGGCACCAGAACATCCATTGCCGCAACCGTTTTGCCGTCCGGATTCTGTTTCATGTAAAAAGCCTTGATTTCTTTCGGATAATCACGGACGATAACCGGCTTTTTAAAATATTCCTCGGCCAGGAAACGCTCATGCTCGGTCTGCAGATCAATGCCGTACTCCGGCACATACTCAAACTTTCTGCCCGATTTTTGCATAATCTCAATGGCCTCGCTGTAAGTAATGCGGGCAAAATCGTTGTGCATAATGTTTTCCAGCGTTGTCTTCAGCGTCGGATCCACAAATTTTTCAAACAGTTCCAAATCTTCGGCACAGTTTTCCATGATGTCTTTCACGCAATAGCGCACCATATCTTCGGCCAGATCCATATCATCATAAATATCGGCAAAGGCCATTTCCGGCTCAATCATCCAAAACTCGGCAGCATGACGCGGGGTGTTGGAATTTTCCGCCCGGAAAGTCGGCCCGAAGGTATAAATATCGCCCAGCGCCGTGGCAAACATCTCGCCGTTCAGCTGTCCCGACACCGTCAGATGAGCCTCTTTGCCGAAAAAGTCCTGAGAATAATCGATTTTTCCGTCTTTGGTTCTCGGCAGATTATCCAGATCAAGCGTCGTCACCCGGAACATCTCCCCTGCCCCTTCGCAGTCCGAACCGGTTATAATCGGCGTATGAACATATTTAAACCCGCGCCCCTGAAAAAACTTGTGAATGGCATAAGACAGCTGCGACCGGATTCTGAACGCCGCGCCGTATTTGTTGGTGCGCGGACGCAGATGGGCAATACTGCGCAAAAATTCATCCGTATGCTTTTTCTTTTGCAGCGGAAAATCATCCGGCGCCAGGCTGTAAATTTCAATTTCTTCGGCCACCACTTCATATTTCTGGTTTCCGCCCTTGGATTCGGTCAAAGCCCCTTTAACCGCCACCGATGATCCAGTTGTAAGTTTTTTCACGCTGTCATAATTATTCAGGGTATTATTGGCAATTATCTGAATATTTTTTAAGCAGGAGCCGTCATTCAGCTCAATAAAAGAAAAATCCTTGGCATCGCGTCTGGTTCTGACCCATCCTTTGACCAGAACTTCGGGCTGCGCCTTTTCTGCGGCCAGAAGCTCGACAATTTTAGTTCTTTTTAACATTCTTTTTTACCTCAAATTTATTACTTGTTATAATTGCCAATAAAACAATCGCACTTAATATATATCAATTCTATTTAATTGTCCAGCATTGACAATTAGTTCAGGCAGTATAAATTATATTTAACAAACCCGAATTCGAGGAGAAAAAACATGAAACATTTTACCATGGCCGCCGTGGCCGCAATGTCCGTTCTGACCGCTGCCTGCGCCGGCAACATCGGAGCCAATGACTACGCCACTTCAAACGCCAACAAAGTCAATCAGGCCCAGCCCTGCACCGTGCTGAGCGTCCGTCAGGTACAGGTTCAGAACAGCGGCAACACCGGAGCCGTTCTGGGGTCGGTCGCCGGCGGCGTGGCCGGTTCACAGATCGGCCGCGGCTCAACGGCCGGCGTTTTGGGAGCTTTAGGCGGTGCCCTTGTCGGCGGCGTGGCCGGTCAGTTGGCTGAAGACGGCCTCTCCAGCCAGACCGGTTATGAATATGTTGTCAAACTCAACAACGGCAGTTTTGTCACCGTCACCCAGGGAAGCGATGTTTTGCTCACCCCCGGCCAGAAATGCCTGGTTCTTTACGGTGCCCAGGCCCGGGTTATTCCTTACTAAAACACCCTTATTGCAAAAAAAACAGGTTTTCCTTTCTTTTGGGAAAACCTGTTTTTCATTAGCGGCATTTAAGCGTTTTTTTCTTTTTCAATATACCACAACTTCCCCTCCTGAACATAAAACAATTTTGATTTTTGTTCATAGACCAGATTCCTCGGACAACCGTCGGGAATAACAATAATCAGACAATCACTGATAACCTGGTGGCAGGGAGTAATCACCGTGGCCTCAACAGGAACAAGATTTTTTCGCTCAATCAAACCTGCTTCTCTGGGAAAAAGGCTCATCATTAATAACTGCTGCTGTGTCATAATAATCTATTTTTAAGGTTATACATAATAATATCAAAACGGCTCTAAGGTTAATTCCTTCCTGAGAGTTTGTCAACTTGAAAAAAAATCCGCCTCCGAAACACCGGCTTTCCAAGATACATAGACATACTATTGACAAAAACAAATAATTCTGCTACATCTTGCATCGAAAATTTATTATTAACAAAAAAATAGTTATTATTATGAAAAAATTAGCAAATCTTACCGAAACGGAAGTCGCCGGAAAGGCCTCACGGAAAGCCCCCGGCTACCAGATGATCAGCCGCCCGGTTTTCATGCGGGTAAAATGCCTTCAGGATTACCCTGAGCCCGGATTCTCACCTTCTCCGTCACAAGAAACAATCTTTGCCAAAGACCAGTGTTATGACCTCTGGCTCATTCTTTTGCAAAACAAAAAACGCAGCGATTTACTAAACTATATGGCTGCCGTTCCCGGAAAAGAAGAAGCCTGCTATTGGGTTCCGTTTGAAACTTTCGGCCCGGTTGAAATGAACATTAAGGAAACATCCGCCTCAGTCAACGGCATTCGTTATCGTCTGACCATGGACGCCGGCGGCAAACTGATGCTTTTCCCGGCCGCTTACCTGATTCGCAAAGAAATTGAAAGCCTCGTTTTGCAAAAGGACAAAGACCGCCCTGCTCCGGATAAATACATGTTTATCCCGCGCATCTTCGGCCCTTCGTTCAAAAAAATCTTCCCTGCCTGGGAAATCCGCCGTTACTATGGCGAACGGATAGAATATTCCTACTTCAACATTTTCACCGGACAGGAAAAAAACGACTGGCTCAAAATCAAAATCCAGATATCAATCGGCAGCAATCAAAAAACCTGCCAATTCGAATATCTGAACATCGGATATCGCAAAAAGCAGATTACGCTTAAAATGAATCCGTAACCCCGACACCCGCCCTCTATATCCCCTCCCTAAAATTTTAGGGAGGGCAAGGGAGGGTATAACAATGTCATCCCTCGTTCAGCGCCAGCCTGAACGTCAAGGGATCTTCCTTGCTGCTCTCTCCCCTTTCTAAAGGGGAGCCGGTGGGGTCAAACATCAGCCTTATATTCTCTCCCTAAAGCCTTAGGGAGAGTTAGAGAGGGTTTCACATTCAAACAATAAACTGTCATCCCTCGTTCAGCGCCAGTCTGAACGTCAAGGGATCTTCCTTGCTGCTCTCTCCCCTTTCAAAAGGGGAGCCGGTGGGGTCAAATACCTGCCTTACCTTTTCTCTGTCTTGTCCCTTTTCTAGGTCATCCTCGGGCTTGCCCGGAAATCCAGGTCAAACAAAGTCGCTTTATATTCTCCCCCTAAAGGGGGAGTAGGAGGGGGTATAACAATGTCATCCCTCGTTCAGCGCCAGTCTGAACGTCAAGGGATCTTCAAATTTGTCACCCTCTCATAGATGAGAGGGCCGGGAAGAGCAAATCCTGCCTTACCCTCTCTTGACGGCCTCTCTCCCCGTCATCCTCGGGCTTGCCCCGAGGATCCAGGTCAAACCAATCAGCTCTTTCTCCAACCACCCCACCGGAAAAAACTTTTCCTCTTTAATTTCAACGTCAATTGAGCCTCAACCCCATACACCGCCGCCAGCATAAAAATATGCCGGAACGAAAACGCATAGCCGTTCTCTATCCGCATAATCCGGTTGGGAGATAAGCCGCAAACCGAGGCCGCTTCTGCCAGGCTCAACCCCTTCTTCTCCCGCCGGCAACGCAGCTCAAGGCCAATCTCTTTTTTAGTCTGAAACACTTGTTTGTTAATTTCTGCCGTAGAAATCATAACCCTAAACTCCATTAATTTGTTAAAAACAAAACCTGCTTTACCAAATGCAAAGCAGGCGGAGCCCAAAAACTGCTTACGTACAGTCATCCTTATTCAACATATTCAGGATACTCCGCCCAAAGCGGAGAATTCATAACGTAATGGTATTGTTTAGACACCACCGATGACCTCTCACCGGCAACATCCATCATAAAAGAAACAAACCAATATTGCAAGAAATAAAAACCATCACCCTCAGCCCTCCCCTTTTTGTCATACTCCGGCTTGCCCGGAGTATCCAGGTAAAAAATCATCCCAACCTTCTCCCTCCCTGAAAACTCAGGGCCCTCTATATTACCCCTCCCTGAAAACTCAGGGCTGGAGGCAGAAAATATCTCCGGTGGAGATATTTTCAACGACAGGCGAGAGTTTGTTAGCTCATGAGCTAGCGACAGCAACGCGAAATGAGCGTTACAAACCGAGTGACCGCAGCGACTTAGTGTTGCCCCTTGGCAACACTTACGGAGCCAGAAGGTTGGGGAGGGTTTCACTCATCCTCGTCCGATTTTCCGTCTTAACTCAAAATTAACTATTTACAATAACCAAACTTTCTGTTATTATAAGATTCGTGAAGACAAATGTAATTAATAACAGAGGTGCTATTATGATGAATAAAACTATACTCATGTTGTCGGTTTCGTACATGTCCTTTATTGCCGGAGCTGATTTGTGTTACGCCGGTTTTAATCTTTATGATACGCCTCCGGTGTTAAGTGCGGCCATGCTTAAATCACATGTTTCCACACACACTTCACACCTCACAGCCGCGCATTTGTCTTCACTTGAAGATATTGCCGAACTTACTCTCCCTGAAAACTCAGGGAGAGACAGAGAGGGTTTCAAACCCTCCCTTACCCTCCCTAATTCTTTAGGGAGGGAAGAAAAAAAACAGAGTGATAGAATAAAACTCGCAGCCGCCTGTTTCGTAACCGACACAACCAACTGTTCTGGCAACGAGTTTGCGGGGAATAATGCCGATGATAACGGACACGGGGCTCCCGGCGGGCCGGGCGACGGTGATGATTATGATTTGGATAATGCCGAGCGCTGCCGCCAGGAAGGATATACCCAAACCTCCTGCTCCGAAGGCTACAAACCTGTTAACTACTGCCCCTATGACAATACTTATTTTGAAAAATGTGTTGCTATCTGTCCCTCAAACTACGTCACCTGCGAAAAACCATATTACGGCGTCGATGAGGCATGTGACGGAAAATATGCTTCCTGTGAATGCACACCCTGCGGCTTAGGGTATGACAACACCACCATTCCCGACGGTTATATTCAGGACGGAGAAGCTTGTTTAGACTGCGACGGCAAGACCAAATACAAAATCAAACCCAATCCTTGTGACGGATTTATGGACTGCGGCTCCATGGGCGGTGAGGCCGGAGCTAAAACCTGCCTCTCCGGCACAACCACAAAATATGACAACTGCAAACCCTGCCCCAACAAAGGCACCCTCACCAGCTGCCCCAGCCCGTTTACCTGCACTTATGAAGAATGTTCCGGTAAATATTACAAATCGGGTTGCAAATCAGGATATGTCTGGAACGCAAGCTCCCAGACCTGCACCTGCGACCCATCGTTTTACAACGAGACCTGTACCGGCACCGACCAAAAAGGCAGCGGACAATCCTGCAACGGAAAATATAAAACCTGTATTTGTCTTAATAACAAAGATTGGAATGGCAGAGAATGCGTTTGCACTTCCTATTATAGATACACCTGTACCGGTGCCCACGAAAGCCCCGAAGGTACCAGTTGCGGCGGAAAATATGAGTCTTGCTCTTGCGATGCCCCGTATGAATGGAGTTATGGAAGCTGTAGATGCCCTAGATACTCTTATAAACACACCTGTACCGGAACAAATGAGACCGGCGGCGTTGGAACATCGTGCAACGGAAAATACAATGAATGCAATTGCGCAACAGGTTATAGCTGGGATGGCGGAGCTTGTACCTCCCCTTACCGTTATTCATGCGACGGATTTCTCGAACGAGGAGAAGGCAAAGCCGTCAATGGCAAATATAAAAGCTGTACCTGCAGCGACGATTGTTACATATGGCATTCTCAAAAAGGTTGCACCTATTCAGTCATTGGCGTCAACGGCCTAAATTGTCTGGGCGCAATATAATCCTTGTTTATTTATACGACCTCCAGTCAAACACAAAGTCCTTTTTGCCGCAACAAAAAGGACTTTTCCGCTTCCGGATGCGATTACATCTGTCTACACACACAACAACACCCGCAGCACAGCTGCCATTATACCATAAAAAACAGATAATCTCAAGTTTTCCGTTTTCAAGTGCCTTTCATCAAATTTTTCTAAATTAGAAAAAGAGCGGCAGCCCTAGCCCCGCTCTTTCTTTCATTCCGCTCGTCCGGATTTATCTCAGCTCAAACATATCCTTGCCCACGCCGCAAACCGGACAGGCCCAGTCATCGGGAAGCTCTTCAAAAGGAACATCCCCGTCATAAACATATTCGCACACGGTGCAAACCCACTTTTTTCCTTCGTCAGACATTTTGCTTTTCTCCTTTTCTTTACGTTGCTTATATTCATTAAAACTTTTGATAACCTCATCCTTAAAATAATCACGATAATTATTATAAGTCAGGGGCTCGCCTTCCTCCAGATTGTCGCAATTTTCGACCTGAGCCAGAAACAAAGTGTTGCTCTCATAAGCAATCACCTGCGTCACGATGGCGCTCAACCTGGCCAGTCCATTTTTCAAATACGGCAGCCCGTTGTCAATAAAATAATCAACGTTGTCCCATTTATCAATATCCCGGCTGCTCTGAAAACCAAAATTCGCCACCACAAAAGGATCAACATCTTTGCTCAGCACCGACAGAGAAAAACGCCGGCTGCGTTCAATACATTCTTTGGTATAGCTGCGGTTATGACACGACAAGGCAATCACCAGCGGCTTGTTGGCCGCCTGCATCACCGCATCCACAACACTGCCGACCGGCCGGTCTCCGTCAACCGTTCCCAAGACATACAACCCGTGTGTTAACTTAAAAAGCGCTGTTTCATCCATATCTTTCATCCTGAAATTAATAATGCGGTGGCGGAACTTCCTCACTCAGCGGCTTCACCACCGCCTCCCGTTCCATATTATCCAACAGATATTGCACCTGAGCTTTCAGCCGGTCAATCAACCTTCCCTGTTCAATAATCACCTGATTCAGCTCATCGACCGTTTTTTCCTGACAGGCCAGCGCCGTTTCAATATTTATCAGCCGCTCTTCCAATTCTTCTTTATTCATGAAAAAAATCCTGTTATAAATAAAACATGTTCTGATTATAATATAACAAAAACGGTTTTACAACACCCTTATGATTGACGATATCAAAATAACCCCCGAATTTGAACAGGCGCTAAACATCATCAGCAACACCGACAAACACCTGTTCATCACCGGAAAAGCCGGCACCGGCAAATCCACCCTGCTGGATTACTGCTATCGTCATTGTCCCAAAGACCTGGTGATTATCGCCCCCACCGGCGTTGCCGCACTCAACGTCCGCGGCCAGACCATCCATCGTTTTTTCAACTTTCCGGTTAATGTCACCGTGGAAAAAATCGAACATCTGGAAATCCGTCCCCGCAGTCTGGGAATATTCCGCAATCTCGACACCATCTTCATTGATGAAGTATCCATGCTCCGGGCCGACCTGCTTGACTGCATCAATGCATTTCTACGCATTTACGGCCCCAAGCCCGATACTGTTTTCGGCGGTGTCCAGATGGTTTTTGTCGGCGACATGTATCAGCTTCCGCCGGTTGTCACCAATGATGAAGCCGAAATTTTTTCCCGCGCTTACCGCTCGCCCTATTTCTTTGATGCCCGGGTCTTTAAAGAAATAAAAACCGAAGTTGTCGAACTAAAACAAATCTACCGCCAGAGCGACCGCGAGTTTATCGATCTGCTCAATCGTATCCGCAGCAACGAAGCCCCGGATGAAGATATCACCACCCTGAACCAAAGAGTCAACGCTATTCACCAAAATCCGGACTTCTGCATCAACCTCACCACCACCAACAGCCGCGCCGATGAAATCAACGCCGACCGCCTGGAGCAGCTTTCCTCGCCGTTGCATATCGCTCAGGCCCAAATTGAAGGCGTCTTCACCAAAGAATATTATCCCAACGCCCCAGAATTAGCTTTCAAAACCGGTGCTCAGATCATGTTTTTGAATAACGACATGAAAAACCGCTGGGTCAACGGCTCCGTCGGAAAAATCGAAGATATCACAACCGACGCTTCCGGCAACACCACCGTTAAAATCAGACTGCGCGATAATCACAAGGTTGTCCGCGTCCAACCTTTCACCTGGGAAATTTTCCGCTACAAAAAAGACGGCGAACATATCTCCTCGGAATCTGTCGGTTCATTCACTCAGTTTCCTTTCCGTCTGGCTTGGGCCATCACCATTCACAAAAGCCAGGGAAAAACCTTCAACAACATCAACATTGACCTCGGCCGCGGTGCTTTCTCATCCGGACAGCTTTATGTGGCGCTCAGCCGCTGCACCTCGCTGGAAGGAATAAGTTTTTCCCGTCCGGTTCAACGCAGCGACATTCTCACTGACTTCCGCATTCTGGAATTCATCAACCGCTGCAAACCTCTGGCCGAACTGGAGCCCCTGTCCAAATACAACAAGCTGCAGATAATCGCCGACGCCATCCCCCGCCGCCGCAAACTGGAAGTGGTTTACCAGCGCGCCGACGGACAAAAAAGCCGCCGGGTGATTATTCCTCTTCACCTCAGCGGCCCAAATCTTCTGGCCTTTTGCACCGAACGCGGCCAGCAACGCAGCTTCAACCTCGACCGCCTGCTGGTTCTCCGCCCGGCCGATGACGAGCTACTTAACGCCCAGCATTAACCGTCCGTCATCCATAACGGCTCTTCCGCCCACCGGAATGGTCAGCAGCGGTGTCGAATGTCCGAAATCGACATTGGCCAAAACCGGCAGCCCGGCCAGCGGCGCCAGATTTTTCACCATATACGCCAGCTGCTCGCGGCTGACTTTGGAATCTTTCTGAAAACGCCCGATAACGATTCCCCTGACGTTTTTAAAATCCGGCTGATAAGTCAGCGCCGTCAGATTGCGCATAAAATCACAAATATCCGATCCGGCCGTATCTTCCGCAAACAAAATCGTGTCTTTTTCAAACGCTGGCCGGTATTCCGTACCCAGCAGCAGGTTAAACGTCCCCAGATTACCGCCGATAATCGTTCCTTCTGCCTTTCCCGGATTCAGAACCCAGTATCCCTCATTTCTAATAAAATTGCGTTCTTCCTGATTCAAAAACCACAAATCATCGCTCCACTCCGCCGAAGGCTCAACTTCGTCTTCGCCGCTCTGCATCAGCATCTTCTCAAAATGTGCCAACGTATAATCACAGCCCTTCAGCATACCGAGCGAACTCAGATGCGGCCCCATAAAAGTAACCAGCCCGGTCTTGGCATACACCGCATCCAACAACGCCGTAATATCGGAAAAACCGCACAGAATTTTCGGATTCTTTTTAATTGTCTCATAATCCAGATACGGCAAAATCTGATTGGTGTTAAAACCGCCGATAATCGTCATCACCGCCTTCACTCGCTCGTCAAGAAAAGCCTCCATAATATCCGCGGCTCTTTTTTCGGCGGAAGTCGTCGCCAGCATATCAAAATTTTCTTCCGTCGCATTAGACGCATAACGCACCTTCAGCCCCAGCTTTCCGAGTCTCTGTTCGGCCAGCTCCCGCACATCCCTGCCGATAAGCTTCACCCCGCGCGACGGCGCCACAATCATCACCTCATCGCCGGCCTTTAATTTTTCGGGAATAATTTTCTGCATTTTACCTCCTCCTTTCCAAAACTGCTGTCCATAATATAAACCGGTTTCAATAAAAATCGAGAAAAATTTTCTCACCCGCACGACAAAAATTAGATTTTTTTTAAGTTCTGAGAGTTTAAATTAAAGAAAAAACCTTTATATTTCCTGACAGAGAAAAACATGAGTTTAAATTTATTACTGGCCATATCCGGCGTTTTAATGCTGTTTTGCGTATTTGCCAATCGCATCTCCGACCGATACGATATTCCGGCTCTGCTGCTGTTTTTGGGACTGGGCATGCTGGCCGGCAACGAAGGCGTCGGCCACATTCATTTTTACAACGCCAAACTTTCCAACCACATTGGCACAGTTGCCCTGATTTTCATTCTGTTTTCCGGCGGACTGGAAACCAAATGGAACGAAATCAAACCAGTCATCTTCCGCGGCACGCTGTTATCCACTCTGGGTGTTATTCTCACAGCACTCATTCTGTTTTTATGCTCACATTATCTCCTGCGGCTGCCGATTGAAGTTGCCATGCTGCTAAGCACCATTGTCTCTTCAACCGATGCTCCAGCCGTTTTCAACCTGATGCGCAGCCAACAAGATACACTCTCCCCCGGACTAAAACCACTTCTTGAATTTGAATCCGGCAGCAACGACCCTATGGCTGTTCTACTCTCCATGGGCGCCATCAGCTTGTTATCCGCCCCTGAATTCCGAGTTATCGATGTCTTGGCAGATTTCATCATTCAAATGGTTTTGGGATTGGTCATGGGACTATTCATCGGCCGCACGGCAGCTTACATTCTCGGCCGCATGAAACTCAACTACCTCGGACTTTACCCGGTATTCGGCATCGGGACGGCTTTGGTTTCATTCGGCTTCACCGAACTCCTGAACGGCAATGGCTATCTCGCCGTCTATCTCACCGGCATTTCTCTCGGTAACGAAGTTTTCCTCTATCGTCGCCATCTGATACGCTTTCACGATTCACTTGCCTGGATTATGCAAATCGGTATGTTCCTGATTTTAGGACTTTTAGTTAACCCCAGCGAGCTCAAGGATGTTGCCCCCGTCAGTTTCGCTTGTTCGCTGTGCCTGATGTTCATCGCTCGCCCTGTTGCCGTATTGCTCTGCCTGTCAAACAGCAGCTATAACCTCAAAGAAAAAATATTCATCAGCTGGGCCGGCTTAAAAGGAGCTGTACCGATTATTCTGGCCACCTACCCGCTGATGATAAAATTCCCAAATTCGCAGTTTTTGTTCAACACCATCTTTTTCCTGGTAATCATTTCTGTTCTGTTTCAGGGAAAAAGCCTCAACTATCTGGCCCGAAAACTCAATTTATATGAAGGTGAATAGTCATGTTAAACCGGATTTGGTCAAAATTAAAAAGCTCTTCTGCCGTCACTCCCGGCTTTGCCAAAGTCTTTTTAAAAAGCTTCAACTTATGCATTTTCTCCAGTCTGGTTCTCTTGTCTTTTCACCACCAGATTATCTTTTACAATCTGCCGCACATTTCCGTAAAATGGCAATACTACTTGGTTATCCCCTTAACCAACGCCCTGCTCAACGGCATTGTCTGCCTGACTCTCTATTACTATTTTGCCGGCCGCAAATTCACCAGTTATTCCTACCGCAGCGAAAACAAACCCGCTTTATTTCTCACGGCATTCATGGCAGGTTTCATCAGCATTTACATTTCTCTCAATGCCGTCACCACCTATCTGATAAGCGCCCTTATCATTTACGCTGCTTATTTTAACATCCGCAGCTTCATCCGCAAACTTTCTCATCTCCTTTATCCGAACACTTTGGCCAGTTCGCGGGACTTATCGGAATTCACCGTCTTTTTCATCAACCTGCTGGTCACCTTCACGGTAATCAACATCTCGCTCAACACCATTCACCTCAGCCTCGGCACTCAGGTTGCCTTCAACTTCGGCGATGGCCTGCCCGGCATTTTCGATGCCATTTATTTTGCACTAATCACCATGACTACCGTCGGCTACGGAGATATTTACCCGCACTCTCCCATTGCCCGGATTATCGTCGGCTTGGAATGTCTCATCAGCTACCTCATGCTCGGCATTATGATAAGCATCATCAGCCGCGGCATAAAATTCAATTCCGGAGACAAGTCTTCGCCGGAAAACTAAACCCACGCAACAAATCCGCCGCCGGCATGCTCTTCTTACCCTGACGCTGAATTTCCGTCACCTCGATTGCCCCTTTGCCGCAAGCGATAAGCAGGCGTTCCCTGCCTTCCAAAATTTCGCCCGGCCGGCCGTTTTCAGCAGCCACCCGCGCCCGCAAAATCTTAAAACGTTCGCCCTCATATTCAAAATACATGCCGGGATAAGGATTAAACGCCCGGATTTTCCGCTCCAGCACTTCCGCCGGCTGCGAAAAATCAATCCGGCTTTCCTCTTTGCTGATTTTAGCAGCATAACAGGTATTTTCATCGCTTTGCTTTTCCGGACGGATATTCTCCAGGTTATCCAGCGTCCGGACAATCAGTTCCGCCCCGGTTTCCGCCAAAGCATCATGCAGTGAGCCGCCGGTTGTTTCCGCAGTTATCGCCACCGCCGCTTTCATCAGCATATCACCAGTGTCCAGTCCCTCATCCATCTTCATCACCGTTATGCCGCTCTCTTTGTCACCGGCCTCAATCGCCCTTTGTATCGGTGCCGCCCCGCGCCATCTGGGCAGCAGCGAAGCATGAATATTAATACAGCCGTAAGGAAAAGCCTCCAAAACCGGCTTGGGCAGAATCAATCCATAAGCCGCCACAACCGCAACATCCGCCCCCAATGCCCGAAAAGCCTCCTGCTCCTCAGCCGCCCGCAGCGACTTCGGCATCCGCACCGGCAGCCCGTGCGCCTCGGCAAACTGCTGCACCGGACTTTTCCGCAGCTGATGCCCGCGTCCGGCCTCTTTCGGCGCCTGGGTATAAACACAGACAACATCATGCTTCTCCGCCAGCCGGGCCAAAGCGCTCACCGCAAAATCCGGCGTTCCCATAAATACAATCTTCATAAAAAACCTCCTCGGAAACAAATTTCCTCAAGTTTACCCCTTTTTCCCGAATAAGCAAGCCGGATATTAACGATTTTCTCCAAAATATTCCGTCCGTTTTTTCGTATTGACAAAATATAAATAATAAATTATTATAAAAACAAGATAATAACAGGAGAAAAGCCATGAAAAACGAACATACAAGCCATCAGATAATCAGCAGCGGCAGCGAACTCCAAACTACCCCCGACGCTCGTTTTGTCGACATCTCGCCGGAACAGCGCAAAGGCAAAAAACACTGGGCCATTACCGGCAAAAGCCTCACCGGAAAAACCTTGTTTTCCATGGATGTCAATCTTGAAAACAAAACTTACAAATATGTTGATGAAAAAACCGGGAAACTCTTCAGCAACGACCCTTCAATAAGACATCTCAAAAACTATGCCGGCGAACTCCCCGCCAAAGACCTTGAACAACTGCAAAAAATGACCCGCCGTGCCGGTCGTCAGACAACCTCCGAAAAAACACCCCGCGCAGCCGAAAATCCCGCTTTTCGCAAACACTCCTTCGGCATCTCGGATGATAAAAAACTCCAAACCACACCCGACACCCGTTTTATCGATGTCACACCGGAACAACGCAAAGGCGAAAAACACTGGGCCATTACCGGTAAAAGCCTCACCGGAAAAACCTTGTTTTCCATGGATGTCAATCTTGAAAACAAAACTTACAAATATGTTGATGAAAAAACAGGAAAACTCTTCAGCAACGATCCTTCAATAAGACATCTCAAAAACTATGCCGGCGAACTCCCCGCCAAAGACCTTGAACAACTGCGGAAATTAACCGACAACGTCGCCCGACAAATATCGCCTCAAACCCAAAACAAACAAAAACTCATCGACGAACTGCGCAACGGCAACAACTCTAAACTGACGCCCAAACAGCAATCCCAGCCCAAACCGGAACCAACACAGCAAAAAAGAAAATCCCTGTTTGAAATCTATCATGAACAGATTTTCGGCCGAGGCTTATAAAATCACTCCATTTAAAACCAATCATCCAAGGGCTTGATTTTTGCGCATGCTGCACCGTAGATTTTCGACGACGTGTACAAAAAAGAGGTACACGAAGAGAAAATCTGCAAGCATGATACCCGAAAAGCAAGCCCCTGCCAGGCTTCCCTCCCTAATAAATGGGAAAAGAAACCAACATCGCCCTAACTTCCTGCCCCACACGCAAAACAACATCATCACTTTTGCCAATGGCCAAAGCTTCAATAACATCGGCAATCCAGTTCCCCACCTGTTCAAACTCGGCCTCTCTGAAACCGCGGGTAGTAGCGGCCGGCGTCCCCACGCGAATACCGGAAGTCACTTTCGGCGGCATCGGATCAAAAGGAATGGCGTTCTTGTTGCAGGTCATATGCGCCTTTTCCAAGGCCTGACAAACCACATCTCCGGTCAGATTTTGCGAACGCAGATCCAGCAGCAGCAAATGCGTATCAGTTCCGCCCGAAACCAGATTAATCCCGCGTTTTTGCAATGTCTCGCCCAAAACTTTGGCATTTTTTAACACCTGCGCGGCATAAGCCTTAAACGCCGGACTCAAGGCCTCACGGAAACAAACCGCCTTGGCCGCAATCACATGCATCAAAGGCCCGCCCTGCGTCCCGGGAAAAATGGCGGAATCAATCTTTCTGGCAATCTCGGGATTATTGGTCAAAATCATTCCCCCGCGCGGCCCTCTCAGCGTCTTATGAGTCGTAGTCGTCACCACATCGGCATATTCCAAAGGATTCGGATGCACCCCGCCGGCCACCAGCCCGGCAAAATGCGCCATATCCACCATCAAATATGCCCCGACCTCATCGGCAATCTCACGAAAGCGCTTAAAATCAACCTGTCGCGGATAAGCCGACCCTCCGGCAATAATCAACTTTGGCTTATTCTCGCGCGCCAGCCGTTCCACCTGTTCATAATCAATCAGCCCGCTGTCCCGACACACACCATAGGCCATAGAATTAAGCCACTTTCCGGAAAAAGAAACCTTTGCCCCGTGGGTCAGATGACCGCCGGCATCCAGCGACATTCCCAAAATCGTATCATGAGGCTGCAACAGCGCCACATACACAGCGGCATTGGCCTGCGAACCGGAATGTGGCTGCACGTTGACAAACCGGGCGTTAAACAATTTCTTCGCCCGCTCAACGGCCAGATTTTCCACCACGTCGGCAAACTCACAACCGCCATAATAACGCCGCCCCGGATAGCCTTCGGCATACTTATTGGTCAGGATAGACCCCTGCGCCTGCAACACCGCCGGAGAAACAATATTTTCCGAGGCAATCAGTTCAATCTGGTCTTTCTGGCGCTTCAACTCGTCCTCAATTGCGGCAAAAATCTCAGCATCTTCATTTTGCAAATTTTCTCTGAAATCCATCATTAATCGCACCTCCCGCACATATCAATTTTTTCAATCCGGCGCAAATGTCTGCCGCCTTCAAAATCCGTATTCAAAAAAACATCCAATCGTTCTTTGATTTCCTCAAGGCCCATTGTCCGTCCGCCGAAAACCGCCACATTGGCATTATTATGCTGCCGGGCCAGAGCTGCCGTCTCAAGGCTGTAAAGCAGCGCCGCGCGAATTCCCTTATACCGGTTGGCGGCAATAGAAATTCCGATTCCCGTACCGCAGATAAGCACGCCGCAATCCGCCCGGCCATGCAGCACATCTTCACATACTTTAGCCGCAAAATCGGGATAATCCACCGATTCCGAAGAGACCGTCCCTTCATCAACAACTTCAAAATCTTTTGCTTTCAGATAATCAACCAGCTTCTGTTTAACTTCAAAACCGCCATGATCGGCACCGATTGCCACTTTCATTTACCTTGCCTCCTCGGATTCAAAAACTGTTGCCATCATAAAACATCCCATATCTTTTGCAATCGGAAAATAACATTTCCCCGTCCTCTATCATCCTCCAGCTCTCTTCTTTGTCATCCTCGGGCTTGCCCCGAGGATCCAGGTCAAAAAATCATCCTATTATTCTCCCCCTGAAAACTCAGCCCCGTACCTATCCCCTCCCTGAAAACTCAGGGAGGGTAGCCCCCCTATTCTCCCTCCCTAAAGACTTAGGGAGGGGGCGGGGAGGGTTTCATTCATAAAAACAAATCCCCGTCCAATTTCCCGTCACTCATTTAAATTTACTATTTACAACTATTTCAAATTCTGTTATCATGAGATTTGTGAAGACAACAATAGACAGGTGATATTATGATGAAACTATCTAAAGCTTTAATGCTGTCCGTTTCCGGACTGATTTTCACGTCCAACGGCAGCGCCGCTTCAATGTATGATTCAACATCTTTCAATTCTCCGGATGCGATTACATTTGTCCACACACACACCTCTCATCCGGAAGAAATATTGTTGTCTTCACCCGATTTATCATTCCCGGGTCAACCCCTCATTTTTCTCCGACACGGGAATAATTTATCTCAAAAAATGGAAGAAATAAAAACAGCCGCCACTTGTTTTGTGACCGACACCTCGGCCTGTTCGGGGAATGAGTTTGCTGGCAACAATGCCGATGATGACGGTCATGGTGGTCCCGGTGGCCCCGGAAACGGTGATGATGACTATGACCTCGACAACGAAGAACGTTGCAAAAAAGAAGGATATACTATGACCTCCTGTCCGGAAGGACAAGAAGGTTCCAACTTCTGTCCTTATGACAGCAGTTATTTCGAAGAATGTGTAAATTCCTGTCCCTCAAATTATGTAACTTGTGAGAAACCCTATTACGGAGTTGGTGAGGCATGTGACGGCAAATATGCTTCTTGTGAAAAAGACACCGAACGCGCCTGTCAGGAATTAAACCCCGGTTATGTTGATGAATGCGGCACCGGACAGCAATTAAGTGATGGCAGATGTTCTTACGACAATACTTACGGCACCTGCTGTAACACCTGTGCGGGTTACGATTATACCAGTGTTCCCGACGGTTATGTTCAGGACGGGGAAAGCTGCACCGGCTGTGACGGACAGGAACATTACAAAATCAAACCCAATCCCTGTGACGGATATATGGACTGTGGCTCCATGGGCCCGGATACCGGCGCAAACTCCTGTCTCTCTGGAACGACAACCAAATATGACAATTGCAAACCCTGCCCCAACCTCGGCACCCTCACCAGCTGCCCCAGCCCGTTTACCTGCACCTACGAGGATTGCTCCGGCCTCTGGTATAAAACAGGTTGTAAATCTGGATACGATTGGAATGCAAGTTCTCAAACCTGCACCGCTCAGTGCTCAAGCAATTATAAATACGCTTGTACCGGAGCAGGTTATGCCGGCGGCTCGGGCACAGCTTGCAACGGAAAATATCAAAGCTGTAAATGCTCTGACGGCTATGAATGGAAGAACGGCATTTGCCAAGAAAAACCCAAAGCCGTCTGGGGACAATGCACCGGTTATGCCCAGATCTGCAAAATCGGCGATATCGTTTACAGCGACGGAACCTGTGCTTCCTCTGTCATCTCCGGAAAAACTCCCATCGCCGTTGTCGTCTACAAAAGCTCCGACGGAAAATGCGCCCAAGCTATGGCATTAAATAAAGCTGGTACAATGGCTTGGAGTAGACGTGAGGAGAATGTTCCGAAATTAGACGACCTCGTCTATGCTTCAACGGATTTTAAGAGCTGTGAAAATACAGCAATAATAACCGCTGCTGGGAATAAAAATGAATTTCCTGCTGCTTGGGCAGCTCACGAATATAAAACCGAAGGAACCAATGCCGGCAATTGGTGTTTACCGGCAGCCGGTATTATAACAAATATTAAAAACAATATATCAACCATTAACAACGGATTTAATCTTGCCGGTGGTAATCCGTTTGAAACAAATCCCCATCTCTGGTCGTCTTCCGAGAACAGTAACAGCCGAGCATGGTACTCGTATTTCAGATTAACCTCTGGGTTGTACAACTTCAGCACAAAGTGGACCAACTACGACGTCCGCCCTGTCATCGAGTTCTAATCCCCTGCCCTCATGACACAAAAAAAGAGCTTCCCTAAGGAAGCTCTTTTTCATTGGCTCCGACTGTTGGGCTCGAACCAACGACCGATCGGTTAACAGCCGATTGCTCTACCACTGAGCTAAGTCGGAATAATACAATGGAGGCCGGTACCGGAATTGAACCGATATCAAAGGATTTGCAGTCCTCTGCATAACCATTCTGCCAACCGGCCAACTCTGGCGCACCATCCGGTGCTTGCCTCAACAACACATATATATACAATTTTTTTCGTCCGCGTCAAGCAAAAACTTTATATTTTTTGCACATTTTATGCATTTTTTTTATTTTCATCGTAAAATCAAAAAGATGAAAGTTCCTGTCTCAACTTATCAACCCGTGCCAGCCACTCCCAAAAGTCCTCATACCCGGAATAAGGAATATTTTCCAGCTCGGCCGCCACCTTTTTGCCCGCAACCGGATAAACCGGCATCACCGGACTACAATACTCCGCGGCGCATGAGCTCAAGCAGATCATCACGACCGGCATGAGGCTCCGCCGCAATCCGCGCCCGTTTTCTTTCCGCATTTTTCACCGCCTTTGTTTCTTTTTTCAGATATTCCGCCTCAACATGCACCTTGCCCAGATGATAAATTCCGCCGGCCAGCAAAGCCCCGAGCGCCGCCAGAACAAAATATCTCTTCATTGCACCCACTCCCCTGTTTCAATCAGCCGGGCGATCCTCTGCGCACGCTTTCCGGTCTGCCGGGCATAAGCCGACTGCCGGCAGGCCGCGGCCGCCGCCGGATAATTTTGCCGTTCCAAAGCCGCAAGCATTTTTCCAAATTTCAGCACCCCGCCGATTCCCAGATTAAAAGCCATATCCAACAACGCATATTGCCGCTCGTCATCCAGCATATTCCAAAACGGAATCTTATCCCGGCAAAGAGCTTCCGTCCGGCGAATGTCATTATGCAACAAAAACAGAGCCTCTTTCCGGTTGATGCCGTCTTGCAGCGAAACCCGCCCCAAATATTCAGTCTCTTCCGGCCTCAGCGGATTATCTTCCAGATTCCGCCCGGCCCCGATAGTCAGTTTCCCCGCCGGGCAGCGATAAGGCCTCAGCCTCATCCCCTCGTGCAAAATCAGCCTTTCGGCTGCCTCTTCAATCTTAATCATTATCTTTTCCCTTAATTTCGCGAATAAAAGCCAGCGGATCTTTCCCCGCCCGGATAAGCACATTTTCCACAATCAGATAAATCCTCACCGCAAACAGCCCGCACACGCCCGAAATCCCGAACTTAACCGGCACCGGCATCTCGGCATATTCCAGCATCAGCCCGCACAACATACTCACCAGAAAAGTTATCATCCCGTCGCGCAACATTTGTTTAACCGACACAAACGGCCGGATAATCATGGTCGCCGCACAGATAAAAATCCCCCACAAACCATAACCGCCAATCAGTTCTTTAATTTCCTTTTCCATTTCTTCCTCTGAAAAACCAAAAAAAGAAAGCCTGCTCGTTCACAGGCTTTCCCCAACATTAAAACGCCCGCAGATAAGTCAGCCGGCAGAGCCCTGCCGCCCCCACCGACTTTGACCCGCCGCCTTTTCCGTAAGGTTCATAAACCGAAGCCCCGCCGGGCGTATCGTCACTGCTGTACTGCACGCGCGGATTTCCCGGATTCCCTTGTTTGGACAACAAAGTTGCCGCCACATTGAAGCCCAAAACCGTCACTGTTCCGCCCGAAGGAATCACACTGAAATCCGTAGCCCAGATACCGTTGCCTCCGCCGCCCGCCGTTGCCTGAGCCGACCCGTCCGCATTTTTGAAATAGCTGGCAGTGCCTGCCGTTCCGCTCACATTTTGTGCTCCCGCGTTTCCGGCCGCCCCGCACCAGTATTTATACGTTCCGGCACTAAGCTTAAGCTCCACCACCAAAGCCCCGCCGGAAGCTCCCGACGCATATTGAATATGGCGGCCTTTGGCATCGACGAAATAACCACCCCCGCCGCCTCCGCCGCCGACCAGTTCCAGTTTATACACCCCTTCCGCCAGGCTCACGCTCTGTTCCGCACCGCTGGCCGCACTCAGATTAACCAGCACCGTATTCGGATTATACGGATCCGGCATCCAAATGAGTGTGCTGCCCTTGTATATCCGCTTAACCTCCTGCCCGCCTTTGTAAACCTTTTTTATCAGCTGACTGCCCTTATAAATCTTTCCTGCCATAATTCCTCCTTAACCATTTTCTGACCACAAAAAAACCGCCCCGAAGAGCGGTTTTTACCTTATCTGACAACAAAATTACCTTTTCAAAAGATTTGAATGGCTTCCCGTTGCCGTTAACAGCACAATTTTTTCATCTTGTTCCTTATAAATAAGGATCCAATCCGGTTCTATATGCAGATCCCGATATCCTTGCCAATTTCCCTTCAACGGATGATCCCGGTACTGTGGCGGAATAACCTTGCCGGAAATCAAAATATCAAAAACTCTTTGCAACTTCGACAAATTTCGTCCCTGCCGCCGGCAAAGTTGAACATCCTTCTGAAAACGCCTCGTAAAAACAAGTTCACGCATAAATTATTCCTCAAGCAGAGCTTTCATCAAATCATCACTGTTATGATACGCTCCCGATATCCGGCCGGCTTTAATATCCTCCTCAGCCTCGGCAACAGCCCGCACTGCAGCCGGTCCCGGTTCATCATAAAGCTTAAGTTCAAAAGGAATACTCTGTGTATTGCGAATTTGCGAGAAAAAAATCCGAACAGCTTCCGAAGCCGTAAGCCCCAACCGGCTCAACACCTTTTCCGCCTCCGTTTTCAGATTTTCATCCATACGAATATTCAAATTAGCCATAAACCATCTCCTCCTTACTATTGTGTAGACATTATATAGCAATATATACACATTGTCAAGCAAACATCAGGTAATATCTTTACCAAGGTCATAAAATAAAGAATATTATCGGCAACCTGAAACCACCTGCTGCCCTTATAAATCTTCCCTGCCATAATTCCTCCTTAACCTTTTTATGACCACAAAAAAACCGCCCCGAAGAGCGGTTTGACAACTCAATCACATAACATTCAATTGACTTTTTTCCGTGAATTTTGCCGCAACCAGTCAATAAATTCTTTTTCAGGCATATCACCTGCGGCCAAAAGCATATACACCTTGTATTTTTCAAGTTCCCCGGCCGATATTTCATAACCCTCTTTCACTATCATCAATTCGCACGCCACCGCGGCAACCCGCTTATTGCCGTCCACAAACGGATGATTTTTAATAATACCGAAAGCCAAACTGCCGACCTGTTCAAAAATATCACAATCGGCAACATACACCTGCCGGTTTTGCGGCCTGGACAAAGCACTCTCAAGCAATCCCTCGTCCCGAATTCCTCCGCTGCCACCAAATTCCGCAATCAGCCGACGGTGTATTGCCTTTATCAAACGTTTGTTAATCATTATTCTGCCAGCTTCTTCAACATGTTCCGGTTATGTTGCATAATATCTTCCGCCAGCATCATGTCTTTGGCAAACTCCGGATCATAAGGCGTAAGCTCAATGCCGTTTTCCGTTTCCAGCAAATAAAGCTCATCTCCCTCCTGACACTTCATTTTCTTTAAAACCTCCTGCGGCAAAACCACACCGACCGAATTTCCGATTGCCCTGATTTTCAACTGAGACATTTTCTTCTCCTCTTTATTTTGTTATAACTTAAGTTATAACATAGATACGGGGCAAAATCAACCCTGTTTTTACCCTGTCACAAAATAAAAAACATTGCCGTTCGGACTTGCCGGCAGAGCTGACACCACCTGTATTTTTTGATTAAACCAGTTGGTCGTCGCCGGCTTGGTTGAATTATCACTCACCGCCGGAGTGGGCACCGTCGGCGTCCCGCTGAAAGCCGGGCTGATAAGATTCGCCTTCAGATTAAGCGCATTCTGCACTGCGGTCGACACCGGCTTATTGGCATCCGAGGTATTATCGCAATTGCCCAACCCGATTTGCACCTTGGTCACACCATGCGGATTGTTTTTATTTTCCGCATGGCTCTCAAACTCGTCTGCCCCGGCTTTTCCCGCCAGCAGACCCTGCAAATCTTCCTGCAGATTAATATCGCCCTCGACATTGCCCCAGGAAAGTTTGGTTCCGGTCGTTCCCAAAAACTCCCAGTGATTTTCATACCAGAAATATTCGGGATAACCGTCCAGCCCGTCGATTCCCACCAGATAAGCGTCACCGTCGGCATTTCCCTCGGCGGGAAGATCGGCAATAACGTCGACCCGGCCTTTGATTTTGATAACCGTTCCCAGCCTCTCCCAGATTTCCTGACACTGCAAAGCCGAAGCGGCCGCTGCACTCTTGCTGGCTTCCGCCGCCTCTGCCGCGGCATCGGTCAAAGCCTGCTTTTCGGCGGCATTTTGATTAAACGCGCTGATTGCACCGGTTTTAACCGAAGTTATGGCTTCTTCCGCCGCCTCGGTTTCTTCCTGCACATGAGCATCAAAAGCGGCAGTCCGGGCATCAGCCGTCACCTCAAAAGCCTGCAACAGGTTTTGTGCGCCCTGCCGGGAAGTTTCCGCATTGTCTGCCGCCGTCTGGGCTGCAGTTTTCAAGGCTTCCAGTTCTGTTTTCTTTTGTAGCGTATAATCATCCAGCGCCGGCTTGGACACTGCCGCCACATAATCATCAATTGCATTTGACATATTCTGCGTTTCACTTTGGGCATAAACGCCTATTTCATCGCAACAGCCGGCGGCATAAGCATCAATATCGGGTTTAACCGAATTTTTCACATAATTCTTGATTTCATTTTCCCCGTTGAAAACATAAACAAACCCTTCGGAATTAATATCGTCTTCCGTCGCGTTGATAACCGCCTCCCAGCCTGAAACGGCGTCATTGGCATAAATCACTTCACTCACTTTAATCTCCTTTGGTAAATTGTTCCGTTACTTTAAAATAAGCCCGGTAACCGGCCTTTGGCGGATAGAAGGTAAACTTCTGCCCGTCCGGAAACTGGATTTCGATATCCGTATAATAATCGCCGGCCGGAATATTGGTATCTTCCGCCGTCAGCTGTATCAGGCTGCGCCCGCCGTTTTCATCGGCATGCCGGCTCACTTCCTTGCTGACAAGCGGCGGCGTCGAGGCCGAAGCCCTGACCTGCATGCGCAAAACGGCATTGGCAATATTCAGCGGAACTTTTTTGCCGTCTTTATAAATGGTAAACCGCAGGGGAATATTCAAAGTATCCCCCTGGGTAATGATAATTCCCGCTTCCGTCATTTTTGATGCCATGATCCTACACCTCCGTTTTGGCCTTGATAAAATAGTTAACCGCCTGATTCACCGGCGTCACATGCGCCGATGCCCCGTATAATTTATTAGACTTTGACAAGTCCAACCCGATTTTGGTCGGATAAGTTCCCGGCCCGTTGGCTCCGATATAAGTCGTGCCGCTTTCTATCTGATAAAGAGCGCCGCTGAGATTATTCCAACGCCCGCGTCCCTCGTTGCCGAGAGTTCCGGTCACGTTCGGCAGACCTTCCGCCTGTGTCTGATACATATCTGCCGCACTGTCGCCGCCCAGACCGCGCAAAAACTTACCCCGGTAATCCGGAACGTTAAAAGTGGTCGTCCCGTTGCCCGAACCGAAATTTATTCCGATGATTTTAAACAAATCCGGATAATCGGCACGACTGATTTCCTGACCGTTGCACAACAGCCAGTTATCATGATTCGCAGTCAAAACCGAAGCCTTGATATCCCCGACTTTCATCCCCTGATTAATTTTGCCCACCAGCTTCTGCGCCGCTTCCTCAAGTTTTTCGGTCAGCTGTTTGAGGTTCACCGCATCTTTGTCAAAAGTGGCCGCGCGCACGTTTTTCACCTGAAAATTCCCCGCATCCAGATTGTTCTGCATGGCCGCACGCCCGTCCCGCAAAAAACACAAATTCAAACCGGCGGCAAAATTATCATCTTCCTCGTCATGATTATCCGTCACGATTTCAACGTCATTCTGCCGGTCGTCTTCCCAGTTATGCAGACGCGTAAAATTTCCCTGACTGTCAAATGGCATAATTCCCTCCCTTGTCTTAAAACAAACTCGATATTGCTCCGAACAAAAACTGATTTCCGGCGGCATACTGGGCAGCCTGATTATCAGCCTTGTTTTGCGCCACACGGTTGTCCGCCCGGTTTTGAATGGCATAAATATCCATTGCCTTGTCATAACCGCTCACCGAATTATTCAGCAGCTGCATAATCTCGTTAACCGGCAGCTGCCTGGCCGAATTTTGAAAATTCCCGGCTTTCAGGGAATCATTCAAACTCTGGCTGAAAGCATCCTGCCCCAGCTGAACCGACTGATAAGCCGCCTGATTCAGCGCCTGATTCTGACTGTCCTGCAAATCGCTCATTGCCCGTTGATAAGCTTCGCTGCCCACGCTCAACCCCTGATTCAACAGCGAACTCTGCAAATCACTCGTCTGCCGTTCAAACTGCGGGGTCGCTTTATCCAAAAACGACTGATAAACTGCATTTTCCATCCGCTGCCTGGCTTCATCGGAACCGTCGACACTATAAACATATCCCGGCCGGCTGCCCAGATTTCCCGACAAATCAAGTGCGCTGTTTTCCAGATTGGCAAGAGTGTTGTCAACCCGCGAGGTGTCATAATCGTTCAGATAATCCAACACCTTGTTTTCCGCCGCATAATAAGAAGTCCCTTTTGAACCGGCGCCCAAAAGTTTTCCGATAGATTTACTCATTATTTTTCCTCCATTTACATTCTGATTTTAACATTCCGAAAATATAGCAGTCTTTGCCGTCTTCACGAAAACGGCGCAACCGCCCCTCGCATTTAAACCCCAGCCGCCGCACCAGCTTAAGACAACGGCCGTTGTCCGCATCCACCAGCAGGCTAATCCGCCGGCAGCCCATTTCTTCAAATGCCTTAAAAAACAAATAGCGCAAAACCTTACGGCTGCACCAGCGCGGCGATTCGGTATAAATCGTCCACCAGACGTCTGTCCCCGGACGCCAGTCATTAAAGATGACGCCGCCCAGCATCCGCCCCTCCTCGGCAATTCCGACCGTAAAATTCGGCCCCAGCCATGAGGTGTCAAACCCCAGACCGCGGCAAACCCACCCGGCAATCATGTTTTGCCGGTCAAGAACCAGTTCCATCCATCCTCCCTATCGATAAATTTAAAACCAATCATCCAAGGGCTTGATTTTTGCGCATGCTGCGAAGCAGGTTTTCGACGACGTGTACAAAAGAAAGGTACACAAGGAGAAAATCTGCAAGCATGATGCCCCAAAAGCGAGCCCCCTATAAGCGAGCCCCCTACAATATGCCGCTACCCACCTCATAACGAACCCCCGTATTATACCATTCAATGATGTTGCCCCGGGTCTTGGTCTTAAAAACAATGCTGAATTTAAAGCCTGTCGCCGAATTGGCAATCCACTGACTGCGCACACTGCCGCGCAAAACCGCCCAGCGCGTCCCCGAGGGAAAAGCTTTTGAACTCCACTTGCAGCTGTTCCACTTGGTCAGTGTTGATGAAAAACTGCCTATCGTCTCGGCAAAATCCTGCTTGGAAGAACCAAAATCCGTGTTGGTATAAAGAACCAGCGCAAAAGGATTAAACGAAACCGTCCGCGGATTAAGCAGCTGAACCTTCTTCACCGCCGCAAGCCCCAGCGGGGTAAAAGCCTGCTCCACATGCCCCTCGATGGCGTTACCGTCGTCGGAACACCCCTCGTCAAACAGCATCACCCCGTCATGCATGCCGAAATAAGCCCTCTGGTTAAACACACCCCAGCAGTTGGCATTAATCCCGGTAAAGCGGCACCAGGCACCGGTGTTCAGATTAATCACATGCTGTTCAAATCGCTGATTCACCGGCACATTGAACAAAGCATAACCGCCGCGGCTGTAAATAAACCCCTGCCAGCCGGTCTTGCTTTTTCCGGCGGCCGTCCGCTCCAGAACCAGCCCGCGGATATGGTCCGAAAAGGCAATCTGCGAACTGTTGGCCTGAGCCAGCGGCAAAGCAGCGGAAAGCGGCAGATAACCGTCATCGCTGATAATCACGATATCCCCCTGATAAGCCAGCACGCAGCGATACCCCACCGGCCGGCTCACCCGGTAGCTTCCCTTCAGCTTCCAGTCTCCGGCCGAATTGGGGTTTGTCCCGGCATAAACCAGCGCCTCACCCTCTGAAGTCAGAAACACTGTCAGATCGTCCATTCCGGCGCCGCCGTCCTGGGTCCAGTTGGCCACCGCCACCAGATACCCGCCGTCGCGCACCACCGTCGACAAATCAAACGCCAGCAGATTTCCCTGCACTTCGCCGGCATTTTCCGAATACCAGGCTTTCAGACTGCCTTTTTCCACAAACCACAAGCGCTGTTTGGACGAAGCCGCATTAACCAGCGCCTCGGGAATCAGGTTTGTACCGCTGAAGGAAGCGTCCTCCCAAACGCCCTCCCCTTCGTCGTTAACATAAAACACCTGCGGCGCATCCTCACCGTTCACCGCAAACAACCGGTTTTTAAACTGCACGGTCTGCCACATGTCGTTTTTAAAACTTTTGTTCAGGTTCTGCGCCGCATCCGCCGAGGTAATATCCCACAATGTCCCGCCGCCGAAAGCAAAAAAGCGGTTATTGCCGCTCTCCGCCTTAAATTCGACCAGCGTCCGCACCGGCATGCCAGTCTCCACATAACGCACATACCCCCGGCGCAACACCACCTTGGTCTCCCCCGGGATATAATTATCCATGACGATTGCCTCGTTTTCCTTCATCATATCCAGCGTATCCCGGGCATTAAGCCCGCCCACCGGACTGGGAAGCGTATAATTCTGAGACTTGTTCCGCCGGTTAACACTGCGCCGCTGCATTGACAATCACTCCTTTCAGCTCGTCCGCTTCGCTTCCGGCGGCCAGATTAACATCCTTAACCGCCAGCCCTGCGGCAAAAGCCTTTTTCACTTCCAGTTCATACTCGTTAAACTCTTCCTCATAGGGCATGCCGTTGCGCTTATACCAGCGCCACAACACCCCGAGCTTGACCAGATATTCGTCAAACAGCGGAATATCTGTATTTTTGCTCACCTCGGTTTTCTCGTTGTTTTCCCAAAACTCGCTTTCCGGATCATAACAGATATTCCCCGAACGATAGCAGAACACGATCTTCATCTCCGCCGGCGGCGCCTGCAAAAGGACAAACCGCCCGTTCTGGATTTTAAACTTCAGGCCGATTTCCGACGCGTTAAAATAGCGTTCGCGCATATATTGCTCCGGCGTTATCGCCCCCACCACCTTTTCCGCGCGGTCTTTCACATAAACCGTGTTGTTAATCAGACAGAAAAAATCCGGACAAAAATCCCTGATATAATAAACCCGCTGTCCTTCCCTGAGTTTCAGCTCGCCTTCTTTGGTCAGTTCCTGCCAGTTTCCGTAACGGCGCAGACTGTCCAGCACCGAGCGGACAATACTCAGAAACACTGCCTCCTGCTGCGAACTGCCGTTAAACAGATTTTGCGGTTTCTGGGTCGCCGCCAGACTGGCCGCATCCTGACAGATTTCCAATATGTTTGCCATTTTCATCCTCCCTGTTCATCAATGCCGGCGGTTATTTTTACTTTCGCAGCGCGCCAGCCGCCGGCGATATTCTTCAAGCTCTTCCCTCAGTCTGAGGTTTTCAGCCCGCAGCCTGTCTTCTTCGGCCCTCCGGCGGTTCAAATCCGCATTCGGCGCCGCATTCTTCAAAAAATCCTGCGCCAGCCGCCGTTCTTCCGCCACACCGAGATTTTCCGCCCGCGCCTCATCCAGAGCCGCCAAAGCCTCCACCGTAAAAATACCGTGATATTTCAGGCTTTCGATTTCCGCCGCCGTCAAAAACGCAAACTGCTCCAGCGGCGCACCGTTTTCCGCCTGTTTTTTCGACAACAGATAACGATTATATTCCACCGGAAAGCGCTTGATTTTTTCCGGAGTTGCCGGCTGGTCAAACACATCATGGCTGTCGCGGATTCTGATCTCCGCAAAACAGACGTTCTTAAACTTGGGCAAACCGTTGGCATTCACCTCCCCGGTCTTGACCGCCCGGTCATAAAAACGCGCCGCCACATTTTGTTCCCGACTGTTTTTGGCCTCGTCCAAAAGCTGCTGAAACATCTCAAAATCCATATTCATCAACTCATTCCTCACATAAAATTCAAGGGGCGGATTTCTCTCCGCCCCTCGGGTTAAAACAAATTACATTTTCAATAGTCAGACCTGCTTTTTCCGCCGTGCCCGCCAAATTTCCCCGGCATAACAAAAACCGATAATCAGCAGCGGCACCACCGCACTGTCCCATACGGACAGCGAAAAACAAAAATGCAAAACGCCCGCCAAACCGTCCGCCAGCCCTTCATGAACCACAGCCAGCAACAGAAGCATATGAAACAAAAGTACCAGTTCAAAAACAACATTGGCGGCAAATCCCCGGTTTATCATTTTCTCCGCAAAAACGGGAAAACGCCCGAACATTTGCGGAAAATCCTCCCTGCTCAGCACCAGCGCCGCACTGATATACACCTGAACATAAAAGAAAGTCAGCTGCAGAAGCAGCCCCAAAAGACCATACCCCATATCCAGAAAATATCCCCCGCCGAGCAAAATATCCGCAACAAAACACAATGCCGCCGCCAAAGAAAGCGGTATTGCCAAATACATCCAGACACCGCTCCAAAACAGTCCGCTTCTCGAAAATAACCTCATGCTCTTTCTCCGCCTTGTTTCCGACAGATTTTCTGTCTGACAAAAAACACCGCCAGACTGACAAACGTCATCCCCAGCAACAACACCATTCTGGCTCTCTCTGCCAGGCGCTCTCCTTCAGCTTCATCCGCATTTCCGACAATAAAAGACTTAAGTCCGCCGGCCGCCGACTCAAAATACTCCGTCAGAAAAGACAACCCCAGCCAATGCAGCAGCAATGCCGCCAGCGCCGCTAATTCTTCCACAATCCAGAACCCCAGCACCAGATTGACAATCCATCCTACCGACATCGCCATCCGCGAAACGAACGGATATTTTTCACAAAAACCCGACAGAAAACCTTCTCCCGCATTACAGGCCAAAAACCAAAATGCCGCGGTATAATAAATCCATATGCAGGCATAAATTTTCCCCGCTATCTTAAAGACCTGCCCGCCATATAAAGAGTCAACCGATAAAGCAATCGTATAAAATAAACAAAAAGGAAGAAGCGCCAACCACATCATCCCGCTGAGAACAAATCCGTTTTTAGAAAATAATGACATTCTTCTCCCTTTCCGTTAAACATATTTTTCAAATATAATACCTGAAAAATTTAATTAATCAATCCTGTTTTGATACCCTGTAAGCCGCGGCGGAACAGACTTTTCTCCCGACTGCCCCGCCCGGCTTTTTAACCGCTGAACAGGCTAGGCCTTTTCAGACGGCTCGGCATCCACAATCACCCCTTGCAGCGCAGCATTTGACATGGTCATATTGCCGGCCCAGCCGATGATTTTATACATGGCATCCTGATTAACCGCCATACGTTCGCCGCCGATAACCTTCATATCACGATCTTTGTGCGGCCGCAGATACAGATAATTTGTATTCAGAAAATACATATGCCCCTCCGGACAATATCCGCCCTGCCCGCCGTCGCAGATAACATCGGCGCCCTTAAACTTGAGCGCGGCAAAACCGCCTTCCGCCAGTTTCGGGTCGGTATAACGCTGCAGCGGGGTCAGGCTTTCCTCATACAGCGAATAAAGCGCATCGTCGGTCGTAATCAGGTCGGGCTTATCCGTTCCGCGGCACAGGGAATGATACATTTTGTGCATCTCCGCCCCGATAGTGTCTTTGGTCAAAGCCTGAGACTGCACGGCAGCCTTGTTGCGCCAAAATTCATTGCCGCTGGTTGCCCGGTTAATACCGCCGACGGTTCCGGTTGCCGGAGAGTCGGCCACCAAAAACTGCAAACCGCCGATTTCCTTTCCCGAGGTTCCGGTTCCGTCGCCGTACACCGCCTTGGCCATCTGGTTGCTCATGGTTTTCATGGCATTCTCGATACGTTTTTCAAACAGGTCGATAACCTGTTCTTCCCCGCTGTTTTTCAACAAATCCTCACCCGAAATCGCCACCGGCACAGCGCAGAGTTTCAGGGCATATTCCGCGGCGGTAAACAGCTGTTTGGGGGTATAGCTGATGGTGTCATAACCGCTGTACCACACCATGTCGCCTTCACCGTACTCCAGTTCTTCCAAAATCTTCGAACCGCCGGAAATCTTGCGTATATTTCCCTTTTCGCGCAACTTGTTCAGCAGGGCGTTGTTCAGACTGACATTGTCCGCCAGCTGACGGCTGCGGCTTTCCAGCGTTGAAGTAAACACTTCGTTATAATTGGCATTGCTCATTATCAATTATCCTTTCGTCATAAAAAAAAATCATGTTATTTGCCGTAAATGGCTTTTTCCAGCATCTGCCGGGTTGTCAGCGGCTTGTCGTCTTCCGCCGGCATTTTTCCCCTGACGGCAAAACCGGCCTGCCGGGATTTTTCCGCCTCTTCGGTTTTCTGTTTCAGGGCATTTTCCGCCTGTTCCTTCAGCAGATTTTTGCGGATATCCGGCACCATCCACAAAGCCTTGCGATAGGCTTCTTCCCATCCCGCGGCCAACCCGCACTCCAACAGGCGCATCATCAACGGCTGCACCTGGGAAAAAAAGCGGTACTTGGGTTCACCGTTTTCATCCCGGGCCGCGGCAAAATCAGCCGCCATTGCCTGAAACCGGCGCTGTTCGCACAAGCTGAGCGACTGTTTCAGCTGCCACAAATCCTGCTCCAGCCGGTTCACTTTCCGCATCACCGGCGCCCAGGGAGCTCCGCCCTCCCCGGCCGGAACAGCATTTCCGCCGCAATAGCATTTATGCAAAACCTGCAGCGCCGCCGCCGGATTCTGCTCCAGGGCATCATCCACCGCCGCCAGATATTCCATCCATGCCCGCGGACTGTCCACGCCATATCGTGCCAGACGTTCCTGCCGGCAGCCGGCCAACTCGTCCACCCATAGATACTGCGCCAATCTGCCTTTCAGTTCTCCCAGCATTTGCTCGGCCTCGGCTTCATGCTTTTTCAGATAGCGGCGCCATTTTTCCGGCAGCTCGCCGAAAATTACGGCAAATTCTCCGGCATAAGAAGAAGGCGCCGCCTCATCGGTTGCGCCTTTTTCCCCGTTATCCGGAACTTTCCCATTCTGAGCCTTCTCCTGCCGGAGTTTCTGCTCCAGAATTTCCCTTGTCTTACTCATTTCCAAATCAACCTCTTATAATTACGAATAAACTCGGCCCGGGTTTCCCCCAGCCGGGTCTGTTGCTGTTTAAGCCGGACGTTTTTTCTGAATTCGTCCGAATAATCGCTTGCCATTGCCAGATTATTCCGGCGCAGGAAGCGTTCAACATCGCGGACCGAAGACGCCGTACTGCCGTCCGGCAGCCTGATTTCCTCCGTCCACTCCTTTGAATGATACGTCATGACTTCTGTGCCTCCTTTATGGCTTTCAAAGCCAGTTCCCCGGCTTTCAGCGCATTTTTCTCCTTATCGATTTCATAATCGTTGCGCACTTTCATCATCTCAATTTGTTCTTCCGTCGTCGGCCCCTGCGGTTTGGGCTGAAGCGTCGGCTCCGGACGGCCAAGCTCATCTTCGATTTTGGCAAACACCCGGCCGATAACCGATTCGAACGGCCGCGCCCGGGCCGTTGTCGCCGCCACGGTTTCAATCATCTGCCGGTACAGGGGCAGCAGCGCCGGCTGAACCGACACCAGCTGAAACGCCCCGCTCACCAGCCCCGCGATCGACTGCACCGCCTGCAAATTCCGGGCGGCTTCCTCCTCCTGGTTAAACACCGCATCCGTCTCCACCGACAACACCATCTCCCGCATCCGCTCTTTTTTCAGCAGCGCCATTGCCTGCCGCACCGTCTGGCCGTCGGCCGCTTCTTCCGGCGTCAAAAACCTGAGCAGCGTCTCCGTTGAAAACTGCTCGCAGATAATTTCCGCTTTCAGCCGGTACAAATCGCAGATAAAGCGCTGCATGTCGTTTTGCCGGTCCTGATTGCGCAACGTGCCGAAACTCGTCTTCTGCCTGACGGCCGTTGCCGTATCCGAAGGGGTCGAACTCCCGCGCATAATGTCGGAAATCCCCGTCACCCGGTAAATATTCTGGATAATGTCGTCCCGTCTTCTGGCCAGGCTTTCCAGCGCCGTGATATATTGCTCTATCGGCATAAAGTCGATAACCCCACGCAGCCCGCCGGCCGACTTCAACCGGTCGAAATCCGCCATTGAAACCAGCGCCACATCCTTGTTGAGAATATCGCCCAGATTGGCAAACGAACTGTCGTAAGCTCCCGTCACTTTCAGCGCTTTAATCGTCAGGTTCATGCGCTCGATAACCCCGCTCAGCTCCTCCAGATCGGGTTTTATCATCACATAATCAGGCTCCGGAATCAGACTGTCATTGGTCTGCGAGGCAAACACCGGTTTCGGACACGGAAAAAATCCCGAAAGCCCCAGCGGATCGTCTGCCGTTTTCAAAAAATGCGGTTCGCCCCGGCACGACAGCCACATCACCCGGCGCTCGCTTTTGTCCCATATCTCATACACGCAAATCTGCCCGCCGGCCGGTTTATCCGCCAGCTCGCGCAGCAGCGCCTTTTCGCCGAATGCCGTAACCGCCTCTTTCAGACCGATATTCATCTTTTTGGCAATCCACGAAACCTCTTCCCAAATTCCGGCCTGCGTATCCGCCAGAAAATTTTTCGGGTCAACATATTCCGAAACCACAGTTTCCCCGGTTTTAATCTCGGCCTCGCCGCCCTCATCCGACGCCACGCTCACCAGCTCCGGCCGGTATTGTTCCCACAATATGCCGCAGCCCGAAATCAGAAAATCATTGCGGGCATATTTGGCGGCCGAGTCGAAGTCAAATTTTCCCAGGTTCCATTCCAGCGCCCGCTCCAAAATCCGGCAGGCCATGGCCTCGGCCGGCTTTCCGGTTTTATTCAGCCGGTCGATACAGGGTCTGGGCTGTTTGAAATACAAAAACGGCTTTTGCGTCTCGATTCCCGACCAAAAAACATTAAACGCCGCTCCCGAGGTCATTCCCCCGCCGGCACCGCCGCGACGGTTTTTATAACGGCGGCGGGTTTCGTCCACCAGCTCATAATAATCGGCATACGCCTTTTCCGCCGCTCTGATTTTTGCCGCCCATCCGGCAGCTTCTGAATTCATCGGATTCTCTTTAGTCTTCATCTTCCCACACTCCCAACAGACTGCTCTCCCTCACCGCAACCACGCCTGCCTCATAAGCCGGCAGCTCGTCAAACACATGAAACAAAACCCTGTCTCCGCATTTGACGCTGGTCACCTTATCGCCGACACTTTCCACCACGCCGCTGGTACGCACCGGCTCATATGTTTCGGGCAAAAAAATTCCGCCCTTGGTGGCGGAATCTTCTCTATCCAGCCGGATAAACACCCTGTCGGCAATTGCCTTTGCTTTTTTCGTTTGGCTCATATTATTTCTCCTCTGTCATTACCATTTCTCGTTTTTCCCGTCGGCCTGCCCGAACAACTCCTCCAGACAGGGCTCGCCCCTGTCGCCCGGCCCGGAAGCGGAATCCTCGCGCACCGGCTCGGCAAAAGTCAGCGCCAGCGCGTCGGCCATATCCGGAGACCGTCCCACGCGTTTTTTCAGCTCGCTTTTTTCTTCCAGCTGCAAACGCCCCCGCCGGTCATACTTTTTGTTAACCCCGCACAACTCGCCCAGCAGGTCATAATCTTCCGGCAGCCTCACCGGCAGACTGCCGTTCAGCCACTGCCGCACATTATCCCACATCTCGGCCCGGCGGTTGGCATAACGGGCGTCATAAATTGCCTTTTCGCCAAAATTAACCGCCCGCACCACTCCGGCCAGTCCCCGGTCTTTCAAAATATCATAAACCCCGGCGCCCACACCCCCGCTGTCGATAAACAACCGCCTCGGCCGGTGTTCTTTAATAAAGAAAGTCGCCCGGTTTGCCGTTTCCACCACATCCTGATGGCTGAAACTCTCAAAACGCAGACAGCACCGTCCCCGTCTGAAACAAAACACGGTTTTGTCATCGCCGAACCGCGCCACATCCAAACCGATAACCAGCGGCCCGGCTTCCTGCCCCGCATCTCCGGCAAAAGCCCGGCGCACGTCGGCCGCGGCAATCAGCTTGGTGTTTCCCTGCCTGAGCGGCGCCCCCAGCCAGATATGTTCATAATCCTCGGGCGAACTCTGCCGGCATTTTTCCGCCTGCCGCTTGATTTCTTCCGGACAAAAGGGATTATCGGTATAATTCACCCGCCGCACCAGCGTTTGTTCGTCCGGCACCGCCCCCACCAGCAGCCACAGCGGATCATCCTCCTGCTCCCGGTTCATTGAAATCCAGATTTCCGAACCGTCCTTACGGATAGTCGGCTCCAAAATCTCCCAGGACGCCTTGCTGATAGCCTGCGCCTCCTCAATCCAGGCAATATCCACCCCTTCCAGCGACTTGATTTTCCGGCTGTCCTGATCTCTCAGCCCCTTAAAGACAAAACGCGTCCCGGTCACCTTGTTGCGGATTCCCCCGGCGGTTATCTTATAATCGTTCATTCCGTAAAAATTTATCCGGTCGCACAGCAGCTTATACACCGAGTCTTTAATGCTTTCCTGAATTTCACGCAGACAGGCGATAAACAGTTTCCTCTCCCGTCCGAGCAGCAGCAGACTGTCGGCAAAGGCATAAGATTTGCCGCCGGCCCGCCCGCCGTAAAAAAATTTATTTCGTATTTTTTCCTTCATCAACGGAGCAAAAACCTCCGGAATCCGGACTTTTATCGGTTCCATACCGCCTCCTTTTTTCATTTATTTTTATGCACAACAACTTGCACTTTAAAGCTTTGCACGATATATTCATGTCAGAACCCAAAACACAAATGTGGAGTGAACAATGTTAAACACTTTCGAACGCCAGAAAAACGAACAAAAATGCAAACAATACATCGGCGAAGAGTTAACCCGCCTGCGTAAAGCGCACCAGCTGAGCATTGACGATGTTTCCAACCTCACCAGACTGGCTCCTTCCACCATCCGCCGCATGGAAAAAGGCGAAATCGGCAGCATCGATTCCATTTCACTGTTACTCGGACTTTACGACAAAAAACTCCATATCGAATTTCTTGACTGAGGCCTTCAGACAAATTCCACCAGCACCGGCATAAATTCTTCGCCGTCCTCGCTTTTCACCGGCTTGTCCAACCCCAAAAGCTTGGCCTTGGCGAGAGAAGCATTGATTGCCGTTGCCGAAGCCTTGTTTTTTATGGCCAGCTGCCTGGCCTCTTCCAACTCTGCCAGCAGGCTCTCCAGCGAACACTGCGCATTTTTCAGGGCCGTTTCCCGCATTTCCGCCAGCTTCGGCGCCACAGCCTTGCTTTTCATAATCCGCGAAACCTGCCTCTCGTTAGCATACCCTGCCCGCCGCGCCGCCTCGGCCCCCACGCCGCATTTGGCATATTCCTCAATAAACCGCAACTGCCTGAGCGTCGGTTTCATTTTTTCTCTCCTCCTTGATTTTACCCGCAAAAAAACGGCCGCTTTTTCTCAGGCGGCCGTCTGCAACATTTCCTTCTTTTCCCAGTATGGAAGTTTTTTTAGCATAATCTTTCACAAATGTCCCCTACTTTTTTGTCGGGACACGATTTTTTTTGCCCCGTCAAAATGTCCCGACACGTCTGCACGGCTCTCTGCCTCATTTTGCCGCCGCTCAAAAAAATTGCACAAACCGCAAAATTTTACTGGACAACAAAGAAAATATCATATATAAACTCTTCGTTAGCCGATGCTCGGGTAGCTCAGTTGGTAGAGCAGAGGACTGAAAATCCTCGTGTCGGCGGTTCAATCCCGTCCCCGAGCA
>CALYAY010000012.1 GCA_944393695.1 uncultured Alphaproteobacteria bacterium | reverse complement strand
GACGGGCAGCAATGGGAATATGTTACCGAAGATGAGGCCGCCGCCGAGGGCGATGACGGGCAGCAATGGGAATGGGAGTATGTCACCGAAGACGAAACCGCCGGTGACGTGTCTGCGGTCAGCGAAGAAAATGCGACAACAGAAAATGCCGAATCTTCTCCGGAAACAGAAAGTTCTGCCGATAAGCTCCCGAATATGGATTTTTATCCGGATCAGACGGCTGCCGGCAATCCGATTTCTTCATCAATCGAGGTTCCGCTCATTTCTTCCGAGGAAGCAACACCGGTGCCAACCATGCCGACGGATGTTTTTAATCCGCTGTACGGAGATGAAATCAAACTTAACGTTCCCGAAGAGGGCACAAAGGAAATTCCGCTGGCCGGGCTTAAACTCTCAGGCATTATTGACAGCAAAGACAACGTAGACGATCCTTATTTGAAACCGCAATCCTGATATTGTTGTGTAAAAGCGGGAACAAAAGAATTTACAAACGTTTACAGCTCCTTTACATTATATTCAGGTATAGAAGGAGCGCTTCATGGAACAAAATCAGAATTTGCCGCCGGTGAGCAAAGAAACCCTGTGGTATTTAAATAATTATATTCTGTTAAGGGATTATTACGACCGGACGATTTCGCGGATTGCCGCCCGTTGTGTCAGAAAAGGAAACATTGCCATTGAGGAATATCCTTTTTACGGGTATGTGCTTGACGTGCTTGAAGAAATCAGCGAGGTGGGGGATTTTGTGCTAAATCACAAGGAGCTTTATCCGTATGTGGAGAAGAAAATTCCCGGCGGAATGAATGCTTTTCGCAAGGATTTGAAAATGTATCAGAGCGAGCTGCAGAAAAATTCTTCACCGGATATGATTAAAGAAGATGCTTCGGAAATTCAAAAGATGAAAGAAACACTGGGGGCTATCAGCAAAGCCGATGACCCGACCGCCGGAGCCGGCATGAATATGGATGAGCTGATGAACAAGCTTCTTAATCAGAATCCGCAGGCAACACAAAATAATAAAGGATCAAAAAGCTGATGCCAAAGAAAGCTCGGAAATATTGCGTATGGTTTAACCTGGTCATTATCGGCGGGCTGATACTGGGAACCGGCGGCTGCAGCCGGCAGTCAGAATTCGGCACGGTGGCGTCTTTGGAAAACCAGTCTTTTGATGAAGGCGGCGATGCGGATCTGGATTTTGTGATGCCGCATGACCCGACAATCATGAAAACCACCAAAGGTGCGGCAGAGCTTGATTTGGAAACGCCTTTGCGCTGCCGGGTCAATTGGAACAAACAAGAAATTATTACGGCAATTCCCTATAATGCCGCCGATTTTAACCTGGTGCGCAACGGGCTGAACGACATGCTGCCCCGTTATGAGGTGACCGGTTTTTCATTTAAGTCGCGCAATGCCGAAAAGGCTCTGCTGGAGCTGAACAAAGAAGCCGGGATTCACCTGATTGCCCGCGATGCGCCTTATGCCGCCATTTCGGGAGAAAATCTGCGCGGAGAATACAGCGATGTGGTGAAAATGATTACCGACGCCGCGGAGATTTTTTATTCCTATGACGCGGAACGCAAGTTGATGAGAATTTCCCGGCGGGCGAATTTTACGCTTTATGTGCCTCATTCCCGGCCGATTATGCTGGGATTACTGGACGTTATCCGCGGGTCGGGAATTACGGACATTGTCAGTGACTGGGGAGATTATTCCATCACCTTTACCACAGATTATGAAACCAAAAACAAAATCATGGATCTGGTTAATTATTTTAAGGATAATCCGGTGCTGATCGCTTATGACGTGAACGTGTTCCGAATCTATCCGACCGACAGGGAAAGAGATATTGACTGGCAGTCGGCGCTGGATCATTTTGACTTCAGCACAATTAACACCGCACAGGCCGGGGTTATCGGCCGGGTGCTGACCACGACCAATGACTTAAACCTGGCTTCATTGCGGCGTTTTCTGGGCAATCAGGCAACAATCGTGCCTGTTTCGGAAGGAAAGTTTGTGGTGCCGAATTTGTGGTTTTCGCGTTTTGACATCGGCAAGTGCGGCAACCGGGAGGCTATTGAGGGAGATCTTTCGATTTTGGCCAAAGCATCGCTGGAAAAAAACAACCGGATTTTTTCGGATATCTCGCTGGATTCAACCCAGGGGGAAATTTCTCAATACAAGGTTCGCAGCAAGCTGGGCGAAAATCTGCTGATTATCGGTTTGCCCAACGAGGTGTTCGGACAAAAGGAACCCAGGTCAGAAACAATCGTGTTTATGGTTCCGAGGATTATCCGGACGGCCAAAACAACTAAACATATTATAAATCAAATTTAGGGAATGCGAAAAATGAGTGATGAAACAAATAATAATTCCGGCCCCGTGAGTAATATGCCGCCGTTGCCGGGCGGTAACGGTCCGAGGCTGAGAAAAATCAAGCGGCCGATAAAAAAACTGGTGCAGCGTCCCCTGCCCGGTCAGCCGCAGCCGGCGCGTCCGGCTATGCCGCAGCCGCCGAGAAACACTGAAGGAACGCCGAAAGCACCTGAGGACAATATGCCGTTTATGCTTTCGGAAAATGAAAATAAAATTTCAGACGCCGCGGAAGAAAATTATAATGCGAATCTGCCGCAGAAAAATACCACACCGGTTAATTTTAATCAGGAGATTCCGCAGTTTATCAATGACAGTGATCTTGAAACACCTCACGGTGTGCAGACTTTGATGCAAGGGGATTTGTTTACCCGCAAGGCTATGGGAATCGCCGCATTGATTATGTTTATCGTCGGATTTATCTTTGCCAAGTTTTTCTTTACGGAAGAAACCGTGGTGCGTGACGGATTGCAGGGCGTGATTGTTAATCCGGAAGTTCCCAGGGGGCGTGCCCGCTGCGGTGTGGCGGAAAAAATGCAGGGCTGCGTTTTGTATATTATGAATCCGCAGCGGCAGGAATTAAACGCCCGCGACTTTTATGACCTGGCCTCACAGCTGACCGGGCGGCAGCGTTTTGTGATTGAAACCGGTAATATGCGCTATTCCAATGTTAAAATTGCGCCGGGAGAAATCGGGCAATTTAACATTCCGCCTTTGCAGTAACAAAAACCCCGGAAGTGATGAGCTTCCGGGTGTTTTTATCACCCTCTCTTATTTGTCATTCCCGGCTTGACCGGGAATCCAGGTGGGAAAGGAGCTAATTTTTTGGCCTGGATCCTCCGGTCAAGCCGGAGTATGACAAAGAGGGATAGGAGAATGACATTGTGAAACCCTCCCCTGCCCTCCCTGAGTTTTCAGGGAGGGAGGACGTAAGGGGCAATGTCATCCCTCGTTCAGCGCCAGTCTGAACGTCAAGGGATCTTCTTTGTTGCTCTCTCCCCTTTAGAAAGGGGAGCCGGAGGGGTTAAATTGCGGCTATATTTTAATTAAGATTGAATAAGGCTATATCCTCTCCCCCCAGCCCCCTCATCTATGAGGGGGTGACAAATTTGTAGATCCCCTGACCGCAAGACTTACGCTTGCGGAGGGATGACAGTTTTTTTGTTTGAATGTGAAACCCTCCCCTGCCCTCCCTAAGGCTTTAGGGAGGGGGGACATAGAGGGGACTAAGGCTTTAGGGAGGGGGGGGGAAGATAAAGGAACCTGAATTTTCAGGGAGGGAGGAAGTAAGGGGCAATGTCATCCCTAAACCCTCCCCCTATAGTTATAGGGCTGGAGGCAGAAAATATCTCCGGCGGAGATATTTTCAACGACAGGCGACAGTTTGTTAGCTCATGAGCTAGCGGTAGCGAAGCGAAATGAGCGTTACAAACCGAGTGACCGCAGCGACTTGGCAAACGCAGTGAGCTTAGGAGCCAGAAAGTAGGAGAGGGTTTGACAATGTCACCCCTCCCTTCCAAAATCCCAAAAAAAATCCACAATTTTTAAGAAATATTAACCATTTTATGACTAAAGTCATAGCACGAAGATAATTAACTATGCCCAAAGGCAGGATTGTCTAATCACCAAAAATGAGATAAATTCTAAGTATAGAGGGGATATTCAAGGAGAAAGAAAATGAAAAAATTATATGATTCAGAACAATCCGGCCGTTCCATGGTCGAAATGCTCGGTGTTTTGGCGATTATCGGCGTATTGTCAGTCGGTGGTATCGCCGGTTATTCAAAGGCCATGGCCAAATACAAAACCAACCAGACCTTGGATCAGCTTTCCATGTTGATTACCAACATCCGTACGCTGTACGCCACTCAGTCTTCATTTGCCGGCTTGGATAATGCAAATGCAATAGCCTTTGGCGTTGTTTCCAGTGATATGATAAAGAAAACTACAACAGGCTCGGGAACAAGCGCAGTCACATCTGAAGATTTAAAAAATCCGTTTAACGGAGAAGTTACAATTAAGGTGGATGGTACAGATCCTGCAATGTTTACCGTTGCTTATGGCGGCTTGGATAAGTCAGCCTGTATCACCATCGCCACCACCGATTGGGGTGGGTCTGCCGCTTCTGGTCTAGTTAGTATTGAGATAGAAGGTGGAACTGTCCATTCCTGGACAGCAGGAACTCTTCCGGTTTCTCTGGTTGATGCTGCTGGCGAATGTGAAGAGAATGATAATACCATTACTTGGAAATACAACTAATAATAAAAAACTTTGCTTTGGATATCGAAAACTCCGGCCTCCCGCCGGAGTTTTTTCTTTACCTTATTTTTATTCCTCCTCCCTCCCTCTCCCCCTACCTCTCCCTTGAGGGGAGAGGGACACTGTCATCCCTCCGCAAGCGTAAGTCTTGCGGTCAAGGGATCTACAAATTTGTCACCCCCTCATAGATGAGGGGGCTGGGGGGAGAAGATATAGCCTTATTCAGTCTTAATTAAAATATAGCTGGTATTTGACCCCTCCGGCTCCCCTTTCTAAAGGGGAGAGGGCAACAAAGAAGATCCCTTGACGTTCAGACTGGCGCTGAACGAGGGATGACAGGTTTTTATTATCACCCTCACCCGACACTTCGTGTCGACCTCTCCCCTCAAGGGAGAGGGAAGTATACGGAGAGGTTTTAGAGGAGGATATGGGAAGAGGGGCAGAGATGTTATATTCTCTTGTTGTTTTTATATGCCGTGCCACGGCGGGGGTGACGGGATTCCGTTTTTTCCTCCGGGGGCAAGGCATGCAGGGCTTTATGAAATTTTGCTTTTCCATTGAATTTTTTATCCGGACGGCGGGTTGGCTCCGCCTTTTTGTGACGGGCAAATTTTGAGCGTTGTTCCTGAGGTCTGGCCTCAAGTTCGGCTCTTTTCTCAAGGACAACCGACTTGCGCTCTTTGACCATTACTTCAACTTTTTCCATTTTGCGCATGAAATCCAGGCGCTTTTTGTTTACTGAGAAGCCAAAATTGCCGAGTTCCCGCCCAAGGGTGAAGTAGTGACCGTGGGCATAAGCCAATAAACCGGTTTTTTCCAGCCAAAACTTGCCGGCCGGGTCAATGAACTTATCATCAACATCAACAGCCATGATTTCGGCTACAAACATGTCATGCGAACCATAGCTTTGAATATCGACAACCTTACATTCCACCGAAACCGGGCATTGCTCAATTTGCGGCGCGGCCACGGCCGAAGAGGCTATCGGGGTTAATCCGGTTTCTTTGAATTTATTAACATCACGGCCGGATTTTACGCCGCAGAAATCTACGGCCGTTACCATATTCAGACTGGGCAGGTTAATGACAAATTCCCGGGTTTCTTTGATAATTTCATGAGAGAATCTGCTTGGACGGATGGAAACATAGGTCATGGGCGGTTCGCTGTTGATGATGCCGGTCCAGGCGGCCGTCATAACATTGGGTTGTTCAAGAGTTCCGCAGGAAATGAGCGCCGGAGGGGCGGGATAAACCATGGTGGCCGGTTTCCAAGTGATTTTAGTCATAATTTTCAGCTTTCAAAAAGTTAGTGTTCATTGGCAACATTTTAGGCGCTGAATGTTGTTTTTTTATTAAAATTATGGTACTCATATGCAGAAAAAAGAGGAATAAAATGAAAATAACCGAACTTATGCCGGATGTGACGGCTTTGATACCTTATGAATATGAGAAAATCAAGACGCCGCTTTATGAGCAGATTATTGAAAATATTTTGAGGAAAAAAGAAACATCTTCCGCTCCGCTTTTTGTGCAGGTGAGCGGGATTCCGGGGGCGGGCAAGAGTACTTTTTGCAAAGAGAGGCAGAGTGATGCATCTGTTTTTATCAGCTTTGACGCCATTATGGAAATGATTCCCAGATATCAGCAGGATTTGTATCGGTTGGGCAGTGCAGAAAGTTTTAAGAAATGGGAAATACCGGCCCGGGTTATCGGTTATGAGGTTTTGCGCCGGGCGGTGGAGCGCAAATTAAATATCTGTCTGGAACACAGCGGGGTTAATCCGGCTCATGTCCAGCTGGTGAAAAACTTAAAGAAAATGGGCTTTGCCACCGAAATTGATTTTATTTTGTGCTCAAAAGAAAAAGCTTATGCCCGGGCTCAGGAAAGAGAGAAAACAACTCACCGCCATACCCCCAAACAACTGATTGACCAACGCAGCGCCTTGACTGACGAATATTTGAACCAGTATAAAAAGACGGCGGACAAGGTTATTGTTTATAATACGAGCAATAATTGCTTTGAGCGGCAAGTCTAAAGGCCGAGGCGGATGGAACCTTCCTGATGAGAATAAAGGTAAGGCTGGTCGCTGTTCATGACCTTTAAATCTTCCTCAAGGCCGAAGTTTTCCACGCTTTTTCCTAAAACGGAAATTGCTTCCAGGTCTTGCAGGTATTTTTCATAAGCCTGAGTATATTTGGGCTTATCCATTTTTTCAAATTTTTCTTTCATCTGCCGGGCCGCTTCTTCACCGCTGGCGGCATATTCCTGCAGCAGGTTGTCTTCCGCGCGGGCCGTTCCGGCTGCAAGCAGCAACAGCATTACCAGAAAACGAAACATTTTTTATTCCTTATAAAGTTGACGCTCATAAGGTTATTTTAACCAATTAATTGTAAAAATAGAGTTATTATTCACCTTGGAATGTGTCAAATGAAAAGAAATTTCATCCTTATTTTTATGCTGGTCTGCCTGTCGGGGAGTCCGGCCCGGGCTTGGAGCTATGGTGAGTTTATTTCCTGCAACTCAATGAATCCCATGCCGGAGGTTAAATTTTTTGTTTCATTCGGAAAGCTGACCTATGATTACAGTATGTCCTCGCAGCAGCTGACTTCTACTTCAAATTCAAAATATAAAGAAAAAGGCTTTTTTACCCTGGGCCGGGCTATAGCTCCGCTGCGCACCATCGTCTGGGTCAGGCAGGCCACGGTGAAACGTCTGGATAAAAATGCAACCTGCGTTCTGCCCTCGGATATTGAGGTGTTTATCGGTTTTCAAAAACCCACAATCTATATTTCCAACGATCTTGACAAGGACAGCTGCCGCTACGCCATCGTCAAAAGGCATGAAGAAGTGCACCAGCGGATAAACAAGCTTGTGCTGGAATATTATCTGCCGCTGTTGAGCGAAGAAATCCACAAGGCCGTGCGTGAGATTAAGGCGGTTAAAGTGGCTGACCGCTCGCAGGCCAAAGCCGGATTAGATGCTTTGGAGAAATATTATATCGCCCGGCTTGATCCGATTATGAAAACCCTGCAGCAAACGCTTGATACCGAACAGGGAAAGCTTGACAACCTGACCAATTATACCATGGAATCACGTCTGTGCTATGAATATGACCGCCGGCAAAAAGAACTGGCGGCTTATGAATAACAAGCCCTTATCTTTTCTGGCTTTTGAATAGAGAGAAAAATTGCGAAAATTGTAAAATTTGGTTGATTTTATCGTTGGTTTATGATAGTGTTAATGTAAATATTGAGCTAAAGTAATGTCAGAAAACAGATTAACATTTGAAGAGATTATAAATACAATATCATTTGAAGATATTGAAAGGTCTTTTGATGCTCCTGTCCAATCCGGATTGATGACAAAAGAAGACCAACAAAATGATATTGCCAGAATAGGAAGGTTAATTGCCAAAGGGCATGTCGGGTATAATTTATGGGATGAAACAACCAGGCAAGAATTTGAAAATAGTATTGCAGAATTTTATAATGGCAATCTTGAGACCATAAATGTAAAAGATTTTTGCGTAAAGCTGGATAAAGTTTTGCAAAAGCTTCCTGATGAACATCTTAAAATTTCTCCGAGTAAAGGTAATTTACTGCCCAGGGAACCTAATCATGTTGCGGTTGGAAATAATATTTGCAGAGATAAGAAATGGGAAATATCGGAAATTAATAATGCAAATACAGCCGTTATCGCGTTGCCGGAACTTGGAAATACTTTGCCGAATGAATGGTTACAATTTTCAAAGGAATTAGATAAAAAGCTATTTAATCCTGATGGCAGTGAAAAATATGATTCCCTTATTATTGACATTAGAGACAATCCCGGAGGAGCCTCTATTCCTTTTGAACTGTTAGCAAAAAAATTATATGGTAATGAGGTAGCTCCTTTTGAAAAAAGTGTTTATCGTGACACCAAAGAAGCTGATTATATCAGGATGATAAATGGTGAGATAAGCAAAGATGCTTATCAGCAAAGAATACAAAACCATCCATATAGTGATGAGTTGGTATCTATTTGTGATTATTCTTCTCATAAGGAGAAATATCCTGCTTTTGCTAAAGGTGGATATAAGAGGCCAATTGCAATTTTAACTAATCGTAATACGGCTTCTGCAGGTGAAAGTTTGTGCCAATTTCTTAAACATCATCCGGGAGCAACATATATTGGTGAGAATACGGCAGGATGTTATGCTGAGATTAGCGGAGAATCTGTCAGAGGAAAATTTGGATATGGGGTTAAAATCGGCTCAACACATGCTTTTTTTGAAAGAGAAGAAAGTTTTGAAAGAAAAGGCTTTCCCGTTGATATAGATACTTCAGGGCATGATGCTTTTGCTTATGTAAAAGAAAATTTGCAACAAATAAATCATACGGCAAATAGGAAACTTTCAAGCAGCAAATCTGAGAGCAAATACATTCCTTTCAATCAGCTTGCTAATAATGATTTCGCATTCATTCGTGCAATCAATCAAGGAATGGATATAACAGCAGTTCAAAATTTATATGCGCAATTATATCCCGATAAAGCAGATAATTTTGAAATTGTTAAGACTTATGCTTTGGAAGGAAGTTATACATCAAATATCTTAGAGGAGGTATCAATGGATAAAGTTAAAAATCGCGGTGTATCATTGGAGGTTGATCCTGAAACAGGCGAATTAATTGCTGTCGCAGATGAAAATGCTATAGATCATAAGTTTTTTAATCAAAAAGACGATTTTATTCTTCATTCTGAAAACAATAAGAAACCTGTTGAAAAATTTGATTTTGATACAGGAGAAGCTGTTTATATTGATAAAAATCTACAAAAAATCAAAGAATTGCGCCAGAGATTAAAAAATGAAAACATTGATTATCTTGCCGCAAAGCAGGGAGCTATTTCTAATGGCTTAGAAGAAATTGGACTTTCAAAAGAAGATATGGGTAAAACCGGAGATTCCCAAACCGGAGAGATTTCAGAAAAACACGAAACAATTGCTCAAAGTCAGATTGAAGATGCAAAATATACAATATTGCAAAGAATACAATCTCAGGGAAGATAGAAAGATAAATTGCATTTTATAGGACTAATTTAACAGGGAAATATAAGAAATGAGCCTTGAGGATGCCAAGAAAAAAATCAGAGATATGTCAACGGAAGAAAAGAATGCTTTTTTTTCTCAAGAAGCTCAAAAACCTGATTTTAAAGGTCAGACCGCCGGGCAAAAATTATATGGTTTAATTTCTTCTTATGTTGATAAGAAATATCCTATTGATAAGAAGCTTCCATTTAAACCGGAGGCAGAAAAGCATAAGATATTTTTGAAAAAAGAAATATCGTCAGTCGTCGGCTCTGATTACTTTAAGACATATATTAATAACTTACAGGCATTGCGGGAAATACGTTCTCAGCAAATTATGAAAGAGACACGGCGTCTATATCATTTTTCACAAGCGACACCGGAGGAAATGGGAGAATATCTGACACCCAAAGTACAAGAAAGAGGAAATGCCTTAACTGAGAATATCGGAGAAAATTTGTGTTACGCGGCAACTAACAGTACATCGCTTTATATTTTAAAACCACCCTCCAACGAATCGGATAAATATAAAAATTTTGCCGTTTATATGGATCAGCCCTGTGCCGTTATAAGCGATATTGAGTTTTCAGATTATATAAAAGATTTAAAACCATCGTATCGTTATGAGGTGGATAAAAGCAGCTTTTCTCCGGTTGTCAGTCTTGATGGAAATTTTGCCAACGAATATGAATCAAAAACTCAGGCAAAAATTCTTAATCATGAAGGGCCTTTTACAATTGAAGATGTGTATAAGGAATGGGATTTGCCGGTATATTATATTCCGAACAAAGAAGACAAAGACTTACTTAAAAAAATTTATTCCCAGTATATGAAGGAAGGAATGTCCCGATATGAAGCAATGGAAAAGGTTCGTTCGGAATTTCCCGACAAAATGAAAAACCTGAATAAAGATGATGAATTGCAAAAGATTGTTGAAGAAAATTTAAAAGATGAACATAAGGATAAAAAAGCGGCAAAAGATATTCAAAAAAGACATCAGCAAAAAGAAGGGAACAAAATGGCAAACCATCTAATGGCATTAAGCGGTTTTTCCAATCCTAAAAATCAAAAAACAGCAGAAAAAGTGGGAAATGAAAAAACAGAAAAAAGCGGGGAACCGATGACCGGTAAAGATATTAAAGATGTAAAAATTCAAGTCAGCTATGGCGGCAGATCTTATTAAAAAGTCTTTATTTGGCAAAAGCGCTTGGGGAGCAATTCCGGAGTGTTTTTTTTATTTTAGGGGTAAATTAGGGGCAAAAGTGGGGCAAAACCACATTTCGGCCAAAAACAAAGGCTTCCGACAAATCACCGAAAGCCTTGATTTCTCTAATGGTGCGCTAGGCCGGAATGGCTAAAAACTAAAAAAAAGTTTTTGGACGCCGACCTTGTTCGCCAGCTTCGCTGCCGGCATACTCCCGTCTGCCTGCGAACTGCGGGGCAAACCGGCACCTGTGCCGCTTCGATACTCTAATCTTTATCACACCAATAAAAAAACTCCCCTCAACGGGGAGCTTTTTATTGGTGCGCTAGGCCGGAATCGAACCGGCACGGGATTGCTCCCAACAGATTTTAAGTCTGCAGCGTCTACCTGTTCCGCCACAAGCGCATTAACACTGAATTTATAACGATAATTTTTTATAAATGCAATATAAAACTTGTAATTTTCTTCCGATTGTCTAAACTTTATCTGGTTAACCCGTTTAATTTTTCTTAAACGTTCTGGCTTTGCGGCAGTTGACAGCGTCACGGCAGAGTTTTCCGTTTAAGGTTTTACAAGTAAAGGATAATAAAATGAAAACTATTGATATTTCCTGGCGTAGATACCTCTTGCCGAATATTCATAACGAGGGTTGGAAATTTGTGGGCATTTTTGCTGCGGTTTCTGCTTTTTTGGCCATTATATGGTCGCCGCTGGGCTGGATAGGTCTGATGTTGACCGTCTGGTGCTTTTATTTTTTCCGGGATCCGGAGCGTATTACCCCGCAAATCGAAAATGTGGTGGTTTCACCGGCAGACGGCATTGTGCAAATGATTACCGAAACGGAAGGACCGGAAGAACTGGGGCTTGATAAGCAGAAGTTTACGCGGGTCAGCGTATTTATGAGCGTGTTTAACGTTCATGTCAACCGGGCACCTGCTGAAGGAAAAATTACCAAAGCGGTTTATGTTCCCGGAAAATTTGTAAACGCGACACTGGATAAGGCAAGTAAAGATAATGAACGCCAGCTGTTATCCATGAAAACTTCATGCGGGAAAGACATTGCTTTTGTGCAGATTGCAGGATTGGTTGCCCGGCGTATCGTATGTGATGCGGCGGCCGGTCAGGAATATAAGGCCGGCGAGCGTTTCGGCATGATCCGCTTCGGCTCGCGTCTTGATGTTTATCTGCCGCTCGGGGTTAATCCCCAGGTTGTTCCCGGGCAGACCATGATTGCCGGAGAAACGGTCATTGCCAATCTGACTGCCGAGCTTTCCGAGATGAAAGGGGAAATCAGGTAATGGAAAAATTAAATGCCAAGCTGGTGCAGTCCCGGCAAAAACTGACGGAACTGCCCTTTCGCAAGATTGCGCCGAATATTGTCACAATGCTGGCTTTGTGCGCCGGGGTTACATCTATCCGTTATTCGGTACAGGCCGACTGGGTCAAAGCCGTTGTCTGTATTTTTCTGGCAGCGTTTTTTGACGGGCTGGACGGACGCGTGGCGCGGATGCTTAAAGGTTCGACAAAGTTTGGCGCCGAGCTGGATTCCCTGTCTGATTTCGTGAGTTTCGGAGTGGCGCCGGCGATTTTAATGTATCAATGGACGCTGCATGATTTTCCGCGGCTGGGATGGTTTTTCTGTCTGTTGTTTTCTTGCGGAATGGCGATGCGCCTGGCCCGTTTTAACACTATGCTGGAAGAAGAACCGCAGCCCGAATACTGGCATCATTTTTTTGTCGGGGTTCCGGCTCCGGCGGCGGCCGCGCTGGGTATTATGCCGGTAATTATGTCTTTTGATAATCCGGAATATTCAGCCTTCTTACATGACAATTATTTTTGTGCGGCAGTGATGTGTATTGTTTCGCTGCTGATGGTCAGCCGTATTCCGACAATTTCAACCAAGAAATGGCGGGTGCCAAGCTATATGTTTGTGCCGATGATGTTGTTGGTGGTGTTGTTTGTCAGCTTTATTATCAGCACGCCCTGGCTGACTCTCGGAACAATGGTTTGCCTTTATGCCTTATCTATTCCGCTGGGGGTGTTTTATTTTTTGAAATTAAAACACGAGGCAGAGGCTAAGAAATAACAGAAATTAAGCGGCGTCAGAAACGGCGCCGCTTTTTCTTAATTATTTTTCAAAAAGTCAATTAATTCTTCAGAATTCTGAGCTTCACTTATCATTCCAATCAGTCGGGACATATCGACTCCGGCCATTGAAGCCAAGGTACGGATTCTTTCCTGAGACGAAGTACTGGAAAAAGCTTCTTCTTTCAGCCGATTAAAATTATTACGAATATAGTTTTCGGTCTCCGGGGTCAGTGGGCGGATAATATCCGGCAGTTTGCGGGGACTGAGGTCAATCTTACGCTCCAAGACGGCATTGACATCGTTATAAGTCCATAAGGAACCGGTGTAATAATCGATACCGAGCATGGTCATCCCTACCGGCGGTAATAAACATAAAATTAAGTCGGCTTTGACGGCTTCGTGGGTTTTGGGTTCCAGCTTGCGTTCATATATTCGGTAGCCGTCCATGGTCAGCGCCAGACGGAATATTTCATTTCGGGAACCGGTTACGTCATAACGGCAAGGCGTTTGACAGACAAGTTCATCATTCAGCCAGACTTCAGCCCCTTCCGGAGACGAATTTATTTCAAGAAACTTTTGATTGCCGGTTTTTATTGATGCGCAGGATGTCAATATCAGCGCCATTAATGTCAGTGCGGCTTTCTTCATACAACTTCTCCCTTTTTATATTCAGGAAGCTAACATTAATTTATTTATATTTTATTTATTTAAAACTTCGCTTATTCAGCTCATGTTTTGCAAAACAATCGTTGCTGAAATATGAAGAAAAATAATTTAACTGACGGAAAGAGTTTTCCTCTTTATTACATTATCGGCGGGTGTCAAAAGTTTTGAACTGGCTTCTCAGCTTTTCAAGCAGCGGGGGGTATTCAAAAAAGCTGTCACAGGCGGTATCGGTGGTGGTGGTATCGGAGGCAACCGGGCGGTATTTTTGCAGATAATATTCCTTTACGCCCAGAGCGGAAAGTTCATCGCCGATTTGAGAAATATCGTCAAGGCTCAAGAAACGAGGATCGCAGGTGGTGCGGCATTCAAAGGCAATACCCGAATCCAACAGCAGTCTGAGGCTCTCAAGGACTTTATCCAAATGATTAATGCCGATAATCTGCTGATAACGAGCCGGCTCAAGCGGTGCTTTGATGTCAAAACCAACCCAATCCAGCAGGGGAAGAACCTGTTTGAACAAAGCAGGACGAAAACCGCCGGTATGGAGACCGATTTTATAGCCGCCCAGAGCCTGAACATCATGAACGGCATCAAGCAGCGAATCCTGAACCAAGGGCTCACCGCCGCTGAAAACAACAGCATCCAGGCGGCCTTTGCGTTCGATTAGGAAATCCATGAATTTTGACCATTCAAAACCGTTTTGAGCACCAATCTTTTGCAAATCAGCGTTGTGGCAAAAAGGACAGCGCCAGGGGCACCCCTGCATAAAAACAACAGCCGCCATTTGCCCCGGGTAATCAACCATGCTGAAAGTTTCGGCTCCGGCAATGAGAATCGGTTTATTCATGTCTTAATTCCTCTGTATAAAAAACGCCGGATGAAAAAGGCCACCCGGCGTTTTATTGTTTATTTTTCCCGGTTATTCGGCAGCAATGTCATAATTTTCAAGGTTAATTACGGCTTTGCTTTCGCAAAAACATTTACGGGAATAAAACTCTGATTTTTTACCAACGTTGAATTCAGAAACCGGACGGAAGTAACCCATTACTCTGGTCCATACTTCGCAGGGCTGTCTTTCTTCATCGCTTAATTTGATATCTTCAAAGTTGATAGTTGTCATTTTCTGTTCTCCAATAAATAAATTAACCTTAGTTTTAAGCAACTTCTTTTCTGGAGGCTGCCATTCTTTTTTCTGCCTTCTTTTCTTCATCACAAATCGGGCAGTATTTGTGTTCTCCCGAGATATATCCATGCTTGGGGCAAATGGAAAAAGTGGGAGTAATCGTGATGTAGGGAAGACGATAGTTGGTCAGAACCCGTTTGACCAGGTCGCGACAAACTTTCGCCGATGAAATGCGCTGTCCCATGTAAAGGTGCAATACCGTGCCTCCGGTATATTTGGTTTGCAGAGTTGACTGCAAATCCAAAGCTTCAAACGGGTCATCCGTATAACCCACGGGAAGCTGGGACGAATTGGTATAATAGGGATTTTCTTTGGTGCCGGCCTGGATGATTCCGGGGAAGCGCTTTTTGTCCTCACGGGCGAAACGAGTGGTGGCACTTTCGGCCGGGGTAGCTTCCAGGTTATACATATGGCCGGTTTCTTCCTGAATTTTGACCAGTTTTTCACGGATATAATCCAAGAACTTAACGGCAAAATCCTGTCCCCAGCGGTCGGCAATATTGTGTTCGTCATTGGTGAAGTTGCGAATCATTTCGTTAATGCCGTTAACGCCGATGGTCGAGAAGTGATTACGCAGAGTTCCCAAATAACGTTTGGTGTAAGGAAACAAACCGCCGTCAATCAGACGCTGGATGACTTTACGCTTGATTTCCAGAGAGGTGCGGGCAATGTCCATTAACTCGTCAACACGGGCAAAGAGGCCGGTTTCGTTTCCTTTGTAGACATATCCCAGGCGGGCACAGTTGAAGGTGACCACACCGATGGATCCGGTTTGTTCGGCAGAACCAAACAGGCCGTTACCGCGGGCCAGGAGCTCACGCAAGTCAAGCTGCAAACGGCAGCACATGGAACGAATCTGTCCGGGTTTCAAAACCGAATTGATAAAATTCTGGAAATAAGGCAGGCCGTATTTGGCTGTCATTTCAAACAAAAGCTCGGTATTGTCATCCTCCCAAGGGAAATCCGGGGTCATGTTGTAGGTCGGAATCGGGAAAGTAAATGGACGGCCCTTAATGTCGCCTTTCATCATCACCGTGATGTAGGCTTTGTTAATCATGTGCATTTCTTCTTTGAGGTCGCCGTAGGTGAAAGGCTGTTCTTCGCTGGCAATCAGAGGATGCTTATCGCGCAGATCTTCGGGGCAGACCCAGTCAAAAGTGAAGTTAGTAAACGGTGTCTGAGAACCCCAGCGGGAAGGAATGTTCAGATTATAGATGAGCTCCTGCATGCTTTGTTCAACTTCTTCATAGCTCAGATTATCCTTACGAATATAAGGAGCCAGATAAGTGTCCACTGAGGAGAAAGCCTGAGCACCGGCCCATTCGTTTTGGAGAGTTCCCATGAAGTTGACCATCTGGCCGACGGCAGAGGACAAGTGCTTGGGGGCACCGGCTTCGGTTTTACCCGGAACACCGTTAAAACCTTCATGCAGCAGGTTTTTCAATGACCAACCGGCACAATAAGCCGCCAGCATGTCCAGATCGTGAATGTGGATGTCTCCGTTACGGTGAGCTTCACCGACATTGGCCGGATAAACATGGCTCAACCAGTAGTTGGCGGTAACTTTGCCGGAAACATTCAGAATCAAACCGCCGTTGGAATAGCCCTGATTGGCATTGGCGTTAACACGCCAGTCCAGCTTTTCGAGATATTCGTTAATAGAGCTTTCAACATCGACCATAACCTTGTGATCGTTGCGGGAACGCTGGCGCTGGTCACGATATAAAATATAGGCTTTGGCGGTGGAAAAATAGTTGGCGGAAATTAAAACTTGTTCAACAACATCCTGAATTTGTTCAATCGACGGCAGGTGCTCGGCAAATTTGTGCTCGATAACTTTCAGTACCTGAGCCGTCAACAGCCAGGCTTCCTGTTCGGTAAACTCACCGGTGGAAGTTCCGGCCTTGAGAACGGCATTATAAATTTTAGAACTGTCAAACGGGGCGAGTGTTCCATCGCGTTTAATAACGTCTTTTATTTTAGTCTCCTTTGCGGCTGTCGGAGAAACGGAATATGTGTTTTCAGACATTTCGAACAAGCTTTCCTTCACTTTAATCTTTAGTTTCAATCAGTTAACTATGTTTTATCGTTTTCGATAATATCTATACCATATATAGTATTAAACAAAAGTAAATATTGCTATATGTAGTATACACAGTTTTTTTTATTTTTTATCGGGAGGTGTTTGAACCTGCTTTAATAAAAGCCTAAAGAAAGGCTTTTAACAACCCAAAAAAGTTTAAAATATGGGCTTGACTCACTTATCCCGTTATAAAACTTGAAAAAAATAATATGCTGGAAGTGGATAATTTTCAGGATAAGTTTTTTATTATTAAAAATCAATGAGTTAAAACATTTTTACAATCCCCAGAGTTATCCCCACCTTATGCACAAACCCGGATCGGGACGAAAGAAGACGGGAATTATCGTAAATATAAAAAATGAGCGGATTCTTTACGAAAAATCGGCAAAGGACTCGACGTTCATTCATGATAAAAAATTTTCGGATAAAAAAACTGCCGTCGAATCTGAAAAAGAGAATCGACGGCAGATTAAAAATCCGGGGTAAAATCAGAAAGGTTCCAGTTCGGTTCTGGTTTCATCAAAATAATCATCAGAACAATCAGAACCGCTGCAGGCTTTGAACACTTCGGCCTTGCGCCCTCTGGTTACACCGCGAACCTCCAGCGACGGGGTGTAATGCTCGTTTAATCTGACCTTAAAGGTAATATACCCCACATTGCCGGTTTCATCCGTGACATAGATTTTGACACGATATTCCCCGATGTCTGACGGCATACCGATGCCGCTCAGAGTATAAGAATCTTCATCATAATCCATCCATTTGGGAAGCGGGGAATCGTCCACTAATCCGGCTTTGGTGGTGATGCGGCCTTTGAGATTCAGACGATCAAAGACCGAATGCGGCAAGGTTACACTGAAGCGCTCACCGACCTGGATTTCAATATCAGGCACCAAATCAGGCGAAGTCATATTTACGGCCGGACGCTTTTGCGGCACAGCCAGCTTGCTGTCGGGACGATTGTCCGGGAGGAATCCGCCTTTGCGCCATTTTTCAAGCGTATCACGTAAAGCCAGCGCAATGGCCGACACTTTGTCATTTAACATGGAATAAGGCAAAGCATCGATTCCGACAGTGGCGTAAAGATTACCCAGAGCGTCCTGAACATCGGCATAAGCCAGAAATGCCCGGGTTTCATCATCAACGGCGCGGGCGGCCTCAAGTTTGCTCATCTCGGCATAGCTGCCGTGCAGCATGGTTACATCCTCGGCAATATTTTCGGAAGTATTGGCAATTTCCATGTTGATTTCATAGTCTTCCACAGCCGACATATATTGCGCCCAGGCGACATAAAGCTGGCTCAGGATAATTGCCGTGGTTCGCTGGCGGCGCAAGGTGTTTAAATCCGTCAAAGAAGCATTTTTGACATCTTCAAAAACACTCAGGCTGACTTCACGGGCTTTTTTAGACCACAGGTCATTATAATAATTCGGATTTTTCCGGTAATTGGAAGCGCCGGGGTCTTTTAATTCTTTTACCTGGATTTTCAGGTCATTAATATTAACACCGATATCAAAAGCCTTTAATTCCGGGCGGTTGGTCAGCGCCAGCCATTCAAGCTCGGCCAGGTCATTTTTAATTGCGGGAATCGAAAAATTACCATATTCGGAGCCCACCAGGTGATATTCGGTGGAGGGATGGAAGCCCATAAAAGAGGCTAGTTTTACAGAGGCATCTTCCATTTCGCGCTTAAGGTCGGCGGCCTGTTTGACGGCGTCCATATATTTGCGTTTGGTTATCAGCTCCTCGGTAGAAAGTCCGGTTCCCTCTTCGGTGAGCTGCCGGCCGCGGGAATTGATTTCATCCACTTCGAGCGTCAGTTCTTCAATCATGTTGTCAAGAACCGGCAGCAGACGCTGTCCGGCCAAAGCCCGCCAATAGAGACTGCGGGTTTCCTGCAGGATGTTGTGGACAACCTTGCGGCTTTCCTCAAAGGCCATGTTGGCCTGAAAAGTCTTGTTGCCGTTTAACATATATACAGAAGACAAATCCAGCGCGTTCCAGGCAACTTTCAAATCAGGGTTCAGCGAAGCAGAATTGCCGGTATTGATATAGCCGGCACGACTCAGCATATCGGGAAAACGGCTGTAAGGCGTGCGCCCGGCATCAAGCAAGACCTGCTGGTAAGAAGATAGGCGGCGGGAATAGTTATATTTCAAAGCCAGGGCCATGGCCATGTACATATCAATCGGCTTTTCGATTTTGGTCGGGGTCGACTCGTACATATTCTGCAAGTCAACATCCACGCGAACCGCACTGTCCCAGTCATGGTAATAAGCGGCCGTCCCCGGTTTGTTTTTGGAGTTTTTAATGACTTTCTTTTTCGGGGCGGGCTTTTTCTTTTGCCGGGAGGCCAAAATCTCTTTCTGCCGGGCCATCACGGCTTCGGCTTCAGGATCCGGCGCGGGGAGCTGTTCGTGATAGGTGCAGGAGACCAATATCCCGGCAACGGCCACGATTGATAAAAGCTTTTTGATCATAATCTAAACCCTTTATATACTTTTATATGTTATATTTATATCAATAATTTGCATATGAACAGTATTTATTTGCTTTTATTCAACTTTCATGCAACAATTGTCGGAGCCGGCATAAAAAACAAGGATAAAACCACACAATGCTTGATATTTTTCATACCGTATTCAAGTTTAGGGAAAAAGAAAGCCCCGACGTGCTCGGTTATTATCCCGAACGCGTGCATATCAACGCCATGCCGGAAAGAAGATATTTGTGGACCTCGCGGGTGCTGGTTATTCTGGCGTGTCTCAGTATTTGTCTGAACATGATGCTGGCCAGCACGATTTATGTTTTGCTGCCGCAACGCACCGCCGTGCCGCAGCTGTTTCAAGTTAATGATTATTTCAGCCAGCTGGAACAGGCCCAGCCGGCGGAGATTTTTATGCCGGTGGGTGATTTGGTGGCCGAGCAACATATTAATGATTATATCATGATGCGCTATCTGATTTCGCCCGATTATGACGAACTGATATCCCGCTGGGGCCGGGGGTCAAAACTGTTTTGGTATTCAACAAGCACCGTTTATGCCGATTTTGCAAAAAATGACGTGGAATATAACATTATGCAGTTCAGGGAAAACGGGCTGCGCCGCGATGTGGAAATTGAATGGACACGGCCGTTGTCGCAGGGGCTTTGGCAGGTGCAGTTCCGCACGATTGATTATCTGGACAACAAGCCTCAGCCGATTGTCAATATCTGGAGGGCAACGCTGCGAATCGGCTTTACGACAATGAACTTCAACAACCGCGATGATGCTCTGGTTAATCCTTTCGGTTTTCTGGTGACCAGTTTTTCACTGGCTTATCACGGGTCTCCGCGGGCAGCCGATCATTATCTGGAAACAATCAAGCGCACCACGGAACAGCAATACCGCGGATAGCAAGTCCGGCGACGCATAAAAAAATCAGGTTATTTGTTTTTCTTTTCGACGGTTTCAATATCGGCGGGATAAGTGACGTCAAAGAGCAGATTTTTATCTTTGGCGGGGATTTTAACCAGCCGGGTATAGTCTTCGTGTTCCATAAACACCGCCCGGACGTGAGCATTTTCGGGCACAAGGTCGGCTTCGGAAAAGAGACTGCTGCTCCAGAGAACAGGATTAAACTTGACGCCTTTATAGGAAAGCATAACCACCTGGCGCGGTTGTTTGCGGTCAAAAGCGGCAATCATTTTATCCAGCAGTGCCGGTGTTATCTCGGGCATGTCCGCCGGCAGGAGAATCGCCCCGTCACAGGAAGAGGGCACCAGACGCAGACCCAGATTGATAGATGTTTTGATGCCGGAGCGGTAATCGGAATTATAAACCACATTGATGTCGATATCTTCAAGACAGTGCTCCAACTCCTCGTGCTGATGTCCGGTAATCAGAAACACCGGCGAAGCCTTTGATTTAAGCGCGGCATAAACCGCATTCATAAACAACGGGCGGCCGTTTTGATCTTCAAGCAGAAGTTTGTTGCGTTTGGCGCGGGAAGAAACGCCGGCGGCCAAGATGACAACGGCAATTTCTGCCGTCGAATCACTGCCGCGGCCGGAAGATTTTATCAAATGCGTTTGTTCTTCTTCCGACAGAAATTCTCCCGAAGGAATAAACACGTCCGGCCGGCGGTGAAATTCAAAGGCATTTAATTTTTCAAGCAAAATTGCCTTGGCAATATCTTCGGACAGGGCGGGATGATTGTGTCCGGCATAAGCAAAAGGCAGGCTGATGATGCGGGTGCGGCGTTTGGCGGCAATCAGCAAATCAGAACAGCCGACAGCCGGAAAAGCCGGGCTGATTATTTCATCCACATATTTGTTCAGCGCCGAGGGAATCACGTCTTCGCGGGAGGAGGTGCGCTGACAGGGAACAACAAATATCAGCTCATAACCGTCATCGGCGGCCTGCTGAATCATATCGGCAATGGATTCCGTTTCATGGCGGGCATTATATTCCCCCGAGAAATCAAGCCCGTAAGCGGCAAAGTCCTTAATCAGGGCGGTTACCTGTCCGGTCAGACGGGCGTTTTCGGTTTCATCATTATACAGCCGGGTATAAACAAAAGCCGTCTTGCGGGGATAATCATCAATAACATTCAGCAAAGCGCCGTTTCCTGACAGACGCAAAACCAGATTATCCAGCTGTTGCGAGCTCATGGCGGGAATCGTCAGCTCCAGCCGGGCAATAATCTCGTCGCTTTTGACCGGGCGGCAGGGGGCCGACGGATTAAGAATCAGGTTTTCAGAAAAGCGGTTAAATTTTTCGAGCCGTTCCCGGTCAAAAAACAATATTCCGTCACGGGACGCCACAATCCGGCATTGTCCCCGCTCATCAACCTGATAGGCGGTTCCTTTTCCCGCCAAACGGGCGGCCACGACTTCAAGCACCGTTTCGGCCACGATATCCGAATCATCAAGTTCGGCGCCGAAAATGCGGTCTATCCCCTTCCCTTTCAGAAAGTCGATATCTTTGGCGGTTAATTTATGACCGCGCAGCAAAGGATGTCCGGGAAAGAGAAAATCATCACAGAGTATAACGCCCAACGCCGATGATAAAAGATATTCCTGATACCGCATGATATTTTCCGCTTTAAAAATTGACCTGTTATTTAATATAGCACGGCTTTGGGAAATTAAAATAAAAAAATATTTTCGCAGAAGCTTGGGGGAATGTCATCCCTCGTCGTTCTCTCCCCTTTTGAAAGGGGAGACGGAGGGGTTAAATTGCAGCTGTATCTTGGGATTAAATAAGACTATATTCTCTCCCCCCGGCCCCTCAATTTATGAGGGGGGGATAACAAATTTGAAGATCCCCTGACCGCAAGACTTGCGCTTGCGGAGGGATGACAGTTTTTTGTTTGGATATGAAACCCTCCCCTGCCTTCTGGCTCCTAAGCTCACTACGTTTGCTAAGTCGCTGCGGTCACTCGGTTTGTAACGCTCATTTCGCGTTGCTGTCGCTAGCTCATGAGCTAACAAACTCTCGCCTGTCGTTGAAAATATCTCCACCGGAGATATTTTCTGTCTCCAGCCCTGAGTTTTCAGGGAGGGGGGAAAAATATGGGGCAAAGACTTTAGGGAGAGGTAGGGAGGGTGAGGAATGATAGGAACGGATAGTGATGACAAGTTTTTTTTATTTGATGACGGAAGAGGCGGTGGCTTTCAGCTCATAGAGTTTTTGCAAAGCTTCGCGCGGGGAAAGGTCATCGGGATTGAGAGAATTTAATAACTCCATAACCGGGGCATTAATCGCTTCGACACGGGCTTCCTCTTCTTCTACCTGGGCACGAGCGGCGGCAAACAACGGCAAATCATCAACCAAGCGGGAAATGCTGCTGCTCTTTCCCTCGTTTTCCAAAAATTCCAAAACCTCGGACGCCCGGCTGATAACAACCCTGGGTAGGCCGGCCAGTTTGGCAACGTGAATGCCATAGCTGCGGTCGGCGGCTCCATCGATGACTTCATGCAAGAAGACAACATTGCCGTTAAATTCTTTGATTTTCATACAATGAAGCGACATATTGGGCAGCTTGCCGGCCAGACTGGTCAGCTCATGATAATGAGTGGCAAACAGCGCCCGGCACTTGTTGACCTCATGCAAATGCTCAACCACCGCCCAGGCAATTGACAATCCGTCAAAAGTGGCGGTGCCGCGGCCGATTTCATCTAAAATAACAAAAGAACGCTCGTCGGCCTGATTCAGAATACTGGCGGTTTCGACCATTTCAACCATAAAAGTGGAACGGCCGCGCGCCAAATCATCAGAGGCGCCGACGCGGGAAAAAAGCTTGTCCACTACGCCGATACGAGCCGATTTGCACGGCACAAAAGCGCCCATCTGCGCCATAACGGCAATGATGGCATTTTGCCGCAGAAAAGTTGATTTACCGGCCATGTTGGGACCGGTGAGCAGCCAGATAAGAGAAGAATCGGGGCCGAGCGTGCAATTGTTGCCGACAAAGGCGGCGGCATGTTCTTTTTCGATAGCGGCTTCGACCACGGGATGACGTCCTTCAACCACTTCAAAGCTCAGACTGTCATCCACCACCGGGCGACAATAATTCTTCTCTGCTGCCAAGTCAGCCAGAGCCGCGCCGACATCCAGTTCGGCCAGGGCTTTTGCCGTGCGGGAAATGTCTTCGGACTGAATCATCACATCCTGAACCAGCGCAGCGAATAATTCCTGTTCCATGGCCAGGGCCTTGTCCGCGGCTCCGCGGATTTTGTTTTCGATTTCGGTCAGTTCAACGGTGGTAAAACGTGCGGCATTCAAAACCGACTGGCGGTGGATAAATTCTTTATTTTCCAGCATTTCGGCGGCAAATTTGCCTGGAACCTCGATAAAATAACCGATGACATTGTTAAACTTGATTTTCAGATTGGAAATGCCCGTGGATTCGGCATATTTTGACTGCAAAGAGATAATCACCCGGTGACTGTCGTCTTTGAGCGACTTGATTTCATCCAGCGCGGGATGATAGCCGGGGCGGATAAAACCGCCGTCACGCGCCAGCAGGGGCAAATCATCGGCCAGGGCATTATACAGCGTGGAAACCAGACTGTCGTGATAGCCCAGGCGGGATACCAGGTTTTTAACCGCTTCGGGGCAGTCGGGCAACATGGAATTTTCGGACCCGGCACAGGATTTGAGCAGCAGGTTTTTAACCCCGGGAATAATCTCTAAAGCCGAGCGAATCGCAGCCAAGTCTCGAGGGCCGCCGCGGCCAAGGCTTAAACGGCTGACCGAACGCTCAACATCGGGACAGCCGCGCAAAATTTCACGAAAATCATGGCGGATGTCGGCATTAGATATAAAGAATTCAACCACGTCAAGGCGGGCATTGATTTCGGCAATGTCAAGCAGCGGACTGGCTATGCGCGAGGCCAGAAGACGTCCGGCAGCACCGGTTATCGTGCGGTCAAGAACGCTTAGAAGCGAGGAACCGCCGTTGCCGGAAGCCGGTTCCAAAAGCTCAAGACTGCGGCGGGTGGAGCCGTCGATTTCCATAACCTTATTTTCATGCAGGCACACCGGCGGTTCAATCCGGGGCAATTTGCCTTTCTGGGTGTTTTCAATATAATCAATCAAAATGCCGGCGGCGGTGATTTCACTTTTGCTGAAACTGCCGAAGGAATCGAGCGTGGATACGTGAAAAACATCCAGCAGGCGCTTTTCGGCATTAACGGCATTAAAACGAGCCTGAGGCAAAACGGTGAGTTTTTCTCGATATTCGTTAAACAGGTCAAAGAGTGCCGGCGTTTGCAGATAAGCGTCGGCAACAATAATCTCAACCGGATTAAGCCGGGCCAGCAGAGAACCAAGAACTACCGCTTCGGATTTGTCATGCAAGGAGAGCGACTGCGTATAAAAATCGCCGGTGGAAACATCTATCCAGGCCGTTCCCAGCGCCGAACCGCTCCGAACCACACAGAGCATGAAATTGTTTTTTTTGGAATCGAGAAGCGTGTCTTCGGTGAGGGTTCCGGGGGTGACCAGGCGGATAACCTCACGGCGGACGATGGATTTGGCGCCGCGCTTTTTGGCTTCTTTGGGATCTTCGGTCTGTTCGCAGATGGCAACCTTAAATCCCTTGCGTATCAGGCGGGCCAGATAACTTTCATAAGCATGAAAAGGCACCCCGCACATGGGAATATCCTCACCATCATAGTGACCGCGCTTGGTGAGGGCAATGTCCAGCGCCTTGGACGCAGTTATCGCATCATCAAAAAACAGTTCATAAAAATCACCCATGCGGTAAAACAGCAGGTAATCTTTGTGTTGATTTTTGATTTCAAGATATTGCGCCATCAACGGCGTCATGGCGGGAAGCGTTTTTTCAGTCATCTTATTCAAAGTTAAATTAATTTAAACTTCTTGATATTATAATCGGTTTTCAAATCTAGTCCAGTTTTTTTGATGAGGACAGGGGATGAAACTCAAACGCCGCTATGCTTTGTTTGATATAGGAAAAAGCAGTAAATTTGTTGACCGGACACTGTCTTTGTCGCTGCCATCGGCATTGGTTTTTGCCATGTTGGCTGCGTTAAAGCTGATTACGCCGTGGCTGGCGGTGATTTCTTATGCCTGCATTATTATTTTTAATGCGGTTTTGTTGTTTCCGATTACTTTTGAATTACAACAGCTGAAAAAATATATCTCCTCGCTGGCCAGTGATGATAATATTGCCAACGAAAAAATGAATCTTTCAGAAGAAGAAACCCGTGAGATTGTGGATGCGGTTAATGCTATGCACCGGTTTTGGGCACAAAAGGCCGATAATCTGGAGGCGCAGAGTATTTCTGATACGGCGGTGCTGGATACCCTGCCCGATCCGATTATGATGATTGACCGTTCGGGAAATATTCTGGGGGCAAATTTGTCTTCACGTAATCTGTTTGGGGAAAACATTACCGATAAAAATGTTGAAAATCTGTTCGAATCCAACAATTTTATCGAGGCAGTCAACCGAGTTTTGAAAAAAGAAAGCGAAGCGGAAAATCTGATTTTTTATATTCAAAAACCCGTGGATCAAAAGCTTTATGCCCATATCAAACAGCTGCCGTGGCAATCCAAAGGACGGGCGGTGGCGGTGATTTCGCTTTATAACCTGACTAAGGCCCTGAAAATAGAAAAGATGCAGTCAGACTTTGTGGCCAATGCCAGTCATGAGCTGCGGACGCCGCTGGCAATTATTTCTGGTTTTATCGAAACGCTATTAACCTCGGCCAAAGATGATCCCGACGCACGGGAAAAGTTCTTGAAAGTGATGAAGGATCAGGCGGAATATATGTCATCGCTGATTGAAAACCTGTTGTCGCTGTCAAAAATCGAACTCAGCCAGGATCAGCGCCCAAATCAACAGGTGAATGTGCCAGAAGTGATGAACGAGGTTAAGGAAGCCTTGACACTTAAGGCTCAGGAACGCCATATCAACATCCGTGCGGTTACAGAGTTTGCGCCGGAAGAAGGTAATATTATTGCTGACCGTCAACAGGTTAAACAGATTGTGCAAAACCTGACCGACAATGCCATTAAATACGGTCTGAGCAATACGGATATTACCATTCGCGCCAAGCTGGTCGACGCCATTCCGGCTTCAAAGAGCTTTAATGTGGCGGAAGGGCCGGCGGTGGCTATTGCCATTAACAACAAAGGGCCGAAGATTTCACCGGAAAATCTGGCGCGGCTGACCGAACGTTTTTACCGCATGCAGGAGCATAAAGACCTGAACATCAAGGGCACCGGGCTGGGCTTGTCGATTGCCAAGCAAATTGTCATCCGCCACCGGGGCAACCTGACGGTGAGTTCATCAGGTTACAGCGGCACCACCTTTACCATTTATCTGCCGAAACAGGCTTAAAACAGGCTGCTCAGAAACTGTATCACTTCATCATAATTGCGGCCGTTAAGATAGCGGATAAAACGCTGATAAAGCCAAAAGCCTTCCCAGCCGCGGCTGTTGAAAGCCAAAATGCTGCCCAAAGCCCAGAGATTGGCTCCCGGCAGAAACAGCAGGCAGAACTTGTAGCCCACCTTGGGCAAATCGGTTTGTTTTTCATGAATTTGCGAAACAACGGTGTCAATATGATAGCCGACAAAATAGCCCAGGATGCCGTTCAGAAACAGATTCATCGGGGCAAACCAGGTGTAAACGCTGATGCCCAGCATGCACAAAAAGCAAAACAGCGGAAAGAAATAGGGCGCAATGACAATCAGCCAGTTTCCCCGCCCCTTAAATTCCATATGGCCGCCGGAATTGTCGCCCTCAATACGGATACGGGTAACCTTGTGAAAAGTCAACAGGGCAAAAAAGGCATGAGTGCATTCATGGGCGATAATCTGAATATTGCTGCGGATGGCCGAATCCGACATATTGCGCGAGATATAAAACACAGCGACGCCGCCGGCCAGAGCCACATAATGCCAGCTCATGAAATTAAAGGCATACAGAGAACGAATATAAGCCGGCAGGGAAAGCAGCATATAAACAGCGGCCGGCCATTTGAGCAATTCGATAAACCTGTCAATCAAAATCCGCATTTTTTATTGTCTCCGGTGTGATAGTAACCGATTGTAAAGTATTTTGCACCTATAATAAGCTAAATATTAACATTTGCAGGAGCCTGAAAGATGGATGAGAAAGAATTTGAGACCTTTGACTTTATGGTTAACGACGAAGACGAGGTTATGCTGCTGATGTACGAACGCGAAGGCGAACCGCTGGAGGCCAAGATTACGCTCAGCCCGGAAGACAACAGCGCCATTCTTGTCCGTCGTCCGGGAGAAGAAATTCTGCTCAGCGACATCAGCAACGATATTTTTGACAGCCTGGCCGAAGCCGACAAACTTTTGGTGTGCGAATTAAACCGCGTGGAAGACGAGGACGACACCGAAATTGTTCATGCCTATGAGGCTGACATTCAGGATTAAGCATTTATACCGGGGCAATTATCGCGGTAAGTTGTCTGAGTTGACAAAAATGCTTGAAAAATATAATTTTGTGTGCTAAGTAAGCTTTCAGAGAGTTAAAATAACAGGTGCATGATGGTTATTGACGGCAGTAACAGGAAACAGAGAAGTATTTTAACCAACAAATGTTTCTATCAGACGACAGCCCAGATTATGCATGATTTTGAAGCGAAGGGCTATCCTAATTCAGCGGACGAAACAGCAAAAGTGATTGCCGCCTATCATGATATTGTGAAAAAAAAGACCCGCAACAACTTTAATCCCGATTATAACGAAGCTTTTCAGAAAATCGATCAGGCAATTGAATTAATGGCCAACAAAGTTTTTTATGACTGCGACAAGAAGAGTTATGACTTTGCTTATCAGTCTTTTGAGGAATTTGACCATATCAACGCCATTGTCAACCGCCAGCGCCTGAAAAATCATGTGGCGTCATAGAGAATTTTCCGGAACAATCTGCTTTGTCTTCTTTTGCTTTTTCTGAGCGGCTGGGAGCGGTAGGTGACAATGTCATTTGCTCTCTCTCCTTTTAAAAGGGGAGTAGGAAGGGTTAAATTGCGGCTATATTTTGATTAAGACTGAAGAAGGCTATATTCTCTCCCCCCAGCCCCCTCATCTATGAGGGGGTGACAAATTTGTAGATCCCTTGACCGCAAGACTTACGCTTGCGGAGGGATGACATTGTCAAACCCTCTCTAACTCCCCCTAAGCATTTAGGGGGAGAATAATAGGAAGGTTGGTTTGACTTGGATCCTCGGGTTAAACCCGAGGATGACAGGAATAGGATTTTTGTTGTCACCCTCACCCGGAGCTTACGCTCCGACCTCTCCCCTCAAGGGAGAGGGAAAAAAGGGATGACATTGTCATACCCCCTCCTACTCCCCCTAAATCTTTAGGGGGAGGGTAGGTTTGGGGACTAAGGCTTTATAGGGAGGAAAAGGAAGCCCCGGGCGGGGCTTTTTTTATTGATGTTCCTTGTAATAAACATAATATTGATATGCATGGCTCAGGAAGGAAACCTTGAGACAGGTATCAATAAAAGAAATACTCATGCTCAGCAGACTGAAGATGATTTTATAAATAAAGCTGTCGGCCGAGCCGAAATATGTGTTTAATGCGCTCAGCAACATGACCAGAATCATGCCCGGAATGGCCATAACAAAAACACCCAGGAAGATTTTGCCGCGATCTCCGGCCGTGAGCTGCCAGGCCGAAGCCAGCGAAAAGTCTTTTCTGTCCAAAGCTTTGGCCGGTAAGAGCAGGTAAAAACGCGTTACAATTATACCCACAGCCACAATCAAAACCAAAGACAGCAGAGATCCCACTCCGCCCAAAAGTTCTTTGTTTTTAAGCTGGAAAAAGACAATGGCAACCATGGGCAAAACCATCATCAGCGTGATTAAAATGTTATAGCCCCAATAACGCATGATACGTTCGTCCAATGCGGGCTTAAAATAACGGTAGTCCTTTTCCTGAAGAATAATACCGCGGCAAAGGCAAACCGCAATGGCCGCATAACCGACCGACATCAACAACGCCGAAGCCAAGCGGTTAAACTGGCTTTGCGCCGTCAGACTTTCCGAAAGGCTCGGAAAACCAAGCAAAATGTCAATAACGACCAGTAAATACCAGAAAGAGGCTATTTTTACACAGTCTTTGAAGTTGAGCGCAATGTACAGAAAACTGCGTTTCAGCGTTTCGCCCAACGGCAGCCGGATTACGGAAGAGGCAGAATCGTTATCGGTCATTTTTTTACTCCGTCAAATAAATAAGTCTTCTGTATCAAACAATGATTCAGAAATAATGTAAAGAAAATTAAAAAGAAAAATCCGTATAAAAACTCAATGATGATGCCGGCCCAGGGAGCGGCAGAGGCTTCAACCGCACGGAAATTAAAATAAAAGCTGTTGAAAATCAGAAAAGCCAGCATCAGGATGACAAAAACGGAAATCAGGATTTTGGCCGTATTCCCTCGACCTCGCAGCCAAATTCGGCTCAGAGAAGGCCGTGTTTTTTCTCCGGCAACAAAGGCCAAAACCGACAAGAAACGAACAGCAATAAAGGGAACCAGAAACCCCAGTCCCACAAAAGTGAAAAAAGCCAGTTCAATCCGCCAGTCGGGATCAGGCTCGCGAATCTGAAGCACAAAAAGGGAAATAAACGGAATTATTCCGCTAAGCCCTAAAATCAGCAGCCACAGCGCCACCCGCCCCGCCTGACGCCATTGAGACAAAATCTGCCGCAGAGAAGGTAAAGGTTCGCCGGCCGCGGCATGGTGCCAATAAAGCGCAAAAAATCCTAGAAACAACAGCTTTAAAACAAAATGAGCCAGCCAGACAATTGCCGATGACAGGCAATAAAAATTATCTGACAGATGAGAATAGCCACAAACATAAGCCCGGCCCAGCAACAAAGCCAAAACGGCCAGGCCGATTCCTCCGAAAAAAGCCAGACGCAAAAAAGCGCCAAGTCGGTCGGAAAACAGACTTTCGGGTCCGAGAACCGTGCCCAGAAAGGGAAATTTGACCGGAGCATCCTCGGGGCCGCCAACGCCCAAGATGAAACTGTCATAAAAATTGCGCCAGGACATCGGGTTAAATCTCCTTAATTGAGGTTATACCGGGAACAGAACGGATACGGCTCAGAAAATCGCTGTCAGCAAAGGCAAAGCCGCCAGGAAGTTCAATACGAACATCCCATTCATCATTTTCGGGTATAATATAAATCTTGTTTTTGCCATTTCTATCACGACGAAGAATTTCTTTCAGCCCTTTAACGGCTTCGGCATTGCCGATGTGGATAATCAAACCGTTAGACACCTCGGATACAGCTTTATCCAGCGTTTCTATCATGTTTATCATGATGCGAGGGGCGCCATCTTCGGTTTGTTTGTCAATGGTGACGCTGACATAAAGCGGCAGGCCGGAGTTGATGACCTCCTCATATTTGACCATGGCTTCGGAAAACAACAGGCCTTCATAACTGCCGGCAGCGTCAGACAAGCCTAAAAAGGCATATTTATTGCCGTTTTTACTGATACGTTTCTGAAAACTGGTGACACAGCCGGCCAGCTTGGCGCGGATGGTGTCGCCGGTGTGGATGTTGCGGAAGACTTCGCTGCTGCTCTTGATGCCGAGTTTTTCCATGCCTTCTTTATAGCTGTCCAGAGGATGAGCCGACAGATAAAATCCAATGGCTTCGGCTTCCAAACGCAGTTTTTCAAGCTCGGGCCAATCAGGTTTGTCTGTCAGCCTGACCTTATTGTGAAGCTCCTCATTTCCAAACAGGGAGGCCTGCTCGCTGGTTTTGAGTTCAGTGGAAGAATAAATGTTGCGCATGATAGTTTCAACATTGGCAAAAAGCCGACCACGGTTCTTGTCCAGACAATCAAAAGCACCGGCCTTAATCAGCTGCTCAAGCTGGCGACGGTTAATTTGTTTGGCATCGGTACGGTGGATAAAATCAGATATGTCTTTGTAAGGGCCGCGAGCCTCGCGTTCAGCCACAATCGCCCGCATATTAGCTTCACCCACCCCTTTAACTGCTCCCAGGGCATAACGAATGTTGTTGTCTTCAACCACAAAGTCAGAACCGGATTTGTTGATATCTGGCTTTAAGACCTTGCGCCCCATACGCTTAACTTCTTCCTTGAAGAACTGGAGTTTGTCGGTGTTGGTAATATCAAGCGACATGACCGCACACATAAATTCTATCGGGTAATGCGCCTTCAGATAGGCCGTGCGATAAGAAATGAGAGAATAAGCCGCGGCATGAGATTTGTTAAAACCATAAGAGGCAAACTTTTCCATCTGGTCAAAAATGGCTGTGGCAGTAGCTTCATCAATGCCGTTTTTAATGGCACCCTCGGTGAACATCTTGCGCTGTTTGGGGATTTCATCACGCATTTTCTTTCCCATAACTTTACGCAGCTTATCGGCACCTCCCATGGTGTAGCCGCCCAAAACCTGAGCGATTTTCATAACCTGCTCCTGATAAACCATAATACCATAGGTTTCATCAAGAATCGGCGCCAAAGAGGGGTGAAGATAAGTTATCTCTTCTTCACCATGTTTGCGCTTGATGTAGGTGGGAATGTTGTCCATCGGCCCCGGGCGGTACAGCGACACAATAGCTACCAGATCTTCAAAACGGTCAGGTTTTATCTGGCGGTGAACATCTTTCATCCCGTCGGATTCAAACTGGAAAACCGCCACGGTATCACCCCGCTGCAAAAGTTCGTAAGTTTCACGGTCATCAAGCGGAATCTTTTCAATAATCAAATCTTCGCCACGGGTCTTTTTTATCCAGTCAACGGCGCGTTTGATAACCGTGAGGGTTTTTAAGCCCAAAAAGTCAAACTTAATCAGCCCGGTTTCTTCAACATATTTCATGTCATATTGGGTAACAGGCATGTCGGCTTTGGGATCTTTGTAAAGAGGAACGAGTTGATCAAGCGGACGATCGCCGATAACCACGCCGGCGGCATGCATACCGGATTGGCGGTAAAGGCCTTCAAGTTTCATGCCGATGTCAAACAGCTTGTTTATCTGAGGATCGTTCTGGCGCATTTCCTCAAGTTCGGGTACCTGGTCAAGAGATTCCTGCAATGTGGGGTTTTTGCCCTGCACGCCGGGAGGAATCATTTTGGAAATCCGGTCGGCCTGAGCATAAGGCATTTGTAACACTCGTGCCACGTCGCGAATTACGTTTTTGCTTTGCAGTTTGCCGTAGGTGATAATCTGGGCAACATGATCAAACCCATATTTTTTTTGAACGTATTCAATGGTTTTATAGCGGTTTTCCTGACAAAAGTCGACGTCAAAATCGGGCATGTTGACGCGTTCGGGATTTAAGAAGCGCTCAAACAGCAAATCAAGCTTCAAGGGATCAAGCTCGGTAACTTTCAGCGACCAAGCAACGATTGAACCGGCACCGGAACCACGCCCCGGCCCCACGGGAACGCCATGAGTTTTTGACCACTGGATAAAGTCCGACACGATGAGAAAATAGCCCGGGAAGCCCATTTTTTTGATAACACTCAGTTCATACTCCAGGCGTCCGTAGTATTTCTTGTCAATTTCGGCTTTCTGTTCATCGGTCATGCCTTCAAAATAAACATAGTCGCGCATATGCTCTTCCAGACCTTTATGGGCGGCATAATCAATGTATTCATCCTGGCTCATACCATCGGGGCATTCAAAGATTGGAAGCAAAGGCTGGACTTTTTCTGAAAGAAAGTTGCAGCGCATAGCGATTTTGACAGTGTTGTCAACAGCTTCCGGAATATCTTTGAATAATTCCACCATTTCCTCGGGAGATTTGAGACGGTTGTTGGGAGAATATTTTTTGCGGTTTTCATTTGCCACATATTCACCGGCGGCGATGCATATCAGCGCATCGTGAGCTTCATACATATCCGCATCAAAGAAAAAAGCCTCGTTGGTGGCGACCAGGGGAATATTGTATTTATAAGCCAGATCAATGAAGGCATCTTCGGTTTTGCGTTCGGCTTCAAGGCCTATACGCATTAACTCCATATACAGGCGGTTACCAAAGATTTCATGCAACTTAACGGTTACGGCTTCAGCCTCTGCTTTGCGGTTCTCAAGTAAAAGCCGACCGATTTGCCCTTCCACGCCGCCGGTGAGACATATCAGTCCCGCATTTAATTCTTCAAGGTCCGACATTTTAAGCTGAGCTTTTTCCGTCGGACCCGGATTATCAAGATAAGCCCGCTTCATCAGCTTTATGATGTTAGCATAACCCTCGGCGTTCATGCACAGCAAAATAATTTTGTCAGGGTCAATGACACGCCCCTTGCTTTTCAAGACATCATCGGCATCGGGATTGCGAAAATAGAACTGGCAGCCGAGAATCGGCTTAATCCCCTCATCCTGGGCATATTTGGAAATGGCTTTGCCGCCAAACATGTTTGCCGTGTCGGTCAGGGCAACCGCTCCGATTCCCAAATCATGAAGCTTATGAATGAGCTTGGGAACAAGGATTGCCCCTTCGGACAGGGAATAAGCGGTATGAACCCGCAGATGTACAAATTTTGGCGCCGCCATTCGGATTAATCTCTATAAAATTTTATATCAGATAAGTCGATGATATACATATTTGCGGCCGGACTCAACATAAAATTTGCGGTTATTATCCGACAGCGGCGACAGATTATTTGTTTTTCAGCAGTTCTCCGGCAGCTTTCATAACGGCGGCAACGGTTATGCCGAAATGTTGATAAAGCTTGTCGGCCGGGCCGGAAGCGCCAAAACCGTCCAGGGCAATAATGCGTCCTTTGTCGCCGACATATTTATGCCAGCCGAAAGAAGAAGCGGCTTCGACCGCTATGCGCGGCGCCATGCCAAGGACTTCTTCACGATATTTGGCGGGTTGTTTTTCAAACAATTCCCAACAGGGCATGGAAACCACGGCAGCGGAAATGCCTTTTTCCTTTAATTTTTCCATAGCCTCGACGGCCAAAGACACTTCAGAACCGGAGGCCAAAATGGTCAGCCGGCGTTTTTTCGAATCGCCGGCAATGACATAAGCCCCTCTGGCGCTCAGATTTTCCGAAGCGGAAGTGCGCAGCAACGGCAAATTCTGACGGCTGAGAGCCAGGATGCTCGGCTCATGTTCGCTTTCAACAGCCAGCTGCCAGGCCTCAGCCGTTTCAACTACATCACAGGGGCGGAAAGTCAAAATCCCCGGCATGGCGCGGTAAGAGGCCAGATGTTCCACCGGCTGATGAGTGGGGCCGTCTTCGCCGACACCAATCGAATCGTGGGTCAGGACATAAATCACCCGCAGCTTCATTAAAGCAGACAGACGCATGGCCGGACGCATATAATCAGAAAAAACAAAGAATGTTCCGCCATAGGGAATAATGCCGCCGTGCAGAGCCATGCCGTTCATCAGCGCGGCCATGGCATGTTCGCGAATCCCATACATGATGTTATTGCCGCGGTAATCGTCTTTGGTAACAGTCTTCATGCCTTTAACAAAGGTCAGGTTGGAAGCGGCCAAATCAGCCGAACCGCCGATGATTTCGGGAACATGGGAGACAATTTTTTCCAGACACATTTCAGAGGCTTTGCGGGTGGCAACTTTGGTCTTTTGAGCAATGGCATCCTGTTTTAACTTGTTTAATTCCTTATCCCAGTTTTTGGGCAATTTGTTTTGAATAATGTCGGTGAAGCTTTTGCCGGCTGCTTTGGCCTCTTTTTTCCAGTTTTCATAAAGCGGGCGGCTGCGTTCCCCGGCTTTTCGCCAGGCGGCAAGTACATCTTCGGGAATTTCAAACGGGGCATAATCCCATTTGAGATTTTTACGCATGGCGGCAACTTCTTCCGCACCCAGCGGCGATCCGTGGCATTTGGAGGTTCCGCATTTGGTGGGGGCGCCGAAGCCGATTTTGGTTTTGCAGGCGATAAGCGTCGGTTTTTTTGACTTTTGGGCTTTTTTTATTGCACATTCTATCTGACAGGGATTGTGTCCGTCGATGGAAATCGTATTCCAACCGCAGGCCTGAAAACGCTTAATTTGATCAGTAGAATTGGCTGCGGAAACATGGCCGTCAATCGTGATGTCGTTATTGTCCCAGAAGACAATCAGTTTGTTGAGCCGCAGATGTCCGGCCAGGGAAATTGCTTCTTCCGAAATCCCTTCCATCAGGCAGCCGTCGCCGTTGATAACATAAGTGTAATGATTACAGAGTTTGTCGCCAAAGCGGGCATTAAGTATTCTTTCGGCCAAAGCCATGCCCACAGCCGAGGAAATTCCCTGCCCCAAGGGGCCGGTGGTCATGTCAATGCCGGCGAGGTGACCGTATTCGGGATGACCGGCGGTTTTGGAACCCAGCTGGCGGAAGTTTTTTATATCATCAATGGTTATATCCTTATAACCCAGCAGGTATAACAGAGAATAAAGCAGCATGGAACCGTGGCCGGCAGACAAAACAAAACGGTCGCGGTCGAACCAGCCGGCGTCTTCGGGGTTAATTTTAATGAATTTGGTAAACAGAACCGTGGCCACGTCAGCCATGCCCAGCGGCATGCCGGGGTGTCCGGATTTTGATTTTTCAATCGCGTCGGCGCTGAGAAACCGAATGGCATCGGCCAGGCGGCGATTATGACGGCAGCAGTTGAATAACATGGTTTTATTTATCCTCCGAATAATCAAAATGGTTGTCAAAATAACGGTTGTTGTAAATCTGTTCCCGGGGTTTTATGACCAGGCCAAGATTAATGCCATAGCTGAACAATAAATCCTGCGGCAGGCGTACCTGGGCTTTTTTGCCGATATAGCGGATTTCTTTTTCAAACTCGGGAATCGTGGCCACTTCATAATATACCTGATAACGGCGGTGAGAATCCGGCCCGTATTCGGTCGACGTATAAAAGGCAAAAGGAACATTGGTTTCATCGGTGGCACTCAGGCGGCGGATGATAAATATCGGTTCAACAACTGCCTGGCTGCGGTTGTTGCGTATATCCAAGTGGCAATGACCGTTGTAGCCGACCAAAGTGACCTGAAAGGCATCTTTATGCTGGACAAGCTGCGTATAGGCCGTATCCCGCAGATAAACCAGCGGACAGGTACGCGGCGTTTGTTCTACCTCATCATAACAGCCGCTGTCACATCCCTGGCCGCACAAGGTGCAAGGCGAATCGTAAGAACAGGAAGCCAACAGCATTATACAAAAGAAAAAAAACAGTTTTTTTATCATGGTTCCCGTTCCTCAACAACCGGGGTGAACAAAGCGACCAGCTCCATATGATCAGAATAAACAAACTGATCGACCAAGACGGCTTTTTCAAAAGCATAACCGCCGGCCAGAAGCGCTTTGGCATCGCGGACAAAAGTGTTTGGATTGCAAGAGACGGCAATAACCTTGTGCGGACGGTCTTCCGGCGACAGAGCAGCCAAGACGGCAACCTGAGCCGAAGCTCCGGCCCGCGGCGGGTCGAACACAACGGCGTCAAAGCCTTTGAGTTCGGCCGCATCCAGCGGATATTTGAAAAGATTGCGGTTCATGACTTCAATGTTAGAAATCATATTACGGTTGATACCGGCCTGAAATGCGGTCAATAATTCATCAGAAGAATCCGCGGCCAGAATTTTATTTTCCGGATTACGCGACAAAGGATAAGAAAAAGTTCCCATACCGCAGAACAAATCGGCAATCCGGCCTTTAACCGGCGCCAGATAATCCAAAACCAGATTAATCAACGCGGTTTCGGCAGCTTTGGACGCCTGCATAAATGTTCCGGCAGGAACGGGAATATCGAATCCGGCAATATTCAGACTGGGAGCCGCTTTTTCAACCACCGGCTCAGAAGGCAAATCCTTGCGACGGCGGTGCGAAAGCCGGATAACTGAGGGCATTTTCTGCATCCATTCAAAAATAAGGCTGCGGTGTTCAAGTCCCAGCGGCTTATCAAATTCAAGAACAATATCGATACCGTTGTCAGCCTGAGAAAGCCAGACATCTCCCTGTTTCAGGAACTCGGCGCTTATCTGACGGCCCCGGCTTTTGATTTGAAACGGCGTGACGCATAATGACAAAAGCAGCTTACGAAGTTCCGGCAAAACCGCATTTAAATCATCGGTGAGCAGCGCGCAGGAAGCCACGTCAATAATCTTGTCACTTTTGGCGGCATTGAAGCCCAGAGTGAGGCGCTCGTGCCGGTAAAGAAAAGCCAGGGAAGCCCGGCGGCGGGTTCCGTCCGGAATAAAGACCGCTTTGCCAAAACCCTGACGCGGCGCCGGAAGCGCCGACATGATTTGGGCAAATTTATCGCATTTGTATTGACAATATTCTTCAAAAGTTTTTTCCCGGCAGCGGCAGCCGCCGCAATTTGCAAAATAAGGACAAGTCATCTCAGGCGTTGCCTCCCTCAAGCGAAGAATCGCCGGATTTTTTCGGTTCTTCTATTTTGGAATTGCCCTCCTGAATATGATTGCCTTCAATGCCGTCGAGAAGCGAGATTTCGACGTTTTCTTCTTTATTAAAGGCCGGGTGGCGGGTGGCGCTTTCGTCTTTGTGCATTGAGGGATCATCAGGATTAAAGTTTTTTAAATCCGCGGGATCAAAAATTTCAACCCGGTTGCGACCGTTTTGCTTGGCTTTATACAGGGCCTCGTCGGCCGTTTTGATGAGCGTGTCGATGTTGTCGGAAACCTGAGAAGACGAAATTCCGATACTGATGGTGAATTTGACCTCGCGGCCGTCATCGGAGAGAATCGTCAAATCGGCTATGGTTTTGCGCAGACGTTCGGCCACGATTTTGGCATCATTATAATCAACATCGGCCAGAAAGATGACAAATTCCTCACCGCCGTAACGGGCCACGATATCCTGATCGCGCAGGGCACGTTCACAGGCGCCGGCCAATTCTATCAAAACATTGTCACCGGTTTTGTGTCCGTAGGTATCGTTGACACGTTTAAACAAGTCAACATCGGCCATCAGAATACAATAAATGCTGTTGTTGGAACGAGCCAGGGCAATGCGCTTGTTAACCTCATCTTCAAAATAGCGGCGGTTAAACAGCGAGGTAAGCGGATCGCGAATCGCCTGGTTTTTAAGCAGAACTTCGCGTTTTTTGCGGGAAGTAATGTCCTGGAAAGCCGCATAAAGCACAACATCATAATTATAATCAATGGTGGTGACGGAAGTGAGCAGCCAGAAAGGCGTGTCACCGACATTGCTTTTGACCAGGATTTCAAAATCCTGAACTTCTTTTTCGGCTTCCAGACGTTCGTTCAAAAGCGTGCGGTTTTCGGCATCTACAAAAAAATCTTTCAGGCGGTAACGTTCCAGTTCGCCCGGGTCTATGCCAAAAAGCTTTACCGCATTATTGTTGGCCAGAATAATCCGGTCATCGCTTAAACGCGAAATGATAATCGGGAAAGGCGAGGATTTGATGATTTCTTCAATGCGGCGGTTGTATTTCACAATTTCGGAATTGCTGGCATCCAGACGACGGGCCAGAAAATCTGCATTAATGGCAATAAAGGCCACGGCCATAACATTATAAAACAAAGGTGACAGGTACCAGTTGTTGATCAAGCTGGTGTCCCACCCGATGTTGAAGAAACGCAACAGCAAAATTACCGTAACCACCGAACAGGCCAGGGCGGCGGTTAAGAAGCCGACAGCATGGCGGCGGTGCATCTGAGACCAGAAACTGAGAGATATGCAGAGGAAGCCCGTAATGATAAAAATCTGCTGCATATTGGCAACCATGAGGCTGCTGGGGTAAATGTATACAAAGTAAATAATGGCAACGAGCCCTATTCCGCCCAGAGCGGCCGTAATCGGAAGTTCCGGCAGATTATTGGAAAGAATCTGCAAGGCGGCCATGGAAAGAAACAACATTGTTATCAGCAACAGAAGAAGCTCTATGCTGATGAGAGCATTTATCGGCCGGCCCAAGCTGTACATTTCGCTCACCATGTAAGTTACCCCGACGGCGATAAGCTCCAGCAGCAAACCGCTAAAGAGATAGGTCAGCCCCCGTTTTTCGGGCAGTTTTCCCTGATTGATGACAATTACGGTGCCACCCAGTACCAGGAGTGACAAAAGCGTGATGGTGAAATTAGAAAGGTTTGAAAAAATTTCAATGCTTCCCATGAAAAAACATCCTCAGTTGTATTTTTTACTTCAGTTTGGTATGCAGATTAGCGCAATATCGTTAAAATACATTAAAGTTTGGCTGTTTTTTTATAAAAAATAGTAGGTGATTTTTCAAAAAATATATTATACCATGAGAGGGCGGGAAAGAATTCCCGTTGTTTCAACAGCGAGGATTGGAAAAAAAATGAGTTCTAAAAAACAAGCGGCCAACCATTACAGTCACAGTTTCGAACTTAAACTTGATAAACTTCCCGTCCGCCAATCGGACCGGGCGGCACTCAGGTTTCTTTATCCGGGAATATTTTCGGGACTGGTTTTGATGGCTATCGGGCTGTATGATATGTTTTCCGATATGAATTCCGAAGGCGTTTTTTTTCCGAATCTGAATGTTGAAGAATATCACTCCTTCCTAAATCCTGCTTTTTTTGACATCGGACTGGTTCTGGCCGGGCTGGGACTGGTTATAATTTTGTTTTCATCCTATCTGAAGTATCGAAAGATTATTTTCGACGGCAAAGAAATGAAGATTATCGACCGGCAGACCGGCGGCAAAAAGACCGTTTACAAAGATCTGGTGAAAAATTATGAGGGTGTACAGTTCCGGATGGAGTTTTTTCAGCTGGGGTTTATGACCAAAACCCGTTATATTATTGAACTGCTGCACAAAAACGTGCATAAAACGGCTCCGTTGTATATTTCAACAAACGGCAAAGGAATCCGCAAAAAATGGAAATATTATGCCAAGGCTTTTCAGCTTCCGGCTCTGGTGCTGACGGCGGAAGGGCTGGAAAGACATAATGTGGAGGATTTGGACAAGACAATCATTGCCCTGGCGGAAGAAGGAAAGATTCACAGCGGTTATGATGCCGGAGAAGCCCTGCCCCCGTTTATTGTGCTGGTAAGGAAAAGAGATAAAAAAGTTTTGAAAATGGCAAAGATATTATGGGACGTTTATAATATCTTCACGCTCGGAATTATTGCCGCGGCTGCTCTGGTCTGCCTTTTGCTGGCCTTTGCCGGCGGAGATTCTGCCATTGTCCTGTGGCTGGATTTGGCTATTGTGCTGTTTTTGGGCGGGATGCTTTATCTGTTGTTCCGGCGGGATAAAATCGCCATCAAAAAACACAAAATAATCGTGGTTCACAAGTTCCCGTTCGGCAATTTCAAAAAAGATGAAATCTACAAAGACAAAATCGAAGCGGTGGAAGTGGCGCAAAATCCGCAGACGGGCCGGTTTTATCTGGCTATTTCTTCGGATGACAAAACCGTGCTGTTCGGCAAGAAACTTCCGGCCGAAACCCTGCAATGGGCCAAGAAATATCTGATTTATGATTTGTGCAAAAAATAAAATCTTGGTAGTCATTCGTAAATTGTACTTGGATATATGAGGAAAAGCGACTATAAATATGAACAGCATGCAAAAAATTATGAGGATTAACCATGGCTAAGAACACGAGCAAACCACAGGATAACGAAGATATTTTGTTTCAGGAAATCAATGAGGAACTGAAAAAAGAAAAACTGGCCAATTTTTGGAAAAAATACGGCCTGCTGGCGATTATCATGATTATTGCCGGACTGACTTTTGCCGTCAGCTATGAAAGCATTGTCGCCTGGAGAAACAAAAGAGCGCAAAGCTGGGCCGATACTTATGCCTATGCTTATAATCTGCAATATCAGGGAGAATATGATAAGAGTATCAGCGTTTTCCGGGACATGGCCGAAAAAAACGACGGGATATATCGTGACCTGGCCCGACTGCAGGCGGCCAATATCTTGTTTATGCAAAATAAAAATGCCGATGCGGAAAAAGAGCTGCAGGCTTTTATCAATGATGAGGACAGCAATAAAAACCTGCGGGATATGGCGGTTATCAAGCTGGCATCATATAAACTGGATGAGGCACCGGCCGAGGAAATCAACAGCCTGCTTGATCCGCTGATTGCGGAAGACGGCAAGTGGGTTAACAGCGCCCGGGAGCTGAAAGCAATGCTGGCTATCCGGGAACATAAGCTGGAAGAAGCCAAAAGTCTGTACGAGCAGCTTCTCGGCAGTCCGACCCTGCAGGCAAATTTCAAAAACCGGGTTCAGGATATGCTGACCGTTCTGAATGATGCTTTGAATTCAAAATAAACAAACGGCTGGAGAATTTTATGTTGAAGCAAAAAATAAAAGGTGTTCTCACGGGAATTATTTGTCTTTCAGTGGCCGGCTGCGGCACTTTTTCAAAGGAAAAGATTCAACTGGAGGGGGACAGAATCGCTTTTTTGGACGGTGAAAGCATTTTGCAGCCCGATTTTAAACCGGGTGAAGTCAAAATCTCGCTGCCGGCTCCTTACACCAATATTTCATGGATGCAAAGCGGCGGAAATCCTCTGCATAACATGGGGCATACCAACAGCGGCGATGTTATTAAGGAGATATGGGCCAGTGATTTCGGAGAAGGTACTTCAAAACGTGATTTTCTGATTGCCCAGCCGATTGTTCAACATAAAGCCGTCTTTACGATTGATGCGGATGCTACCGTCAGTGCCTTCCGGATGGATAACGGTGAACAAATCTGGGAAAAGAAAATCAAGCCGCATAATAAATCAGACAAAAATTCGGCAATGAAAGGAGCCGGATTGGCTGCCGGAGGGCAGAAGATTTTTGCCACGACAGGTTTTGGCAGCGTGGCCGCGATGGACATGATCAGCGGGAAAGAGCTTTGGCGTTTTGACAATGAGCTGCCGTTTCACATTGCTCCGACGGCCGGCGGCAATTATGTCTTTGCCCAGACCATCGACAATACACTGTTTGCTTTGGACGCTTCAACAGGCAAGGAATTGTGGCGTTATAAGTCAATTCAGGAAAACACGACTTTGCTGGGAGGAGCCAGCCCGGCTTATGACGAAAAGCTTGACGTGGTGGTGGCCGCTTTTTCAAACGGTGAGCTGAGGGCCATAAAAGCCAGTACAGGCACACCGCTATGGTCGGTTTTGATGGTTTCAAGAAAAAGACTGAATTCATTATCTTCAATTAACACAATCAAAGCGAATCCGGTTATTGACAACGGAGTTGTTTATGCCATCGGCAATAATCATATTATGATGGCGGTTGATTTAAGAACCGGTATGCCGATATGGGAAAGAGAAATCAGCAGCGTTAACCAGCCTTATGTGGCGGGAAAAGTATTGTATGTATTATCTAATGATGCAACGCTGCTGGCTATTGAAAAAGCTTCCGGCCGGATTGTCTGGTCAACAAAAATTCCCCTGGGACGGGATGTTAAAGAAATCAGCGGAACTTTTGTTTCCGGTCCGGTGCTGACCGGTTACCGGCTGATTGTAACAACCTCTAAAGGTTATGCGTTTGCCGTATCGCCTTTCAGCGGAAAAATTCTCGGATTTATTGATTTGGACGAAGGCGTCAGTATGTCCCCGGTGGTTGCTTATGATACGGTGTTGTTCGTAACCAATGATGCCGAGCTGGTGGCCTATAAATAGAAAGAATCGTCATGAGTATTACAGCAGCCATAATCGGACGCCCGAATGTCGGAAAATCAACGTTATTTAACCGTCTGGCAGGGCGAAAGATTGCTATTGTTCACGATATGCCGGGAGTTACCCGAGACAGAAAAGAAGCAGATATTACGTTTCGGGATTTGTCATTAAAAATTACGGATACGGCGGGATATGAGCTGTCGCACGAAGACAATCTGGAAAAACGCATGTGGCTGCAGACCGAACGAGGTATTAAAGAAGCTGATGTCTGCATTTTTATGATTGATGCAAGGGACGGGGTGCACCCTTATGACGAACATCTGGCAAATCTGGTAAGAAAGCTGCACAAGCCGGTTATTCTGCTGGCTAACAAATGTGAAGGAAAAGCCCAGGAAGACGGTATCTATGAGGCTTATAAACTGGGACTGGGACAGCCTATACCTTTTTCGGCAGAACACGGTCTGGGGCTTGAGGATTTATATGAGGCTTTGAAGGAATATGATAAGCCGGATCCAGAAGATGAAAACCAGGCTCCGGATGAGGAAAAAATCCGGAATGAGAATCCGGAACTTTCAGATGAAGAACTGACAGCCCGACTTGACGAGGAATATAAAAAACGGCCTATTCAACTGGCTATTGTCGGCCGTCCGAATGTGGGAAAATCAACGCTGGTTAATGCCCTGCTTAACGACGAACGGATGCTGACCGGTCCGGAAGCGGGCGTTACCCGGGATGCCATTACCGTGGCCTGGGAATGGAAAGGACGGAAGATTAATCTGGTGGATACGGCCGGGCTCAGACGTCAGTCCCGCGTGGAAAATTCGCTGGAAAAAATGGCTGCAGCCAGCACCAAGCATGCGGCATTTATGGCACAAGTGGTGATTTTGGTCCTGGATGCCGATGCGGTGCTGGATAAGCAGGATCTGACGATTGCCCGCAAGGTTTTGGATGAAGGACGAGCCTTGGTTATTGCTGTTAACAAGTGGGATATTGCCAACCGTCAGGAAGCCTTGGACAAGCTGAATTATAAATTGCAAACATCTTTGTCTCAGGCTGAGGGGATTCCAACAGTAACGATTTCTGCCTTGAAAAAAGAAGGGCTGGATAAGTTGATGAGCGCGGTGTTTAAGGTTTATGATCGGTGGAATCTGCGGGTTCCGACGGCTCCGCTTAATACCTGGTTTCAGGATATGATGGAAATGAATCCGCCGCCGTTGGGTAAAAATAAAAGACGAATTAAGCTGCGCTATATTACACAAGCTAAAACCCGTCCTCCTTCGTTTTATATCTTTTCCAGCAATCCCGAAGGTCTTCCGGAGGCTTATTTGCGCTATCTGACTAATAATCTGCGTGAAACTTTTGATATGAGGGGAATTCCTATCCGGATTACGGTGAGAAAAACAGGAAATCCTTACGCGAATAAGAAAAAATAATAATAAAAAAGAAGTTATTTGGTGTCTTGAAAAAGGCACCGTTTTTTTGTTTAAATTATGGTCTTTTGATTAAAATAGTGATTTACACTTGTAAAATTTTCTGTTAATATAAGATTCGTGAAGACAACAACAGACAGGTGATATTATGATGAAATTATCCAAAGCATTAATGCTGTCGGTTTCCG
>CALYAY010000011.1 GCA_944393695.1 uncultured Alphaproteobacteria bacterium | reverse complement strand
CAACCTGAAATCTTATTATCCGCCTCGTTCTCCGCAATTTAACAGAGAAGCATAACGGGCGCCTGATACAGATTTTGCGGTCTGGCAAAATGCTCACGTACCTCTTATGTACGCTCCGCTTTTGCCAACCTGAAATCTTATTATCCGCCTCGTTCTCCGCAATTTAACAGAGAAGCATAACGGGCGCCTGATACAGATTTTGTGGTTTGGCAAAATGCTCACACAATTTTCACATAATTTTATTGTGCTGCGGAACTTTGCCGTTTGATATTGGTGGAGGTGCCGGGTACTGCCCCCGGGTCCAACATATCTATTTCATACTGCCTCTAGTGCCGTAGTCAGTTGCCTGACTTTTTTAATATATCTGATTTGAGGATTTTTTCAAGAGATAAAATTGTTTGTAAATGCGGGGGCAGGCTTGAGATAAAACGGTTTTGTGCTAAGCTGGTGTCCAAAGGAGACAGAGTATGACCAAAATAGCAGTTTGGTGTCGCCACAAAGACGATAATATTATCGGAATCGGGCCGCAGATTCCGTGGCGGATATCATCCGATTTTAAACGTTTTCGCCGGATTACGAAGGGACAGACCCTGATTGCGGGACAGACGACTTATGAAAGTTTTCCCAACCGCACGCTGCCGGAGCGGAAAATTATGGTTTTGACTTTTGATGCCGGATATGAGGTGTCGGACAAACAAAATCATCAGGTGGTAACGGATATTAATTATTTCAAGGAAGCGGAGGGGGATTTTTATATTGCCGGAGGCGCCAGTATTTATAAGGCTTTTTTTGCCGGCGGCAATGCCCTGATGCCCGAAATTATTGTCGACAGCATGTATTGCGGCGATTTGAATCCGGAGCTGAGCGGGCCGAAAATCGATATCAGCCCCTGTATTGAGGCGATGAAGCAAAAATATCGTCAGATTTCTGCGGATTATGAACTGGACAATGTGGTGACGACGGTGCATGTCCGTAAGGGGGCTTTTGTTGACCAGAGCGTTTTGAAACATATTATAAAATCTATTGAGGCAGAGGACTAAAACAATGAGACAATACCTTGATTTGCTGCAGGATATTTTGGATAACGGGGTCGATAAGGCGGATCGCACCGGCGTGGGGACGAGGTCGGTTTTCGGACGGCAGATGCGCTTTGATCTGGCGAAAGGTTTTCCGCTGCTGACGACTAAAAAGGTTCATCTGAAAAGCATTATTTATGAACTGCTATGGTTTATTAAAGGGGATACGAATGTTAAGTATCTTCAGGACAACGGTGTGCGAATCTGGAACGAATGGGCGGACGAAAACGGTGATCTGGGGCCGGTTTACGGTTCGCAATGGCGCAACTGGAACGGCGAGGGGATTGACCAGCTGGCGGAAGTGATTGAAAAGCTGAAACATAATCCCAATGACCGGCGGATGATTGTGTCGGCGTGGAATGTTTCCAAGATTCCGCAGATGAAGCTGCCGCCGTGTCATATGCTGTTTCAGTTTTATGTGGCGAACAACAAGCTTTCGTGCATGTTGTATCAGCGCAGTTGCGATATGTTTCTCGGGGTGCCGTTTAATATTGCCTCATATGCGCTGCTGACGATGATGATTGCCCAGGTTTGTCATCTGGAACCTGGTGAGTTTGTTCATACGCTGGGGGATGCGCATATTTATCATAACCACTTTGAGCAGGTGCGCGAACAGCTGACCCGGCAGCCGCTGCCTTTGCCGCAAATGAAACTGAATCCGGCGGTGATGGATATTAATGATTTTAAATATGAAGATTTTGAGCTGCAAAATTATCAGAGTTACGGCAAGTTGACGGCACCGGTGGCGGTTTAGCCGGAGGATAAAAAAAACACCCGCGGCGGAAAGGCGGCGGGTGTTTCTGCAGGTATTAGATTTGAGTTTAACGCGCTTCACAGCGCAACAAAGATTGGGGTTATTTAAATTTGTTTAACGGAAGGTAGTGATATATTCCGTTAATTATTTTTTCGTTGTAGAGCTGGCCGCCGATTTCAATTTGCGGGGCAGAGGTGAAACGACAGTCTGTCGTCATGACTTCTACCGGAGCTTTGCCGCCGACCACTTCTCTGATTTTGACGCTTCCTTGGGTGATGTCGGTTGCCCAGACAAGATAAGGAATGCCTTTTTTGAAACGCTCGGTTTTGATATGTTTTTTATCTTTGCCGGAAGCGTTTTTGTTCAGAACCACCGTATAGATTCTTTCAAACGGGGTTTTGGTTTTGTTGGCTACGGTATCAGCAGACAAGTTCTCAACGAAAACATCTTTTTTAATTTTTTGACACATAGTGGTATGTTTTTGTGCATAGAGGAGCTATTTGAATTTGCCCATATGCGGGTTAATAATTAGGATAATTGTAAATTGATAGAGTGAATATAGCAAAGGCACTGGACAAAGTCAAGACTAAAAATTATGTTTTGTCTATTTATTTCTGAATTTTGTGCAAAAACAATCTGTTGTCGGCTTACAAATAAGGGTAATTGGCTGCGGCGAATCGAAAATTAATTTAAAATCGAGAGGATGATTCCGACAAAAAGGGGAATGGAGAGGTTATCGTCGATTTCGATTTTGTCTTCATATATTTCCGCAAGGGTGGCGGCAGCGGCGGCGATAATGCCGGCATAAGTTACCGGGTAGAGCGGATTGAGGATTATCATAACCCCTAATGCACTGACAAAGAAGGCGGTTGTTCCCTCAAGGGATTTGTTTTTGTAGAGTTTGCGTAAGCCGTAAGCCCGGCCGAACAGGGCGGCGCAGGTGTCGGAAATCAGCATGATGCTCAGGGCGACAACGGCTACCTCTTTGCTGAACAGCATGGTGCAGACAATGGCCGCGGTCAGGACATACATGGAGCCGGTTACCTGAAAATGAGTGCGAACGCGTTCTTTGTTGCGCAGGGTTTTGTAAAACAGGTGGCCAAAAGTGCGGCGGGCCCAGCGCCATTTTTTGTAGTTGCCGTATTCAATCAGGGCATCTCCGGCCAATAAAACGGAAAATAAAGCAATGGCTATTCCCGGACGGGCCAGATAAATGAGTGCGGGAATCCACAGGGAACTCAGATGAATGAGCTTGCGGTAAAGTTCGTGGCGAAAAGGTTTGTTGAGGCGCTTGCGATAGTTTTCCTGCAGGGATAAAATGAGATTTTTATACCGGCGGCTGTAAAACTTTAATTTTGAAACAGCGGCAAATTTGTTTAACATTGTTTTTCCTTTGGCTAAAAACTTTTTGCGCAAGGTTCGGTTTTTTAATAGCATGTATTATTTAGAATGTAAACAGGCTTGTTCAAGATGTGAAATTAAAATTTATTTTGATATTGTTGTTTAATCCGTTTGGGGCCGGCGAATAATTGTGCTTGTCATTTGGGTTTTATTCTTTTATGATGAAAGAGCCGGCGAGAGGTCGCCGGTGGTGTCTAACAAATACCTTTGTAGTTTTATCTCCGCTGTTTTGGGCGGAGTACTCGGAATATATTGAATATGAGTGACTGTACTACAACAGTTTGTTAGCTCCGCCTGCTTTGCAATTATGTGAGGCAGGTTTTGTTTTTAACAGATTAAAGGAGTTTAGGGTTATGGTTTCCAAAAAGAAAATAAAATATCGGATTTTTTGTATCAAACGGGATATGGGTGTTCGTTTGAAGTTTTTGCGTAATAAGAAAGAGTTGAGTCTGCCCGAAGTGTCGGAGGTCTGCGGGATTTCAGTCTGTCATATTGAGATGATAGAAAACGGGCGTTCGTTTTCGCTGAAACATCTTTTGATGTTGGCGTCGGTGTATGGGGTTCGGGTGAAGATTTTGATTAAGTGAGGGAATTTTTGAAACCCCCTCTAACTTTCTGGCTCCTAAGCTCACTACGTTTGCTAAGTCGCTGCGGTCACTCGGTTTGTAACGCTCATTTTGCGTCGCTACCGCTAGCTTATGAGCTAACAAACTCTCGCCTGTCGTTGAAAATATCTCCACCGGAGATATTTTCTGCCTCCAGCCCTAAGTATTTAGGGGGGAGGATAATAGGAAAGTTGGTTTGACTGGATCCTCGGGTTAAACCCGAGGATGACGGAGGGAAGAGAGGGGGAGGAGGACAGTTTCCCTTTTTCACCTCTCCCTTGAGGGGAGAGGTTGCAGAACGGAGTGACGCGGGTGAGGGTGAAAAAGGTACGGCAGGATTTGCTCTCCCCGGCCCTCTCATCTATGAGAGGGTGACAAATTTGAAGATCCCTTGACGTTCAGACTGGCGCTGAACGAGGGATGACAGTTTTATTTGAAAGATGAAACCCTCCCCAGCCTTCTGGCTCCGTAAGTGTTGCCGGAGGGGCAACACTAAGTCGCTGCGGTCACTCGGTTTGTAACGCTCATTTCGCGTTGCTGCCGCTAGCTCATGAGCTAACAAACTGTCGCCTGTCGTTGAAAATATCTCCACCGGAGATATTTTCTGCCTCCAGCCCTGAGTTTTCAGGGAGGGGTATTATGATGATTTTTTTGCTTGGTTTCTCGGGTCAAGCCCGAGGATGACAGAGGGAAAAGAGGGGGAGGAGGACAGAGAGGGAAGGGGGTTGACTTTGAGACCGGGTGATTTAAAATCGGCAAAAAAGAGGATATAACATGAAGATATTGATTTTAGCCATTGGAAAATGCAAAAAAAATTCGCCGGAAGCGCAGCTTATTGCCGAGTATGTCAAGCGGTCGGACTGGAAAGTTGAAATAAAAGAAAAAGACAATGCTTCACAGGAAGAGGAAGCCCGGTTTTTGCAGGAGAATATTCCGCATGGGGCCAAGGTGGTGGTGCTGGATGAACGCGGCGAAAATATGAAAAGCACGGCATTGGCGGCAAAGTTTGAAAACTGGATGCTGAACGGATGTTCGGAAATCTGTTTTTTAATCGGCGGAGCGGACGGACATCTGCCCTCAACCCGGGAAAAGGCGGATTTGCTGCTTTCTTTCGGAAAACTGACTTTGCCGCATATGCTGATGAGAGCGGTTTTGTGCGAACAGATATACCGGGCGCAGACGATTATCGCTCATCATCCGTATCATCGTGAATAATTAAAGGTTTTTCATGGCCAGTTGTTCAAGCTCTTTGATTTTGTCACGATAAATGACGGCTTCTTCAAATTCGAGGTTGGCGGCGGCGTCTTTCATCTTTTTGGTATATTCTTTAAGTTTTTTATCTATGTTCTTGATGTCGCTGATTTCTTTTTTGCCAAGCTTATCGTCTTTGACAAAGTCGGCCTCGGTCATGTCGGTGAGGGCGTTGGAGACAATCTTTTTGACCGTTTTGGGAATAATGCCGTGTTCGGCATTGAATTTGAGTTGTTTTTCGCGGCGGCGTTCGGTTTCATCGAGAGCTTCCTTCATTGAACCGGTGATGCGGTCGGCGTATAAAATCACCCGGCCTTCGGCATTGCGCGCGGCGCGGCCGATGGTTTGAATCAGGGAACGGGCAGAACGCAGGAAGCCTTCTTTGTCGGCGTCGAGAATGGCAACAAGCGAACATTCCGGAATATCAAGCCCTTCGCGCAGGAGGTTGATGCCGACAAGTACGTCAAAAACACCGAGGCGCAGGTCGCGGATGATTTCGATGCGCTCCAGAGTTTCAATGTCGGAATGAAGGTAGCGGACTTTTACGCCGTTGTCGTGCAGGTATTCGGTCAGGTCTTCGGCCATTTTTTTGGTGAGAGTGGTGACCAGTACGCGCTCACCTTTGGCTGCGGTTTTGCGGCATTCCTCCATGAGGTCGTCAATCTGGTTTTCTACCGGGCGGACAATGCACAGCGGGTCTGCCAGGCCGGTGGGGCGGATGACCTGTTCGGTAAAGGTGCCGCCGCTTTGCTGCAGTTCCCAGTCGCCGGGAGTGGCGGAAACGAAGATGCTCTGTCCGCGCATTTTGTTCCATTCTTCAAATTTCAGCGGGCGGTTGTCAACGCAGGAAGGCAGGCGGAAGCCGTATTGGGCCAGGGTGCTCTTGCGGTTGAAGTCGCCGCGGAACATGCCGCCGATTTGGGGAATCGAGATGTGGCTTTCATCCACAAACAACAAGGCATCAGGCGGCAGATATTCAAACAAGGTGGGCGGCGGGTCGCCGGCTTTGCGTCCGGTCAGATAACGGGAATAGTTTTCAATGCCTTTGCAATGACCGGTGGTTTCGAGCATTTCAAGATCAAAACGGGTGCGCTGCTCAAGTCGTTGGGCTTCAAGAAGCTGATTGTTGTTTTTGAAATATTCCAGCTGTTCGGCCAGTTCTTTGCGAATGCCGACCATGGCCTGTGACAGTGCGGGGCGGGGGGTGACATAGTGGTTGGCCGGATAGACGGTGACTTCAGGCAAATCAAGAATCTTTTTGCCGGTGAGCGAGTCAAATTCGCTGATGGATTCAATCTCGCTGCCGAAAAAGGATATACGCCAGGCGCGGTCTTCGTAGTGAGAGGGAAAAATATCAAGGACATCGCCGTTGACGCGGAAAGTGGAACGCACAAAGTTTTGCTGGTTACGCTCGTATTGAAGCTCGGCCAGGCGCTTGTATATCAGGGTGGGTTCAATGTCGTCGCCGACGCGGAGGTTTATGGTCATGGCGGCATAGGATTCAACATCGCCCAAACCGTAAATGCAGGAGACGGAGGCAATGATGATGACGTCGTTGTATTCCAGAATGTTGCGGGTGGCGGCGTTGCGCATGCGGTCAATTTGTTCGTTTAATGCCGAATCTTTTTCAATATATGTGTCGGTTTTGGGAACGTAGGCTTCCGGCTGGTAATAATCATAGTAAGAAACGAAATATTCAACATGATTGTTGGGAAAAAATTCTTTCATTTCCGAATAAAGCTGAGCGGCCAGAATTTTGTTGGGAGCCATGATCATGGCCGGACGCTGGCATTGCTCGATGATTTTGGCCATGGTGAAAGTTTTGCCGGAACCGGTTACGCCGAGCAAAACCTGACTGCGGGCACCGTTGTTAATGCCATTGCAGAGTTCCTGTATGGCTTGAGGCTGATCGCCGGCCGGGGCAAAAGGGCTTTCGATTTTGAAAAGTTTTTTGTGCATGGTTATTGTATGGTCTGGCTTAATGTATTGTTTTGCAATGACTGCGAATAAAGTTTGGCAAAGTTATGAAAAGCCGCGATGTTGTTTATGGCTTTGTCAATTGCTTTGATGTCAATCTTATCGTTTTCGAAAGTTTCAGTCAATACGTTAAACGCACTGTAATAGGCCGTGTCTTTGAAGTATGGTTCAAAGGTGTTGCGCAGGCGGACAATGACCGTGGAACGTCCGGCTCTTTTCAGCGCCGTGGCCCAGTCCAAAACCAGCTGCAATTGTTCCTGAGACAAGGGGGTGTCAGGGGTCGGTTTTTCTATCAGGTATTTGATGGTGTCGGCGGCATCGGCCCATTGTTCATTGTCCCAGTAGATTTCGCTTTTTATCATGATGCCTTTGGGGCTGTAGTCTTCTTTGAGAAGCTCAAGTGCTTCATCGGGGCGGCCGACGGCAGAAAGAGCCTTGGCCCGGATGATGCGGCGGTGGGCAATGATGGTGGGGGTGAGGTCGTCGCTTTCGGTTTTATCCAAAATATCAAGAGCTACGGAAGGTTGATTTTTGAACAGGCTGATGAGAGCCATACGGGTGCCGATGGTGCCGCGTTCAAGCGGAGAAAGAGTGCCGCTGCGCAATTGGGTGTCAAGCAGCTGGTAGGCGCGTTCCAATAAATCAACAGCAACCAGGCGGTCGGCCAGTTTTTGGACGATGGCATTATAATTTTTGCTGAGCGGGGCCAGCCATTTGTAATCCCCGTACAAGGCCAGGGATTTTACGGCAGGCATTTTGTCATCATTGTTGTTTAAATATAAGTCTTCAAAGACGCTGACCATGCGGCGGGTGACATCTTCCTGCTCTTCAGGGGGAACGGTGCTGCGGAGATCCTGCAAAGAAGCCAGGGCATTGCGGTAGTCTTTTTGGGCAATGTACATGTCGGTGAGTTCATTGAGCAGGCTGATGCGGAATTTTTTGTCGGGCCAGGCAAAGCGCAGCCTCTCGTATTCGGCAATGGCTTTTTCCGGAGAAATGGTGTTGGAACTGCGTTGGAGGTCAACAATTTCGCGCCGGGCCAGGGCGGAGTATTGTTGTGAAGGCATGGCGGCGGTGTTGCGGAATTCACGAATGGCATTCAGGGGGTAGCCGAGGATGCTGAGCTTTTGAGCCGTATAATAGCTGATTATGGCGGCTTTGTTGATGTCATTGGGAGCATCGCGGATGATGTCAATGTAGCTTTGAACCGACAGGTCGTCGCGGGCGGCAAGTGCCGACACAATGCCGACAAGAGCAATGCGGCGGCGGATTTCTGCCGGATAATCTTTTAACAACCGGGTGTGAGGTAGGAGAAAGGCATTGTCTTCCGCCCGGGGATTTTCGGCAGAAGCGGATAAAACCCGCCAGAAATCAGCTTCGTCGGAGGAAGACAGAGTGGGGTGAGAAAAGTCTTTTTCAGCCTCGTCATAACGATGAGACAGGAAGTTGGCCATGCCGTGCAGGGCATAGAATTTGCCGCTTTGAGCTTCGGGGGCATCTTCTTTTTGCAGGGTATTCAGGACGGAAAAAGCTTCCGGACCGAGGCCTTTGCCAATGTAGTATTCGCTCAGGTTAAGGCGGGCCAGAACGCGGTTTTCAGGCGAAGCGGAAACGATTTCGGCGGTCAGGCGTTCAACCGCTTCGTTAAAGGGAAGTTTGTCCAGGTCTGTGGCATAACCGGAGAGGAAATTTCCGTCGGCGAGTGACCGGCTTTGAAGACGGGCCTGGCGTTTCAGTTGCTCAAGATCTTCCGAAATATTTAATCCGCCGTCGGGGCGGCTGACGGTTATGCCGGTATTGCCGCGGTTAACGATGATATCATCGGCTTTCAGGGTGATGGCAATGCCATTGATGGTGGCATTGAAATCGATGTCGGGGTAGCGGTAAGTGTTGACCATGCCCCTGCCGATTTCATCAAGCGGGATGATGCTTAAAAGATCACCGATTTCGGGATCAAAAATATTGACGACTTTGCCGGCGGCAGAAGTGGGAGCAAAGAGATAAGCCTGATTCATGGCATCGTATTGCGTGAAAATGGGAATGTCCCTGACCTCGGGGGCTTCCCGGCCGGTAAAGAGGTCAACAATCCACAGCAAACCTTCGCGACGAAGACTGACGTTGACATCCGGGCGCGGGCGCATGCGCAAAACAGCAGCCTGACTATAGGGGAGTTGCACCAATTCATCAACCAGGGGAGCACCGTTTTTAGACAGTTCGTCAATATCAAATTTGTGGGTGTGGTCAAAGATTATCCAGAGATATTCGCCCCGGCGGAAAACGGCAATGTTGACCGGCATATTCCAGGGAAAGCTCAGACTGCGGATTTGGGATACGTCTGCCGGAGCGGCAGGAGCCGGTTGCGGGGAAGAAACCGTATTTTGGGCAGGCAGGGCAATGTCGAGAATTATTTTGTCCGGTTGTTCATAAGACTGAACCAGAGGTTCGGGAAAGCTTAAAATATATTTTTTATCGGGACTGATGCGGAAGGAAACGTCTTTTGCCCGGGGATAGTTTTTGAGTGTGGCGGTTTCTATCCGAAACGGCTGTTCCAAAATCAGATCAGTGTTTTGTCCGGTGTTGCGAAGCCGATAAACCGGCAGGTGAGGAAAAGTGATGATAAAACGGGAGCTGTCCGGCAAAGGCTCAAAATCAAGCCGGGCCGTCGGCATGTCAACGGGACGGTGTTGCGGTATTTGAGCATCCGGCGGCAAATGAAAGCTCAGAATAAGGCTGTTGTTGCGGCGGGTGCTTTGGATGTTGGCGGCTTGTTTTAAGGGCAGAGAGATGGTTTTGCCGTCGGGAGAAACGGTGTGTTTGTCAAAGAGTGCGGGAAATTGTTCCGGTAAGACGGCGAATCTGTCGGCAACGGGACGGCTGAACGAAAGAATCAGGTTTTTGCCTTTTTCCTGAATTTCGTAATCGATGTCATTGTCCAGGCTGACGGCAAACTGGGGAACGTCTCCCTGGCGGAAAAAGGACAAAGCGGCACCGGCCGGCGGGCAAAACAAAACAACCGCGGCAAGAATGAGTATTATTCTGCCGGCCAGTTTTTTCAGGGTTATGTTGTTTTGTCCGTTCACTCCGAATCCTCGATGTTGGTCAGACTGTTACCGATAAGCTCGTTGGTGATGGCTTTGGCTTTTGAAGCATCCATAAGCGAGATGATGGCCGAAGAGGAAGAGGGTTTCATTTCGCGCAGGAGAGCCGTGGTCAGTTCCAAGTCCAGCGTGTTGAAAATGCGGGCGGCATCGCGCGGTTTCATGGTGGTGTATAATTTGACCAGGGCGTTAAGTTTTTCTTTTTCTTTAGCGGTGTATTCGCGCATGAGGTCGCGCAGTTTTTTTTCGTAGGCCTGAAGTTGTTCAAGCTTTTTGGCGATTTCTTCTTCGGCGACTTTGAGCTGTACGGCTTTTTTATCTATTTCTTTGCTGCGGATGTCCAGAGCTTCGCGACGGGCGGCAAGTTCCTGTAAAATGATGATTTCAGACTGGGAAAAGGTGTTGCCTTTGTCGGAGGGAGAAAGGGCTACGGCTCCCGATTTTTCAAGGGCAGTGCTGAGTGCCGCGGTTTCCGGAGACGGATTTTCTTCGGCGTAGGCATGGCTGGCGGCAAGGGAAAATTCGGTGCGGCCGGCGTTGTTGATGTCGCCGACAATGCGGGTCATGCGGAAAGAAAGGGTCAGGGCAGCCATAAAGATAAAAAGCGGCAGAATACGAATTTTGTTTTTGAAGATCATTGTTGTTTATCCATTATCCTTTATTTTATGGAGCGCAGGGCTTTTAAGAGTTCCAGTTCGGCTTCAGAACGGGATACCGAGATATCAAGCGGGCTGTTTTCTGATTTTTTTGCTTTTTTGTTTTCTTTGTCGGAAGCCGGGGCAATCTGGTTTTCGGGCAGGCTGCGGCTGTTGTGGATGACGTTTTCAAGTCGGTCGGCCAGATTGTCGGCCCGTTCGTTGATGAACATCAGGTCGTCTTTGAGGGTTTTGGCACTGTCGACAACTTCTTTGAGCTCGCCGGAAGTGGATTGTGTAGCGGTTTTGAGCTTGGGAATGGAATTTTCGGCCTTTATGGTGGCTTCGTTGAGAGATTGAACCAGTTTGGCCAGGCTGCTCTGGTTTTGACGCAAAATGCTCAGGTTTTTGTTGAGGCGATAGGCGTAAATCAATGTGGGAATCAGTAAAATGATGACCAACAGGTTGATAATCAGCTCGAAATTACTCATCTTTTTCCGCCTTTCCTTTTACTTTTATGACAATTTTATCCGCTTTGCGCCCCATGGTGCCGGTCAGCAGCGGGACATCTCCGCAGCAGAGGATGATGTCATCGGAAGGAGCCATGTCCAAACCGAGGAAAGAGCCTTTTTCCCATTTGGCAATCTCACCGAGGTCAACGGTTAATTCTTTAAGGCTGGCCTTGATTTCGACTTCGGTCTTCCAGAGTTCTTCCACCATGTGGTTTTCCCAGATGGTGTCGCGGCCGTAGCGTTCGCCCATGAACATCTGGAGCAGCAGGTCGCGCACGGGTTCCAGCGTGGCGTAAGGCAGGATGAGGTCAAGCTTGCCGCCGCGGTCTTCCATGTCAACCCGCAGGCGGGCGACAATCACGGCGTTGGACAGCCGGGCAATGGCGGCAAAGCGGGGGTTGGTCTCGGTGCGGTCATAGGTGAAGTTGACGGTGGTAATCGGGTCAAAGGCGGTTGAGAGATCGTTTAAGATGATGTCTATCATGTCTTTGACCAGATTAAGCTCAATCGTGGTGTAGGGGCGGCCTTCAATGCGCATGGCGGCAGTGCCGCGGCGGCCGCCGAGCAGAACGTCGACAATTGAATAAACCAGGGCCGAATCTACGGAAATCAGGCCGTAGTTGTCCCATTCTTCGGCATGAAATACGGACAGCAGGGTGGGCAGGGTGAGCGAATCGATGTATTCGCCGAAGCGCATGGATTCAATGCTTTCCAACGAGACTTCAACGTTGTCCTGAGTGAAGTTGCGCAGGGAAGTGGCCATGATGCGGATGAGGCGGTCAAATACGATGTCGAGCATGGGCAGGCGTTCGTAAGAGACCATGCTGGAATTGAGAATGGCCTTGACGCCGACATTGTCATATTCCGGTCCGGTATCTCCCGAATAGCCAAACAACGTGTCGATTTCTTCCTGATTGAGGATTTTGGAAGCTTCGTTGTCGGAAGCGTTTTCCGTTTCGCGCACGTTGATGGAATCCGTCCAGCTGGCGGAAGTGTTTTCGGCGCCGGAGGGAGCTGTGTTTTCAGAAGCGGGATTGGTGTTTTGTTGTTCTTTTTCTTCAGCCACTTTGAGGTTCCTTATTGTTTTTTCTGTATTTCAAAAGTTTTGAAGTTGAGGTTGGTGATTTTTACGGGGGCGGTAATCAGGTTGATGCGGTAGAGGAGTTCTTCTCTCAGCCAATAGAGGCCGCGGGTGGTTTGAACCTCTTCCGGGCGGAGCTCTACCAGTCGGCCGATAACGGCGTCGTTGATGCGCGGAGAGATGCTGTCTAGTGTTGCAATCCGGTTATCGTCAACAGCATCTGTTTCCAGGCTGAGTTTGATTTTTACGGAAAAAGATTCTGCGCCGCTGCTGCTGAGCGGGGCGTCGATTTCGGGCAGGTCATAAAAAATCAGCCGGGTGGGTTCGGCAGAGCCGTCAGAGGCCGCGGGGGTTTCGACAATGCGGTAATGGGAGGCTTCCGATTTCAGCCGGTTGGTGAAAACGGCATAAAAACTGACAATCAGCCCGATCAACACCAACAACGGCAAAACAATCAGCAAAACCTTTTTTTTGTTTGCCCCGGATACGACAGAAGCGGCTTCGTCATCATCGAAGTCGTCAATTCTTTCTCTTGCATTAATCATTTTATTCCCCAATCAATGATATTGTCTTTACGATAATATATCTTGGTCTACTTTGGAATAGGGAAAATTAAAAATGTGTATAATGCACGGGCGGCATTTTTTTAACTTTTAATTATATTCTTTGCTTTATTATGTTGAAACAATGAAAAAGTGTTTGTTACAGTTTTGTTAAAGTTGGGCTTTGGGCGCGTTAAAAGCTGGATTGAGGGCAAAATTTGTGATAAAATGGCAAATGACAGGAATGTTTTAAGGGTGTAAAAGATGTATTTGTGGGTGATTTTGGCAACATTTATCGTGGCGCTGGCATCGTTTAATCTTTCGGTGCGGCCGGATATGCGCCAGCTTTATGTCGAGCCGCAGGCTGAGGCCGCGGTTACCCGCATCATGCTGCAGCACCAGGGAGCGGCAAAATATGTGGAAAGCCTGAGAATTACCGAAGAGAATCCTTCGGCACCGGGTTTTTCCCAGGGAGAAATTTCGCCGGACAAGTTTCAGGATTATCTGCCGGCGGGATTTGAGGTGGATTATGAAGGAAATGTGCCGGTGACGGAAAAAAATATTACTGCCATGTATTGTATGGACAAGGAAAAGGAAGATTTGAGCACGCCAATCGGCAACTGCAACGACAGCAACGCGATGAACTATCTGGTGACGTACGGCTGCGTGCCTCAGAGGTGGAAAAGCCTGAGAGGCGGACGGCCGTCAAATGATTTGATTAACGCGATTAACACGCTGGCGGGAAGAGGCTCGAACTTCGGATATACCATTGATGTGGATGAAAACGACGAAGGCAACACCCTGCATTCGACAATGGCTATTTTCAATATGGGAAGAAACGTTGTTTATCTTCCCCAGTTCGTGGTGTCGGGCGATATCGGCGAGACCGGTTTTTCCAATGTCTGCGGTGCCAACCGCGAATGCGATTATTGTCTGGTATATTTCAGCACTTATTCGGTCAGGTAAGGAGTAACGAAAATGCTTAAACGGAAAGATATCTTGAACGAGGCAGGAAGCCTGATGATTGAGGCCATGGCCATGCTGGCGCTGATTGCGATGGTGACGCCGATTTTGTATAAAAAAGCGGCGGAGCGCACGACGGAGCTGCAGGATATTAATGCGGCAAGCCAGATGCGGGTGATGAGCAAGGCGATGGACGATTATATCCGCACGCATTACAACGATATTGTTCAGGGCGGCAAAGTTACGACCGACTGCGGCGATAACAATTCCGAGCAGGATTATGCGGCGATGAAAGACAGCAATGATGCCGCGGTTGAAGTTAACGTGGGGCATTTGTGCGAATTTTTGCCTTACGGTTTTGTGGATGAAGACGGAAATGTGCGGGGCAGCAAGACTTTTGCCACTTATCAGCTGGCGATTAAAAAGCGGGCGCCGGAGAACGAGAGTGCCGGAGAAGGCGGTGAGGGCGGCGGTACGGGAGAAGCTGCGGTTAATACCAATGCCTCGCTGACCGGATTTATCATTGCCGACCCGAAGACTCCGCTGCCCATGCTGCGTTCGGCGCGTATTGCGTCGATGATCGGCAGCAACGGCGGTTATACCCAGGGCAAGGAAGGCCTGGGCGTGCAGGGCGTGTGGCGTATTGAAGATATTGATGCCGAGCTGGGTTTGGAGCCCAAGGAAGATGGTTCGATTATGGCGGCATCCATTCAGTCAATCAACAGCAATAATCTGGATAATCCGAATGTGTTGTATCGTAACGAGGTGCCGGGACATCCGGAATATAACACGATGAACACGGCATTGGACATGGGAAGTCATGATATTAACAATGTGAACTCGCTGATTATCACGGCGGATAATCCGGCCAACGGGGCCGATATGGATACACCGCTGGTGGTGGAAAAAGGCGGTATTCAGGTGGAAGGCAAGATTGACGCGGCAGACGGTAAGTTTGTGGTGGATACCGGCGGCAATATGAATATGGCCGGCAATGCGGACATCGGCGGCGGAATTACTGCTGGCGGTAATGCAAATATCGGTGGTAATGCAGTTATTGACGGTACACTTGATGCTGCAGGCGGAAATTTTACGGTTGATGCTTCCGGGAATACTAATATTGCCGGTGATACCACGATTCAGAAAAGTATTACGGTGGAAGGTGATTCTAACGTTAAGGGAGATTCCGAAGTCGGCAAGAATTTGCATGTCTATGGAACGGCGACGATTGAGGGGGATACGACGATTAATTCCAATCTGAAAGTGGCCGGAGATACGACAACCAATACATTAAACGTGACCAGCAACGCAAATGTCGGCGGTGATTTAAACGTGGCAGGTAATACCACGACTAATACCTTGAATGTGACCAGTAATGCGGATATCGGCGGTGATTTGAATGTGGCCGGAAATGCCTTTATTGGAAAGGATTTGGAAGTTAACGGCATTTTGCGGGCGAATGATTTTCGCAGTAAGACCCTGCAGGGCGGCCTTATCGGACAGGATTGGGCGGATAATCCGGATAATGATAAGTTCGGCTTTACGGCTTATTGGGCAGAAGGAGATCCTGATAAGAGTCTGGTGGTGGCCGGGCCGAATAATGAATTTTCGGTAACTAATAAGCAAATTTTGGTTGATAATGTTGATTTTACGGTGCAACGGAATGCCGCGAGCGGGGGTGGCGATATTATAATGTTGGATGCCAGCCGGACGGATGCCGGAGATGATTATGTGCATATTCTGAAAGACGGGGCCGGGGCTTTGCTGACGGTCAGCAATAATACTGCGGCGACAACCGATTTGCCGAAAGGGTCGGTTCATATCCGCCGGGGCGTTTTGGAAGTGGCGACGAAATATGGAGAAGAAAACGCGGAAACAATTGATGCCGGTTATATCAAAGCCGACCGGTTTGTGGACAATTACAGCTTAAATCCGAATGCGTTGCCTTCGGCTATCGGGGATACGGGATATACCGGATCCGGGGTGACGGCGACTTATGACGCTTATCAGGTTAATCCGGCTTATACGTCGGTGATGCATGACATCAAGCTGACCAGCCGCGGTGGTGCGCGTTTGAGCGATATTCTGCCGGACTTTATCAATAAGGGTATTTATGTGGTGGACAACAGCTATACGGAAGATGTGCCTTATTGGGGAAGCAGCAGTCTTGGGGTTCAGGTATCTGGTGACAGATTGATTGCTTCGGGTGCTGAAGGAGAATCCTGTACCAGCCACACCTGCTGGACATCGCCGTGGCTGGGGTTGATTCCGGCGCCGATTTGTCCGCCGGGATATGCCCGAGTGGTGACGATTTCGCCGGCGGGCTGGGCGATGGCTCAGGCCGGTGTGCCGGGAAGCCGCGTGGGTAATAATCGTCAGGATTTGCTGACGCCTGATTATCCGAAAAACCCGCATGATTATAACGATGGAGAGCCGGGAGCTCCGACACCGCTGTATTTCCAAAAGAGTACCTGGCTGCGTACCAGTGTTTATCCGCACGGGTCTAAGGGTGACTTTTTGGGATGGAGCGCGATTATGGGCTTTATGTATCCTTATACTTATTATAAAGACTATATTGATGACCTGGGGTTGAAAGGCGATGCTGTCGGCGGGGTGAATGATAATCAGCTGATTATCTGGAACCTGTTTCCGGTATTGCGCCGGCAACTGGAGGCTTATGTGACGGTTTACTGCTATTTTGACCGTACCAACGGTCGTTATGATCCGTCTTTTGTGGACAAGTATGACCAGCTGAATGATTTCAGACAGGGCTGGAGCAAGGCCGGTGATAAAGGCAGTGAGGGGACTTATCTGGAACGTCTGAATGATGAGACCCTGCCTTATGATGATCCGTGGTAATAGGGTTTTCGGAGGCTTGCGCGGGGGCAGATGATTTGTCTGCTCCCGTTTTTTTTGTGTTTGTTCCGAGGGGGACTTAAGGGAGAGGTTGCGGGAGAGAAAGATAAGGCTGAATTTGCTCTCCCCGGCCCTCTCATCTATGAGAGGGTGACAAATTTGAAGATCCCCTGACGTTCAGGCTGGCGCTGAACGAGGGATGACATTGTCATACCCCCTCCTACTCCCCCTAAGACTTTAGGGGGAGGGTAGGTTTGGGGACTAAGGCTTTAGGGGGAGAAGGAAACATGTCATACTCCAATTTGATTGGAGTATCCAGGTGGGGAAGAAGCTGATTGTTTTTATGGCTTGCAATTTTAGGGACGTTCTTTTATTATAAAAAAGCCGGTGAGAGGTCATCGGTGGTGTCTAAACAATACCTACAGTTAATTATTCTCCGCTTTTGGGCGGAGTACTCGGAATATATTGAATATGAGTGACTGTACTGTAACAGTTGTTTAGCTCCGCCTGCTTTGCGTTTATGTGAGGCAGGTTTTGTTTTTAACAAATTAATGGAGTTTAGAGTTATGGTTTCCAAAAAGAAAATTAAATATCGGATTTTTTGTATCAAACGGGATATGGGTGTTCGTTTAAGGTTTTTGCGTAATAAGAAAGAGTTGAGTCTGCCCGAAGTGGCGGAGGCCTGCGGGATTTCAGTCTGTCATATTGAGATGATAGAAAACGGGCGTTCGTTTTCTTTAAAACATCTTTTGATGTTGGCCTCGGTGTACGGGGTTCGGGTTAAGATTTTGATTAAGTGAGGGGATGAAACCCTCCCTTGCCCTCCCTAATTCTTTAGGGAGGGGATAAGGATAGTTGGTTTGGCCTGGATCCTCGGGTTTAACCCGAGGATGACATAAAGGGGAGGGTTGAGGGGGGAGAAGATAAGGCTGGATTTGCTCTTCCCGGCCCTCTCATCTATGAGAGGGTGACAAATTTGAAGATCCCTTGACGTTCAGGCTGGCGCTGAACGAGGGATGACATTGTCAAACCCTCCCCAACCCCTCCCTAAGTCTTTAGGGCGGGGATGTAGAGTGGCCTGAGTTTTCAGGGAGGGGAAATATGGGGCTAAGGTTTTAGGGGGAGGATATGTCGGTATGTAAAAAAAATTTTGTTGGAAAAATCTGCTTTTGCTTTTATAATAAATAACAATATGTGTGTATCAGAAAGGTTTTTAAGGAGAGTGAAATGCTGAAGTATACCTGGTGGTGTTTGATGGGAATATTGTTTGCCACAGCGGCACAGGCGCAGACAGCCCGCGAGGGGGTGCAGTCTTTTCAGCAGGAGAGTGATGCCTGGCGGCGGCAGGCTGCGCAGAAGGCAGTGCCTTTGCCCCAGATTGTGAGTGAGGTCGGGCAGATGGCAATTGACAATATTATCAATGCCGAGCAGGCTTTTTGTTATCAGATTTCCAATCCGGGACCGAGTTATAACGGTTATACGCTGGACGGCATGGCGTTGACCGGGTTTTGCGGCATATTAAATCCGGATTTGCGCAACCTTTTGGCGCAGCAGCTGGTGGGGGCGGAAGCTAATGTGAATTTTGCCTCTTCGGAGCAATGCATTATCCGGCCGCGGCTGATGATCAGGTTTGTTAAGGGAATCGATGCGACGGATGTTCTGATTTCGTCTCCTTGTTATTCGGTGGCCATTTTTTACGGCGGAAAGGTGAATGCTTTTAACTTTAAACCGGGCGGCGAGGTTTTGGACGTGATGATTGAAAGCTTTAACGAGCAGATGCAGCCGTTTGTTTCGCCGGCGTTGCTTAATCAGCTGCTGCCGGTGGGTGTGCCGCAAACACAGATGCAGCAAAATACTGCACGGACGACGGCTACGCAGCCGCTGCGTTCTCCTCAGCCGGCGGCAAAGGTAACAACCAGTCCGGCTAAGCCGAGAACCAGCGGTTGGAATGATCTGAAGCTGAATTTTTCAAATTAGATTTGATTGAAAGCATAAAAAAACACCCGGCCAAAAGAGAGAGAGGCGGCAGGGTGTTTTGTTTGTAAGTATCAGAAGAGTTTGTCAACGGTGTAGCCACCGATTGTTTCATCTCCCCAAATGCGGGTTCCGCTTTTGAGCAGGTGTTCCGCTTTTTGTTTTGACAGCCGGCGGGGAATGCCCGCTTTGATAAGCTGCCAGGTGTTATCCGGCAATAATGCCAGATAGGCAGGGGTTTTACTGTCCTTTGCCTGCAAGGCAAAGATTTTCAGGCATTCGCCCGGCAGAACCAGCGTCTGGCCGGCATTGAAACCGGACCAAATGCCCTGTTGGCAGTAGAATACCTCGTTGTGCTGCCCGATGACCAATTTGTCATACGGCCCGCCCACAATAAACTTGCCCTTTTCGCCGGCAAGATATTCGTCACTCATTCCGATGAGGTAGCGTCCATCTTGTTTCAAGATGAAAAGGCTGTCCGGATAGTAATGACAGCTTTCAAAGCCATCATCAAATATCCGCTTGCCTTCGGCGTTGAAGACATACTGTTTTTCACCTTTGACGGCGGCGAAAAAAGAATCACCCAGATAAAATATCGAATCTGCTCCGAAGCCGGAGGAGATGATAAATTCTTTTTCCGCAGCGGTGCGGGTGTAAAGCTCAGCATAAATCAAGCCGGTTTCGGCTGATTTGGCGGTGTTGGCATAATATTGAACGTCAATCGTGGCCAGCTTTTTTTCAACTCCCTGGTAAGCAGGGGCGGAATTGCAGGCTGCTAACAGCAGCGCAGACAAAACCATTGCAAAAATTTTTTTCATAAAAATACATAAATTATAAAGTTTGTGCTTAATATAGCATATGTTTTTTTATTGTTCAAGAATTATTTTGGGCAATGTGTCTATATTTTGTATTTTTGAAGATTCGATTAAAAAGATATTTTATCCACAAAATGCATTAAAAAGTTTTGAGGCTCTTGCATAATTTGCTAATCTGATTATTTTAAGTATTTAGTTTTTACTTTTCTCAACTTCGTTAAGAAAAGCATATCATTTATGAAAAATGTTGAAATCAATAATTAAATTATAAAATTCTAATATATTTTTAAACATATAATCATAATATATTAGAAAATAGGGACAGTAAATGAGACCAAAAAAGAAAAAAATTTTTATGAGCTTTCTCGTATTATGATATGAATTTTATTTGAAGCGGAAAAGTATGGCTAAGTGAATGAAAAATTGAGGTTTTTGATTATTAATTGATTTATTCTGAAATTGTTGTTTTTAATAAAATTATATATAATAAAAAGTAGTGGCAATAAAAGTGACAAAATGAAATGAGATATGTGCGTATTATGATAAAGATTTTTTTTGATCGGGAAGTTTAAAAAGCAAATTTGATTATTAAATGGAAGGAAGTTAGTTATTATTGTGAATTTTAGCCCGGTTTCCGGTTATGGCGGTTGTGAAAAAAACGGCTGCTGACGGATTGTGAATTCGGGCTTGATGTCAAATATGCTGGTTTATATTATGATTTTGTAAAATATTAATCCGCTTATTATAATATATTATAGGTATAGATGACGCAAAAAACGGACTAAAAACTTGTTATTTAATCGTTGTGGACCGGCGGTATTCAGATATTGCGGTTGTATGACGATTATCGGACTTTGGATTTAATCTTGCATATTTATGCATTTTTTGCGAAAGGTGTTACTATGTTGCGCTACGGAGTTTTGAAGTGGTTCGATTCTAAAAAAGGTTATGGTTTTATTACATCGGAGGAGACGGGACAGGATGTCTTTGTGCATATTACCCAGATGCAAAAAGCCGGAATTGTCAGCTATACGGAAGGACAGCGCATGAGCTATGATCTGTATGACGACAAAGGGAGAACCGCTGCCGGAAATCTGCAACTGGTTGAGAATGTTCTGAAGTAGTTGTTTTGGGAAACGGGTTTTTGCTTTTGGGTGCTTGTAAAAAAACAGCCGGAGGTGGAAATCCGTTTCTGTTTTTTGAAGAAAAATGTGTGTTTTCGGAGAAATTTGGCTTTTTTATAAAAAAATGTGTTGCAGGGGCTTGACAAGCCGGGGAAAAAAGCGTATCTATGCACTGTCTTTGATAAAAAGAATGTTTTTAATTTATCGCGGGGTGGAGCAGCCCGGTAGCTCGTCAGGCTCATAACCTGAAGGTCGGAGGTTCAAATCCTCCCCCCGCAACCAGTGGGAAAAGAGGAAGTTTATACTTCCTCTTTTTTTGTTTCCCCAATACCTTGAAAAGTTAAAGAAACTGCGGGATTCATTTTTTATTTTGATGGTCGTGCCCTATTCTCCAGTATCTTTGTTTTTTTGCCAAAATCGGTTCAAAACACCCCAAATATATACTTTTTTGAAGGTCTGAACAGCCCAAACAACGCCCTTCAAGAGATTACCATGTTTTTATTGTTTCCACAGGCGCTTTTGGGCCCAACTTCAACTTTTGGTTCTCTTTGTATAAGAGGCAATTATATTGATACAAATATTTTTCTTTTAATTTCAATCTGATGCGTTTTTTTTGAAAATTTTTGGAAACGGTTTTTGATTTTATACGGGTGATCCTGTCGGAGGTTCAAAATGACAGACATTCAAAAAATCATACAACTTTTACTGCCGGAACTTTTGACTTTGATTGATGGAAAAAATAGTCCGGATTTGCCGCAGAAAGGACTGGATAATAAGAGAATAAAGAGCATTCATGTTGTTGAGAAAGGAGTTGAAAATGGTGGAAACTGATGTTTTACGGCTCAATGATATGAGTGTTGGCGAATTAAAAGAAATGTGGCGGCAATATTTTGACAGCGAGCCGATTTGGAAAACCAAGCGTTTTTATATTCCCAGACTTGCCTATCGAATGCAGGAACTTGCCTATGGCGGCGTTCCGGAACATATTAAAAGCTTATTGCTTGGCAAAACGGTTTTGAAACACGCCGAGGACAACGATGGCACGGGACTTCCTCCGGTTGGAACCCGTCTGGTTAAGACCTATCGCGGAAAAGAATATAATGTCATTGTTTCTACCGCCGGCTTTCAATTTGAGGGGATTTATTACAAAAGTCTGTCCGCAGTTGCTTTAAAAATCACGGGCAAACGAATTTCCGGACGCTTTTTCTTTGGATTGGGAGAGAATAAATGAAAACCATACGATGTGCTGTTTATACCCGAAAATCAACGGAAGATGGTCTTGAAAAAGAATTTAACACGCTGGAAGCGCAACGGGAATCCGGAGAAAACTACATTAAAAGCCAGGCTTATCAAGGATGGGAAATCATCCCCACCCATTATGACGATGGCGGTTTTTCTGGCGGCACATTGAAACGTCCGGCTTTGCAACAGCTTTTAAAGGATGTTGAGGCTGGAATGGTTGATATGATTGTTGTTTATAAAATCGATAGGCTGACACGTTCGCTGATTGATTTTTCAAAACTTGTTGAAATTTTTGACCGCAATCAATGTTCTTTTGTGTCAGTGACGCAGAATTTTAACACTTATGATTCCATGGGGCGCCTGACGCTGAATGTTTTACTTTCTTTTGCGCAATTTGAGCGGGAGGTTATTACCGAGCGCATCCGGGATAAAGTGGACGCTTCCAAAAAGAAGGGAATGTGGATGGGAGGAGTTTTGCCGCTTGGTTACGTTTCCGTGAACAAAAAATTGGAGATTGTTCCCGAGGAAGCGAAAGTTGTGCGTTTAGCTTTTGAAAAATATCTGATTTTTCGTTCAGAAATTGCGGTGGCGGAATGGCTCAACAACAATGGTTACACCACATTAAGCAAGGGAAATGGGAAATTTACCCATATGCGCGTGAGCAGCATGTTGAAAAACGTGCTTTATATCGGCAAAGTTCCTCATAAAGACAAGGTTTACGATGGTCAGCATCACGCAATCATTTCACGGGAATTATTTGATGAAGTTCAAAAAATCAAAAGTCAGAACCGCGTTGGCAGACTTGCGCCGTCCCGTTTTGTTGAACATGCTCTGCTTAAAGGGCTTATTTATTGCGATTGTTGTCAGGCGGCGATGATTTCCACGAAATCCAATAAAAAGAATAAAGTTTACGAATATTATACCTCTTTCCGTGCGGTTAAAGAAGGCTTTAATAATTGCAAGATAGGAAGCATTCCCGCCGGCGAGATGGATAATTTCGTCTTGCGGCAAATCGCAGGCATTATCAAATCGCCTAAAATCCTTTCCGGATTGATAGAACAGGCAAAAATCATACGTCCTGATATTAAAGATGTGCAAATTATTTCCAAATTACAGGATGGTGATGATTTTATTCAGAGACTGTCTTCTATTACTTTACGCCAACTATTGATTATGCTTGTTCAAAAAATCCGCGTGGATGTTGATCGTATCAAAATTATGTATACAGAACTGGCTGTCAGTTTGATGGACGATAAAATGAAAGACGATTTGTTTCCCAATAATATTAACGGTGAAAGAAACGAGATTTTATACCGCGTCTGCTTACGCCGGAAACGCGGCTCACTGAAAATATTCGCTCCCGAGAAATATAAACCTGACGAAAATAATCCATTATATTTGGCATTGATAAAAGCTTTTGTTTGGCAGGATAAAATGAAAAAAGAAAACCTGTTTATCGAAGATTTGGCAAAGAGCGAAGGTCTGAGCCGTGAATATGTCGGCAAAGTGTTGCGCATGACGTATCTTGCTCCGGATATTGTGACGGCCATTGTGGATGGCGTTTATCCCAAAACACTTTCCCTTCGTAAAATTTTAGAATCGGAAATTCCATTGCTTTGGTCTCAGCAGCGATTAAAGTATGGCTTCAGTTTTTGATAGTACACAGATTTTTACACAAGCAACATTTTATTAAAATAATGTCAAGTCCTTATCTATGACACGCTTTCAACTTGTAATTGTTTTATCTGTATATTGCACGCAAGTGTATTAAACCTGAAAATAAGCCTCTATTCAATTATTTAACGGGGCTTATCAATGAACTTGAATATTTTTAACGGACTACCTCAGTATGTCCGCATAACAATTTTATCGCAAATTCGCAGATTGTTGTCAACCCCGATCTTTTCTTATGAAGATCGGGAAGATTTAATTCAAGAGCTGTTGCTTTTTTATTTGAAGCGGTTTTACAATGCTCATGATGTGGACGAGGCTTTAGTGGTGCATTCCATAAAGCAATACGCCACGAACCTGTTAACGCAAAGATACCATCGCCGCGATTTCTTATACTCCTCATTGGCCGACTATGACGCTGATGAGGAGTTTTCTTTTGCGGAAAACACGGAAACGCGGTTGATTGTCAGTGAAATTATGAATAGTGCCGAACCTAAGGAAAAAGAGATTGTAAAGCATATTCTATGCGGCGACAGCATTGATCAGATTTCCAGAGATCTGCATGTCAGTAAAAAGACTATTTACGGCTTTTTTGAAAAAATGAGAAAAAAATTAAAATAACGGAAACGATTTTTGATTTTCAGCGGGTATTCCTGTTGTCATTAACAAATTTTGGAAGGAACAGCCATGAGAAAAAACGATCGCACGGTTTATATCACGGAAGAGATACGCAAAATTCCAGTCATTTATTTGTTGGATCTGGAAATGTCTGCTCTCGACCGTTTGGAAAAAATGATACAAGACGAGGTCAAACGCACAAGTTTGGCGCTGGAATGGATACAGGGCATTAAAAATATAAAGAAGGCTTCCAAAGACGGAGGGCAAAATGGATAAAAAAACATCCTTTGTTTTGTATCCGGCGGATTTCCTTGCGGCTGTGCATAACTTTAAGAAAAGTCAGATAGCTGATTTAATAATTGCGCTGTGTGAAAAAAATTTTTACGGAGATGTTTCTTTTAAATTATCAGACCCGGTAAAAAAGCGTTTTTCATTAATTCAGGAAACAATTGAGAAAAACAATGCCAAATATTTGGAAATCCGTGAAAAGCGTCAAGCCAGCGCCAAGCAAAAAAACAGCAAACGTCAAGCAAAATCAAAGCAAAGTTCCAACAAAGAGCAAGCAAATGTGCCAACATCCCCATCAGATGAATCGGAGAATGAATCGGTATATGTATGTGAATCTGTAGATAAAGATAAAGGGTCGGAGGTTGTGGATAAGCCTGTTTACGCCGGTGCACCGACTGTAGATGACGTGGCGGCGTATTGTCAGGAAAGCGGTTACACGATAGATCCGGCTGCTTTTGTGCGCTGGAATGAGGCACGCGGTTGGATGAACGGTAAAAAATACATTGCCGTGGACTGGAAAAAGGCGGTTCGGAAATGGTTTTGCAAGGAAAACGGCATCGCTTATTCGGAGATGGAGACTCTGGCGAATGTTTGTTCGGATGTGCTCGGCAAGATAAAGGTGGTGCAAAATGGCTGATATTACAATCGATGAAATTAAAAATAGGATCGAAAGTGCGGTTTATACGATGAAACTTTTGCCTCCTGTCAAAGCTCAGGGATATCGCTTGACCAAGCTTGATATCATTTATACTTCACAAGAATTAGTATTAATGGATAAAAAAACTATAAAAGTTCGTCCAACTTCAGAACAAATTACCCAAATGGATGAGGTTTTAGAATGGCTTGAGGTCTTAGAGCCCTGGGAACGCAAACTAGTTTGGAAACGTGGAGGTAGAATTCCTTGGAAGATTTTAAGCTATGAATTTGGTTTACATCGGAGCAATCTTTGTCGGCATTATGAAAAAGCGTTGATAAAAATTTTTGTGAAAATTGCTTAAAAATAAGATTTTTGATTCTTTTTTCAAGGGGGTATTGCTTTTTTATTTTTTGTTACCTAGATAAATATTAGTTGTATATTTTTTAGTAAGGACTGTTTATCGGTGGATAATGATAAAATTAAATATTTAGAGATGATTGAAGGGATTATTTCCCGTCTTGCCTCACATTCTTTTTCAATTAAGAATTGGTTTGTAATTTCTTTAGGAGGACTTCTCCTTTTTTGCTTGAACCATTCTGGCAACAAAAGTCTTGGGGTGGCATTTGTTGTGACAATTGCTTTTTATCTGATTGATGCATATTATTTGTTTTTAGAGCGTTGTTTTCGAAAAAAATATAACCAAGCATTATCTGGAGAATGTGATTTATTTGATCTAGATATTAGAGCGATAAAAAATGAAATATCTATGTGGTCGGTAATGAAATCGTTGTCGCTGCTTTTATATTTTGTTACATTTATCCTATTGTTCTTATTAGGAATTATTGCTAACTATACAGCACTTAAGACTTCATTGTGTTCTAACATTTGTACTATTTAAGGGACTATCTCGTGACTACTTATTTTAATGTAAAAGATTTTGCAGATATTCAACTTAGTAAGAATTTTGCAGAAGATCGGAATTGTCGGGTTTGCAATGCTTCAGTTCATGGTAAGCAGAGCAATTATGATGTGTTTATATCTCATAGTTCAAAAGATAAAGTTTTAATACAAAAACTTCGAACTTATTTAGAAGATCATTTTGGTTTGTCAGCCTATATTGACTGGGATGAGGATTGTGGAATGTCTCGAGATCAAGTTGCTGACAGGGTAAAAGATGCGATGTCTCGGTCTAAAACTTTTCTGATTGTAAAAACTGACAATTCGGATAAGTCATCATGGGTTTCTTGGGAAACAGGGTGTTTTGAGATAATGTGTTCTTCTCCCGATAAAGATAATTTTGAAAAAATTGGAGTTTTACTTATTGAAGATGAGAGTAAAAAGTTTACAAAAGAAACTTTTGAACATCAAGAGTATCTTAAACGATACGAAATTATTGGAAAAGATGAATTGCAGGCTTTTGTTGAAGGTGGACGACAAAAAATTTTAGAAAATAGAACTCTAGAAAGTAAGATTGTTGAATTTGATAAAAATTTTAGAGATCGTTCGTTAAAAGTTGACCATTCTACAGCAACGTTAAAAAGTGTTGCCGTAGGTTCTGGTACCACGACATCTTTTTATGGGGATGAATAACTTTGTATTATCCTAAAATTGATTATTTTCAAAAATCTTTTAGGGATTTATGGAGTATAAAAGGCTCACGTTGCCGTTGGGGAAAACGTGGGCATTTTATTATTTGCGAAATTACAGTATTATCGAATTTTCAAGAAAAACCATATACACTTTGTATTAATTATGAAAAAAATTGGTCCCCCCGTGTATGGATAGTAGAACCTAATTTTTTATCTGGTACATACCCACATACTTATGCTCGTCAGTCAAATTCACTGTGTTTATATAGTGATCAATTTTGGCAATGGCGTTCTGGATATAATATTGTTGATACAATAGTTTGTTGGGCATTAGCTTGGATTAGTTATTACGAATATTATGCTCTATTTAATAAATGGATAGGACCAGAGGCTCCCCATGATGTACATCTTTCTAATGAACATATCAAAAATAAACTTCGAAAAAAAAAGAAGTTTCAAAAACCTGTATATTTAAAAGATTATCCTATTCGTTATTAGTTTATCAATTGTCGCGACAAAATCAAGCAAGACAAATTTGAAAAAATAGTTTATAAAAACAGGTATAATCGGGGCGGAGGTGAACAATCCGCCCTTTTTGATATTTTTTTAGAGTCCGCAGGTATATCGCCTACGGGCCTTTTTTATACTTGATAAAGGAGCGGCGATGAAAAAAACTGCGGAAGCGGTGTCGCTTGGACACCCTGACAAAATGGCGGATTATATTTCGTCTTATATTTTAGACAGGATGATTGAACAAGACGCGGCGGTCAAATATGCCGTTGAAGTGATGGTAAAAGATAACACGGTTGTGTTGGGCGGTGAAATCACGGGTGATGTAAACCTGGCAAGAATTAATTTTTATGTTACCGAAGCGCTGGCGGAAATCGGGTACGATAAGTTTTACAGCCATCGTTGGGGAAATTACGCTATTAATCCCGAGAAACTGCAGATTATCAATCTTATCGGCAAACAGTCGGCAGATATTTCACAAGGAGTTGAACAAGACGGCTGGGGTGATCAGGGGGTATTTGTCGGTTACGCTTGTCAGGGTACGGGCAACATCAGCCGCGAACAATATCTGGCCAAAAAATTATGCAACGCCTTATATGAGTATGCTTTGCAAAACATCCACCTGGGCATTGACATCAAAACGCAGATTACACTTGATGAGCTTGGCGGTGTGGAAACGGCGGTTGTGGCTGTTCCGATGCTTAAAGACGTTGATCTGACGACTTTTATTGTTTTGGCATTGGGAGAGGAGCCGGAAAACATTATTGTCAATGGCACGGGAACATATAAATATCATTCATCCGTGGCCGATTGCGGCGTGACCGGTCGGAAGCTTGCGTGCGATTTTTATGGAACGGCTTGTCCGATCGGCGGCGGAAGTCCATGGACAAAGGATGCCAGCAAAGCCGATGTGACACTTAATTTTTATGCCCGTAAACTGGCATTGGAATATTTGCAAGATAATGACGAGTGTTTTGTTTACCTTTCATCCTGTATCGGCCGGTCAGAATTACCGAACGCTGTTGTGAAAACAGTTAAGCATGGTGTGGTCATTGAACATTCTTTGCAAATTAATAAGAAATCGTCCGAAATTATTACCGAGCTTGGGCTGAATAAGCCTGTGTTCGCGAGGTCATGTCGGGAAGGATTCTTATAGATATAATAAATTTAGGAAATTTTAAGCATATCGTCTTTACACTAATGCGAAGTAGACTCCGGAGAACGTTATGGAAAACAATATTGTTATATATCAAACCCAAGACGGTCAAACTGATATTGATGTCCGGCTTGAAAATGATACTGTCTGGCTAAGCCAGAAGCAAATGGCTACGTTGTTTGAAAAAGATGTTCGTACTATCAATGAACATATAAATAATGTTTTTTCTGAAGGTGAATTGGAAAAAGATTCAACTATCCGGAAATTCCGGATAGTTCAAACTGAAGGTAAACGTAAGGTTGAACGTAATATTGATTACTACAACCTTAATGCTATTATTTCTGTTGGTTATCGCGTTAAGAGTGTTCGAGGTACACAATTTCGTATTTGGGCGACACAAAAATTAAAAGATTATCTTGTAAAGGGTTTTGCCGTTAATGAAAAAAGGTTACGGGAAAAGACTGAACAAATTAAACAACTGCAACATAGCATCGACCTGCTTAACCGCTGTGTAGAAACTCAAGCACATAATTTAGACGATGCACAACAACTGACTAAACTAATGAGTGAGTTTGCCAGCGGGTTAACTTTGCTTGACGACTTTGACAACAAACAATTGGATCGTGCGGGCAATACAGTTAAAGAAGCTGTGTTTATTGACGTTCCAGAATTCTTAAATGTCATTGATAAAATGAAACCGGAATTTGGTTCGGATATTTTTGCCAACCCCAAAGATGACAGCTTTAATAGTTCCGTCCGTCAGATTTATCAGACTTTTGGAGGAAAAGACTGTTATCCGTCTTTGGAAGAAAAAGCGGCAATGCTACTGTATTTGATTGTAAAAAATCATAGCTTTTCCGATGGTAACAAACGTATTGGCGCAAATTGCTTTCTCTATTTTATGCAAAAGAACGGTATGCTTTATAAAAACGGAGAACCAATTATTAACAATGCAACTCTTGCCACTCTGACTATTTTGATTGCAGAGAGTAAACCTGAAGAAATGGAAACTGTAAAGCAGGTTGTTATTAGTGTTCTAAATAGAAATTAAACCCGCGGGTCCTTCCTGCGATTAAATCGTATGCGGGGGCGCAAGCCGCGGCGTTTTTCTAGCGAAACGCTTTTTTTGTTTACTGGTCGGCATATCTCTGAAAACCAAGCAACATAAGATTTTCAGAGATATTTTGTTTTTGGCGGCTGGTCGCCCCGTGTTTTTGTCTGGTCACTTTTGTTTTTTACGGAGAAATTTATGGAATTTCAAGAGAATTATCCGGTGGATAAGCTCATCCCCTACGCGCGCAACTCGCGCACACATAATGATGAGCAAATCGCTCAGATTGTCGCCAGTATCAAAGAGTTCGGTTTTACCAATCCGATTTTGATCGGCGCGGACGATGTCATTATTGCCGGGCATGGCAGACTGCTTGCGGCTCAACGCATGGGGCTAAAAGAAGTTCCGGTCATCCGTCTGCCGCATCTGACCGAGACTCAGCGGCGGGCGTTGGTTATTGCCGATAATAAAATCGCTCTAAATGCCGGCTGGGATGAGGAGATGCTGGCGCTGGAGATGAAAGAACTGGGCGATCTGGAGTTTGACCTTGATATTTTGGGATTTTCCGAAGAGGAATTAAAAGAACTGGATGCTTTCGGTGAGCCGGAAACTTCTTCTGATGCCAATGAGGATGAAGTTCCGGAAGTTCCTGAAGAGACGGTGACCAAGCCCGGTGATATCTGGCTTTTAGGCGAACACCGTCTGCTATGTGGTGACACTACCATGTATGACGATGTCAAAAAACTGATGCGGGATGATGTTGCAGCCATGATTTTTACCGATCCTCCGTATAATGTGAACTATGGCTCAACCATGAAAGACAGTCTGCGTTATCATGCCGGAACGCTTGGCGGGCGTAAAATTATGAATGATAATCTCGGCGATGGTTTTGCACAATTTTTAACCGACAGCCTGTCCAACCTTATGATGTTCAACAAGGGAGCAGTGTATGTCTGTATGAGTTCCAGCGAACTTCATACTCTTTACAATGCTTTTATCGCCGCCGGCGGCAAATGGTCGACTTTTATCATCTGGGCCAAAAACACTTTCACACTTGGACGGGCGGATTATCAGCGGCAGTATGAACCGATTTTGTATGGTTGGAATGCCAATCAAAAACACTACTGGTGTGGCGATCGTGATCAATCTGATGTCTGGGCGTACAACAAACCGGTCAAAAACGATCTGCATCCAACGATGAAACCGGTGGAACTGGTGGAAAGAGCCATAAATAACAGTTCAAAATTGGGGGATATCGTGTTGGATGGTTTTGGCGGCTCCGGTTCCACGATTATCGCGGCCGAGAAAACCGGGCGTAAAGCCCGGTTGATTGAGCTTGATCCGAAATTTTGCGATGTGATTGTCCGCCGCTGGGAAGAGTACACGGGCCAAAAAGCGCAACTCTTTGAAAGTCATGCGGAAAATTTGAATAATCAATCAAACGGTATATTGTACGAGAAAAAAGTTGCATCCCTTTAAGCGGCCGAATTATCGCCCGTAAACCCGCTGTTTCAAAAATATCATTATAATTCAATTTGTTATAATAAAAGATAATGCAGAATTAACTGGACTTTCCCTTATTTCCAAGCATTCATTGTGTTGTAAAGAGGATAAAAACTCTATAATAAATTGAAAAGAAAGGATAAACTAATGGAAAAGGAAATGACAATTACAGAAACCTTAAATAAATGGAAAGCCGGAAATTTAAATGTCGAAGGATTATGGTATGACTGGTTTTGTAAAGAGACAAGTTTGAAAAATAAAGGCTTACGATTGCTTGGCCGGTTAAATGCCATAAAAAATTCTCCCAAATTTGACAATGACAAGACTTATGTATTTTTTAAGAACAACTGCCCGTTTAACGGTACTTTATATGACGATTTTAGAATTTGCGACCTTGAAACCGGCAGTGTCGTCTACTGTGTTGTGCCGAAGTCAGGACATATTTGCGATAATGGTCAAGCTCAGGTTTATGGCAGGGAAAATAAATTTGAACAGCCTCTTGTCGAAGGAACATGGAAAGAAGTCAAAGAGTGGTTTCTAAAATAACAGCTTGTCAGGCGGGGTGTGTCGCACCCCGCAACTTTTTTCAAAAATAATGCAGAATTAACTGGACTTTCCTTTATTTCCAAGCATTCATTGTGTTGTAAAGATGATAAAAACTCTACAATAAATTGAAAAGAAAGGATAAAATAATGACTACGATTTTAGAAACAGAAAATAAAGAATGGGGATTTTGGGGAACGGCGAAAGGTTATCTTAAACATAAAAAGGACATGACCAGATTATGGAATGAGACGGTCAAACTTATCCAGAGGAATTCAGGGCTTACCCCGGAAGAAACACAAAAATTGATGGATAGCCGCTGGGGAAGACATATTGCCGACAGCTACATGGAGGAGATCAGAACGAATGTCGAAACCTTTATAAAAATAGCTGACCATCGGTTAACCAAGGAACGCATTATCGAGGACTACAGGTATTATGTTGATGAAACTGCCTATCAGGATATCATCCCTCAAAAGTATCGGGATTTTTGTAAAGAATTAAAGAAGCTGAGCTTAAAATACGGGATAGTTATCCAAGCGGTCGGCGGGGTCAGATTAAGCACCGAGAAGTTTGCAGGCTACAATCCCGACCTTGACAGCGGCGACCTGATACCCGAATGGGAGGACTAATAGATAAGCGGGGCGCGATCCGCCCCGCAACTTTCCTGAAAAAATAATGCAGAATTGACTGGACTTCTGAGGTTTTCCAAGCATTCATTGTAACGTAAGCAGAGGTATGGATGCCGAAGCAATAACCTAAAAGAAAGGATTAAGCCATGAAAAATAAAAACATTATCGAAGAGTTAATATGCCATGAATTGTCCAGACTGGATGAACTTTTGGAAGTTTTAAAAGAATTAAACATAGTCAAAATTCCGCCTAAAGGTTATTTATCGGAAAGCGATGCATGGTGTTGGTATGAAGATAATCCCTCAGAAGAGGAGAAAAAACGGGTGTTAACAGCTCTTGGTTATGATGTAAGCAAGCTTTAGCCGGTATGGGGAGCATAAACTCCCCTCCAGCCATGTCACATTAACATTTAAGCCGGTGCGGGAACTTAATTAATTATCCTTTCTTTCTAAAACCGCATGCAGGCTTGAGGAAACGAGGCTATTTGCCTCGTTTTCCTTTTGGCGCAAAAATGCCTGACAATGCCGGAATATCGGCTTTGATGCGCTGAAATTAATTCCGGCGGTATATTGTACGCTTTATTTATATATGGCTAAAGCAAATTAAGGAAAATAAATGGGACGGAAAGTATCGCTTCGGGAATATGCCAGAATTCGGGGTGTACGGTTGAATGCCGTGCAAACGGCGATTGCCTCTGGGCGTATTCATAAAACGCCGGACGGTAAAATCGATGTGGATGAAGCCAACAGGGAATGGTTTATGAATACAGATCCGGCCAAAAGCCGCAAGGCCGATCCACTGTTTGAGGCTCAGCCGGAATTATCCGGCGGCGGGCGGCAGAATTTTTCAACCTTTCAGCAGGCCAAAACAGCGGATATTTATTATCGGGCGATGCTGGCCAAAGCAAAACTCAAAATGGTAACGGGAGAAACAATCGACCGCAAAAAGGCCGGACAGCACGCATTTAACCTCGGGAGAGCTTTGCGGGATTTGTTTTCCGGCTTTTCCACCCGCTACGGGGCGTTAATCGCGGCTGAACTCGGCGCGGATGAACATAAGACGGCGGTGGTGTTGGATGAATACATACGGAAACTCCTCTCCGAAAGCAGAGAGCTTATCGACCGGGAGCTTTGACGCGAAGGGGTATATTGAGGATGAATTTTTCAAGGGCGTGGAACCGGATTCATACATGCCGGTGTCGGAATGGGCCGATAAATACCGCATTCTTTCCAGCAAGTCGGCATCGGAACCGGGGCGCTGGCGGACAGACAGAACGCCGTATTTGAAAGAAATTATGGACTGCCTGTCACCGAAAAGCCCTATTCAAAAGGTTGTGTTTATGAAAGGCGCGCAAATCGGCGGCACGGAATGCGGCAATAACTGGCTGGGATATGTCATGCACAAAGCGCCGGGGCCGATTATGGCGGTGTCGCCAACGGTGGAAATGGCCAAGCGTAATTCCAAACAACGCATAGATCCTCTGATTGAGGATTGTCCAGAACTCAAAAAACTGGTGGCTCCGGCGCGTTCCCGGGACAGCGGTAACACTATGCTGTCCAAGGATTTTCCGGGTGGCATGTTGGTGATGACCGGAGCAAACTCGGCGGTGGGGCTGCGTTCCATGCCGGCGCGGTATCTGTTTATGGATGAGATTGACGGCTATCCGCAGGATATTGACGGCGAAGGCGATCCGATTTTGCTGGCGGAACGGCGAACCGCTACATTCAACAAAAGAAAAAAGATTTTTCTGGTGTCCACGCCGACGATCAAAGGCCTGTCCAACATTGAGCGGGAGTTTGAAAACTCTGACAAGCGCTATTTTTTTGTGCCCTGTCCTTTCTGCGGCGCTTATCAGCGGCTGGAATGGAAACAGATACAGGCGGAAGACGGCAATGTGTTCTATGAGTGTAAACATTGCGGCGAACATATTGGAGAGCATTATAAAACCCAGATGCTGGCCAACGGCCACTGGCAGGCAACCGCATCCAGCGATGGTGTGACGGCAGGGTTCCATTTATCGTCCCTGTATTCGCCGATTGGGTGGCTGTCGTGGAAAGAATGCGTGGCTATTTATGAGAAAACCAAGAAAAATCCAAGCCTGATGCAGGGCTTTCAAAACACCATTCTGGGTGAGACCTTTGAGGCGGAAAGTGATGCGCCGGAATGGCAGCGCCTGTATGAAGCCAGAGAAACTTATCCGATCGGGACTGTTCCTTATGGCGGATTGTTCTTAACCGCTGGTGTTGATATTCAAAAAGACCGCATTGAATGCGAAGTTGTGGCTTGGGGACGGCTGAAACAGAGCTGGTCGGTGGCGTATTTTGTTTTGGACGGAGACACTGCCCGACCGGAAGTCTGGCGCAAACTTGAAAATGTGCTGACAAAAGATTATCCGCATGAAAGCGGCGTAACATTGCCGATACGGGTGATGTGCGTTGATTCCGGATATGCAACGCAGGATGTTTATTCGTTTGTAAGGCAGTTCAGCCAAGCAGTTTGGGGCGGCAACGGCGCGAGAGCAAGCCAGCCGAGGACGGTGGTTGCAGTCAAGGGTCAGAGCCGGGACACAGCGATGTTGTTGTCCACGTCCAAGGCCGACACCAGGAAAAAGGGACTGAAAGTATGGAATGTGTCCGGTTCGGTTATCAAGACTGAGTTATACCGTTGGCTCAGGATGGAACGTGTTGGCGAGGATGCTTCGCAGTTTGGACGTTGCCATTTTCCGCAGTATGCCGAGGAATATTTCAAACAGCTGACGGCGGAGCGGCAGGTGGTCAGAATAAGCAACGGTTATCCGAAACCGGTTTGGGAAAAAGATCCCGCACGGCGCAACGAGGCTTTGGACTGTCGGGTTTATGCCCGAGCCGGCGCGGCTATTTACGGTCTTGACCGCATGAGTGAAAAAGCCTGGGCCGAGTTGGAGGCTCTTATTCAGGCAAATCCCGAGGCTAAGCCGAAAAAGAAACCGGCAAGATTTATACAGATGAAAGCGACAAAGGTGGATGATCCATGGCTGTAATTTTAATTCCCTGTTCGTTTTATAGGGCATCTAGAGGAAATATGCAGTGCTCAAAATTCATGTACTACTATGTACACTAAAATTTTTGCGCTCCTGTATTCCCTCTATCTGCCTCTCTAAAACAAACAATCTTATTAAAATTAGGATAAAAAATGGAAATTGAAACATTAAAATCACGGTTGGCTGAGGCTGAAGAAGCTTATCATCAGCTGATGATAGGTGCAAGGGAAGTTTCGGTCAATGTCGGTAATTTTGGTTCGGTGACTTACAATCAGGCCAGTCGGACAAGTCTGGAAACCTATATTGCAAATCTTAAATCGCAAATTGCAGCGGCGGAGGGAAAAAACGCCGTCCGCCGCAGAATTATGAAAGTCAGTTTTTAATGGCAGATACATCACATAAAGCGGCATCGCAGACACTTAGAGAGATTGCCTCATGGCAGCCCGGGCGGGGTTCGGCGGATAGCGACCTTTTGCCCGAACTTTCCACAATGGTCGCCCGTTCCAGAGATTTGTCCCGCAACCACGGGATTGCCAGCGGTGCGATGCAGACGCTGACTGACAATATTGTCGGCACGGGTTTTCGTCTTTCCGCCAAGCCTGACTATAAGCTTTTAGGTAAAACCAAGGATTGGGAGGAGGAATGGCAGGCCAAAGTTGAGGGATTATGGCGCTCATGGTCGGAGACTTTTATGTGTGATGCGGCGCAAAGCCTCAATTTTCATGGACTGACAACACAGGTTTTTAAATCTTGTTTGATTAACGGCGAGGCGCTGGCGTTGGCTTTGTGGTTGCCGGAACGTCCGGTTGCCACCACCATTCAGCTAATCGAATCTGACAGGCTGTCTAATCCGAATAACAGCACGGATAGTAAGAATCTGCGCGGCGGCGTGGAGATTGACTGTTTCGGTGCTCCGGTCGCCTACCATATTTTAAAAGAACATCCGGGAGATTATTGGATGTCTTCGCTGGAATGGGAGCGTGTTCCGGCTTTTACACCTTTTGGCCGGAGGCGGGTGTTGCACGTCCACGATGTCAGCCGTATTGGACAGACCCGGGGAAAACCTATCCTTTCCTCAATTATGCCGATGTTTAAAATGCTTGACCATTACGAGCGTTCCGAATTGCAGGCAGCGATTGTCAACGCAATGATTGCCGCTTTTATCGAAACGCCGATGGGCGGAGAGGAACTGAGCGAGCTATTCGGCGGTTCCAGTGATGATTATTTGAACGCCAAGAAAGACTGGCAGGTTAAGTTGGAGGGTGGCTCCATTATTCCGATATTTCCCGGAGACAAGGTTGCGCCGTTTACGCCAAGCCGGCCCAACTCCGCTTATGGAAGCTTTGTGGAGAATTTACTTCGACATATCGGCACGGGATTAAACATCCCATACGAGTTGTTGCTGAAGGACTTTTCCAAAACCAACTATTCCTCAGCGAGGTCAGCATTGTTGGAGGCATGGCGCTATTTTAACGGACGGCGGCAATGGCTGGCTGACTATTGGGTAACACCGGTCTATGAATTGTGGCTTGAAGAAATGGTCAACAAAGGCTTGGTGGATGCACCGGATTTTTATGAAAACCGCTACGCCTACACCCGATGCAAATGGATTGGTCCGGGACGCGGTTGGGTTGATCCGGTTAAGGAAGCGCAGGCCTGCCAACTCCGCATGGAAATCGGTTTGTCCACGCTGGAAAACGAGTGCGCCTCGCAGGGACTGGATTGGGAGGAAGTGGTCGAACAACGGGTTCGGGAAAAAAATAAACTTAAGGAAATGGGGTTGATCAATGAAAATACTAAACAAGAGCATTTGGGCGATGACGCCGGAGATGATGGGAACGATGGCGGAGATCGCGAGGGAAAGCCGCAAAACGCCTGAAGCCATAGCCCGGGAGATGGGCAAAGATATGAAAGATGCCAACGCCGCCTCAATCAGAGACGGCGTTGCTGTTCTTAAAGTGTCCGGCCCGTTGTTTCGCTATGCCAACCTGATGACAAGGATTTGCGGCGCAACGTCGTATGAACTGTTGGCCCGGGACTTTAACAAAGCGTTGCAACATCCTGAAGTTAAAGCCATTTTGCTTGATATTGACAGTCCGGGCGGCGAAGTCAACGGTTGTTCGGAGCTGGCGGATATGATTTTTCAGGCGAGAGGGAAAAAGCCGATTGTCGCTTATGCTTCAGGAGCTTGTTGTTCCGGAGCATATTGGATTGCCTCCGCCTGTGACAAGATTTTGGCTTCCGATACGGCGGTGCTTGGTTCTATCGGAGTGGTTTCCGTTTTTGAAAAGGATGATGACGGCAAAACAATAGAAATCGTTTCTTCTCAAAGCCCCAACAAGCGCCCGGATATTAACACAGAAGAAGGCAGAGCCAAGATTCAGGCAAGGGTTGATGAGCTGGCGGAGGTTTTTATCGCCAAAATCGCCCGCAACCGCGGTATCACGGCGGTGGATGTGGTTAAAAATTTTGGTGCCGGCGATGTGGCTGTCGGCCAATATGCCGTTCGCAACGGCCTGGCGGACGGGTTGTCCTCGTTTGAGGCGATAATCGCAGGCTTTAATTTTCAACAAACGGAGAAAATATTCATGAATGACAATGAAAAAACAAGCGCCGAGTATATTCGGCGCACAGAACGGGAACGCATGGCGCAAGTCTTTGCCTCTGAGGTCACTCAAGGTAAGGAGAACACGGCCAAACTGCTGCTGACAAAAACGGATTTGGCGGCAGATGATATCCTGGAGATTTTGGCAACTGTTCCCACTCATCGGGAAAGCGCTTTTGAACAGGCCATGGCGGCAATTAAGAATCCGGACATCCGTCCGGCGGCGGAAGCCGACAATGAAACCCCGGAGGCGGTTGCCCAGCGCATCGCCTCTTTAATTTAAGGAGAAACAGATGACAGCACAGGGATTTACGGATCAGGGTTCCACCACCTCCGACAATTTGTTAGCCGGCGAATTTCCAAGGATTGCCGAGTTGGCCACCGTTTCCGGCGGCAAGTATGCCCGTGGAACCATTCTTGGCAAAATCACGGCCAGCGGCAAATGCACGATTTGCACATCGGCGGCAACGGATGGTTCAAAGGATGCTTACGCCGTTCTGGCGGAAGCGGTCGATGCATCGGAAGAAGACAAACAGGCCGTTGTTTACCTGACTGGGGAATTCAACGCGGCGGCGCTGACCGTCGGGAGCGGGCTTACGGTCGATGGCCTGAAAGACGCTCTCCGCGCCAAAAGCATTTTTATCAAAAACAACCAAGCATATTAGGAGCATAAACAGATGGATATTTTTTCAACCCAAGTGTTGGCCAAGGTGGTGGAACGCCTGCGGACACCGCCGTCATTTCTTTTGGATACGTTTTTTCCGAATGTTCAGACTTCCGACAAGGAAGAGATTTTCTTTGATGTGACGGACAGCAAACCGAGAATCTCGCCGTTTGTGTCACCTCTGCTGCCGGGAAAGGTCGTTGACGGCGGCGGTTATCAGACCAAATCGTTTAAACCGGCGTATGTCAAGGACAAACGTCGTTTTGATGCCAACATACCTTATAAACGCGTTGCCGGTGAGGCAATCGGCGGCTCTTTGTCCCCTGCTCAGCGTTATGAACGGGCATTGGCAACACATCTTAAGGATCAACTGGATAATCTGACCCGCCGCGAGGAGGTGATGGCAGCGGAAATTCTGCGCACCGGTAAAGTTATCGTGTCCGGAGACGGTTATCCGGCACAAACGGTTGATTTCGGAAGAGATGAGACTTTAACCAAAGCTTTGAGCGGTTCGTCAACTTGGGAAACCGCTGGCGTCAACCTGATTGACAATTTGGAAGACTGGGCGATTGCCATTCAGGACAAATCCGGCGTGGTCGCCAAAACTGTGGTTATGGATCCGCAGGCGTGGAAGATTTTCCGGGGCAATGACATCGTGCAGAAATATCTGGACATCCGCCGCGGCACAAACAACAGTCTTTCCATCGATCCGGTGTTGCGTTCGGAAGATGCCAAAGCCCGTTATATCGGTTCAATCGGCGATTTTGATATCTGGGTTTATAACGACACCTACATCAATGACGCCGGACAGACAGCAAAGCTTTTGCCGGAAAAGACGGTACTGCTCGGATCTCGCGAGGGACTGGAGGGAACACGCTGTTACGGTGCCATTCATGATGAAAAAGCCAACTGGACGGCCAGCCGCTATTTTACAAAGTCGTGGATAGAAGAAGACCCCAGTGTGCGCTGGCTGTTGCTGCAGTCCGCCCCGCTGGTTGTTCCGTATCGGCCGAACGCCTCCATGTGCGTAACCATTGGGTAAAGGAGGAAAAAATGAAAATAAAGGCTTTGATTACTCTGGTTATTGGCAAAAATAAAGAAGTATTGCCGGGCAATACCTGCGATGTCAGCGAAACGGAAGCCAATCGGCTGATTGCGCTGGGATTTGCAGAGAAATTAACCAAAGGGTCGGCGAATTCTTCGTCCGACTCTGGTAAGAAGCAATCGGAGAATAGGGAAAATGGCAACAAATCCGATGAAAACGGCGGTGGACAGTCTGTTCAACCGGCTGGGATGGATGGCGACATACAAAAATAATTCTGTCCGTCTGATTTTAAGCGAACCTGACGAGATAACCGAAGTCGGGTTTGTCAATACCCATTCCGGCACGCATCGGGCAAAGATCAGAATTTCCGATGCGCCGGATTTAAGAGTTGGCGATAAAATCGGAATGGACGGCAAAATTTATGTTGTCCGTTCCGAACCGGTTAAAGACATCCATAATCTGATATGGAGTTGTGATCTGGTATGCGTTTAAGGATATCTTCGTGAAGTATGGAGAATGGAAACAATTTTCAGGTTTTCACGATCATACATATATACGATAATAAAAGGAGTATCCAGGACGGGAAACTCAAAGGTTCCGGCAACACGTCCCTTATGCCCGATACCCGGATGCTCAGCAATTTTGGAAATTGTCAGTTCTATTTTGGCTATCACTGAACGGGCGGCATAGGGATTGTTGTTAAAAATATAGTCATAACTGTCATTTAAGTCCTGAATGGCAAGTTTGGTGTATTTAATGTTCAGCATCACTTTTTCCATTTGTCAAAAGCGGATTTGACTTCGGCTTCATTGGCAAATTCGTTGCTTTGCGCTTGTCTGACGCCTTCTTCAATATGAGCAAACTGCCAGTCGTACAGGGACAGAAACTGATCTATCGCCTGATTGATGATATAGCTGCGGTCTCTGTTTTGTTGTGCAGCGAGCATATCAAGCTTTTGCTTGGTGCTTTCTTCTGTTCTGAAAGATATTGTGTTCATAGGACTCTCCTTTGTAATATGTTGTATTATGATGTATTACAAGAAAAATGTCAAGTAAAAGGTGATCTGGTATGCGTTTAAAAGCGGCAGTGGAAGGCAGTTTGATGGAATATATGGAACAGGAGTATCAAAACTGCGCCAGAGCAGTGACCAAAGGGGTGTCTCTTGCAGCTAACGGTTTAAAGACCACCATGCGAACGCAGGTCAAATCCGCGGGACTGGGTTCAAGACTGGCTAACACCTGGCGGGGAGATGTTTACCCAAAGGCTAAAAACAGCATTTCTGCCGCTGGTGTGGTCTATACCAAGGCACAGAAAATTATGGAAGGTTTTGAGTATCAGACGTTTATTCGCGGCAAAGACGGCTTGTGGCTGGCGATACCGACCGCCGCCATTCCCAAACGAATCCGCAACAAACGCATGACGCCGGTTTTATATGAAAAGTCGAAGGGTGTTCGTCTGCGGTTTGTGTATCGGAAAAACGGCGCATCGCTTTTGGTGCATGAACAAAAAAGGAAAACAATCATCGCTTTTATTCTCGTGCCTCAGGTTAGAATGCCCAAACTGATTAATTTTGCCCATGAGAGTGCAAAATGGCAGGCAAAGCTTCCGTCTTTAATTTTGGAGAATTGGCGTGAGCAAACGTGAACAAGTTTTACAGGCCCTGTTTAGCAGGCTTTCGGCGTTGCCGGACACGGAAGTCAGACGCAATATCTCGCTTCCGGTTAAAATTCCTTCTTCAGGTCTGGTGGTTCTGCGGGATGGAAATATCGGCGAACCAGAGATTTTGCTGTCACCGGTGTGTTATGTGTTCCATCATCGGGCGGAGATTGAGGTTCTGGTGCAAAAAACAGATGATGCCGATAATGATGCCAGACTTGACCGCCTGTTGGAATCTGTCGGGCGTTTGTTGACAGTTGATGTGACGCTCTCTGGATTAATTGACCATATGCATGCCGAACCGCCGGAGTTTATTGAACAGTCGGTTGAGGGTGGATTAACCATCAAAGCGGCCATTGTGCCGGTAATACTGGAATATGTTTCTGATTCAAATTTAACTTAAAGGAGTGTATTATGGCTAGAGCCTATGGCTGGTGTGCCCAGCTTTTAATTGCCGAAGAAAATGAGTACGGCGTGCCACCGGAAGAAAATTACCGGAAAATCCCGTTTATTTCCTCATCTTTGGACAGTGAGCAAAATCTCGTGTCATCCAATGTTCTGGGATTGGGACGAGATCCAACACAACCTTTTCAGGATGTCATCAACGTGGACGGAGATATGGCCGTTCCGGTGGATATGCGCAATATCGGCCTTTGGCTAAAGGCTGTATTCGGCGCACCGGTTACAACTGACAATGAAGACGGGAGTTTTACTCATACTTTTGATAGTGGCAAAACATCTGTTCCGAGTTATTCACTGGAGGTCGGATTGCCGGAGATTCCGCAGTTTATCAGATTTTCCGGTGTGCGCGCCAACAGCATTGCTTTTAATTTTCAGCGATCTGGCGAAGCGCAGGCAACTATTAATCTAATGGCGCAGGGTGAAAGCGGCTCGGAAGCGGCCATCGACACGGCTCCGGAAGTTTATCCTTATACCCGTGTGTCGCAATTTCAGGGATATATAAAGAGCGGCGGCGAGCTTTTGGCCAATATTGTTTCAGCAAGCGCCACTTATTCCAACAACTTGGAAAAAATCGAAACCATCCGTAACGATGGCAAGGTTGAGGCGATTGATTTAGGTGTGGCGAGTTTGTCCGGCAGCATTTCCGCAAAATACGCCGATAATGTCCTGCTTGATAAAGCCAGAGCCGGAACGCCGGTGGATATTGAGTTGGGTTATCAGCTTTCGGAAACAATGAAGCTTATTATTTCCTGCCATGAAGTCTATCTGCCTAAACCCAAACGCTCAATTGACGGCCCGGGCGGAATCGAATGTTCGTATGATTTTCAGGGAGCAAAAGATCAGGACTTGGGCAAAATGATGACGGTAACACTGGTCAATGATGTGGAGGAATACTAAATGCTGAAATTAAAAATACAAAAAGAACCGTACTGGCTGGAGCTTGGTTACGGTGTGAAAGTCAAGGTTAAGCCGTGTACTTCGGCTGTTTTTTATGAGGCCAAAGCCTACATGAACAGTAAGTTGGCAGAATTGGCTAAAACTTATAAATCTAATAAAGAGGCGGGAATCGAAGACGGGACAGCGGAAGATATTGAAAATTCAGTTAAACGTGAGGCGTTGGCGGACAGGTTTTTGCTTATCGGGCTGGGAATTGCCGGCATTTTGGAATGGGATGGTGTGATGGAGGCCGATGAAGACAAATCCGCGCCGCTGACGGAAAATAAAATTGACGAGCTGTTTTCCAATTTTTGGGCGGTGGCGGAAAACTTCCGCAATCAGTATTGCGGTTTGAGGGAGGTATTAGAAGCTGAAAAAAACGTCTCTACGCCCGCGCCAGATGGCACTTTGGCGATGGGCGAAGCTATTGCAGAGGATGCGGAGAAGATGGCAAAACCTTCTGCCCGTTCCACAAATGCCGATATATAGAAACAGCACTGGAAACCGATGTCGGGTATCAGGCGTGGGAAATTTTACTGAAACTTCCTAAGCCTGATTTACCCTTGGCTCTTAATCTTGCTCAAAACCTTGGGTTTGATATGGAACTGATGAGTGAACTGCTTCCAGTGGGAATATTTGCTATTTTAGGAAATCAAGAGACAAATGAGTGCGGTTAAGAATTTAAGTATCAGATTGTCGGCGGTGGGTGGTGATAAAGTCCGGCAGGAGTTCAAAACTCTTGGAAACGACGGACAAAAAGCATTTCATCAAATAACCAACGTAATTACACCGGTAAACGATAATCTTTTGAGATTAAGTGAAAATACTAAGATTTTCAACGGAATATTAAAACAGGCCTCCTATGTTGCCGGGGCTTTTCTAGGATTTAAAGGTGTTTCTGGTACTTTAGGAGCCTTATTTGAATCAAACAGGAGTTTTGAACAACTTTCGGCATCTCTTAAAACCGTTACCGGTTCAGTAGAAGGAGCTCAGGCAGCATTTGCCCTGATTGAAAAATTTGCTGTTGATACGCCATATCAGCTTAACGAAATTGTGGAGGCCTTTATTCGTCTGAAAGCGCTGGGGCTAGACCCCTCTGAAGAAGCTTTGACATCTTACGGAAACACAGCCTCGGCTTTTAGTAAAAATATTTTAGACTTTGTGGAAGCTGTTGCCGATGCAACGGTCGGAGAGTTTGAACGCCTTAAAAGCTTTGGAATCAAAGCTAATACCCTGACAGATGAGGTCAAATTTACTTTTGCCGGAGTTACAACGACGGTTAAGAAAAATGCTGCCGATATAGAAAAGTATCTCCGTTCACTCGGGGATATTAAATTTGCCGGAGCTATGTCTGAGCAAATGGAAACAATGAACGGCGTCATTTCCAATATTGAGGACAGTTTTGATAAAATTTACCGGGATATTGGTAAAAATGGCCTTAATGAAGCATTAAAAGGTTTTCTGACACGGTTTAACGAATTAGTCGGGCAAAGCGGAACAGCAGCCGGAGCTATCGGTCAAACGTTGGCTGGAGCTGTTGATGTAGCCTCATCGGCCTTTTTTGTGCTAGCAGAAAATGCAGATATAGCCCTTGGACTGATAGCCACCCGTTTAGGAGCTTCGGCGCTTTCTGCCGGTTGGTCCGTATTGGTCGCCAATGCAACGAAATTGAATAATGGCCTTGTGCTGTTGGGGACGTCGTCCAAATCTGCAATAGCCGGTTTAACCATGATGTCTCGGGTTTCAAAAGCTGCAGCAGTACAAATGGCTTTAACTGCCGGTGTGGCTAATACTTTGAGAACAGCATTAAATCTGATAGGCGGTCCGGCTGGTTTGGCCATTATTGCAGGATACTCTTTGTATAAACTGGCAGATAGCCATGATGTTGCTAAAAGAGCCGGCAAACAACATGCCGAAACATTGTCTGAACTTAAGAAAGCTTTGGAAAATACTGTTCAGGAAGTGGAAAATCTTAATGACGTCAGCAAAAATGAGGCTATTGCCAGTTGGAGCAAAAAATTAAAGGATGCAGAACAAAATATTAAAGATTTGGAACGAAGTTTAAAATATTCTGGTGGAATGTCGTGGTTTCAACGCCTAAAACCAGATTTTTTTAAAGAAGAATGGGAAATTATGGCTGATGACCTGCGCAGAATTCTTTCCGAATCCAAGATTGACCTGGAACAATATCAGGAGAGAATTTGGGAGTTGGCTAAGGATTATCCTGATTTTACGCCTTTGGCTAAATCTATTCAGGAAAATATTTTGCTTTTAAAGGCTGCCCGGATAGATGCCGGAAAAGCTAGGGAAGAATTGGATAATCTTAATAATCCTGAACCATATATAGAACCGGAGCTCAAATCTGTTACAAAAACGCAAACGGAAGACGAGTTGGTAAAAATCCGGGATTTAATTCGGGAACTCCAATATCAAAATGTTGCTTTGCAGCGTATTAATGAAGCCAGAAAGCAAGGAGAACAGGCTCTGCAGAATGCATTGATACAAAATGAATATGAGAATCAGCTCAAACAGCTTGGTATTTCTTTAACCAAAGAACAAGCTTCTGAAATCAAGTCGCTGATTTCTCGTAAATTTGAATTGGATGCAGCGGATAAAAGCTACCAGAAAACGCTCAAAGACAACGAGGAGTCAGAAAGAAAATATGCAAATAATCTGAAAGATATAAAAAACAGACTGCTGGATTTGCAATCTCCTTATCAAAGGGCCATAAATGAGGCGGAAGAATGGAAAAACAATGCCTTAAAAGGACTTGATGATACAAAATCCGGATACGAGAACTTTCGGGCAGATGTTGAAAAAATTTATGCTGATATGGTGGCAAAAGCTCAGCAATCGGCAATTGACAGTTCGACTTTATGGCAAGACGGGTTATATCGCGGGTTGCAAGATATCTATCAAAATGCTGATAATATGGCTTTGCAGACGGAAAATCTGGTCAAAAATTCTTTTCAGAACATGGAAGATACACTGGTTGATTTTGTAACAACCGGTAAGCTGAATATGGCGGATTTCGTTGATTCTGTAATTTCTGATATGATGAGAATGGCATTGCAATATGCCGTTATCAAACCTCTTCTCGGAGCCTCAATGGGGTTTTTAGGAATCCCGATGGCTCATAGCGGAGGAGTTATCGGCAAAGATACATTATCAGAAAAAATAGTCAGTCCGCATATTTTTTCTTCTGCTCCGAAATTTCACAGTGGCGGTCTGGTCGGTGATGAAGTTCCTATCATAGCCAGACGGGGTGAAGGTATTTTTACCAAAGGGCAAATGGAGGCCTTAGGTTCCGGTATGGGAATGGCACCTAATGTTACCGTAAACGTTTTCAACAATGCCACCGGAACAAAAGCCAGAGCCGACATGAATAAAGATAGCGAGGGAAATCTCTCTTTGAATATTATTGTTGAACAAATTGAGTCGTCTTTAACCCGTAATATTACCCGGGGAGAAGGTATAGCGCCGGTTCTTGAGCAGCGTTATGCTCTTAATCCGGCTTTTGGGAGTTACAGATAATGATAAAATTTCCACAACATTTACCATTGCCAACAATCGACGGTTATTCGATTAAGCCCGATGACGCCATTATCCGCACGGATATGGAATCCGGTCCCGCGCGGCAACGGCGGCGTTTTACTCAAACTCCGTCTAAAATAGCGGTGCGCTGGGTTATGAATCAGGAACAGTTTTCCTTGTTTGAGGCATGGTATAAATTTCATGCCAAAGAGGGAGCCGAATGGTTTGATATCCAGCTTTTAGGCGGTTTAGGGTTAATTGAACAGGAAGCCCGTTTTATTCAGCAGTTTGAGGCAGGTCTGTATAAGGGGCTTTTATGGGAAATTACTGCGGAACTGGAAATCAGAGACCGGCCGACTTTATCGGAAGGAGCGCTGGATATTCTATTGGACAGTGACCCTGTGAAACTCGGGAGGACTGTTGAACGGCTGCATTATCTGGTGCATACATTCATTCCTAACAGATTAAACAAATAAAGGAGTTTTTCATGGCAAATATGCAAGAAAGGCTTGAAGCCAGCGTGGCTCAGGCAGAAATTGACGTGTCTAAGTTGCACGATATTATAAACGGTGATGATACGGCGACTATTGAAACTGAAAACGGCTTGGTTTCTAGTATTGCTAAACATCTGAAAGATATTCGGCTCGAAATCTTACAAGGAATGGAGACCACTATCGAAACAGCCGAAAGTAATCTGGACAAATTGCATCAGGTTATCAACGGGGATGAAAACACTTCCGTTGAAACGGAAAATGGCCCGATTTCCAGTATTGCAAAGCATTTAAAAGAAATCAGGGCTGAGTTGACACAAGGGGTTGATGAAATTGTCGGAACGGCTTTGTCGGCTAAAGAAATTATTTTGGAAGCTCAATCTGATGTTACATCAGAACATGAGGTTATTAATCAGATTAAAGCAGATATTGATGCCATTGTAATCAATATTACTGCCATAAATGAACGTTTTGTTAATAGTATTGACGAATTTGAAACAACACTGAATGAAGCAATAACCAGCATTAATGATACTAAAGATAGCGGTATAGAAACTGTCAGCAGCCAATTGAACTCGGAAAAAGACCGGCTTATTGCTGAATTGAATACAGAAACCGACAGTGAAATCAATCGTGTTCAGAGTGAAGGGCAGCAGCAGATAGCCGCGGCAACAACACAAGCTGAACGGGCTAAAAACGAAGCTGATGCAGTTAGTCATCCGTTAATAAGCAGGACAGAAACCGGCGGAACAATTAATATTGATTGGAATCTTAATCAGGATTGTCTTTTTAACTTATCATCTGCAACAACATTTAGTTTTTCCAATTTACCGCAAAATGATGAGAAAGGTCATTTCCGGCAGTTGGTTATTAATACAACTTCTGCAATTAAGCCGTTTTTTCCTGAGAATTGTGTTTTTGCAGAAGATAATGCGCCTGATTTTGCGGCTGGCAAAACATACTATGTTATGTTGCAATACATTGCCGGTTTAGCAAAATGTTATGTAGCTTTTGCGGAGTATTAGTTATGCAAAGACAAGAATATATAAGAAAAATGATGGTGAGACCAAAACCTATAGCCGCCAATACGGTTATGTTTGATAATCAAGCCCCGGGTTCATATAGCATCAAGCTTTCCCGGGGTATTTATTTGCTTGAAATCTCCGGAGGCGGTGGCAAAGCCGGTATGTCATATAGTATTGGAAGCATTTTTAGTGGCGGCGGAGGCGGTGGTGGTGCTGCTTTCAAAGGAAAAATCAGGTTTACCGAAAATATCACTCTCAATATTACCGTAGGAAAAGGAGGAACTGGGGCCGGTCCGACTATCAACGGCTATGGCATAGCCGGAACGGACGGCGAATCCGGAGGAATGAGCAAAATTGACGGAATCGTTGAATGTGGCGGTGGCCGGGGTGGTATGTGTGGTATTGTCCGTAATAATGTTGCGCCGGGCGGCTCATATAATTTTTTGAAACCGGAAATAATTGTTGAGCAACAAATTGCCGGTAACGGTAACAACGGTGGTCCCGGCGATATGGGAGCTCCGGCATCTGGTGCCAACTCTAAACTAACCGGTGATGGTGGCGGCAAACCCCATGGCGGGAACGGTACTGCACCGGGAGCCGGAGGGGCCGGAACGACAGCGGCCGTTGCTTGGGGTGGTAATGGAGCTAACGGTATTGTTCGATTAACTTATTTAGGAAAACCATAATGACAACAACATTAAGCCAAGCTTTAGAAGAAGCCTATGCTTCCAATCCCTCCGATGTGGTTATTTTAGATACATTGGAGTTAATACATCCGGATTTCAAAGACGAAAATGGAAAGCAAACGGCTGTCCGGGTTGTGCGGGATAATATTAATCTTCGTGCCGTTTTGGAAGAAAATGCTCCTCTTGACGGCGGAAAGGAAGTCGAATTTATTGCTTTGGGATTTGATTTGGAATTTCCTCCGGTTAATACTACTCCGGTTCCTGAAATTACAGTGACTTTAGATAATGTCGGGCGGGAAATTATTAAATATCTGGATATGGCATCTTCAAGCCAAGACATGATAAAAATGATATATCGTCCGTATCTTTCAACAGATTTAACAGCTCCGCAAATGATTCCGCCATTGACCTTGGTCTTGTCTGATGTGCAGGCTAATATTACCAAAATCACGGCCAAGGCCCGAATGATTGACATAGGGAATCGTAGTTTTCCTAATGAGAATTATACTTCTAAACGTTTTGCCGGATTAACACGATGACACACTGGGCTCTGAAATATATAGGAAAACCGTGGATTTGCGGAAAATATGACTGTTGGGGACTGGTTCAGGATGTTTATCTTAATGAATTAGGAATCCGGTTATCACCAATTATTACAAATGCCGCCGATTTGCGACAAGTTTTCGCTGAATTTGCTCAGGAGGCAAATTATAGTGATTTTTGCCGGATTAAAACCCTGAAAGATAATGCGGTGGTCGTTTTATCTCAGGGAAAATATCCTTCACATGTCGGAATTTGGCTTGATATAGACGGCGGCGGGATTTTGCATAACCAACGCAATGTCGGGGTTATTTTTCAAAAAAAGACAGAATTAAACGCCCTTGGATGGCGAATTACCGGAATTTGGGAAATAAGGAATAAAAATGCAGATAGTTAAAGTATCGAATCCGTTCAATCTTGCCAAAAGCGAGATTTTTAATTGTTTGGCATCAGAAACAACAATTAACCGACTTGTTGAAATTTATCAGATAAATAACGGAAATACGCCGTTTATTTGTTTGGTGAATGGTAATCCTGTCTTACGGGCAGAATGGAACAGCCTGAAAATCCGATCCAATGACCATATTGCTTTTATCCACCTACTGCAGGGAGGGGGTGGGGGAGGTTCAAATCCGTTGCGTGTCGTTGGTATGGTTGCTTTGGTTGTGGCTACAGTTGCGAGTTATGGAGCAGCCAGTGTAGCATGGGGAACAGTCTGGGGCGCGACTGTTGCTGCCGGTGTGTCTATCGGTGGCGGAATGTTGATTAATGCGCTTGTTCCTCCGCCTAAGCCAACATTAAACGGTACCAGTTATACAGTATCCTCACAAAGTCCGACTTATTCTTTGCAGGCTCAGGGGAATCAAGCCCGGCTTGGAAATCCTATTCCGGTTATTTATGGTCGTCACTTGATATATCCGGATTTTGCGAGCCAGCCATATTATGAATATATTGATAATGAACAGTATGTTTATCAACTCCATTGTATCGGTCAGGGCGAATATGACATCGAAAAGATTATGATTGAAGATACGCCTATCTCTTCGTTTAAGGAAATAACCTATGAAATTTTACCGCCCAACACAAAAAATACAATGTTTGCGGAAGATGTGGTTACCAGTACGGAGATTTCCGGGCAAGAATTGTTGAAAGATGAAATTATCGGGCCTTTTATTCTGAATCCCAGTGAAACAACGGTCAGCAAAATTGGTATAGATGTGGCTTTTCAACGAGGTTTATATTATGCCAATGATAATGGTTCAATGTCCGATAAAAGTGTAACCTGGAAAGTTGAAGCCCGTAAAATTGATGATGAAGACAATGTTTTGGGAGAATGGTTTGTTTTGGGACAAGAGACTTTTTCATCGAATTCTCATAATGCTATCTATAAGACTTATAATTATGATGTCGAAAATGCCAGATATGAGGTTCGGGCTACCCGGTTGGATGAAAAAGATACCAGTTCCCGTGCCGGACATGAAATTCGTTGGACTTCTGCCAAAGGATTTATTAATGCGGAACATGAATATGGCAATGTTACCATGATCGCTCTGAAAATGCAGGCAACTAATAATCTTTCCCAGCGTTCTTCTCGGTTGTTGAATTGTGTGGTTACCCGTAAACTTCCTCAATGGACGCCGGAAAAAGGATGGTCAGAACCAGTTCCGACGAATTCTATTGCTTGGGCTTTGGCTGATGTTTTGAAAGCAGAATATGGTGCAAAACTTGATGACAGCCGGATAGATTTAGACACTTTATTATATTTAGACGGTATTTGGCAAAATAGGGGCGATACCTTTAATGCTGTTTTTGACAGTAAATTAACGGTTTTTGAAGCTTTGAGCCGGATTGCAAAATGTGGTCGCGCCGTTGCATTTTTACAGGGTGGAATTGTCCGTTTTGTTCGTGATGAGCCAAAAACTATTCCGGTGGCATTGTTTTCTCCCAGAAATATTATCAAAAACTCTCTTTCCATACAATATATTATGCCGTCTGAAGATACGGCCGATAGTGTTACTGTGGAGTATTTTTCTGATAAGACTTGGAAGACAACGGAAATTACTGGAGTTTTACCGGAGAGCACTTCTGAAAATACGGCAACTGTTGAATTATTTGGATGTACAAATAAGGAACAAGCTCTTCGGGAAGCTCTTTATATGGCTGCTGCTAATCGTTATCGTCGCAGAATCGTAAGTTTTATGACCGAACTTGATGGATTGATTCCGACATATGGTGATTTAGTGGCCATAACTCATGATATGCCCAGTTGGGGACAAGGCGGAGAAGTTATTCAAAAGGATGGGAATAAACTGACTTTATCAGAACCGGTTACTTTTTCCGATGATAGTGTTCACTATATAGCTCTTCGTAAGGCTAACGGACAATTATCCGGCCCATATGTCGTGACAAGTGGAAATTTGGAAAATGAAGTTATTTTGGAAGAAACTCCTAATTTTGAAATTTATACCGGAACATCACGGGAACGGACGCATTTTGCATTCGGACCGGCGGATAAATGGGCAACTATGGCCAGAATTATTGGTATCAAACCGCGAACAAATACCGTTGAGATTACCGCGGTTATTGAAGATGAGCGGGTTCATTTAAATTAAAGGAAAAATGATGGATTGGTTGGAATTTTTACAGATTATCTGTGTTCCTGCTTTTGTTTGGCTTGTTCATAAGGTGGGCAATGTTCACAAAGAGCTGAATGATTTTAAGGTTCAGGTTGCCCGGGAATATGCCACACAGCTGCATATTAACCGGCTGGAACTGAAAATTGATGAATTACGGCAACTTATTTGGGAGATACATAATGAATCAAAAACTACCAAGAGGAATTAGAAATAATAATCCCGGAAATATCCGGCATGGGGCAAATTGGTTGGGAATTAATCCTGACGGGCGGAACATTGATTCCGCCTTTTGTGTTTTTACGGCTCCGGTCTATGGAATTCGGGCTTTAGCAAAGGTTTTGATAAATTATAAGAAAATTTATGGTTTAAAGACTGTGAGAACTATTATCAGTCGTTATGCACCACCGAATGAAAATCAGACAATAGCCTACATCCAATCAGTTGCCAAACAACTCGGCGTTTATCCGGATACGGTGATTGATATTGAAGAGCGTGGTGTGCTGACAGTGTTTATTAAAGCTGTCATTCGCATGGAAAACGGCATTCAGCCTTATTCAGATGAAATAATTCAGCAAGGGATTGATTTATTATGAAATTAAATAAAAGGTCTTGGATTCCGCTGATTGGCTGGATTTTATGTTACGGATTTTTGCATAACTGTGTAATTGCTCCATATTTTAACGTGGAAATCGTTGATTGGGAGCAATTACTGACCAGTTTGGGAATTATGCTTGGTATCAGCGGTGTGCGGGATATCGGAATGAACAGGAGAAAAAAAGATGATGGAAATTCTAAAGAAGTTTAAAACAGTAGTTTTTACCGTGGTTGCTCTGTTTTTATATTTCTTTGGCTATAATCAAGCTAAAGAAACTGCGGAAAAGGAACAAATGGAAGGAGAACTTAATGCTGCCAGAAATGCTAAAAAGGTTCGCGACAGTTTGTCTGATACTGCTCGGATTAACCGCCTGCACGACAAATATAAACGGTAATTACTGCCTTTTATATGAACCTGTCTATGCTGACTATGAACATGATACACCGGAAACAATCAAGCAAATTGATAAAAATAACATTATTTATGACGAATTATGTATGAAAAATGTCCCCTACTCGGCAGAGTAGGGGACATTTTCTATTTTAACTAACCTCCTTTAGATAGCTTTCTTTATCAAATCCGAGCCGGCAGTGAGATTGCACATATCGCTGATATTCTCAGTCGGATTGGACAATACATCCATTGTTGAAGAAGTATTAGCACCAAAAGAGTTCATCGCCTGAATCAATTGGTCGGCATTAGAAATGTCTAATGTGCTGCAATCATGGAACTCGATGCTTTCAACTTTATATTTATTATGTTGAAAATATTTATTAATTAGAATTTCTGCCTCATTATTAATGGTTATTTTTAAGTCAGAATCGATTTGTTCAAAATTTAAATTATTTATGGAAATTCCCTCTCCGAATTTGAGTATATCCTGACCACTGGCATCGTTGATGGTATCAGACCCGTCTCCGAGATTATAAATATAAATGTCATTCCCTTTTCCACCCCGGAGGTAATCATCACCTTTCCCTCC
>CALYAY010000010.1 GCA_944393695.1 uncultured Alphaproteobacteria bacterium | reverse complement strand
ATTAAAGTATCGTTTCCGGTGCCGACATCTTCGTCATAAATCCGGTGGCGGCTCTCTCCATAAATTGTATCATTACCGTCACCACCATAGATAATATCGTCTCCAACGTAACCTGAAACGTAATCATTGCCTCCCTCAGCATAAATAATATCATCAAAATCGGAAGCAACTATCGTTTCATCTTCATCAGTTTGAGAATAAGTTAATCCATTTTCTTTTACATTGAAACTGGAACCATCTGCAAATTCTAAAATATCAATTCCCCGGGATGTATCTGTTAAATCTTGAAGAAGAAGTTTTTGATCATTTTTTATTGTCATATAAAAATCTTTTTCTCCGTCTCCGGTTTGAGTAAATTTCAAATCATCAAAACTTATTCCCTCTCCGAATTTGAGTGTATCCTGACCGTTGGCATCGTTGATGGTGTCAGACCCGTCTCCGAGATTATAAATATAAATGTCATTCCCTTTTCCACCCCGGAGGTAATCATCACCTTTCCCTCCGATTAAAGTATCGTTTCCGGTGCCGACATCTTCGTCATAAATCCGGTGGCGGCTCTCTCCATAAATTGTATCATTACCATCACCACCATAGATAATATCATCTCCGGCGTAACCTGAAACGTAATCATTGCCTCCCTCAGCATAAATAACATCATCACCGTCATAGCTGTGGATTGTATCATTACCACCATTACCATAGATAATATCATCGAAGTCAGTACTGTTAATAATTTCATCAGATGAAAGCTGTTTTAATACCAAACCAATTTCAGATAAGTGAACCTGAGTACCATTAGAAAAAATTAATTCTTCAATCTTATAATTTGAACTGGAGAAAAATTTTTTGATTATAACGCCTTGGCCCTCATTGTCTTTTATAAATATTTTTAAATCATTTTCATTAGTGCATTGGAAAGTCAGATCGTTAAAAGTTATTCCATCTCCAAAAGAAATTTTATCATGATTTCCTTTATCTTCAATTGTATCTATCCCGTCACCAAGATTCCATAGATAGACATCATCTCCATATCCTCCTTCTAGATAATCATTACCAGTCCCTCCAAGTAAACGATCATTTCCATTTCCTCCGTCAATAACATCATTTCCACCATTGCCAATTAAAATATCATTGTATGCTGTTCCATTGAGTGTGTTGAAATTATTATCTCCTTCGAATGTTTTTCCGCCATTTACGTCAGGAACGCTGTTCCAATGAGTTATAACATATTCATAATCCCAACTTGTGCCGTCGGCAAATTGAATAAAATCAACTGTAGCACTAGCTGTTCCTTGCTTATCAAAATAGCTGTAAACTCGGACAGAATCATCTTCTCTGACATTACCTTCTTCATCCGGATTATAGGAAACTGTAATAATTAAATCGAAACCTTGTCTCCCTAAAGTTGTTTTGGACGGTAATATACCTTCTCCGAATTGAATAATGTCTGGTTCTTCTTTTGAAGCGTTATTATCTGAATTATCAATTGTATCATTACCAAAACCTATTTCAAATTTATATATATCTGCGCCATTTCCTCCGTTTAGGTAGTCATTACCTTCTCCTCCAACAAGAACATCATTGCCATTATTTCCATATAGATTATCATTTCCGGCATATCCGTCTAGATAATTGGCTCCTTCTGTTCCATTTAAAATATCATTTCCATCTGTTGCTACGAATACGTAATTTCCAAAATTTAAAAGTTCTGAAGTAAAAAGATCTCCTTCTGCATTTCCTTTACTTTTAAATTCATTCACAACAATATCTGCTATTGAAGCAAAATTATTAGTTACCAAGCCTGAAAATTCTTTTAAAGTATTTAATCCTTGTTCGTTATCTTTCTGATAAATATCTTTCAATATCGTTATCGCAGTATCAATATTTGCTGTCCATTGCTTTGTTTCTTCATTATATGTTAGAATAATACTTTCTAATAAAGATTTATAATGTGTTTGAGACAGAAGTTGGTGATTAATATAATTTTTTAGATCTTCAAAAGCTTGTAAAATAAAGGGAGCTGCCGGCCCATGCGGGTTTGGGTCCCGTTCTCCCCAACACCAGGTTCCCAAGTAATCCTCTCCCATAAATTCTTCAAGTACTTCCAATTTACGAGAATCTCCCAAAACATTACCATATATCAAAGATGGATTTCGTCCGTTAGGATTCATATCTTGAACACCAGCCCAATGATAAATGATGTTAGTCAGAATTTCTTGTCTATTATCCACATTTGTTTCAGTAGCATATTGCTGAACCAAGTTTTTTAATTCACCAGAAGTGTCCAAAGCCATTGCCGTATGCAAATCGTGCACATTGCCAAAGCCTGAAATATTGGGAAGAACCGCAATATCATCGGAAATTGTTATTTCTGTTTTATCTATTGTATCGGCATAATCGGCGTCAAACCAGACATCGTGAATTGAACCGGTTGTGCCGTCTGTTTTGATGAATGTACCGGTTTGATTGTGTTGATTGCCGTTTTCATCGGTTGTTGAAGAAGAGTTGTAATCCAGATTAATTCCTGATACATTAGCTTGCTCTAATGTAAGTAATTCTCCCTCATCAACGACACCGTTGCTATTGGCGTCTTGCCAGACTTTTACCTGATTCCAGGCTTCATCTTGGTTATTAAAGATATTATCTCCGTTGCTGTCTAAATCAGCTAAAGCCTCAAACCCGTTGGCTGCTTTTTCTCCAGACGAAAGAACGGAGTTATTGCCAAACAACTCCGTTCCATTATCAATCTCTCCATTATTGTTCAAATCCCGAACCAGTAAACCATCATCTTTGCCAACCCAGCCTGTGCTTTCTGCAAAACCATTATTATCATGGTCAAAATGAACTGTGGAATTTTCTTTATTGGTTTCAATTCCATTCCCGTCCAAGTCAATTACTAAAGGTGAACGGGTGATTTCGGCTGTAGTATATGCTTCCCGAATGCTATCTTTTATATCGTAACTAAGATTTATTACATTAGATAAAGGTAATGTACCAATAACAATACTAGTCAGTATATCTGTTATATCTTCTCCTTTATATAAAAAATCACGTTCTAAATAAGGCTGTAAAATTTGTAAGTATTTTTCTGAAATAAAAGGATAGTTGTCTGTTAAAATGTCATCGATAGCATTTAATTGACTAAGTTGTTCCACAATATTATTAATAAATTTTAATTTTTGGGCTTGCTCATAGTTTGCCGCATTTATATAGTCATCATTGTGTCCCCAATAACCGACTTCACCATTTGATGGTAAATCATTGTAAATACTTGAATCAAAATTTGGAATATATTCCAATCCCCAATAATTTGTTGCTGTATTACAAACTCGGCCATTATCAATCCATGGGATTCCTAGTTCATAATCAATTTGATTAACAAGATTTGTTAAAGCTGCCTCTAATTTGATCTTGTTAAATGCTTCTAGAGCCTCATCTCCAGAGGCCAACTCTTCAGAATTATAAAATTCATACTTGTTAATATCTTCTTGTGTCGTATCAGAAGCCCAATAAGCTTCTTGTGTAATATTTGGATTTTCTTTGTTGACAAAAATAAACTTTTTAGCAGTAGATTCTGTTATAGAAATATACGCTTTATCTGGATTATTTACGTCCGGCCCTAAATCTACTCCATAAATGGTTGCATTTCCATTGTCATCTGTAACTACAAGGTTATACCCTGTATGACGAGCAATTACAGAACCATTCGTACCATAAACATTATATGAATGCATTTTTAATGAATAGCTTATCATAGATTTTCTCCTCTAAAGTTTTATTATTCGGAAATCATATTTGCTACCAATGGTGTCAAATATAAGAAGACTAAGGGGTATGAAATGCCTCCAAAGATAAACAGACAAACAGATTGAAAATTTTTTAATTCATCTGAATTTTCGTTTGGAGAAGAAAATATTAAAAATAAAAGCATAAAAATAGCATAATAGTCACAGATAAAAAGAAATAAAATTCCACTAAAAAAAGAATTTACAGAGAATGCTATTATTATTCCTACAATATACAGAAGAAATATATAATTCGAAACTTTAACTACAAATTGCTTAGAATACCATTTAAAGAGGGATAATAAATACATGAAGCAGGCAAATGCAGGAAAGAAAAAGAAATTAATCCCTCTAATTTTTACACTATACATATTATAAATAAGAAGAATCGAGAAAATAATGTGAAGAAGAATAAAAACGTAGAAAAAATTTTTATCAAAAAAACTTTTCTTATATTTTAATATAAAAAAGATAAAGATTCCCGCAATTAAGATTGACAAAATCTGATGTATCGAGGGAAAAAGAAAAAGATGATTGGCTTTAGAGGAAAATAATGTAAGAAGAAAAAAAGAAAAATATAAAACAACTTCTAGCGGATATTCACGCAAATTTTTCCATACTTGTGTAAAAAAGTTTGTTTTGACAGCAATACTTTTATCTTTTATTGATTTGTTATTTTTGGTCATTAATTTTTTTCCTTTTTAGATTTGGGATTATCCGGTTATCAAGAAAGAACTTGATAACCGGATAATGTTTGATTGACTAGATTGCTTTCTTTATCAAATCCGAGCCGGCAGCGAGATTACACATATCGCTGACATTTTCTGTCGGATTGGACAATGCATCCATTGTTGAAGACGTGTCGGCTCCAAAAGAGTTCATCGCCTGAATCAGCTGTAAAGCAGCATCGGTACTTATTTGAGAACCATCAGCAAATTCTAAAGTTTCAATTTTTCCCTGGTAATTTTCTTTAGTGCTAAAGTAATTATTTATTGTGATATTATTGTTACCATCACCAATTGAGATATTTAGATTGTCTCTATATGTGCGATAACTTAATTGATCTAAACTTATTCCTTCTCCAAATTTAATTTTATCATTCTCACCAGAAGTATCATCAATTGAACAATCTCCCATACCCAAATTGTAGGTATATGTATCATTTCCGGCTCCGCCTTTTAATGTTGCATTTTCGGCTCCATTAATTATATCATCAAAAGGAGAACCATCAATGCTTCTTCCTTCTGTAGTATAAAGATTTAATCCTATTTCTTTTATATTAACAGTACTTCCATCATTAAATTTCAGGTATTCAATTCCTGCTTTTTCATCTAAACTTCTGACATCTCCATATTGCATTTGATTACGAATAAATATTCCTTGCGTTTCGTCATTTTTGATAATTATTCTTAATCCGTCAAAATCTCCAATAAATTTTAAATCTTCGAATGTAATTCCCGAACCAAAGGAAATTGTATCACCTATATTATCATCAGTATCAGAAATTGTATCCATTCCATCTCCTAGATTCCAGATATATGTATCATCTCCGGCCCCTCCCACTAAAAAGTCATTGGATTTATATCCATATAAATAATCATCACCATTTCCTCCATCCAGTTGGTCTTCAGAATCCCCTCCGTGCATTTCATCGTTCCCCTCATAACCATGACTAGCGTATATCCCATCAGTATAATGGATAATGTCATTATAATCTGAACCATTAAAAGAAGCCGTATGTATTTTTATATCGGTTAAAGCCAGTTCGTCACCATTATCAAAAATTATTTTTTCTAAACGATTAATTACTTTTTTATCAAAAAATTCATCTAAAATGATTCCTTGATTTTCATTTCCTTTTACAGATATCTTTAAATCTGTATAATCCCAGTCAACTCCATTTTTTCCAATAGTTGAGAAATATAAATCTTCAGCACTAATTCCTGGACCAAATTTAATACTGCATTTTCCACCAGTATTGCAATCGTCAAATCTGAGGATATCCATACCATCACCAATATTCCAAAGAAAAGTGTTACTACCATTATTTAAATAAACTACATTATTTCCTGGAGCATTATGTAGAATATTATTCCCATTTGTGCTATAAATAGGAGTATCTTCCGTTGTTTGAGGGTGATCTATTTCAATATTAAGATTATTAATTTGGTATGTTTGTTGTTCATCTTCTAGTATGATTGTGTCTAAAGAGCTAATTGGATCAATAAAATATTCCTTTATTGTTATTCCTTCAGAAGCATTTCCTTTTACATTTATCGTCAAGTCTCTATTATTTTGAGAAAAAGATAAATCTGAAAGTTTTATTCCTTTTCCAAACCTTATTATATTGTTTCCTTTTTTATCTTTAATTGTATCTAGTCCATCTCCCAAATTCCAAATATAAATATCATCTCCTGCATCTCCGTTAATTATATCATCTCCGCCATTTCCATAGAAAATATCATTTCCTTTGGTTCCTGTTATATTCTCATTTGTATCTTGTTGTTTGAAAATGAAACCTGCATCTGAAATTTTTACAGATGTATTATCTGCAAACACTAAATTTGTTGAAGAAAGGTTTCCTTCAAAACTAATGCCTTCTTGTAAATTGTTATCAAAATATAATTTGATTTTGTTTGATGCTATAGATTCAGCCGTTATATTCTCTCTCTGCACCCCTTCACCCAAAACAATTTCATTTGTTCCATAGGTATCAGTTATTTCATCAAAACCATCTCCGCTGTTATAAATATAAGTATCGTTACCAGAACCTCCGTTCAAGATATCATTACCTTTTCCTCCTTGAATGATATCATTTCCATTACCACTGGTCACAACATCTATTCCAGCCCCGCCATAATAAATATTATTTCCATGACCTAAATTAATTGTATTTGTATCTTCTGGGCTGTCCTTCAATATATCTTCAGGAATGTTAATAAAAGGCAAAACATTAGACAATTCTCCTATTGTTCCGGAGCCTCCATCAACTATATCGTCTCCGTTTCCTCCGTCATAAGTATCATTTCCAGCCCCCAACCAGATATGATTTTTTTCTCCTGCATTATTTCTGGAAATTAAGTTGTCTATTCCCGTACCTCCTATGTATATATTATTTCCTGCTCCAAGATTAATTGTATTTACATCATTTTCATTATCTAATAACATTTCTTGGGTGAATGTTTCAAAATATTGATCGTTATCATTACCAAATATATATTTAGTTCCAGAACCTCCATCGACTATATCATCTCCCGCTCCTCCATTAAATTTGTCGCTTCCTTCTCCTAAATAGATAATCTTTTTATCTGTATCTCTCGAATCAAAAAAATCAGTGTAAATATAATCATCTCCTTTGCCGGTTAGAATAATATCATTACCCCAGGTAGTATCTACTTCATCTGAGCCCTTTCCTCCAATGTATACATCATTACCTCCCTCTAATTTAACATCATTTATATTAGTTTCAGAATCTGTCATAAAATATTCCAGGTTACCATAAATATTTTTATTCAAGTTTCCGGTATTTCCAGAACCACCATCGACAATGTCAACTCCATCCCCACCATTGTAGTCGTCATCTCCGGCTCCTAGATAAATTATATTTTTATCAGTTTCTGCATCTTTATCGTTTCCGCCGTCAATGACATCATTCCCGTTGAAGCCATAAAAAATGTCGTTTCCGGCTCCTAAATACACTCGATTATCTGGAGAAACGGTTTCTTGTGTACCAATTTCTTTATCAATATTGGTTGCATACACGATATCATTTCCTGTTCCTAAGGTAACACTATTTTTCCCATTCTTAATAAATATCAAATTATTTCCATCTTCTGCTCTTATTGAAGCTGATTTTGTTGAATCTTGATTCTTTATATCTATTAATATATTATATTCCGAGTATTTTTGACGCCATATTGCAATTTCATCTGCAAACTCCTTAATTTGAGATGAATTTTCGTAAGGTATTGTAATATTTTCTTTTTCATGAGCTAGTAAATATGCTTGATAAACGTTGTCAAAAGCTGTTTCAATGGTTATATTTTCTTTATTGTTAAAAATATCTGGACCACTTATTATTCCTTTTATCGTGTTATAAATATAATACGTGTCACTTATTGCATTTATACTGCTTTGAGATAATGGATTTGATTGGGAAGCAATGGTATTAAGACTTTTCTCTATCGACCATAAACTATATATATTATCTGCAAATTCTGAATAGTCATTACTATATATAGCATGTATATTGGAATTTGAACTGATGCCTTCAAGCATTCTTGTTATAATTGCTAGATAGTGACTATTTATATTTTGATAGACATAACCGTTATCTGCAATATAATTTATTTTACTTTGTTGTTTAACAGCTCCATAGGCAGGGGCATTAAAAACAATTGCTTGATTATCAACACATTTTGCAACTAAACCTGCTAAATGTCCGCCAAGTGAATGCCCTGTAATGATAATTTCGGTATTATTGCCTAGAGTAGACGTTCCGCTCCAAGGTCTGAGATAATAGTATCTTCCTGCTGTTTTATCTTCGACACAGTTTGTTTCACCTTCCGGCTTTTGCGAACTATACACAATTTTGTTGGACACACTTCCGCTAGGTGTCATAACTTCAATGTAATAATTATAAGCAGCAATAAACTGTTCAATTGCCATACCTTTGTTTCTGATTTCGTTATCCGCAATGATATCTTTCTCATCAAGAGAATTACTATCTATTCCTCTTATGGCATTATAAATTTTTCCTGTTTTTTTATTTTTCAAAAAACATCCGAAAAATCCTGTTTCTATATCATTTTTGACATTTATAACATCAAAATTCTCTTTTATATAGGCTATTTCAGCCGGAGCGAATCTGTCTTTACTCAGGTTATCAAAATTAAATCCAACTGTTAAATCTTCGTATGCCAATTTACTCAATAATGCACAAATATGTTCTTCTGTCGGATTTTCCATAGCATAAGGATTATATTTTATTTCGTTGTATTTTCCATTTTCCCAGTATAATAATGTGTCATTGTTTTGTACTAGCATCGGCATTGAATTTTTTTCAACGGCATCTTTGAATACGATTTTGTTTCCGTTGTTTCCATAAATTATCATATCATTTCCGATTTGTTGTAGCGAAGAGATATTAAAACCTCCGATACAGTTGATTTCATCTTGAGATGTAAAATTAACAATTGTATCTACGCCAGAAGCGTTGTTGTTGATAATGACGGTATCTTTATCGTTATCTGCACCTAAATCGATATAGTTTTCTCCTGAGCCTGCATCAACATAATCTCGTCCAGTACCACAATTAATGTTGTCTTTTGCGTTTGAACCATAATATTTGTCATTACCGGCACCAAGATCTATAGTTTTCGTAGAGGATGCCGCGGCTGAATTATCTCCATTCAAGTCTATTCCATATACAATATCGTTTCCAGCTCCGGCATCTACGGTATCATTGCCGCCACCGGTATAGAATATATCTGCACCGCCAGTTCCAGTTATTGGTAGAGAGGTAGAATGGTTAAAGGAATCGACTTTAATTACTCCTCCATTTGCTTTTTGTGTCTCTGACCATTCATTAATGTCAGAAATAATCTGATTGATATTTGCATATTCTGAATAATCAAGCTCTTGATAGGCTTCTCCCTTATTTAGACAATAGGCTTTGTAAACGTTTTCAAATGTTTCATTAAATGAAGTTATCGTGCTATCGTTGTGAAAACTTTCCGCTCCATTAGCAATATCTTTAATTGTTTCATAAGCGTAATAGGCCGTGCATATTCCATTGATACTATGGTAATCTCGAGGGTCAAGCCCTGTATATAAAGTATAAATATCACTTTTAGACCATTTATCATCATTTATTCCTGCAACCCAATCCCAACCATTTGCTGTATGAATGTGTGTAACATTATTATCCCCAAAATCTTTATTAAATAAGGAAGCAAATGCATTTACATAAGATAAATAGTAGGAAGAATCGCCATCTGCTGTTACAAAGCTTAAATCCAAGAATGCTCCATCAACAGAAAAATTACTATACCCCGGCGCATTATAAACATATGCTTGATTCCCTGTAAATTTAGACAACAAACCCGCCAAATGTCCTCCAAGAGAGTGTCCTGTTAATGTAGCATTTGCAAAAGATGAATTGCCTGCACTGTTTGTGTTCGTTGTTTCTTGTAAAAAATAGTATACAGTTAAATTTCCTTCTTCTGATTCTATATATGCAGTATCTTCAGGGGCGTTTAAACTTTTCTCTATTTTATAAATTGTATCGCCGTTGTTATGGGTCATCTCCTGATAATAATTATAGGCCGAGATAAATTGATCTATTGCCATGCCGTAGGTTCCGATAGAGATATCATCTCCGAAATCAAGGTGTCCACCATCCAAGATACTGTCTGTCCCTGAAATTGTATAAATGATTTCTTTTGTAGATTTGTCTCTTAACCAATAAGCTTGAAAGCCATTGTTTAAAGATATCTTATCTAATACTTCATATCCTTCTAAATATTGTTTTTCTACTTCCGAAAATTCACTATCTAAACTGTTTATATTTCCTGGAGAAAGATTTTCATATGCCAGTTTACTTAAAATTGCATATTTATGCTCATCACTGATGTTGATTGTTGAAGAATCGGATAAAGTAGTCATATTAAATCTCCTTAGAATGATGAAAATTGTAATTGTGGTATGAACTGATTAGTGGATAAATGTTTGCTACTGGCCTCCTGTCAAGTTTTTTGTTGTTTTTTGAATTTTAATAAATTTTGAATATGATTTATCTGTTTTGATCTTTCTCCACAGAGTGTTATTTTGAGGATCATAATCTGAATAAGTGCAAAAAGTTATGTTTTTTTTACCGTTTTTGGCCAGAAAGCTGCCTATAAAGGGTTTTGCAGCAAGACGCAATCTAATGTCTGTAACTATTGGTTCTTTGTTTCCGTCTTTAACAAGGTTTATGGTATTAACAATTTGTTGGACTTCGGAAGAAGTTTCTTTTATGGATCTGTCATGACATAATACTACATTATTTACAGAAATATTTTTTAAAATATTTTTGATGTGTCTTATTTCAGAACAACTTGTGTATACAAGAATTTGATTATGATAATCTTCATATAACCGTTCATCTAAATATGATATCCACTCTTTTTTCTCATTATATTTTCCGTCAACTTCAATAATATTAGCCTCAAGCTTTCCATTGGCCATATGAAAAAATTTTTCTGGCAGATATATCGGGTTATACTGTATTGGTGGTGTTTGCTGTTCGCAGGTCATTGAGAACTGTAGTTCTTTTATAAAATCTTTTATACTAAAAAAAATCGGAACTGCCACAAAACATAATAAATAAAAATATCGAAATTTTAATTTTCTTACTAATATCCAAAGAATTGTTAATGGAGGCCATAAAATAAGAGGGAATAGATAGTCTAAAGCTTTAATCCCATGGCGGCAAAGAGTAATATAGTGGGACGTAATAAACAAAAACAATATTATTCCCCAAATATTGTATTTTATTTTCTTATTTGTATTTTTATGTAAAATAAGGAGTATTATTCCCCAAATTGCAATAGCGTAATAGTAGAGTAAATAAAAAGCTTGTCCTAGACCATCGCTACCATAGGTTCCACCTAACTTGAAAATAAATAGAAATGGAAGTAAGAATAGAAAAAATAAAATATTAGATATCGTCATTATTAAGACTCCACAAACTAGCACTTTGGAAAGCGTAACTTAAAAGCAGATAACAAAAGGTGAAAACCAGAAAAAAGAATCGAGAAAAAGGAAATTTTAACCGGAGCGCACTAAGAGAAACATCTAAAAACAAGCAAGATGATGGTAGTCCGGTGAGGGAAACGTTATTCCACGATTCTCTTCTATGCGCCATATTGCACTCCCTGAGAGTAATTTTGTAATAAGTTTCACTCTATAACTTTAATTATGCAAGGAAATTATTTTTTATTTTTATCGTTCTATTAATGTTTTGTTAGTTTTCTCCTTAAACCGTTAGTGATACTTGTTTTGATCCTGTGGATAGAACTTCAGATTATTCTTATGCCGGAAACTAATTATCAATAAGTGTAAATTTTTGCTTTATTTTTTGCTTTTCTCTCTTTATGATATTTTTCATTAAAGCTTTGCAACTGACTTGTGAGCAACCATGGATAATACTTCTTTTCAAGACATTGACACCGGGCTAGCCTGTTTTGCGATTATGGCCAATTATTTTGAGAAGCCAGTGTCGATTGACCAAATCAAGCATAAATATGACCGGCAGAATTCGCATTTTGAAGAATATGAATTGTTGCAGCTGGCCAAAGAATTTTCATTCAAAGCCCGCTTTGTCGAGACCAAGTGGGAACGGCTGGACAAGACGGCGCTGCCGGCAATCGCCCAAAGCAAAGACGGGGCTTATTTTATTCTCGGCAAAGTTGCTGAGGACAAAGTTTTGATTCAAGATCCCGCCAAAGGCAACCACCCCGAGGTTTTGAGCAAAGAAGAATTTATGGACAGATGGAACGGCAGGCTCTTGATGATGACCTGCCGTGAGTTTATCAACGGCAAAAACCGCAAGTTTGACATTTCGTGGTTTATTCCGGCGGTGGTTAAATATCGCAGGCTGTTCGGCGAGGTTATTCTGGCCTCGTTCTTTTTACAGTTGTTTGCGCTGGTATCGCCGTTGTTGTTTCAGGTGGTGATTGACAAGGTGCTGGTTAACCGCGGGTTGTCGAGCCTTGACGTGTTGATGGTAGCGTTAATCTGCATCGGTATTTTTGAAACTCTGCTCGGCGGGCTGCGCACTTATACCTTCTCGCACACCACCACCCGCGTTGATGTAGAGTTGGGCGCAAGTTTATTCAAGCACCTTATCCGGCTGCCGCTGTCTTATTTCGGCGTGCGGCGGGTCGGTGATACGGTGGCGCGGGTGCATGAGCTGGAAAGCATCCGCAACTTTTTGACCGGTTCGACCTTAACCCTGATTATTGACTTCTTTTTTACGATTATCTTTTTTACGGTGATGTTCTTTTATTCCAAAACTCTGACGCTGCTGGTTTTGCTCTCCATTCCGTTTTATGTGTTGCTGTCTTTGTTCTTTACGCCGATTTTGCGGGCGCGGATAGACGAGCGGTTTCAGCGCGGAGCGGAGAACCAATGCTTTCTGGTGGAGGCGGTCTCGGGTGTGGAAACGGTTAAGTCTTTGGCCGTTGAACCGCAGATGCAGCGGCGGTGGGAGCAGCAGTTGGCGGCTTATGTCGGGTCTTCTTTCAGAGCATCGCATATCAACAATATTGCCGGACAGCTCGTGCAGTTGGTGCAAAAAATCACCATGGCGCTGACGTTATGGATCGGAGCCAGTTTGGTGATGAAGGGCGAGCTGTCGGTCGGGCAGCTGATTGCCTTTAACATGTTGTCCGGGCGGGTAACGCAGCCGATTTTACGCCTGGCGCAGTTGTGGCAGAATTTCCAGCAGGCGAAAATCTCAATTGAAAAGCTTTCCGATATTCTCAACAATCCGGCTGAAAATACCGAAACCCTGTCCAAAGGTTCGATGCCGGAGATTAAAGGCGACGTGGAATTTAAGGACATTACGTTCCGTTATGTGCCGAACGGTCCGGAGATTTTGAAAAAGATGAACTTCAAAGTCAAAGCCGGGCAGAAAATCGGTTTTGTCGGGCCGAGCGGCTCGGGCAAATCGACCGTGACCAAGCTGATCCAGCGGCTGTATATTCCCGAAAGCGGCAAGGTGCTGATTGACGGGATTGATATTTCCACCGTCGATACGGCATGGCTCCGGCGTCAAATCGGGGTGGTGTTGCAAGAAAATTACTTATTTAATAAGAGCGTGCGCGAAAATATCGCCCTGACTAATCCGGCAATTTCGATGGACAGGATTATTGCCGCCGCCAAGCTGGCCGGTGCGCATGAGTTTATTACCGAACTGCCGGACGGATATGACACGATTATTGAAGAACGCGGCGCCTCTTTATCCGGCGGACAGCGGCAAAGAATAGCCATTGCGCGGGCACTGGTTAACAATCCACGGATTTTGATTTTTGACGAGGCAACCTCGGCGCTTGATTATGAATCCGAACGGATTATTCAGCAGAATATGGCCTCCATCTGCAAGGGGCGGACGGTGTTTATGATTGCGCACCGGCTGTCGACCGTGCGGGACTGCGACCAGATTATTACCATTGAAAAAGGTGAGATTACCGAAACCGGTACGCATGACGAATTGTTAAAACGCGGCGGACGTTACGCTTATCTGTGGAACAGCCAGACCGCGCCGATTGTGCCGAATGAAGTGGCGGCGGAGTGACGGACAATGTGGGAACAACTTAAAAGATATTGGGATATTGCCAAGCTGGCGCTTTTGCAGGAGAAAGCAGCCAAAGACTGCAAAATCAAAGGCATGAACGAGCATGAGAAAGAGTTTCTGCCGGCGGTCTTGGAAGTAACCGAGATGCCACCGTCTCATGCCGCGCGGCTGCTGACCTACGTTATTATGCTGATGTTTACGGTGCTGATTTTGTGGTCAATCCTGGGCAAAATCGATATTATCGCCACTTCGGCCGGAAAGCTGATGCCGGCTTCAAACATCAAGACCATCCAGACCCTGACCGACAGCGAGATTGAGGAAATCTACGTGCAAGAGGGGCAATATGTGAAAGAAGGGCAGGATTTGATTAAATTTAATCAGACCGAAGTGCTGGCCAATATCAGCCGGGTGGAAAACGAGATTGAGGCTCTGGAAATTGCCGTTGCCCGTCTGAAGGCCCTGCTGACCGATAATCCGGAAGCGAACTTCAGTTATAATCCGGAGATTGACGAATATCTGATTAAAATGCACAAGGATCTGCTTAAAAGCCAGATGACTGAGAAAAAAGCCCAGATTGAAGTTCTGGATGGGCAAATCGTAAAGGCCGAGAAAGAAAAAGACACCATTCAGGCCGAGCTGAACCGGATTGAGAAACTGCTGCCGAGCGTTGAGGAGCGGATTGAGAAAAAGCGGATTTTGGTGGATAAGAAGCTTCTGGCGCGGCTGACCTTTCTGGAGCAGGAAGAAGAACTGACCAACCTGCAGGAACAACGCAACGTACAAGTCAAGAAAATGGCGGAGACCGAAGCAAATATTGAATCGCTGAAAAAGCAAAAGCGTCAGTATTTGGCCGAGTTTGACAAGGACCTGATGCAGGAATTGACCGAAAACCGCGAACAGCTGGAATCTTATCAGCAGGAGCTGATTAAATATCAGGAGGCGTTAAAGCGGACGGTGGTCAAGGCGCCGCTGTCTGGCTATGTGCAGCAGCTGGTTTATCACACCAAAGGCGGCGTGGTGGAAACCGCCAAGCCGATTATGAACCTGGTGCCGGAAGATTATAAACTTGAGGCGGAAGTGCAGATTTTGAACAAAGATATCGGCTTTGTACGACCGGAGCAGGATGTGGAAATCAAAATCGACAGCTTCCCGTTCACCAAATACGGCACAATCAAAGGCAAAGTCCGCAATATCTCGGGCGATGCGATACAGGACGAGAAACTCGGTTTGGTGTTTAATGCCCGGCTGACGCTCTTGGATAACAAAATCAAAGCGGACGGGCAGATTATTCAACTCAAACCCGGTATGAGCGTGACCGCCGAAATCAAAACCGGCAAACGCCGCGTCATCGAATATCTCCTCTCTCCGGTGATGAAGTATCTGAATGAGAGTTTGAAAGAGAGGTAGAGATGGAAGATTTCGCAAATAAACTAATAGAATGTGAATGTTTTTTATTTTAGTTAAGGAAAGATTATGAATAAGATTCAAGAGCATAAAGTAACAAAATCATTGGTTAAATTAGCTAAGGATTATTATGAGAAAGAGCAGACTTTAGGTTTACCTCTTGAAGAGTTAAAAAAATACAAGAAGTATCCTCACTTTTTTGTAATTGGTTGCTTAATGGATCGGCAAATCCGGGCAAATGATGCTTGGAGTATTCCATTTATTGTAGAAAATCATCTTGGAACAGCAGATATTAACGAGTGGAATAAATGTTCTTCAGGGACAATTTCTTCAATATTTAAGCAGCATACTAAACATCGTTTTAAGAAAAATATGTCTGATGTTTTTTGTGAAGCTGTGAAAAAAATTGTTGAAGTGTATGAAGGAGATGCATCACGTATCTGGAAAGGTTCTGAAAATTGTGCCGACGTTATTTATAACTTTTTGGCATTTAAAGGATGTGGCATAAAAATTGCTACAATGGCTGTTAATATTCTAACAAGAATGATGAAAGTAAAGCTTAAACATATGGAAAGTGTTGATATTTCTCCAGATTCTCAAGTTAAAAAAATAATGATAAATTTAGGTTTGATTGATGAAAAAGCGTCAAATGAAATGATTATTTACAGGGCTCGAAGTATTTATCCAGAATTTCCGGGGATGCTTGATCCTTTTCTATGGTATGTGGGAAGCCAATTTTGTATGGCCCGGCAAAAACATTGTGCTGAATGTCCAATTAATAAATTATGCTTAAAGAAAGTATTCTAAGGCCCGAAAAAGAATGACGGATATGTTGGAAGATGGAGACTTTATTTAAAGTCCTTGATTTCCTCCCAAAGGTGCTGTATTATGGAACTATCTGGAGGAAATATGATATATTCGTTTGATGATTTAACACTCAAGTTTCATGATTATAGCAATATAAAAGCTAAGATCCGGCGGGAAGTAAGAGATGGACGGCTTGTACAGGTTGCTCGCGGACTTTATGAAACTGATGCAGATACGTCTGGAAAATATCTGGCCGGCAGAATTTTCGGGCCATCATATTTATCTTTTGATTATGCATTGGCCGTGTATTCGCTCATTCCCGAGGCGGTTTATCGGACTTATACTTCGGCAACTTTCAATAAAAGAAAAGCAAAGCAGTATCAAAATCATTTTGGAATTTTTACATATAGGGATATTCCGCTTGAAGTTTACCCGTTGGGAATTTTGCTGCATGAAGAGAACGGCTATTCTTATCAAATTGCTACTCCTGAAAAAGCTTTGTGCGATAAGCTTTATTCTTTGCCGCCGGCTAAAAATTTGAGCGAATTACATGCTCTTTTATTTGATGATTTGCGAATTGATGAGCAGGAATTTTGGAGGCTCAATATGAATAGCTTAAATGAGTTGGCTCCGTTATATCATGCAAGTAATCTCAAACTTTTAGGCAAGTTAATCAGGAGAAATAAATAATGCAGACTGTTTTGGAGCAGATGCTCGGTAATTACAAAACAAATACGACTGAAGAAAAGAAAAATGCGCTGAAAGAGGTCGTGCAAGAAGTGGCTTTGTGCGGTTTGTCTCGGGCCGGATTTTTTAAGCACGTGGCTTTTTACGGCGGTACGGCGTTGCGTATTTTTTACGGGCTTGACCGGTTTTCCGAAGATCTGGATTTTTCATTGGTCATGCCTAATCCGGATTTTCAGTTTAATCGCTATTTTTCCGGTGTGGAAAGCGAATTGGCGGCGCTGGGATTGAAATTTTCGATTGAAGAAAAGCAAAAAACGGTTGATTCAGCTATAAAATCGGCCTTTTTGAAAGGAAATACCAAAGAGCATATTTTAAATATCTATGATATCCAGAATATTGGCATCAATCCTGATGAAGTTATAAAAATAAAATTTGAAGTTGATACCAATCCGCCGGCTTTTGCGCAATTTGAAAATAAATACCGCCTGCTGCCGTCGCCGTATCAGGTTAAGCTTTATGACATGCCATCTTTATTTGCCGGAAAAATTCATGCAGTTATTTGCCGTTCATGGAGGAATCGGGTCAAAGGGCGGGATTTATACGATTATGTATTTTATCTCTCACGGCAGGCAAAGGTTAATCTGCCGCATTTGCAGGCAAGGCTGGAAGATTCCGGTGCTTGGAAAAGCGGTGAAACGTTGACATTAGGAAAACTTCAAGAAATGCTTAAAGAGCGATTTGAGATGATTAATTATGAGCAAGCCAAACAAGATGTTTTGCCATTTATTGTCGAACCCCATAAATTAGACATGTGGAGTAAGGATTTCTTTATAGATATTACTAAGAACCTGCAAGTTGCTGAAAAATAAATTGTATATGGAAACACAGACCATGTCTTAAGATTTTAAGGGTCTGAGGTGGCGGATTTGAGGTAAAGGTTTGATATTTTTTAATATTATGCAAAATCAGGGGGTTATTTCTTATATTTTTCCTCACTTTGGCTTGAAAGCACAACCAAGTATTTACAAAGGGTTAGATTATTTTCTAGCCCTTTTTGTTTTAGCTGTAAAAATTCGGGGCAATGATTGAAATTAAATAATATTAAAGATTCTTCCTTGTTGCTGATTATTTATATATATAAATTTTAATTGAATCTATACCAAAATTTGGATTTTTCTTTTAAATATCTTGTTTTTGCTGATAAACAAAGTATCCTGAGTTTAGCTGTTGTTTTAGATGAATGTTTTTTGTGAAAAGAAAAAATATGGAAATAGTTGCTTTTATTCTGGTCTGCGTGGTGATAGCCGGTTTGTTGGGAAAAAAGAACGGGGCGCAAAAGCGTGACGATAATGTGGAAAATCCTCAAAGCATTTCCGTACGGAACAATAATTCCGCCAAAAACAATCGGCCTTATGGTCCGGGAACGCAGTATTTAAAGCGTTCGGAACTGAGTTATGAGGATATTGAGAGGTTACGACGAGAGGCAGAGGCGTATGAGAGGCAGGAACATATAGAACTGACGGCAAATACGATACAGGAATTGCGTTTGTATGTTGCGATGTCTTATGGCGTTGATCCGAATAAAATCGATACGCTGAGTGATGGCCGGGTTTTGCTTGATGATCAGGAATGCGGAAATTGGCGTTATAATGTTTTCGGACAGCTGGAATATTATCATCCCGCAAGATTGCCTGAATATGATCAAACATATGTTCAGCAGGGATATTCGGAAAATGAATTTGATGATGATTTTTCAGATGATTCCCAGGCCACAAAATCCAAGGGGAAAGTTATCCGCGGCCCGTGGTAGGCGTTTATACTTTCTCTTTTTTTGTTTTGTCAGATTAAATAATCTATCTGCATTACGGTCAAAAGAAAGAGACTATTTTCTTTTGGAAAAAAGTCTCTTTCTTTTTTTAACGGTAAGTCTCCATTTCTTCGGCAAATTTTTGATATTCCTCTCTCCAGGTCCATTCGTCGTTGCCGTTGGCTTCCAAGAGAATGCGGACGTCTTTTAAGGCGGCGTCAACAGGCATTGTGCCGGCCAGGATGCGCTGTCGGTAATGTTGCATGATTTTCAGCCTTTCATTGAAGTAAAAATTACGTCGGGCAATGCCGTAGTTTTTCAGAGCCTGCTGCCGATGCTTTTTTTGCCGTACACGGAGAATATGTTTTGTCAGGCAAATAACAACAATGATTGCAATACCAATCAAAATCAGCGGCAGGGGTGAATTCCAACCGTTTGTGAGAATAATTAAATTTTTCATGTATATAATAATTTATTGACGGAATGATTATATATTTTTTGAAGAAAGCCGTCAATGCTTTTTTGTCTATTTGATTATGAGGAAAGTTAAATATTTATAACCATGCGGTCGTAGGCAACCCGGACATTTGGGGGCAGCTGATTTTGAAAAGTCTGATAATCGACTCTGGCAGCCAGGTGGGTTAAGACAATCTGTTGCAGGTTTAAGCCGGTGAGCCGGGGAGCAATTTCCGGCCAGCTGCTGTGTCCGTTTGCCGATGGTTGCATGCCGTTATTGCATTCGGCCAGCAGGAGTTCGGTTCCATCGATTTTTTTGGCCGCGGCGGCGGGCAAATCCTGCCAGTCGGTAACGTAGGCAAAATTTTTGTAGCGGAAGCCGCAGCTTTGCATGTGGTGGTGGGGGACGAAGAAAACATCCATTTTCAGTCCGCCGATGTCAGCCGGTTCGTCGGTTAAGACGTGCCAGTTCAGGCTGCCGCTGTCGGGTTCGCCGCTGCCGGAAAAGAGGTAGGCATAGCATTGGCGGATTTCTTCCAGGGTTGCGGCTGAGGCATAAATATCGATTTTGTGTCCCAGAAGTTTGCAGGCGCGGGGCAACTCGGGAATGCCGCCGATGTGGTCATAATGCGCGTGGGTGATGAAAACGGCGTTGAAATCATTGATATTTTCACGGTTAATCTGTTCACGCAGATCAGGGCCGGCGTCGACCAACAGGTTTTTGCCTTCGTCTTCGAGAAAAAGGGAAGCCCGCAGGCGCCGGTTGCGCGAATCGGAGGCATCGGAGCCGTCCCAGCGGTTGAGTATCATTGGTGTTCCATAAGCCGAGCCGGAGCCTAAGACGGTGATTTTCATCAGATAGTTTTTCCTTTGTTAATAATGTGCGCAAATACCGGATTTAGCAGACGTTCAATCCGCGTTTTGGATGCCGGGGCGTTGATGACGGTGTTGATTTTTTTTATCAGACGCGGCTCCTCGCGGTCGGGTTCCCGTTTGGACAAGAGGGCTATCTCGTCAATTAATCCGTCTTGATTGTGTGTATTATCCAACATCAGGCTGACCAAATCAAATTTTGTTTTGGAGTTTTGCACTTCTTTGCTGCGGGTGAATTTTTTGTCGGTCAGAAGTTCCTGGATTTGAGGAAAAGCAAAACGCATTAAGCCTGTCTGTCCCATGCCTTCCAGGTAAGCGGAATGGTCTTTGGCCCGCAATACTGCTCCCAGAAAACGCGACAGGCAGCGGACGCGGTCGTGTTCGTTTTCTTTGCTTAAAGGGGTTTCGGTCAGGCGGCGTTCAATGGTGTCGATTGTCGGCCGGTTGATGCCGTTGCGCGCCAGTGAGAGATTGTATTTTCCGGCCAGTACGGAGAAACGGCGCAGCAGATGATAAGCCGGTTCCTTGTCGGGATTGTTGACGATTTCGAGCCGGCCTTCGCGCATGGCCCGTACCGTATGATAACGGTCGACGGCGCGTCCTTCGGGGTATTTTGCGGAATACTGAATATAAAATTTTTCGAGATTGTAAATGCCGTTTTGTTCAATGTTCATGCAGGCCAGGTCAAAAGTGCCGTAGTCTTTGTGTTTGGCAACGGTGGACAAATTGTGGGCGATGCGCGGTTTGGCCACGTCGAAGCCCAGCAGGCGCAGTTTGTTGATGGCCCGGGTGTATTCGGCGGTGTCGGAAATGGCAATGTCATAGTCCATGATTTTGGCATTGTGATCCAGATAGCGGTCGATGGCAGCCCCACCGTAGAGAAAAACTTCGGAAGCGCCGGTGATTTTCATGAATTGTTTGATGATTGAGGAGGTGTCGGTTGCATTATTTGTCATATTTTTATCCTATGCTTGAAAAATAATGCAGTTATTTATAGGTCTTTTCGTCTAATGTGTCAATAATATTTTTTCAGAAAACGGAGTTTTTATGGAGGAAGGTGACAAAGATGCTTGACTTGCCGGGGCTAAAATTCCTATATAAGGGGCGTATTGGACTAATTAGTTTTTTTGAAAGAGGCAAAATATGAAGTACAAATGTTTAGTTTGCGGGCAAGTGTTTGAAGTTGCCGACGGGGAAACCCCGGTGTGTCCGGTTTGCAAGGCAACGGGTGACAAAGTTGTTCCTTATAAAGAAGAAGCTCTGAATTGGCCCGCCGAACATGTTATCGGTATTGCCAAAGGCATAGACGGCGAGATTTTGGAAGGTTTGCGTAATCATTTTAACGGTGAGTGCAGCGAAGTGGGTATGTATCTGGCTATGGCGCGTCAGGCTATGCGCGAGGGATATCCGGAAGTGGCTGTGGTTTTGGAACAGATTGCCAAAGAAGAGGCCGAGCATGCATCCCGTTTTGGTGAGATGCTGGGTGAACTGGTTGAAAATTCGACCAGGGCGAATCTGGAAAAAATGCTGGCCGGTGAAAACGGTGCCTGCCACGGCAAAATGGCGATTGCCAAAAAAGCCAAGGAGCTTAATCTGGATGCCATTCATGATTCCGTTCATGAGATGGCCCGCGATGAGGCCCGCCACGGCAAGGCTTTGGAAGCTTTGCTCAAAAGATATTTTTAGCTTAAAAAATTGTTTGAGTGATGGAGGTAAAGGTTCTTGCAGAAATGCGGGAACCTTTTGTTTTTAAGTCTATCTTAACGGTTGTTGTGTAGAAAGTTAAAGGCATTTTACGGTTCGGCGGGTGAGTGGTGTCCGGAAGGTGAAATGTCTGCGGTAATTGTTGAAATCCGGGAGGTCTGACAATGAAAATAATGGTAGGAAAAGTATTGAAAAAAGGAATCGTCCAAAGGTTTTGCATTGCGGTTTTGGTGCTGCTGACGGCTTGTGCAAAAGAAAATCTGCCGCCGAAAGAAGCATGGATTAAAGATGCGCGGGAAGAGCCGGTATATCTGCGGGTTGACGGTTTGGAAAATGCGGGGAATGAAAAACTGGCGATTATTCAGCACGGGCTGGCGTCAAATATGGAGCATCCGGCAGTGCAGACGGCAAAGAAAGCCTTTCTGGACAACGGGTATGTGGTGGTTACGTTTGATGCCCGGTATTCTTTGGGCAAGAGCGGGAATGATGTTTCTAAGGTTCGTTTGCAGACATTTGAAGAGGATTTAAAAATGGTTGTCGACTGGGCCGGAAAACAGAAATTTTATCATGAACCGTTTGCGCTTGCCGGACATTCTTTGGGCGGAGCGGCGGTTTTGCTGTATGCGGCGGAAAATCCGGCAATGGTGGAGCGGCTGGTGCCGATAACCCCGGTGGTCAGCGGCCGGATGTGGGAAGATTCCTGTATGGCGAATATGACGGATTTTTGCAAAAACTGGAAAAAGAACGGATTTTATAATTATCAGACGGCGGTTATTCCGTATGCGGTTGTTGAAGAGGCCAAGGCTTATGATGCTTTGAAATTGGCAGGCGGAATCAAGGCGGATACACTTCTGGTTACGGCTGAGGATGATAATGTCATAAGGCCCCGGGATGTTGAAGAATTGTATAAAGCGTTGCCGGGAAAGAAGAGTTTTGAGATTGTTCCGCAGAGCGGGCATAATTTTCAAACCGGGCAGAATCGTCAGGATTTGTATAAGGCAATTGCCGGTTTTTTGCAGGCGGAGTAAAGAAAAAGCCCCGTGTGTGTCCGGGGCTTTGATTTTCTGAAAATTATTTCAGTTTGTTGTATTCTTCATCGGTGACGGCTTCCAGCCATTCGTTGAAAAAACCTTCGGCCGGGACGGCAACGGCAATGTGAGTGAACCAGCTGTCTTTGGCGGCACCGTGCCAATGTTTGACTTCAGCCGGAATGTTAACTACGTCGCCGGGGTGCAGTTCCTGAGCCGGTTTGCCCCATTCCTGATACCAGCCGCGGCCGGATACAACAAGCAGGATTTGTCCGCCTTTGTGATGAATGTGCCAGTTGTTGCGGCATTTGGGTTCAAAGGTGACGTTGGAAATGCCGACTCCCTGCTGAGTCAGCGGCTGAAGATAGCTTGTGCCGATAAAATACCGGGCGAAAGCGGTGTTTTCGCTGCCTTTACCGAAAAGGACATTTTGAGCACCGGTGCGGCCGGCAATTTGCAGAATTTCGGCAACCTGATTATCGGTCAGTCCGTTATGCTTGCCAATCTGAATATGGCTGTTTAACTGGCTTTCCGTGCCATCCAGGGAAGCGAGCATGGCGATGGTGGCCAGTTCGCGGGTTTGCCAGTCGATGTTGTTCCGGGCAAAAATGTCGCCGAACAGGTGAGATTTCAGGTATTCGTCAATTGCCGGGGCAAATTCATATAATTTGCCGGACACGGGGGAACCGATCAGGCTGGTCTGATTTTGTGTGCCGTATTCAAGGCTGGTGCCTTCGGGTTTGGGGCCGGGAAGAGGGCCTTGTGGGTCTTTGTTGCCGCGTTTTTCTTCTGTCTGCATTAAGGTGTTGAGAGCGTTCAGACTGTGGGGAAAACCGCAATAAGCATAAGCCTGAATCAGGATTTCTTTGAATTCGTTAACGGTTATGCCGGCATCCAGTCCCTGAATCAGGGCCTGTTTTAAGCCGGTCTGGTCGCCGCGTGCCGCGTAAGATGCTGCTTCGGCAATGGATTTTTGTCTGGCAGTCAAAGCATTATCAGCCATAGCGTTTCCTCCTAAAAGCAAAAAGGTTCCTATAATAAAGCTTGTTAATTTTTTCATGCTTAAAGTCTCCCGGTATCCATGTCTATTAATTCATAGTTGCGGGAACCTAAGCCGATTTGTTCGGCATAGGGCAGAATATGGCGTCCGTTTTGCCGTTCGACCCGGGCGATGAAGTGGTCGCGGCCGGGATCGTTTGATGACCAGATCTTATCAATGCAGGCCTGATCAAGAGCTACCGGATCAGTCGAGGCAAGAATGCCGATGTCGGCCATGCAGGGGTCTTCGGGATGAGAATCGCAGTCGCAATCTACTGACAGGTTGTTCATGACGTCAATATAAAGGATGTTGCCTTTCATATAATCGGCAACGGCTTTGGCGGCTTCGGCCATTGATTCCAAAAAGTCATTCTGAGCCGGGAGTTTGTCCCATAGTTCTTCCGGCTTGCGGGTGGCACCGGCGGTGTGGATATAGGCTTTGCCGCTGCTGGATGCAATGCCGATGGATTGGTTTTTTATGACGCCGCCGAAACCGCCCATGGCATGGCCTTTGAAATGAGCCAGGTTCAGAATGGAATCGTAGTCTTTCAGATGACTGCCGACAATGTCAACGTCAAGATGTTTACCATTGGCAGGGATTTCGATTTCGCCTTCGCTGTCCATGATGTCGACTTTGGCAATTTGGGTGAAGCCGTGTTCTTCAATGGTTTTCAGGTGAGCGTCCAGTGTATTGCGGCGGCCGGCATAGGCGGTGTTGCATTCAATGATGGCGGCATTAAGTTCTTTGACCAGTTTGCCGATGAGTTCCGGTTTGAGGTAGTTGTGTCCGCCGGGTTCACCGGTGGAAATCTTTACGCCGATACGGCCTTCCAGTTTGCGGCCCAGCCGGTTGTAAATGTCGACGAGGCTGTCGGGGGTGATGTTGCGGGTGAAGTAAACAACAGATTTGCTCATAATGTTCCTCCTTCTAAAATGAGTTCTGTTACAGAGTAATTCTTAGAGTCTACTCTAAGTCAAGTAAAAAATATGAAGTATCTGAAAATATCAGATGTGTGATTTTTTAGAGGGAGTATGTGCGTCTTGTCGTGTCAGGCGGCAATTTGCCGCGGAGCATCAGCGTGTCAGAGAGTTGCCGCCGTTGTAAAAGGAGGGGGTTGCGGCCCGTGTCTTTTCTATCAGGGCGGCCATGTATTTTATCTGCTGCCGGGGAGAGTAGGAGGCTAATTTTCTGCCGGCGTCGGTGTTGGGGGTGAAGTGCTGGCGTCCCGACCATAGCAGGCGCATGCCGTCGGCGTCTTGCAGGCAGTCGAGAATATGATTGTTCCGGGGAGGGCGGGGTGAATTGTGCAGGACGACGGCTTCAATGATTTGCGTTTTTTCTTCTGCGCTTATGAGGCTGCGGTCGGGATAAGTCCGGAGAAACTCTTCAGCAAGAGGTTTGCAGTTTATGCCGTGATCGGGGTCATGTTTGTCGGAGGTGCGGGCACAGTCGTGGAGGCCGGCGGCTAAAACTACCGGCAGGGGATTGAGGTTTTCCCGGAGGGCGATGTCGATGCTGAGCAGGGCAACTTGTTCCGTGTGCCAAAGTCCGTGATATTGCAGGTTGTTTTTCTTTTGCAGTGAGATTTTTTCAATTTTGGGCATGAGGGACTGGTTGAAATATTTGATGTAAATATTTTTCAGATATTCTTTATCGTCGTAGTCGGAAATTTTTTTCCGACCCAGTGCGATGTCGGCGATGTCTTGTTTTTCTTTTCCGGTGAGCAGGTTGTATTTTTGGAGCTTCTTATAGCTGCGGTATTGTTCCACATACCGGGGGAGGTCGTTTGCGTGCAGATTGGTGTTTATTTGTGCAATGATATGTTTTCTTAATTCTGTGGTGGAGATTTTAAGATGGCCGTTGTCTGCAAAGTTTTTATCGGCCCGGATGTTGTATTCCATATGGTGGGCTACGGCTTTGCATTCTTCATCGGTCGGGATGAAACCGGTTTTTGCGACTATGGTGTTGAGTACTTTGTTGTTGAAACTTTGTTGTGTGTACATAAGGTGTTCTTTCATCAGTTGATTTTTGCTTTCAGTATATCATTGTTTTGTGATCTGTTCAAGAATTGATATCAGACAGGCCGGTTGGGAAAGCTGAATTTTTTTTGCGCTTGACAGAAAAGATAAAAGTTATAGTATGCGGTTGAAAACCAATTATTTTTTTTAGTATTATGGATAAATTAAATGAGTTAAAAAATGTTGCCGGAAAACTGGGACTTTCGGTGGAAGATGTTGTTAAGGGCTGGTATCTGAATCATGATGTCAGCGCGACGTTTTTGCAGAATTTGCTGGGATTGCCACAGGAAAGTGTTTTTCTCCAACCGTTGAAAGCAGGGTTCTTTTCTTATGAGGGTCTGACATTTTCAGAGGAACTTGATTGCAGCAAACGTGTTTCAGGAGTGGTTGCCCGGGTTGATGTAAGTGGTCGGCACGGGCTGATTTTAGGCTTGGAAGAAACACGATGCTCATGGTTCGGAGCGGCAGAATGGTGTGCCGGTTATTCGTTTGACGGTGTCTGGTGCGATGAAGTTTTTATGCCGACAAAGGATGAGTACTCAAAAATCTTTGATAACATTGAGGAGATAAATCCGGCTTTGGAAAAGTTGGGGAAGGAGATATTGCATCCGGATGAACGTTATTGGACGGCTACTCAGAAGAATGCTTATCGCGCTGTTTTATTCTGTAAAAACAGTCAGAAAAGCCTTTCCGGTTATAAGCACGGCAATTACAGGGTTCGTGCGGTTTGGACTTTTTAACGTCGTTTTAGTGATTATCCCGTCGGCTTGTTTTGAGCCAGCGGGATTTTTTTTGAATACAGAAAGTAAAGCTTTTTATCTGTTTGAAAAATACAAAATAAAGTATATGTCTTTGCAGAAATTCACATTTTAGGAGAAAAAGTTATGAGTGAAAATGGCCGGGTCTGTTTTCCTTCTTTGGGGCAGAGAGCTCCGGAATTTTACGCAGAGACAACAATGGGAAAAGTTAATTTTCCTCAGGATTACGCCGGGAAGTGGGTGGTATTGTTTTCTCATCCTTCTGATTTTACGCCGGTTTGTACTTCGGAGATTGCAACTCTGGCTTCTATGCAGGACGAATTTGAAGAAATCAATGCGGTGCTTTTGGGATTGTCGGTGGACAGCACGTCGTCTCATCTGGCCTGGGTGAAGGAAATTCAGGATCATATCCGTTTTCACGATTATACGGGGCAGTCGGTAAATTTTCCGATTATTGCCGATGTCAAAGGCGTGGTGGCTGCAAAGTACGGCATGATTCATGAGGCACTTAGTTCCGACAAAACCGTGCGGGCGGTGTTTGTGATTGATCCGGAAGGGAAGGTGCGGACGATTTTGTATTATCCACTGTCTACTGGACGGAATTTTAAGGAGATTAAACGGATTATTGAAGCGCTGCAGATGACGGATGCCAGTGATCTGTCGACACCGGCCGACTGGCAGCCGGGAGAAGAAGTTTTGGCTTCGGCTCCGGAAAACGTGAACGAAATGAATCTGCGGGCGGATAACAGTGATCATTCGCTGCATTGTCAGGATTGGTTTTTTTGCACCCGGAAATATGATGCCTAAGTCCGGATTTTATTGAGTGAGGGAAATGACGTTCATAAAATCGGAGTGACAACAGATGGGATATGCGGCAGCTTTGGCGGCAGTGTTTTTGTGGAGTTTTAATTATATTATTGCGGCTTATTTTGCTTATTCGCTGACGCCGTATGAACTGTCATTCGGACGATGGCTGGTGGCGGTGCTGATTTTGGTGCCGTTGGTGTGGCGGGAGTTGATACGGATAAGGCGTGTTCTGCTGCAGAATTGGCGTTTGTTGGTGGGATTGGCCGTCAGCGGTATGGTATTGGACAATACTCTGATTTATTTTGCCGGACGGGAGGATACGCCGCTGAATATGAGCCTGTTGAGTCTGACAGCGCCGATTTTTATTGCTTTGCTGGCGAGAGTGTTTTTTAAGACGAGGATTTCCCCGCCGCAGTTTTGGGGATTTGTTGTGGCGCTGGTCGGGGTTTTGGTGATTGTCTCTCGGGGAAAAATGAGCATTTTGCTCGGATTGGATTTTTCTTGCGGAGATATTTTGATTTTGGTTAATGCCTTGTGTTTTGCTGTTTATTCGGTTTTGCAGAATAAACGTCCGGTCGGGGTTTCGCAAACGGCGCTGCTGGCGGCATCGTCAGCGGTGAGCCTTGTGTTTTTGCTGCCGCTGGCTTTGTGGCAGACGGGGGCAAAGCAACTGTTGAGTTTGACTCCGGTTGATATTGAGGTTTTGATTTATCTAGGGGTATTTAATTCGGTGGGGGCTTATCTGGCTTGGAACTGGGCTTTGACCAAAATCGGCAGTATCAAGGCCGGTGTGATTTATTATCTTTTGCCGTTTTTCAGCGGAATAGAGGCATATTATTTTTTGAATGAAGGATTTTCGGCGGTTCAGGTTCTGGGCGGAGGAATGGTTATTGTCGGAATTATGCTGGCTTCGCGGAAAGAGGGATGTTAACCCTGTTTTAAAGTATTTGGCTTATCATCAGGAAAAAGGTTTATGACTTTGGGTGTATTGAATGAAAAAGCTGAAATTTGCGGCGGCAGCGTTTTTGTTTGTTCTGGCCGGCTGTACGACATCACCGACGGAAGATTACCGGCCGAGGTTTTCGGAATATGTCGGTTTGCCGGAAAAAGAGCTGATTACGGCTTTCGGGCTTCCGGATTTTACTTTTTATGAAGACGAGCGCAATTATGTGGTGTATAACACCAATGTATCGGATGCGTCGCGCGGGGTTTACGGCACCAAGTACTGTCAGACGATTTTTATGGTGGTGCGCGGTGTGGTGCGGGCCAGTTATTATAACAGCAGCAAATGTATCTTTGAAAAATGAGCTTATCTGTTTGTTTTTGTGAAAAAAAGCAAAAAAAGTGAATTTTAGGCTTGTAAAATTTTTTTTATGTGGTAAACATACTGTTGCTTGACGGAACGGATTGTAGTTCAGCCTGGTAGAACGCTTCGTTCGGGACGAAGAGGTCGCTGGTTCAAGTCCAGTCAATCCGACCAACACTAACAAGTCGTCAGAAATGACGACTTTTTCTTTATAAATCACACCAATAAAAAACCACCCTGACGGGTGGTTTTTTATTGGTAAGTTGTGATTTTTCAAATCAGCGGTGCGGCGACTACCGTTTCAGACTGCAAGGTTGAAAATTTCTTTCGGAGTCATTTTTTGTTTCAGATAATCGGAGTGCCAGCGCCAGACTTTGCCTTGTTCGCTGTCAAGAGAGCTCTCCTCTTGCGGATGTCCGAGAGGTCTTGGAAATTCGCGGGACAAGTTTTTGGCAAAATACAAATCGCCATAGTAGTTAAGAGTATTGTTCGGGCCTTGTATAATCAGATTTATCGGCAGTTTTAACTTTTTTCTTAAGTCGGATAAAATATCCAAGTAAGCCCAGTGGTTGAACATTTGTTCGCAGTAAAACAAGCATCCGATATGTTCCACAATGTCAAAATACTGTTTTAATTCGTTTTTTGCCTGAATTAATTTTTCGTTTTTCATAAAAATTTAGTTTTTAATAATTTGACATAATTTTTCTTATTTATACTCTGTATAAGATAAAATTTTTGTAAAATCAATATTTTTATCGGATAAATTTGCCGTGTTGTCCGGATTTGATTAATTAGGTATGTGAGGAGTTTGTTTTTTCGTTATGTGTTGTATTTTTATACAGCCAGTTTTTGAATTCGACCACGTCTTTGACTTCGGGAATCCATTTGAGCTCTTCGGGCAGGTCTGTCGTAAACTCGCAGCGCATACGCACAGGATGGGCGCCGCTTTTGATTGCAGCCTGCTGGTTGTAGATACGGTCATCAACCAATACGGTTTCTTCTGCTTTCAGGCCATATTTTTTATAACATTCTTTCAGCATGTCTTCTTTGGCGGTGTCATGCATAAATTTGCCGTGCTGCACGCATTCAATGGTTAGAAAGTCCGTTACGTCTTTTAACAGGGTGTTTAAGAATTTTTTCTTGGTTTCGACGTCGAAAGTTGCCGACATTGTAAACTGGCGGTATCCTTTTTGATTCAGCTCTTTCAGGACGTTAATTACGTTTGGGTACAGAGGGCGATTACAGAAAAATTCGGGAGAGTGGCAGAAATCGTAGTCCATTTCTGTTCCGAGTTCCGGATGGGTTTTGAGTTCCAGAGCTCCGTATTTGGGGTCTATGGGCAGTACTTCAGGAAGTTCTTCCCATTTGATATTTCCGTATCTGGGCGCATATTTGGGATGTTTGGTGAGAAAATTATAATAGGCATAGTTCAGATTTGCCAAAACTCCGTCAACATCCCAAAAAATGTTTTTGATTTCCATATTGTTTTTACTCCCGTATTTTATTATGAACCAGTCGTATGGTAATACAAAGTTTTTATTGTTGCAAACTTAAAAGAGAAATTAAGGACAAAAATTATGATTTTTTACGACAAAATATGTCTTGCCTTTTTACTTGTTATGCTATATGTTGTCGCTGTATTTGATATTATTGTGACTATGCATTATGAAAAGCAGGTCATTTATCGTGATTTTTACAGTTAACTATATGTTTCATTTAAAATTTTAAAAATTATGAGTGCAATGACTTATGTTGTGATGGGTATTTGCGTTGTTTGCGCAGTGGTTGTGATTTTGATTGTCAGATGGATTTTTTCTCTCCGCCGGGTTGTTCCGACAAATGAGGTTCATATTGTGCGACGGGGAAAAAATACCATGGTGTACGGAACTCCGGCACAGGGGAATCCTGAACAGGCAAAGCAGTTTTGCGGCAACAGCTATTATGAATTTCCTATTTCCATTCCGTATCTGGGGGTGACGGTGACGAAAATGCCCTTGTCTATCTTTGGCATTGATATTAATGATTATGATGCCTTTGATAAAGAAAGGGTTCCGTTTGTCGTTGATATTCAATCTTTTTTCCGTATCGCGGATTATGAGGTTGCAGCTTCCCGCATCAGTCAGATTGGCGAGTTGAAAGCTCAGTTGCTCAGTATTGTGCAAGGTGCGGTTCGTTCTATTCTGGCCAAGGATTTTCTGAATGAGATTATGGGCGAGCGTTCCAAGTATGGGCAGCAGTTTACCGACGAAGTTAAGGATGAGTTGAAATCATGGGGCGTTGAAACCGTGAAAAACATTGAGTTGATGGATGTCAGGGATGCTCATGGCGAAGAGGTTATTTCCAATATTATGAGAAAAAAGAAATCAGAAATTGAGAAGGAATCCCGTGTCGCTGTGGCTAAGAACAATCAGGAAGCCAAGGAAGCTGAAATTGAAGCCCAGCGTCAGATTGATCTGAAAGAACAGGAAGCCAATCAGCAGGTGGGTTTGCGAAAGGCCGAGGTTGCCAAGGAAGTCGGCATTGCCGATGAACAGTCTTCTCAGGCCGTTAAGGAACAGGCCAAGCTGACTAAGGAAAAGGAAATGGAAGTTCAAAGGGTGGAAACGGTTAAAAGGGCCGAGATTGAAAAAGAAAAGACCATTATTACCGCCGAAGCCAAAAAACGTGAAACCGAAATTAATGCCGATGCCGCAAAGGCAAAAGCCGAGCGCGATGCCGAAGCCGAATTGATTATGACGACCAAAAAGGCCGAAGGTTCTTTGATTACGGCTTCCAAATCGGCAGAAGGTATCAAGCAGGAAGGTGATGCCAAAGCTTCGGCCGAAAAGCAGATGCAAATGGCATCGGTTGAGGCGCAATTGAAACTGGCAAGCGAAATCGGTACAAACGAGGGATATCAGAGTTATCTGATTCAGATTCGCCAGATTGAAGCTAATGAGAAAGTCGGATTGACGCAGGCCGAGAACATTAAGGGCGCGGATATTAAAATTATTGCCGGAGCCGGAAATGTTGCGGAAGGTGTTAACGGTGCCGTTGGTTTGTTTTCGCCCAAAGGCGGTTTTAATCTGGCAGGAATGCTTGAAACCCTTGCAACATCAGAAGAAGGCAAAGCCTTTTTGAAAAAATTGGGATCGGGCTCAGTTGAAAAAAAGAGTAAATCCTGATTGAGCTTATTAAAGACCTTTCTGCTGACAGAAAGGTCTTTTTTTGTTGCCGGATGATGAAATGTAAAAAAAAGCCGTCTGCGGAGACGGCGTGAGGTTAAGATTAATGTTTTTTCGGGGTTTGGGATTCATGAATAATAACACCGATAAAACAGATTATGGCGATTGAGCCGATGATTACCGATCCCATATAATTTTTGTGGAAGAGAGCTTCAATTTGTCCGGGGTTTTTAAGCCCGATGATGGCCTGAATTTCCGGGGCGTCCTTGAGCCGAAAACAGGTAATCTGCATACCGTCGATGGGCGGAACTTCAATCAGCGAACCGGTGCGGCCTTCTTTTTCTCCAGTCAGAATTCTGACGGGGGCGTAGCGAACGGAGTCAATTTCCACATAATAAATGCCGCGGTCGTATTTCATATGGCCGGAGCCGATAATCCGCGGTTCAACCGGCGCACTGTCAAACCATGAACAACCGCCGAGACATAAGGCGATTAAGCACAGCATCGGAACAAGAAAAAGTTTTGTTTTCATAATTGTAAGGTTTTTAATAGTTTAACAATAATTTTTATTTGAGGCGATGTTACTCTTGTTTGGGAAAACAGGCAAGCTTTTTTATTTTAAAAATCTGCCGGTAATACTGGCCGGGGTGGCGGCAATTTGTTCCGGAGTGCCGGCAGCGACGATTTGTCCGCCGTCGGTTCCGCCGCCGGGGCCCATGTCAATGATGTAATCAGCATGGCGGATGACGTCGAGGTCGTGTTCGATGACGATGACGGTGGCGCCGTGTTTGATGAGGGTTTGAAAAACACCGAGCAGATTTTGGACATCGAGCGGGTGGAGGCCGATGGTCGGTTCATCAAAGACAAAAACAGAATCAGACTGGGTTTTGCCCATTTCGCCGGCAAGTTTGAGGCGCTGAGCCTCACCGCCGGAAAGTCCGGGCGTTTCTTCGCCGAGGGTGAGGTAGCCGAGGCCCAGTTCTTGTAAAATCTGCAGCCGTTGGCGGACGATTTTCAGATCTTCGCAGGCTTTCAGGGCCGTATTTACATCCATGTCCATAAGTTCGGGCAGTGAGCAGGCTTTGCCGTTTTTGCCGGTGTATTTTATGCTTTCGGCCTGGCGGGCATAACGGGAGCCTCGGCATTCCGGGCAGGGGATTTCAACGTCGGGCAGGAATTGTACGTCAAGATTTATAATGCCGGTGCCGTCACAGACAGGACAGCGCAGTTTTCCGGTGTTATAAGAAAAATCACCGGCTTTGAAACCCTGCTGCCGGGCGGCGTCGGTTTTGGCAAAGATTTTACGCAGCTCGTCGTGAACATTGGCGTAGGTTGCCACGGTGGAGCGGATGTTGATGCCGATGGGGGTGGCGTCAATGAGTTTTACCTGTTTTATGCCCGGGGCATCGACAGATATAACATGCGGCGGCAGTTTTTGGTGATTAACGGCGGCTTCAAGCGCCGGAACCAGGCTTTCAAGAATCAGGGTGGTTTTACCGGAGCCGGAAACGCCGGTTACAACGGTCAGCCGGCCTTTGGGAATGTTTACATTCAGCGGTTTAACGGTGTGGACGGGATCGGTGGAAAGGCTGATGGTGCCGAGGGCGAATATTTGGTTTTTGTCGTTTTTTGGGGTAAGCGGTTTGGCGGTTGAAAAGAACGGGGCGATTTGGGAAGCGGGGTTGTTTTTGATTTGGGGAATCGTGCCTTCGGCGATGATTCTGCCGCCGTTGGCGCCGGCTTGGGGGCCGAGTTCAATCAGCCAGTCGGCTTGAGCGAGAATCTGCGTGTCATGGTCAACGAGGACAACGGAGTTGCCGTCGGCGATTAAGTCATGCATGACGCCGTTGAGACCGACGATGTTGGCCGGATGCAGGCCGATGGAAGGTTCGTCCAGAACATATAAAACGCCGGTGGTGCGGTTGCGGACGGCGCGGGCAAGCTGCATGCGTTGGCGTTCGCCGGTGGAAAGGGTGGAGGCGGCACGGTCAAGCGAGAGATAGCCAAGCCCCAGATCCAACAGGCGTCTGGCTGTGGATTGAAAGGCTTCGCAAATGCTTTCGGCCATGGGGCGCATTGCTTCGGGCAGAGAGGCAGGGACGCCGTTTACCCATTCGGCAAGTTCGGACAGCGGTTTTTGACAGGCAACATCCAGGGCAATTCCCCGCAGCAGAGGAGCCCTGGCGGCTTCTGACAAGCGGCTGCCGTGACAATCGGGGCAGGGTTCCTGTTTGAGGAATTTTTCCACCCGTTTCATGCCTTGTTCGTCTTTGACCTTGGCCAGGGCGTTTTCAACGGTGTAGGAGGCGTTGTAGTAGGTGAAATCAAGTTCGCCGGCTTGGTTGGAGTTTTTGGATTTGTAAAAAATGTGTTTCTTTTCGGCGGGGCCATGGTAGACGATGTCTTTTTCGCGGTCGCTCAAATCGCGGAAAGGAACGTCGGTGCGCACGCCCATGGCGCGGCAGACGTCGGTCATCAGCGACCACATCAATGAGTTCCAAGGGGCGACGGCTCCTTCGTCTATGGAGAGAGAATCGTCGGGAACAAGAGTGGACTGGTCAACGGTGCGGATGATGCCGGTGCCGTCGCAGGTGCGGCAGGCGCCCTGACTGTTGAAGGCCAGTTCTTCGGCGGAAGGAGCATAAAATCTGATGCCGCATTGCGGGCAGGTGAGTTCCTGACCGGCGGCTACGGCCAGGGTGGGGGCAAGATAATGGCCGTTGGGGCAGCGGTGAGAGGCCAGTCTTGAATACATCAGTCGCAGGCTATTGAGCAGTTCGGTTCCGGTGCCGAAGGTGCTGCGGATGCCGGGGACGCCCGGACGCTGGCGGAGAGCCAGAGCTGCCGGAATGTATAATACTTCGTCTACCAGGGCTTTTTCGGCCTGGGTCATGCGGCGGCGGGTGTAGGTGGAAAGCGCTTCCAGATAGCGTCTGGAGCCTTCGGCGTATAAAACGCCCAGGGCCAGCGATGATTTGCCTGAGCCGGAGACGCCGGCAACAGCCACAATTTGGTTGAGAGGGATGTCAACGTCAATATTTTTCAGGTTATGCACTCTGGCACCGCGGACTTTTATTTTATCTATCATGATTTTGCCTGATGTTTGTTTTTGAACGGAAAGCATTTTAATCTTATTTGCATTTAAGACAAGGGGGGAATTAAATTTGTTGACGGAACGGAAAATGTTGTTTTATATTAGAGGCGTTTGAAGATTATTATAAATTAAATTTTTATGTTATGAGAAAAATTCTTGTTTTTAGTTATGTTTTGTTGTTTTTAATGGCGCTTTGCTTTGTGCAGGCGGTTGTTAAATCTGCGTGGTTTACCGTCGGGCTGGCCGTTGTGGTTTTGGGCATTGCCTGGTATAGAGCTTATCGCGAGAGAAGAATAAATTCCCAGGTGCGGGAAAATCTGCTTAGTCTTTCTCCGGAAAACGAAATGGAGGCGGCTTTTCAATATATTATCTGCCAGGGAGAAGGAAACAAAGACGAGTTTGTTAAGAAATTCGGTGTGGAAATGTATGAGCGTTTTCTGGCTATGGGGTATATCCGTGAAAACCATGTTTCCGCAGAGGATAAAAAACAACAGTAACGAAAAAAACTCCGTCCGGGCGGGCGGAGTTTTTTTGTGGTACGAGGTTGCGCTAGAACTCAAGGACGGGGCGAACCATATAATGTTGTTCTTTTGAGTCATCGCTTAAAGCCATTATATTACCATAACCATTGGAAGCCCAAGAAAATATTGTGTGTCTTTCAGAAGATGTCCAATACTTAGGAATAATTACGCCATTTCCGATGTCAAACACTTCTCCGCCAACGGTTCTAAGGCTTTTAAGTATTGCTGAAGTATTTGTTATTGTATTTGTTGTATTTCCTATACTCACCATAATACCAGCAGCCGGCAGGCACCAGTCACCGGCATTCGTTCCGACGGTTTTATATTCATGCGCAGCCCAGGCAGCCGGGTATGTACTTTTCCCACCGGCAGATACAATGATGTCTGTATTGCGGCAGCTTTGCGTATCTGTTGCGGCATTGCTATCTAAGACAAAGTTGTTTAAACTGGATATATCCGTGCCATATCCGCCCCACTCATAGTTACCGATTGATTTCAGTGCCATAGCCTGAGCGCATTTTCCGTCGGCACTTTTATAGACAACAACGGCGATGGGGGTTTTGTTGGAGACGACAGTGGAAGCACAGGTTCCGTCGCTGTAGACAATATCGCCGATATTGCAGTTTTGGGCATAACCGGTACATTCTCCCCAGACGGCGGTTTCACATTTGGTGCTGAAAGAACAACTTTTTCCCGTTGATATATAATTTACCGGACCGCTGGGGGATCTGCCGTATTCGCAATCTGCCATACATTCTTCTCTTGATGCATATTTTCCGCTTTGTTCCCGATTGACGCCTCGTCTGTAATCGCCTCTTATTCCATTTGATGTAATGCACATGGAAGAATAAGTTATTACGCGGCTGTAAACAGGGGGTGAAGTGAGAATACCCGTGCAGTCACATTCATCATATTTTTCGGAGATGTGGGTTGTTCCCGTGTATTGGCAATTTGCAATAACGCATTTTCCCTCGCTCCAGGCATAACCGCTTGCACAGATACAGCTTTTATACAATCCGCCGCAGGCAGATCCGGAACCTCCGGTTTCATGGCTTCCCGTACAGGTGTATTTATAATTATCCGAGCATTGCTGGGTACAAGTTTTGGCGCTTTGGTTCCAGTCGTAGCCAGACTGACAACCGGTTTTGTACCAGAGACCGGAGCAATCCTCGTAGGTGCAGGTAAACGGGCTGGGACAGCTGGTGAGGGTGCCGAGGTTGGGACAGGGCTTGCAGTTGCTGTACTTGGTGGTTGAGCCCGACAGGCAGGTCTTTGCGCCTGTATCCGGCCCCATAGAACCGCAGTCCATAAATCCGTCACAGGGATTGGGCTTTATCTTGTAATGTTTCTGTCCGTCACAGCCGGTGCAGGCCTCTCCGTCCTGAACGTATCCTTCGGGAATGGTGGTATAATCATATCCGGCACAGGTGTTACAGCAGGTGCCGTAAGTATTGTCGTAAGAACATCTGTCATCACTTAATTGCTGTCCGGTGCCGCATTCATCAACATAACGGGGGTTTAATTCCTGACAGGCGCGTTCGGTGTCTTTTTCACAAGAAGCATATTTGCCGTCACATGCCTCACCAACTCCGTAATAGGGTTTCTCACAAGTTACATAATTTGAGGGACAGGAATTTACACATTCTTCGAAATAACTGCTGTCATAAGGACAGAAGTTGGAACCTTCTTGTCCTTCCGGACAGGAGGTCATAGTATATCCTTCTTTTTTGCAACGTTCTTCGTTGTCGAGGTCATAGTCATCATCACCGTTTCCGGGGCCACCGGGACCACCATGACCGTCATCATCGGCATTGTTGCCAGCAAACTCATTCCCCGAACAGGCCGAGGTGTCGGTCACAAAACAAGTGGCGGCTGTTTTTATTTCTTCCATTTTTTGAGATAAATTATTCCCGTGTCGGAGAAAAATGAGGGGTTGACCCGGGAATGATAAATCGGGTGAAGACAACAATATTTCTTCCGGATGAGAGGTGTGTGTGTGGACAAATGTAATCGCATCCGGAGAATTGAAAGATGTTGAATCATACATTGAAGCGGCGCTGCCGTTGGACGTGAAAATCAGTCCGGAAACGGACAGCATTAAAGCTTTAGATAGTTTCATCATAATATCACCTGTCTATTGTTGTCTTCACGAATCTTATGATAACAAAATTCGAAATAGTTGTAAATAGATAATTTGGCTATATGACGGAAAATTAGTCTTAGCTAATAGTTTAAATAAAATGAAACCTTCTCTGAGTTTTCAGGGAGGATGGTAATGACAATGGGGGTGCCCGGATTCCTGGGCAATTAGAGAACGACAGAAAAGAATGGCCGAGGGTGAAAGGGAGCTGCTGAGGAGGACATTTTTGTTTGAATATGCTCTCTTTCCAGTCTGTTCTGAAGTTTTAGTGAGGGAAAATAAAAAAAACTCCGGGCGGAAGCGGCCGGAGTTTTTGGATGAAGAGGGATTAAACCAGGAGAATTTTTTCTTTCAGCACCAGGCGGATGAAAGAATACATCAACGAGGGGAGGCAGATAGCCGGGTAGTGATAATAAACCGAGATTACCAGTTGGGCGGCATCAGCCCGGTCAGCTTTCTGGGGATTGAATATGCCGCATGCTCCTGTCCGGGGATCAAATTTGCAGGAATCTTCTATCAAATCCTTTACCAGCCAGTTAACAATATCAAAAAAGTGCGAATGAAGTACGCCTTGATATTGTTCGTCGTTAAGTTTGTCGTTTTGCTGCCGAATCAGTTGGGTCAGAAAGCTTTTAGGATCAAAATAAGAAATTTCTCCGATTTTTTCCGATATTTCATCTTTACTGAGAATGATGAAATTTTTTTTGATAATTTTTAATAAATAATTTTTATCCATAGCTATAATAATTTAATTTGAGGGTAGTTTATTCTTTTTGTCTAAAAAGTCAATATGCGAAATAAAAAAAACTCCGGAGCTTGGGAGCCGGAGTTTGGATTTGTGGTGAACCGAAATTATTTTTTCAGTTCGTCAATGGCGTTTTGAATGACGCTTTCATCCAGAGTTTGCAGCATTTTGCCGTTCAAAATCATTGAAGGTACGCCGTTAACCTGAATCTTCTGAGCCAGAGAGCTGAAGTTGCTCATGGTGTTTTTAACCTTGTCAGAGTTTACGTCAGCATTGAATTTGGCCATGTCCAAACCGATTTTGACGGCTGCGGCATTGATTGATTCTTCGGTCAGAGGACCTTCGGACGTGAACAAAGCATCATACATTTCGGTATATTTTCCCTGTTCGTTGGCAGCCAAAGCGGCTCTCGCGGCATAGTCGGAAGACTGGGATACGAAAGCCATCATCTTACCCAGAACTTTAACGTCAGGGTTTTTGGCAATGATGTTTTTCAAAGTCGGATAAAGTCTGTGGCAGTAACCGCAGGAGAAGTCAAAGAACTCAACCAGGGTGATGGTTCCGTCGGGGTTGCCGATGACCGGCGTGTCGGGGTCGTTGTTAACGGCTTCGATGTTGTCGGTAATGAGTTTCTGAGCATTGGCTGCAGCTTCGTCTCTCATCTTTTGTTCATAATTCCGCATGGCATTGATAATAATCTCTGGATTATTGTTTAATGTTTCTTCAACCGATGCCGTGTCGGCGTTTGCTGCCGGCTGCGGGGCGGCAGGCTGAGGATTGGTGCTCATGAAAACTGCAGCCGCAGAGGCCACAAGCGCTATCAGCGAAATATAAAGAGGAGCATTTTTGTTCATATTAATATCCTTAATCTAAAAGCAATTACATAACATGGTTTAATCTAGCCAATAACATTATTTTTTACAAGTCTAAAATAATGTTTAATTCTTAATAATTTATCAAAAAAGTACATTTTTATTAATATTTATGTGATATAAAAGAGATTAGCAATTTTGGTAAAAAAAGGTTTGTAGTGAATGTTTAACGTAAAAATTTCGTTGTTTTCCAGAGCAAAAACGCTGGAAAATAAAATTGATGTTTTTCATGATAAAGTGATTGATGCGGCCATGACTTTTAACAAGTCCATGCATGTGTATCTGAGTGAAGGGCGCTGCGAGGCTTTTAAAAAGGTGAACAAACAGCTGAAACAGATTGAGCATGATGCCGATCAGCTGCGGCGGGAGATTGAGAGCCGGCTGTATTCGCAAAATCTGATTCCGGATCTGAGGGGAAATGTTTTGGAACTGGTGGAAAATCTGGACAAGGTGATTAACCGTTTTGACGAGGTGTCGTATCAGTTTTATATCGAGCGGCCGGAGATTCCGGAAATATATCATTCAAGAATTATTGATCTGACCGGGCAGGTGACGGAATGCGCGGAAAACATGAGCATTGCTTCGCGGTCTTTTTTCAGGGATTTTACCCTGGTGCGCGATTATTCGCAAAAAGTGTATTTTCTGGAGCATGAAACGGATCTGACCTCGGGGCGGCTGAAGGAGGCTATTTTTGACTCGGACATGCCGCTGGCCAATAAACTGCAGCTGAGCACGCTGGTTGATGAAATCGAGAAGATTGCGGATTTGGCGGAAGACTGTGTCGACGAGCTTTTGATATTTACAATCAAAAGGGATATCTGATGGAGATTTTGTTTTTTGTTTATCTGAGCAGCGGGTTGTTTCTGGGGTGGTCGCTGGGAGCAAATGATGCGGCAAATATTTTCGGAACAGCTGTCGGCACCCGGATGATAAAATTCAGAACGGCGGCCTGGATTGCTTCGGTGTTCGTGGTGCTGGGAGCGGTTTGTGCCGGCGGCGGGACAACGGCGACGATTGATGCGCTGGGGTCGGTGAACGCCGTGGCGGGAGCGTTTATGGTGGCGCTGTCGGCGGCATTGGCGGTTTACTGGATGGTGAGTTCGGGAATTCTGGTTTCAACTTCTCAGGCTATTGTGGGGGCAATTATCGGCTGGAATATTTACAGCCATAAGCCGACGAATACGGATGTTTTGTCGGTGATTGTCGGTTCGTGGGTGTTTTGTCCGTTGCTGAGCGCCGGTATTGCCATGGTGCTTTACTGGCTGGTGAAACTCTGGCTGAGGCATTCCAAAATGCATTTGCTGCGCCGGGACAGTTATATCCGGGGCGGGTTAATCTTTCTGACCGCGTTCGGGGCTTATGCCCTGGGGGCGAATAATATTGCCAATGTGATGGGCGTGTTTGTGGAATCTTCGCCTTTTGCGGCTTTTTCAACCGAATGGCTGAGTTTGTCTCCGGAACAGATATTGTTTCTTATCGGGGCGCTGTCTATCGGGGCGGGGATTTTTACTTATTCTAACAAAACCATAAAAACGGTAGGAAAAAATCTGATGTCAATGACGCCGGTTATTGCCCTGATTGCCGTATTTGCCCAGTCGCTGGTTTTGTTTTTGTTTGCTTCCCAGGGATTAAAGGGACTGCTGGAGGCTTACGGACTGCCGTCGCTGCCGCTGGTGCCGGTTTCAAGTTCGCAGGCAATGATCGGGGCAATTTTGGGAATCGGTCTGGCTAAAGGCGGCCGGGGGATTAACTGGATGGTTATTCTGAAGATTGCCGCCGGCTGGATTGCGACTCCGGTTATTGCGGCAAGTATTTGCTTTATATCGCTTTTCTTTTTGGAAAATGTATTCCGCCAGATTGTTTTTCAATAAAAAACCGGCGTTTTAATAACGCCGGTTGATGATGAAATCTGCCAGGTTTTGCAGAATTTCGATTTCTTCTCCGGCGGGGAAGATTGAAAGAGCCCGTTTGGCCCCGGCAATGTAATCCCCGGCCATTTGACGGGCGGTTTCCAGGCCGAAGAGGCTGACAAAAGTGACTTTTCCCTGTGCGGAATCTTTTTGCAGGGTTTTGCCGACCAATTCGGGAGAACCTTCCACGTCAAGAATGTCGTCGGCTATCTGGAAAGCGACGCCGATGCCCCGGGCATAAGAAATCAAGGCCTGCCTTTGATCAGGAGCGGCGCGTCCCAAAACGGCACCGGCTTCACAGGCATAACGAATCAGGCGTCCGGTTTTCATTTCTTCAATGCGGCGGATGATTTCTTCCGAGCCGGCTTTTTGATGCGTTTCCATATAAAGATCAAGCATTTGTCCGGAAACCATGCCGTTGAAGGCTCCGGCAGCTTCGGCCAGCAGCAGGCAGAGTTCGCTGCGGATGGCGGCATCGGCATGAGTGGCGGGGGAAGATAAAATTTCAAAGGCATAGGTGAGAAGGCCGTCGCCGGCAAGAATAGCGGTGGCTTCGTCAAAGGCTTTGTGGCAGGTGGGTTTTCCGCGCCGGAGATCGTCATTGTCCATGGCGGGGAGGTCGTCGTGTATCAGAGAATAAGAATGGAGGCATTCCAGGGCGACGGCCGGGCGCAGCGAAGCCTCAAAATCAAGGCCGAAAAGCCGTGCCAATGTGCAAACCAGAAACGGGCGCAGCCTTTTGCCGCCGTTGGTGACGGAATATTTCATGGCTTCAATGACGCGGTTTTCGGGGTTGTCCGACAGAGGGAAAAAGTTATCCAGCCGGGCATTAAAATCAGCCGAAAAACGGGAAAGCAGATTTGATATATCAGTCATCGGCGTTTTCTCCGGCGGCATCCAGAGGCGCGACGGACAGGCTGCCGTCGGGCTGTTGTTCGATTTTTTCGATTTTCAGCCGGGCAGACTGTAATCTGCTTTCGCAGAATTTTTTGAGGGCGACGGCCTGTTCGTAGGCGGTGACGGCTTCGTCCAGTTTGATGCGTCCGCCTTCAAGTTCGCGTACGATGTTTTCGAGTTTGAGCAGGGCTTCTTCAAAGCTCAGCTGTTGGATTTCTTCTTCGGTCATGTGTTTTACTCCGTTAAATTCTTTTGAGGCAAAGTCTATACTTTTATTTGCCGCAGCGCAACTTTTATTGACAGGGAAAGTGAAAAAATCGGGATATTTTTTATTTGACTTTCGGCCTCAGATTAAATAGCATAATGAAACTTGTCTTTAGATTGGCTATAATCATCACAGCAATGTTTTTGTATTATGATTTTTTGTATAGTCTAAAGTTTATATGAATATTAGTTGTATCCTTACTCCCATTCGGGAGAATCGTGTGTTAAATTATGAGGTGCTAATAGGAGGGAAAAATATGAAAAACATAGCTGTAGTATCAGGTGCAAGATTATTAAGAGCTTTGGGCAATGAAAAGCGGCTCGCGATTGTGTGTCATCTTATGGACGGAGAACTGAAAGTGCATGAGCTGGAAGAGCTTATCGGACTGAGCCAGTCGGCTTTGTCCCAGCATCTGGCGGTGCTGCGTTCGGAAAAAGTGGTGAAAACGCGGCGTGAGGCTCAGAATATATTTTATTCGCTGAACAGTGAGCAGGCCCGGAAGATTGTGGAAGTGTTGCAGCTGTTTTATAAATAAGGGCAAAGGGTATCAGCCGGGAGAGGTTTGCCGAAAGCAAATGTCTTTGGCTGAGGGATTGTAGCTCAGGGAAAGATTGCCGCTGCGCAATAACAGGGCGTCGTTTCCGAAAATATTGCGGCGCCAGCCTTTGAGCATAAGCAGGCCGCGGTCCCGTCCGGAAGAGAAAAGTTTTAATTCGTTTTCGGAAGCGATCAGGTGGGCGACGGTGTGATATTGAATGCTTTTTAAGTTCAGCAGGAGTTTCAGCAGCTCGAAAAGAGAGGGATTGGTTTCAATCTTTTTTTCTGCCGGGAGTTTTATGTAAGCCGAGGCGGGAAGTTTTTCGACGGCGATGACAATATCTACCAGTTCCTGCGCCAGACGGCCTTTGAGAATGTCGGCGCGCATGTTGCGTATTTGGGCCAGTTCTTTAATATCGTGCGGGCAGGTGGCGGCAATGTTGAGCAGGCATTCGTCTTTGATGATGGTCTGGCGGGGCAGGTTTTTATTTTGGGCCCGGGTTTCGCGCCAGGCTGCCAGGGCTTGCAGAATGGTTAAAAAACGGCGGTTGCGGGAATGATGGCGAATCTTGAGCCAGGCATTTTCGGGGCGGACAATATAGGTTTCGGGATCAGAGAGGATTTTCATTTCCTCGTCAATCCAGTGTTCACGCCCGAGAGAAGAGATTTCATCATGCAGGCGGCGGTAGATGTGCATCAGATGGGTAACATCGGAGAGGGCATATTGCAATTGTTGCTCAGAGAGCGGGCGGGAGCACCAGTTGGTGAGGCGGCAGCTTTTGTCAAGCTCGATATGCAAGACAGCGTGCACCAGGTTTTCGTAACTGACGGCGGAGCCGAAGCCGCAGAGCTGGGCGGCAACCTGGGTGTCGTAGAGCGGATGAGGGATGAAACCGCAGAGTTTGTAAAGAATTTCGATGTCCTGGCGGCAGGAATGGAAAACCTTGATTATTTGCGGATTGTCAAGCAGGCGGAAAAAGGAGGAGAGGTTTAAATCCGGAGCCAGCGGGTCGATGACGGCTTCGTCGTCGGGACAGGCCACCTGAATGAGGCCGAGTTCGGGGTAGTAAGTTTTTTCCCGGACAAATTCAAGGTCAAGGGTGATGAAAGGCTGCGTTTCGAGAAAGGCGCAGAATTTTTCGAGAGAATTGGTGTTTTCTATAATCTTCATTTTGCGTTACTTGTTTTTGCTAAAAAATTACTCAGATTGTAGCGGCAGAAAGGGCGTTTGGCAATTAAAAAATAATGGCTTGATTTGGGGCTTGAAGTTTGTTATACTATGCCTGTTTTTTTATTATTAACTTATAATTTTTTGCGTATGTATACATTATTTGTCGGAGCTTTTAACAAGCCGGAGAAAGACAACGGAATTACGGATGAGAACGTATTGGAAGAACTTTTTGCCGCGGGAGTTGCCCCTGAAGGTTTGTGCCGGGCAGTGGCTGTTTATGATGTGCGGCAGGGCGAAAAAGGCATTGAAATGGAGACCGAAAAAGGTTGGGCCGTGCATTTTCATGACGAAGATTCCTGCCGTCGGGCCGCATGGTGTTTGAAGCCGGGGCTGCGTATCGGGACGTATAATGTGCAGTTGAATGAAGAGGCTCCTTTTAAGAGTTTCAGCTGTTGCGTGAAGTTTCCCGGAAGCCTGAAAGAAGGTCGGTTGGAACGGGAAGTTTTTTATTGGAGGGATTTGGCCGCCCGGGTTTATGCCGAATACGGAGTTTCGCTGAATGCCGTTTTGTTTGAAAGTGGTGACGATGTTGAAATTCTGGGATGTATTAATCCGTTGTATGCGGCAGATTTTGACAAATGGAATGATGCTGTACGTTGTCTGGCTTTTTGAGGCCGGAAAAATGTGAAGAGTCTGTGAAAAACAGGCTCTTTTTTTTGTGAAAAACACAGGAAAAGCGGGAGGGGGCTTGAAAGTTTGGAAAAAATCTTTCATAGTGGGAGGAAGTGTTAACAGGAAAAAGTAAGATGTCTGATGTTCCCCTGATATCGGTGATTATGCCGATTTACAATACTCCGGAAGCTTATCTGCGTGAGGCGGTGGAAAGTGTTTTGAATCAGACGCTGGGTGATTTTGAGCTGCTGGCGGTTGATAATGCTTCGGATGCCTATGTGGCGGAAGTGATGAAGTCTTTTGACGATGAGCGCATTCGTTTTTTCCGGCTGGAAAAGAATCAGGGGCCGGCCGGGGCGCGGAGTTATGCTCTGAAACAAGCGCGCGGCGAATTTGTGGCAATTTTGGATTCAGATGACGTGCGGTTGCCGGAAAGTTTTGCCAAGGAGGCGGCGTTTTTGCAGCAGAATCCGGAAGTGGTCGTGGTGGGGTCGTATTTTACGCGAATTCCGGAGGGGCGGTTGTTTAAGCCGAAAACGGATCGGAAATGGCTGCGGGCGTTTGCACTTTTTGCCAACTGTCCGTTTCTGATGTCATCAACCATGATACGGCGGCGGGTGCTGAGTGAAAACGGGCTGAACTGGGACAAGACCATGGTGCCGGCGGAAGATTATGACTTGTGGGTGAGGCTGAGTTTGCTTGGTGAATTTGACAATCTGCCGGAGAATCTGGCATTGTACCGCTGGCATGGAGGAAATATCTCAATTACGCGTCATGAGGCCCAGGTTGAGAAAGCCATGATGGCCAAAGTCAGGGCATGGGAGAATGTTTTCGGGTTGAGCGCGGAACAAAGCCGGAATCTCGGGCAGCTGTTTTTGCGTAAAAGTCTTGCGGCCGGGGAGCTGGTTTCGGCGGAAAGCGGGTTGTTGAAGATTATTGCCGGAGTTAAGGAGAATCCGCTGATTGACTGGCCGACGGCGCAAAAAATCATTTTGCACCAGTACCGGAAGGCTGTCCGTCGGCAGCCGAATTCGCAAAACGTGCGCCGGATGCTGAAAAGTCCGTTGTGCCGGGAGCTGGGGGTTTCAACGTTTTTCCGGGCGGAAAAATATATCGGCAGTTTTTTTAAGCGGGAAAGGAAGCGGTTATGAAGACGCGGGTTGCGGTTATCGGGGTTATTGTGGAAAACAAGGAATCGGTCAACCGGTTGAACGAAATTTTGCACGAATATGCGGATTGTATTATCGGGCGGATGGGCATTCCTTATCGGGCCAAGAAAATTAATATTATCAGTCTGGCGGTGGATGCAACGGAAGAGGAGATTGCCGCCTTGACGGGACAAATCGGGCGTCTGGAGGGGATTTCGTGTAAGACGGCTTATTCAGCGTTTTTTTCTGAGGAATAGGGCTTGATTTTTTTGCCGCAGCGTTTAGACTGTGTGGCGTTGTTTTAACCTGACGGGTAAGTTTGTTCTGCCCCGGAAGCAAGAGAGATGAATTTTATGTATGATCCCAAGTCGATGAAGGCTGAGGAATTTATCAGCCATGAAGAAATTTTAGAATCTTTGGCGTATGCCGACCAAAACAAGAATAATGCCGAACTTATTGGGCAATTGTTGGAAAAAGCCCGGCAGTATAAGGGGCTTTCGCACCGGGAGGCTTTGTTGCTGCTGGATTGCGAGCTGCCGGACAAGAATGCCGAGATTTTTGCTTTGGCCGAACAGATAAAAAAGGAATTTTACGGCAGCCGGATTGTGATGTTTGCGCCGCTTTATCTGTCCAACTATTGTGTTAACGGCTGCGTTTATTGTCCGTATCATGCAAAGAACAAACATATTGCCCGCAAAAAGCTGACGCAGGAAGAAATTGTCAGAGAAGTGACGGCGCTGCAGGATATGGGGCATAAGCGTCTGGCGATTGAGGCCGGTGAAGATCCGGTGAACAACCCGATTGAATATATTTTGGAATCGATTAAAACCATTTATAGCATTAAGCACAAAAACGGGGCTATCCGCCGGGTTAACGTGAATATTGCGGCGACGACGGTTGAGAATTACCGCAAGCTTAAAGAGGCGGGTATCGGTACTTATATCCTGTTTCAGGAGACTTATCACAAGGAAAGCTATGAAAAGCTTCATCCGACGGGGCCGAAGCATAATTATGCCTGGCATACGGAGGCGATGGACCGGGCGATGGAAGGCGGAATTGACGATGTGGGATTGGGGGTTTTGTTCGGTCTGGAAAGATACCGCTATGAATTTGCCGGGCTGTTGATGCATGCCGAACATCTGGAGGCGGTTCACGGCGTGGGGCCGCATACCATCAGCGTGCCGCGGATTAAGCATGCGGATGACATTGATCCTTCGGCTTTTGACAACGGGATTGATGATGAGATATTCGCCAAACTGGTGGCCTGCATCCGGATTGCGGTGCCTTATACGGGAATGATTATTTCAACCCGGGAAAGCCCGGCCTGCCGGGAAAGAGTGCTGCGCTACGGGATATCGCAAATCAGCGGCGGTTCTCGCACCAGCGTGGGCGGATATGTGGCGCCGGAAGAGGATGACCAGAAGTCGGAACAATTTGACGTGAGTGATAAACGCACGTTGGACGAGGTGGTCTGCTGGCTGATGAAACTGGGGTATATTCCGAGTTTTTGCACGGCCTGTTACCGGGAGGGAAGAACGGGAGACCGCTTTATGGCTTTGTGCAAAAACATGCAGATTCACAATTGTTGTCTGCCGAATGCGCTGATGACCCTGAAAGAGTATCTGATTGATTATGCCTCGCCGGAAACCCGGAAGGTCGGCGAACAGCTGATTGAAAAAGAGTTAACGCATATTCCCAATGAGAAAGTGCGGGGGCTGGTGATTGACAATCTGAAGAGTATTGAGCTGGGAAAACGCGATTTCCGTTTCTGAGAGGTTCTGTAAAAAAGGCAAAATCTGCTTGCCTTGGCGGCGGCTCTGTTTTATATTCGGAGTAATGTTAACCGTTACGGGCTAAGGAAATGAAAGGTATAATTCTGGCCGGGGGTTCGGGAACGAGGCTTTATCCTCTGACCAAAACCACCAGCAAGCAGCTGCTTCCGGTTTATGACAAGCCGATGATATATTATCCGCTGTCAACACTTTTGTTGTTTGGCATCAGGGATATTCTGGTTATTTCAACGCCGCAGGATACGCCCAATATCCGGACGTTGTTCGGTGACGGTGCGTGGCTGGGGCTGAATATCAGCTACCGGGTGCAGGAAGCTCCCCGGGGAATTGCCGAGGCGTTTTTAATCGGGGCCGATTTTATCGGTAATGATGAGGTTTGCCTTATTCTGGGAGACAATATCTTTTATATGGGCGGGCAGATACAGCATTTTCGCGATGAAATCAAAAATAATCCCGGAGGGACGGTGTTCGGTTATCATGTTTCGGATCCGGAGAGGTTCGGCGTGGTGGAATTTGACAATAACCGCAAGGTGATTTCCATTGAAGAGAAACCCCGGCAGCCGAAGTCAAATTATGCGGTGGTCGGACTTTATTTCTATCAGGCGGATGTGGTGGAAAAAGCGCGGAATCTGAAGCCGTCTGCCCGGGGAGAGCTGGAGATTACCGATATTAACAAGGCATATCTGAACGAGGGGCGGCTGAACGTGGTGACCATGAAACGCGGAAATGCCTGGCTTGATGCAGGGACGCCGCAGTCGCTGCTGGATGCCTCAAATTTTATCGGTATTATCGAAAAACGGCAGGATTTGAAAATCGCCTGTATTGAGGAAATTGCCTACCGCCGCGGGTTTATTGATTCTGAGCAGATGTGCCGGATTATCGACAAGCTGCCGCGGGGCACCAGCTATCGGGCTTATCTGCAGCGGATTTATGATGATTATCACAAGGGAGAAAGTTTTTGAGCAAAGCCTGTATTTTGGTGACCGGGGGAGCGGGGTTTATCGGTTCGAATTTTGTGCCGTGGTTTGCGGCAAAGTATCCGCAGTATCATGTTATTAACCTGGATAAGCTGACTTATGCCGGGAATTTGGAAAATCTGAAAGAATGCGCCGGGCTGGATAATTATGAGTTTGTGCGGGGGGATATCTGCGACGGAGCATTGGTGGAGAAAATTTTTGCCGACAACCGGGTGACGGGGGTTATTCATTTTGCGGCGGAAAGCCATGTGGATAATTCCATTGCCAATCCGGGGGCGTTTATCGAAACAAATCTGGTGGGGACGTTTACGTTGCTGGATGCGGCGCGCAGGCACTGGCTGACGGCGCCGGGGCAGGTGCGTCCGGGATATGAGGGAGCCCGTTTCCATCATATTTCTACCGATGAGGTTTACGGTTCACTCGGAAAAGACGGTTTTTTTTCGGAAAAAACGCCCTATGATCCGAGCTCGCCCTATTCGGCCTCAAAAGCCGGGTCGGATTTTCTGGTCAGGGCTTACGGCCGGACTTACGGGCTGAATGTGACGGTTTCAAACTGTTCAAACAATTACGGGCCGAAACAGCATCCGGAAAAGCTTATTCCGAAGATTATTTCCAATGCCCTGGCCGGGAAGAAAATTCCGGTTTACGGGGAGGGAAAAAATGTTCGCGACTGGTTGTTTGTGATGGATCACTGCCGGGCGATAGATTTGATTTTTCATCAGGGAAAAAGCGGTGAAACGTATAATATCGGGGGGCATAACGAGCGAACAAACATTGAGATTGTTCATAAGATATGCGACTTGCTGGATGAGCGCCGGCCAAGGAAAGACGGCGGTTTATACCGGGAGCTGATAAGCTTTGTGGCCGACCGGCCGGGGCATGATCTGCGTTATGCCATTGATGCCGACAAATTGTGTCGGGAACTGGGATGGAAGGCTGAGGAAACTTTTGATACCGGAATAGTCAAAACGCTGGACTGGTATCTGAATCAACAACAATAGCGTGATAAAACAATTATGTTTCAGTTTATCGTTAAAAAATTTAATTCTTTGAATATCGTTAAAAACTACCGGCGCATGATGGTTTATGTCCGGCCTTACTGGATAAGGGCGTTGTGCGCGGTGCTGATTACCATTCCCATCGGGTCGATGGATGCGGTGATTGCCTGGTCGCTGCAGCCGTATATGGACGTGGTGATGGTGGAAAAAAGCACGGCGGCGACAAGTTATATTCCGTTGCTGATTATTTTGTTCAGCAGTCTGCAAAGCGGGCTGAACTATACTGCTACTTATCTGAATACCTGGGTGGGGCGGAAGATTGCCAATGACGTCAAGATGACGCTTTTTGACAAGCTGATGACTTTTGACGCCAATTATTTTGACAAGACCAATTCCGGCGAAATCCTGATGCGTTTTAACAATGATGTGGATATGGCCTGCAACGGTCTGCTGTCAAATCTCAAGCTGTTTACCACGCGGGTTTTTTCTTCGGTGTCGCTTATCGGGGTTTTGTTTTATAATTCATGGCAGCTGGCGATTATTGCGGTGATTGTTCTTTTGGGGGCGCTTTATCCGCTGACAACCGTTCGTCGCCGGATTACGAGCATTATGGACAAGACTATTTTTTCCGGCGGGGAAGTGATGATGCATTATAACGAAACGTTCAGCGGCAACCGCATTATTACTTCATATAATCTGTATGATTATCAGAGCAAGCGTTTTCGCAATACTTTGCATACGGTATTTAAGCTGGGTATCAAGATGGTGCAGCGGACGGGGCTGATGTCGCCGCTGATGCATTTTATCGTGTCGCTGGGAATTGCGCTGGTGATTTGGTTCGGAAGCTATCTGATTGTTCATCATGAGATTACGGCCGGTAATTTTGTGTCGTTTATCGCGGCGCTGATTATGCTGTATAACCCGATTAAGGCCATCGGCAATAATTTTAACAATGTTCAGATGGCGCTGATGGCCATGGAGCGTGTTTTCGGACTGTTGGACAAGCAGCCGGCGATTGTCAGCAAACAGAATGCGGTGAAGATGAACGGACTGCAAAACGGCATTGAATATAAAGACGTGTGTTTTGAATATGTGAAAAACCGGCCGGTGCTGAAACATGTTAATTTGAAAATTGCCAAGGGTGAGACAATCGCTTTTGTGGGGAATTCCGGCGGGGGCAAAAGCACGCTGGTTAATCTGCTGCCCCGTTTTTATGATTTGCCGGCCAACAGCGGGGCGGTGCTTATCGACGGGGTTAATATCAAGGATATTGATTTGCGTTCGCTGAGGGATAATATCTCGGTGGTTTTTCAGGATAATTTTCTGTTTAACGGGACGATTTTGGAAAATATCCTGCTGGGAAATGAGAGCGCTTCGAAGGAGGCGGTGGAAAAGGCGGTTAAGATGGCCTGTCTGGACGAGTTTATTGCTACGCTGGACAAAGGTTTGCAAACGGAAATCGGTGAGCGCGGCGTTTTGCTTTCGGGCGGACAAAAGCAGCGAATTGCCATTGCACGTGCCTTTTTGAAAAATGCTCCGATTGTGATTTTGGACGAGGCGACTTCCGCACTGGACAACAAGTCGGAGGCGGTGGTGCAGAAGGCTATCGACAATCTGATGAAAGACCGGACGGTGCTGATTATTGCACACCGGTTGTCAACAGTGAAAAACGCCGATAAAATCATTGTGGTTAATTACGGAGAGATTGTTGAAGTCGGGTCGCATGAGGAGCTGTTGAAAAAAGAAAACGGCATTTATGCGGCTTTGTATCAAGCCCAGCTGCGTTAGTTTAATAGAGTCCGGGGTTGTAGCGGTCGGAGAACACGCTTCTTTCCGGTTTGGCATCGAGGCTTTGCAGACCGGTCAGATCGGCCAGGGAATGCAGAAAGTTGCGGGTGTTGAACGGACGGTGGATTTTTTCCGGCAGGCTTTGGGCAAAGTCCGGGCGTTTTTCTTTGTATTTATCCGAAAGCCAGACAATGAAAGGGATTTTATACATTTCAGCGGTTCCCATGGATATGGAATGGCAGAAACAACCGTCGGGCGTGGTGTCTTCGCCATGGTCGGAGAAATACAGAAAGGCGGCGGTTTGGTCATTGGTTTGGCGGAGTTTTTGCAAGATTTGACTGATGACAAAGTCGTTGTAAAGAGTGGCGTTGTCGTAATGGTCGCTGCGGCCGGGAACGTTGAATTTCGGATCTTTGAAACGGCCGAATTCTTCCGGGTAGCGGTTTTTATAATCAGCGTGGCAGCCCATCAGATGTACAAAGATGATTTTACGCGGAGCGGGGTCTTGGAGAGCTTGTTCAATATAAGGCAGGAGTTCTCCGTCGTAGGGAGCCTGCATTTTTTCTTTGTCGCTGTGGTGACGATTGATGAAAATGCTTTGGGCGGCGGCATTGCCCCAGAGTGAAATCAGGCCGTCGAGTTTTCCGCGCTGGTACTGGTTGGATATCCAGAAGGTTTTGAAGCCGGCAACATTAAAGTAATCAACGGCAGAGCCGCGGGCCTGGGATAGTTTTTCGTTGTTGCTGTTGATGAAGGTGAGGGCTTCCCTCAGGCTGGGCAGGGTGGCGGCATGCGGCGAGGTGACGTTGTCAAACAGGAATAATTCGTTTTTTATGCGGCTTAACAGGGGAGTGGTCTGGCGGGGGTGGTAGCCGTAAATGCTCATGCGGTCGGGGGTTTGAGATTCACCGATGACAACGACATAAGTTTGTTTTTCCGTGGCGGGAAAAATTGACTTGATGTCGGTGAAGTTAATGTCTTTTACATTTTGGCGCAGCCGGGTGACGTATTGTTCATCGTCGTAGAGTTCATAGAGTTTGTCGGCCGTGCGGAAAGCCGGAAGCTGGCTTTGGCGGGCGAAAAAAGAGAAAGCACCGGTGAAAAGTTCAATAACCAGAGCAAGGAAACAAATTTGCAGTAATGTGCGGGGATAAGGTGTTTCGTCGGGTTTTATTCCGATGAGGCCGAGGATTATCCAGGCGAGGGTGAGGCCTGAAAAAATTGTCAGCAGGGGATTCAGATAGGCGGAAACAAATTCAGCGGCTTCCTGCGAATTGGTGTAGAATAATGCGTAGTAGGCGGAAGTGTCGGGCCAGCCTTGAAACAACAGGTAATAAGCGCCGTTGAACCAGGCGGGGAGATAGAGGAAGACGACCAGGAAGAATATGTAAAAACGAATCTGCCGCGGAAAAATCAGAATCGGCAGCAACAGAGCGGCAATCAGAACCGGGAGCATGAAATAAAGCGGCGGCTCTTTCTGAAGCTCGGCAATCAGCAGGGCCGGCAACAACCAGACTGCGGTTTTCAGCAGGTTGGTGCAGCAAAGAGAACTGAGCAGAGTTTTTAACATGTTTGTTCCGTTGTGATTATTATGTTTTATTATTGAAAAAATATCCTAAAAAATATCTTAATTTTGGCAGAGAAAAAGAAAAACGCCTTTGTTCAAAAACAAAGGCGTTTGGTTTCGCGGGGAAGCTATTCGTATAAATCCGGCAGCGGCGTTTTGGCGCGCGGCGCGGTTCGGCGTTTGCGGCTGACCTCATCAAAGGTACTGATAAAGGCTTCGCCGTCCCATTGGGAGGATTTGGACGCATACATTAAGGACGACAGATTGTCGAGAACCTGAGTAAAGCGTTCGTTTTGCGCATGGGCGGCAATGTCTTTCAGGTTTTTGATTTTGGCATCGGCGTAAAATTCTTTTGCCCAGCCGATGAGGTTGTTGCGAAGTTCTTTAAGCTGACCGCTGCGGGCGGCTTTGATGACTTCGTTCCGATAATCTCCGGCGCTGAGTTTTGTTTCCGAACGGTTTGCCCGGCGGCCGAACAACAGCCAGCTGATTCCAATGCCGAGCAAGAAGGCGGCTGAGGCCAGTCCGATATATAATCCGGGGTGAGACGCGGCGGTTTGTGGGGCAGCCGGTGAGTTTTCAGCCGGGGCTGCCTGCGACTGCGTTACCGGGGGTGTTGCTTCCGGTGCGGCGGGGGCCTGAGGTGCCGGGGCTGCCTGAGGATTAGGTGCGACCATTACGGTCATGGCCGGCAGGGTTGTGCTTTCCGGGCGGCCGGTTTTGACGTTGAACCAGTTGACTTTGATTTCGGGTACAACGGCCTGTCCCGGAGCTCCGGGGATGTAGACGTTGGAAATCAGCCGGTAGGAAGCGATTTTGCCGTTTTCGTTTTTCATCTCGCTTACGGGTTTTTCGGGATACTGTTTCAGGCTGCCGCTGTCTTTGAAGCTGATGTTGGGCAGTTGATTGTCTGCCACGCCGACGGCTTTCATGTAAATATTGCGGGTGACGGCTTCTCCGACTTTGAATTGCGGGGGAGCCGGTTTCCATTCGGAATAGAGTTCAAGACTTTCGGCCGGAATCCACCAGCCGCCGTCATTCTGAGCGGGAATCGGACGGACGTTGATGTCTATCGGAGTGGCAGATAAAGCCACGGTATTTTTAACGGCAAAGATGTCGGCAAAGTCAGCGCCCAGGCCGTTGATGTTCAGGGTGCCGAAAGTGTCATCGAAAATCTGCTGCATGGGCGAAGCGCCGCGGGAGAGATAGAAACCTTCGGCAACGAATTCCGGTGTGGGCAGGGGGCCGCTTTTTTGCGGGAAAAGCGCAAATCTGATTTTTATGACCCGTACCGAGCGTCCGTCAATGACTTTGCTTTCAACTTCCGGTTCGCCGAGAGATTTGACTACCCAGTTGTTTTCGTCATTGTCGAGCGGGACAATTCTTTCCAATTGCAGGCCGCCGGTGTCGTAAATGCGGACGGTGAGGTTGACTTCCTGCTGAACATAGGGATTTTTATTGTCAACGACGGCATCGACGGCGTAGCGCGGACGGCCGGTTGCGGTATCAGAATCCCGGTTGAGGTTTTGGGGGGAAGCTTTGACGACTTTAACGGTGAGGGGATTGCTGGTAAGTTTGCCCAGTTTGACGGCCGGGATGGTCAGTTCTCCTTCGCGTTTGGGCATGAGAACGGCCTGCCACTGTTGTTTTTGCGAGATTTTTCCGTTAATGTAGTTGTGTTGAAACGATGAGCCGACGGAAAAAATGTTAAAGTCCCGGTTTAAAACATCCAGCTGGGGCTGTTCATTAGTTTGTCCGCCGTCGTAGGTGAGGGTGAGTGTCAGAGTTTCGCCCTGCGGCAGTTCGCTCTTGTCTACCGAGGCGGTCAAACCGGCTGCCGAAACAGGCGCTGCCGCCAGCATGAGCAAGGCAAAAAACAAGTAAAGTTTTTTCATTTTACCTCCTGGGTTAAATTAATCGTTGTAACGTTTTTTACGATATTCTTTATTGATGAAAGCCCGCAGCAGACCGCCCGGGTCTTCAGGGATTTCACGGTATTGTTGTTCCCGGGCCTGGGCTTGCTCGTCGTATTTTTGCCGGGGTTCGTCCGAGGCTTCGGCCGAGCCGGAAGGTTGAGGCTTTTTTTCCCGGTTCTCTTCTCCGGGAGCAGCTTGGGATTGAGACTGCTGCGGGGTGTTTTGATCTTGCGACTGATTATCCCGGTTTTCATCAGGGGATTGTTGTTCTTTGTCATTGCCGGACGGTGATTGCTGATTGTCGGGATTTTGTTGTTGTTCGTTCTGCGAATCGTTTTGAGACTGGTTTTGTTTCCGGTCTTGTTTATCCTGAGATTGCCGGTTCTGATTATTTTGGTTTTGCTGCTGTTGATTTTTTTGTTGTTTCAGATATTCCAGGTTGAATTTGGCATCTTCGTGTCCGGGGTTTTGTTTCAGGACTTCTTCATACTTCTTTATGGCTTCGTCGATTTTTCCGCTTTTGGCCAGAGCGTTGCCCTGATTGTACAGGGCGGTTTCGGTGTTTTCCCTGCTGAATTCGCGCAGGGCCTGTTCATAGTTTCCGGCTTTGTAGAAGCTGGAGGCTTTCCATTGCGAATCTTTAAAATTTTGTGCGGCAGCGGCGTAATCTCCGGATTGAAAATCGCGGAGCCCTTCCTGATCGGCATTCAGAAAGAACGAGGCCCGGGCGGGTGCGGCGCAGAGCAGCGCGGGGATAAGTACGGCCAGCAGGCCGCGGCGGAAGAAGTAAAGACAGCAAAAAAGCGGAATGATTAACAGGTAATAACCATAGTCAAGCCAGACCGAGCGCATGTTTTCCGATTTTTTTAATTCTTCGCTGAAGTTTTTTTGCATAAAGTTGTTTAAGAGGGAAATGTCTTCATCTCCGGCGGTGACGGGAGTGAAGATGCCCCGGCCTTTTTCCGCCAACTGCCGGAGAGTGGGAGAAGCTTTGGCATTAACCGCGATGACGGAAACGTTATAACCACTGTCGGCAGCACGGGAGGCAGCGTTTTGGGCTTGAGAGGCGTTTTCGCCTTCGTCTCCGGAAAAAATTATGATGTTTCCCCGGGAGAAACCGGCAGCTTTCAGCTTGTCGACGGCAAGGTCTATGGCGCGGTCGAGGCGACTGCCGTTAACGGGCATGATGTCGGTGGTGATTTCGGGCAGCAGGTTGGTAATCAGGGCGTCGTCATCGGTGACGGGGGTAATCAGAAAGGGTTCCCGGGTGTAGACAATGAGGCCGGTTTGATCTGCTTTCAGGTTTTCCAGCAGGTCGGCGATTTTGAATTTGGCGCGGGTAAGGCGGCTGGGGGTGATGTCTTTTTGATTCATCATACTCGACATGTCAAGTAAAAGCATGACCGGGTTTTGGGGTGTCAGGCCGGGAACTTCTGTTTTTTTCCAGGAAGGGCCGGCGAGGGAAAAAATTGCACCGATGAAACCGGTCAGGGCAATCAGTGACACGAAACGCCGTTGTCCGGAGCTGCCTTTTACCAACAGAAATTTAAGCAGCTTTTTGTCGCAGACTTTTACCCAGGAGGACAGGCTGCGGCCGCTGCCGGAAAAACGGGTGTAAAAAATCAGGGGCAGAAACAGGGCTAGCAGCCACCAGGGACGCAGAAAGTGAAAATCGGCAATAAAGTTTTCCATTTATTTTCTCCGGCTGTAAAGCAGTAAAACGGCTGCCAGAACGAGGGCAGCGCCGAGCGGCCAGTAAAAAAGTTCTTTGGTTTCACGAATGTAAGAGGCGTCGTGATCAACCGCTTCCAGCTTGTCAATTCGGGTGTAAATTTTTTCCAGGCTGTCGGTGTCTTTGGCGCGGAAATAGGTACCTTCGGTCTGGCGGGCAATGTCTTGCAGGCTTTTTTCATCCAGTCCCGGGGTGCGTTGCAGATTTATGCCGAAAAAGGAATTAACAAACGCATTGTCGGAGCCGACTCCGATGGTGTAGATTTTGACGTTTTCGTCCCGGGCCAGTTTGACTGCCTGAGGCAAAGACAGGGCGCCGCTGTTGTTTTCGCCGTCGGTCAGCAGGATGATGACTTTTTGTCCGGGAGTGTTGCCGTCACGCAAAGATTTGAGTGACAGGCCAAGGGCATCGCCGATGGAGGTGGAGTTTCCGGCCATGCCGGCGTCGGCGTTCCAGAGGATTTCTTCAACCGATTTTTTGTCGTAGGTTACCGGGGCCTGCAAATAAGCCCGGGAGCCGAACAGAACCAGTCCGATGCGGTCATCGGTGCGTCTGCGCATAAATTCGGAGGCGGTTTTTTTAACGGCGCTCAGGCGGTCAATGCGGCGGCCGTTCAGGCTGAAATCGGGTTCGAGCATGGAGGTTGAAATATCGACCACCAGCAGAATGTCGCGGCTTTTTTCCGGAAGACGGACGGCTTCGCCAATCCACTGGGGGCGAGCGGCGGCAAGTACTAAAAGCAACCAGATAAAGGATAACAGGGTCAGCTTTGGGGAGAAGCCGCTGTTTGCCGGGAGAGACTGTTTCCAGACGCTGCCGGATTTGATGCTGATTTTTTCAATGTCGCGGAGAAAGGGAATGCGCAGGGCATCACCATGCAGACCGCGGGCAGCAGGCAGCAGAAAACGGAATAATATCGGCAGCAGCAGGAGCCAAAACATTTCGGGATGAAGGAAGTGTGTCACAGATTTTCTCCTATCCAGTTTTGGCAAAAAGTGCGGAGAGCGGCGATGTCTTCGGCCGTGTAGGTTTGGGATGCGGACGAGGTATAAGGGGCATCAAGCAGCAGGCGGGCGGTTTTGTCTTTAAGCGGATGCTTGGTTTTGCCGTTGAGAAAATCAATCCATGCACGGCCGAACAGGGAAGCGGCGTTTTTGTATTTCAAAACGCAGATGCGGCGCAGGATTTCTGACATTTCAACGGCGGCGCGCATATTGTTTTCAGGAAAGTTTTGCAACAGGCGGAGGGCGTAACGTTTTTTGCTTTTGCGGCGCAGGACGAGCGTCAGGCGAATTAAAACAATTGCCAAAATCAGGGCGGCAGCCAGCACAAACCAGCCGTAAGCCGGGGGCCAGGCGGAAACACCGTCGGGCAGATGAATGTCACGAAGCTGGGGCAGATTATCCTGCATGAGTTATGTCCTCTAAAGTCTTATCGTGTTTTTAAATTTAAGTATTCTGCGTTTAAATATCAATATCATATTCCATTTTGTGAAACAAAACTTTGCGGAAAGCGGAAATCTGTGCGCCGGCAGGCTAAAAGGGACTTGCTTTTCGAAGAAAACAGGGGTAGAACTTATAAAACCGTATTAATAATTAAAGAGGATAAATATGAGCAGCTATCGTACACATACCTGCGGCGAGCTCAGGGCTTCCGATGTCGACAAGGAAGTGAAACTGGCCGGGTGGATTCATCGTAAACGCAATTTGGGAAATTTGTGTTTTGTGGATTTGCGGGATCATTACGGAATTACGCAATGTGTTTTTGACAGCAGCTCGGATTTGTTTGAAAAAATTGAGGCGCTGCGGGTGGAATCGGTTATCGGCATTACGGGAAAAGTGGTGCACCGCGAGAGCGTGAACAAACATATTCCGACCGGGGATATTGAGATTAAGGTCAGCGGGCTGGAGGTTTATTCCGAGGCGGATATTCTGCCGGTGCAGGTGGCTTCGGACGGCGGTGAGCCTGAAGAAATGCGCCTGAAATACCGTTTTCTGGATTTGAGAAAAGACCGGATTCACAAAAATATTTTGTTGCGCTCAAAAGTGATTCAGCGTTCGCGCGAATTGATGAGAGAGCAAGGTTTTACCGAATATCAGACGCCGATTTTGACCGCTTCTTCGCCGGAAGGGGCGCGTGACTTTCTGGTGCCCTCAAGACTGAATCCCGGTAAGTTTTATGCTTTGCCACAGGCGCCGCAGCAGTTTAAACAGTTGTTGATGGTGGCCGGTTTTGACAAGTATTTTCAGATTGCGCCGTGTTTTCGTGATGAGGATCCGCGGGCGGATCGTTCTCCGGGCGAGTTTTATCAGATGGATATGGAGATGAGCTTTGCCACGCAGGATGATGTGTTTGCGGTGATTGAGCATACGCTGGGTACGATATTTAACGAGTTTGCCAACGGCAAGAAAGTTGATCAGGCTCCATATGTGCATATTCCGTTCAGAGAGGCCATGCTGAAGTATGGTTCGGACAAGCCGGATTTGCGTAATCCGCTGTTTATGATTGATGCTTCGACAGCGTTTGGCGACAGCGGTTTCGGCGTCTATGACAATCTGGTTAAGGAAGGCAAAACGGTTAAAGGCATGCTGGTGAAGGGAATCGCTGCCAAGCCGCGTTCGTTCTTTGACAAACTGGACGGCTATGCCAAAGAAGAAGGCATGGGCGGCGTGGCTTATCTGGCCTGGGCAGAAGGCGGCGTGAAAGGAATTTCGCGTATGCTGGGCGAGGCCAAAGTCAGTGAAATTAAAGCGATGTTTGGCGCAGAAGACGGTGATGCAATCTTGTTTGTTGTCGGTAAGGGCGTGAAATTTGACAAGTTCAGCGGCCGGCTGCGCAACAAAGTTGGTGAGGAACTCGGTCTGATTGATGAAAATTCGTTCAAAATGTGCTGGGTGGTTGATTTTCCGTTTTATGAGGAAAATGAAGAAACCGGTGCGGTGGAATTTTCACATAATCCGTTTTCGATGCCGCAGGGAGGTATGGAGGCTCTGCAGAACAAAAATCCGCTGGAAATTCTGGCTTATCAGTATGACTTTGTGTGCAACGGGGTGGAATTGTTGTCGGGCGCGGTGCGCAATCATCAGCCGGATATTATGTATAAGGCTTTTGAAATTGCCGGCTATGACAATTCGGTGGTGGATAACAAGTTTGGCGGTATGATCAGTGCGTTTAAGTTTGGAGCGCCGCCGCACGCCGGTTCGGCTTACGGGGTTGACCGTCTGGTTATGCTGCTGTTGGACGAGCCGATTATCCGGGATGTGATTTTGTTTCCGCTGAACGGGAAGGCGCAGGATTTGATGATGCAGGCGCCGAATGTGGTGACGCAGCAGCAGCTTGACGAACTGCATATCAAAGTGGTTAAGGATTAAAGGAAAGACCGCCTTAATGGCGGTTTTTTTGTTAGTACTGTTGTAAAAAAAGCCTCCGCAACGGGAGGCTTGAAAACTGGTGCCGACTGAGGGACTTGAACCCCCGACCCACTGATTACAAATCAGTAGCTCTACCAGCTGAGCTAAGTCGGCACAGGACTGAAAACTTTTATATACGAGCGGGGGATTAATGTCAATAAAAATATTGTTGTTATTTTTGCGGTGTTTCAATCAGCGGAATGACCCGGTTGACGATTTCATTTATAATCTGCCTTTTGCTTAGTGAGGTGTCGGTGCCGAGGGTGTTTATTTCGATTTCAAGCGAATCGCCGGTTGGCTCCAGAGTGAGAGCTTTGGCGATGCCGATGGCGATCAGGGCTTCGGAAAAGTCTGAAGCGGTGATTTTGGGGTGGGGAATTTTTCCCGGCAGGTTTATCAGAAGCCGGTCATTGGCATAGTCCTGTTTAATATTCAGGCCCAGATATCCGAGGCAGGCCATGTCTTTGTAAGCGGTTTTGGGGTCGTCCTGAAGCAGGCGCATTACGTATTTGATGGCTATGGTTAAAGCACAATAGGGTTTGTAGGCTTCGGTTTTTTGCTTGTAGTCGCTGACTTTGAAAACGGCATAGTCCAGCCGGTTGGGAATTTCACAAGATTCAATGAACAAGGCGACGGCCAGTTTGTTGATTGAAAAACGGGGTTCGTTTTCAGGGATGATGACGGCGTTTTCATTTGCATGATTTTCTATTATCCGGCGGGCTTCCCGGCGATAATCGTCGAAGGTTTGCCAAGAAGAGGGCACAACTTCTGCAACAGGGTATTCCTGTTGCAGAAAGGTGTTTCCCGGATTGCCGTCTAATATGATTTCCAGCATGTTGGTTTCCCGTCAGCTGATTTCTTTTCCGGCAGGAACCTTTACGGTATAGGCCCGGCCGAATTTTTCGCCTTTGCGGGCGGCTTCGTTTTGTTCAACGATATATCCGCCGTCTTTGGTCTGCTGGGGTTGGCCGGCCGGAGCTTGTGTGTCTGTCGGGGTTTGGGCAATACCGCGCAGTTCGTCGAGCTTGTTTTGCCTGTTTTCTTCATGAGGCTGCGTAATGTCTTTTTCTTTCGCCTCGGCAATTACTTCTTCTTCAATGGCCATTTTGTGCGAATTGAAGCGGATGTCTTCCAAGGCTTTCTTGATTTTGCCGTTATGGTCGCTCACCACTTCACCGTAAATTTTGACGGCAGTGCTTTTTTGAGCTTCAGTCAGATTACCGGCTTCGACTTCCTGATTGAGGACGCCGATGACGGATGTTTCGAAGTTTTGGGTTTGGCGATAAGCTTCGATGACTTTTTCGTTCATTTCAAACATCTGGCGATGAGAGGGAACGGTGCTTACCGGTTCGGAAATTTCATCGGTTGCCGGTTCTGCAGAAGCAGCCGGAGGTTCAGGCTGAACGGTGGCTTCGGCGCTTTCCTGAAGGAGGCGTTCGCCGGAAGCCAGGCTGTCTTCTTCTTTTAGGAAGTTATCCAGTCCGAGTTTGTAATCTTTGACTTCGACGGCATGTTTTTTCAGATTGTCAAGGATGGATGTGGCTTCGGCTTTGGTCAGATTGCCGGCTTTGATTTCTTCGGAAAGGATTTTTCCGGCCGAGCGGGGCAGATTGTTGCTCTGTTCAAAATCTTCGGCGATTTTTACACCGGTTTCAAAACTTTTAAGATGGGAAACTTCTACCGTTTCGACAACGACTTCTGCTGCGGGTGTTTCCGGAGCGGGTGTCGGTGCGGTTTTGATTTTTACCTGAGAACTTTGGCTTTCGGGTTCTTTACGGATGGTGGTTTCCTGCCGGTCTTCATGATGGACGGTGTGTGTCTCTCTTGCCGGAGTTTGGGGGGCTTCCTGTTCGTGCCCGGTTTCCAAATGTTCCGGAGCCGAGGGGCCGTTGACCGGTTCCTGTTCAAGAATTGTGGAGTCTTCCACGGCAATATCAGCAGCGCTTGAGCTTTTGCCCGGATCGGGCAGTTCTATGCCTTCACCAACGGCTTTGGTGCCCTCAGAAAGCAGGGGGCCGGCGGTGAGGCCGACAAAGGCACCGATAAAGCTGCCGGCGGCAACCGCGTATGCTTTTTTGCGCAATTCTTTTTTCTTTGTTTCATCTTTTTCGGCAAAAGACTGAGCCATATATACGGTTCCTTTGCTGACGCCGGATCCGATACTCAAAGCCAGACGGGCCAGTTTTTGCGGATTTTTCAGGTTGTCGCTGATGGCGCCCCAAAGTCCGGTGGCGGCAGAAGTTGTGGCAGCGGCAAGGGGAGGCGTGTTACCGGCTATGACAGTTCCGAGTTTGCCAAAGTCATTGGCGCGCAGGCCGTCTACACTGATGCCGTAGACCGATATGGCGGCACTTCCGACTGCTGCAGCCAGATTTATCATTTCCAGCTTGTTCTTTTTCAGGTGGCTGAAATAGCTTTCGTTGGTGTTATTGTTTTTTTTGTAATTTATGTAGCTTTTATTTATGGCACTGCCTGCATGGATTGCGGACATGACCGTCAGGCCCACGCCGCCGGTTACCCAGCCGATAGCGGCGCTTTCGGCAAAGCTTTTGGCCGCCGGGTATAACAGCGGATGTTTTCGGGTCATTTCCTTGTCAAAGCGTTTTACCCGGTTCCAAGCGGCCATGGCGCCGGTCTTTTGGGCAATGCGCTTGGCTTTGGCTGTCAGATTAGAGGTTCTTTCGGCAAGGACGGCTATGGCCGTGACATTGCTGATAGATATTTTTCCGGCTTTGCCGTCGGCAATTTTTTGAAAGTAGTCGCGGGCCTGTTCGTACAGCTCGCTTTTGTTGAATTTTCCTCCCGGTTTTTGCGCTTCGGCATTGGCGGCCATCTGGGTGGCGGTCAGCGAAAGTATGCCCTGTTCCATATGGGCAAAGTAGCCGGTGGCAAAAATGCGCTTTTTGTTTTCCCGGTTTAATTCTTTGAATTTCGGATTAATGCTTAATTCCAGGATGGTTTCCTGCCGGGCGAGGGTATCCATGTCGGCACGGAAAGTGTTTTTATCTACCCGCGCGGCTTTGTCCCCGTTGTTTTCGATAATCAGGTTATCGTAAAAGGTTTTTACCGGCAGGTATTCCGGGTAAAGTTCTTTGCCTTCTTTGTCTTTTTCCGCGGGGTTAAAGTTTTTGCTGATGGCGTCGAGCTCAATGTCGTTAGCCATAATGTCTTCGGCAGACGGCAGATTTTCCAGGAAATTGTTTTTGTCGTAGATTTGGTAAAAGGAGGTCAGACGCTTGTTGAGGGCAGCGTTGCGGGCAGATTTTTGCTTGTCGTCAGTGGTCTGGTTTTCATTGCTGATAATCAGCCATTCGGAGATTTCCGGTGCATTAGCCATGGACAGGGGGAAGTTTGTGTCTTGGGATATTTCCGCCATTTTGGTTTCGGCAAAATCGGCCATCTTTTTTCTGAGTTTGGATTTGTCTTTATCCTTTTCCCCGGCATCTTTCAATACAGACCAGGCAACGGCAATCTCGTCAAAATTCAGTTTTGACAAGTCGCCTTCCGCGGCTTTGAGCGTTTGGGCGATTTCGCGGGATTTGGTGTTTTCGTTTTGTTTGTTTTTGGCTTTTTGCTGTTTTTGAAAACGATTGTAAAATTTATCCATGTCTTTGGCATCGAATCCGACTGTGTCTACTCTTTTTTGAGCTTCCGAGATAAATTCCCGTTCAATATCGGGGTGCTTTTTTAACCATTCATCCAAAGTTCCCGGAATTGCGTTCTCAACCATTTTGTTTACTCCATTTTTATTACACCAAGTTCCACACGACACTCGCTGTGTATTAGTCTAATTTTTGTACATAATAGCATAGTTTTTAAGGAAAAACAATATTTTTTATACAAAAAAAGAACTTTTTACCAGAATGTTTTTCATCTTATCTGAAAATGATTAATTTTTGTTGAAGGCCGGGAAGAATTATACATTCGCTTTTTAACAAAATTTCAACATCTTATCTCATTTTAAGCTTGGAATCTTTTGAATTTTGTATTATAATAACAAATGTTATACTAAGAGAGGGGGTTAACATGGTGATTGATATCCAAACCAGCCTGGAGAACCTCAAAGTTCAACATGCTTATCTGGAAGCTGTTATTCATGAAGAACGGCAGCATGTCTGGAAAAATCTTATTAAGATTGAAGAATTGAAAAAGCAGAAGCTGAAAAAGAAAGATGCCTTGTTGCGCCTTTCCCTGAAATGTGAAAAACAATAGCAGATTAATCTTTCTCCTCTGAACCCCGTTCCCCTTTGAGCGGGGTTTTTTATGAAAAAATTATGGGTTTGTTAATTTTGTTTTTTTATGATAAAATCAATTGGTTGATAGTATGCAGAGGGGATGAAATTTATGCGGAGTGTTTGGTTTATGTTCGTCGGATTGGCGGCGGGAATATGCTGCGGTGCTGCGGCAGCGTGGGCCGGGGTTCATTTCCTGGTGCAGGACGGGGAACAGTATATCAGCGACCAGCAGGGAACCGGCAGTGCCGGACCGGCCGGCGGTAATGAATGTGAAACATACGGTTATCGGATTACACATTGTGAGCCCGGTTTTATTCCGGCGGGGAGTTGTCCTTATAGCAGCCGCTATTATAAGGAATGCTGTCCTGAAGAATATATCTATACTCCGGAAGAGTGTCAGGCTCAGGGCAAAATGCCTAGTACTTTTTCCTGCGGCGGGCTTTATTCCTGTATTTGACCGGAGGCGGGGAAAAGAGCTTTTCTTTGCGCGCTTCCATGCTTACGCCTGCCTCTCATTTGCGGTCGAACCACTTTCTTCGTGGTTCAAATCCAGGCAGCAACAAGCACCCATAAAAAAAACACCCACAAGGGGTGCTTTTTTTATGAGTGGCTGCTTCACATGGATT